>NZ_JAPUBU010000002.1:0-916397 GCF_030397705.1 Janthinobacterium sp. SUN100 | reverse complement strand
AAGGGTCGTTCGAGACCAGGACGTTGATAGGCTGGGTGTGGAAGTGCAGTAATGCATTAAGCTAACCAGTACTAATTGCCCGTACGGCTTGTCCCTATAACCTTAGCAGGTACAGAGGATAAGACGGTACAACGTTGCGTGTGTGTTGATACAACCAGTCATTACCCAATCTTTGCTTCTTCCAGATTCAGGCTTTGTCGCTCCACAGAGGACAAACGCCAGTACAAGTTATGCCTGATGACCATAGCAAGTTGGTCCCACCCCTTCCCATCCCGAACAGGACCGTGAAACAACTTTGCGCCGATGATAGTGCTGCAACCAGTGTGAAAGTAGGTTATCGTCAGGCTTGTTATTCGAAAAAACCCCTTCCGGTGATCCGGTTGGGGTTTTTTTACGTCCAATGATTTTATGCATGGCATCGATCGCGTGCTAGCTTGAAAGGAATATCTTGTCTGCTGTGCATACACTGGAGCAATTACGCGCCGGCCAACTGGCCGGCCTGCGCCGTCTGAAGCTGTCCTGCGGCTTGACGGCATTCCCTCGCGAAATCTTCGACCTCGCCGACAGCCTGGAAATCCTCGACCTGTCCGGCAATGCGCTTGCCACGCTTCCCGACGATTTGCCACGCCTGCACAAGCTGCGCATCATTTTTTGCTCGGACAACCTGTTCACCAGCTTGCCGGCCGTGCTCGGTTCCTGTCCTGCGCTGGAAATGATCGGTTTCAAGGCGAACCGGATACGCCACGTGCCGGCCGCAGCCTTGCCATCCAGGCTGCGCTGGCTGACCCTGACCGACAATGCCATCGAAGCCTTGCCGGAGGAGCTGGGCAAGTGCGGACTGTTGCAGAAACTCATGCTGGCGGGAAATTGCCTGGACAGCTTGCCCGCTTCCTTGGCGAACTGCCGCCGGCTGGAACTGGTGCGCATCGCCGCCAACCGTTTCACGGCGCTGCCCGACTGTCTGCTGTCCCTGCCATGCCTGGGCTGGCTGGCGTATGCGGGCAATCCCTTCACGGAAGCGCGGGAACTGGCGGCCCTGGCCGGTTCAGCCGCAGTGGGCGTGGCGTGGCAGCGCCTGGTATTGGCGCAGCAGTTGGGCGAGGGGGCATCGGGCGTGATTTACCGTGCCCGCCTGGATGGCGCCGATGAGGTCGCCGTCAAGGTGTTCAAGGGGGCCATGACCAGCGATGGCTTGCCGCGCAGTGAAATGGCCGCATGCGTCGGCGCCGGTGCCCATCCGAGCCTGATTCCCATCCTCGGGACGCTCGATGCACATCCGCAAGGAGCGCTGGGACTCGTCATGCCGCTCGTTGACGCGGCCTTCCGCAACCTGGCCGGGCCGCCGAGCCTGGAGTCGTGTACGCGCGATGTGTATGCCGATGGCGCGCGCTTTGATTTTCCGCAAACGCTGGCCATTGCGCATGGCATCGCCTCGGCCGTGCGGCAGTTGCATGCGCACGGTATCGCGCACGGCGACCTGTATGCCCACAATATCCTGCATGCGGATGCCGGCGCCTGCCTGTTGGGCGACTTTGGTGCGGCGTCCATGTTTGTTCCCGGCTCTCCGCAAGGGGACTTGCTGCAGGGCATAGAGGCACGTGCCTTTGGCGTGCTACTGGGCGAGCTGATCGCCCATTGTGCGACGCCTTTGCCCGCCTTGCATGCTTTGCAAGAAACTTGCTTGCAGGAAGAAATATTGCGGCGGCCAAGGTTCGAGGCGATCGAACTGGCATTGCGGGACATGCTCCCCGCATAAAAAAATGGCGCAGCCTTCGCAGGCTGCGCCATTTTTATTTCAGGCTGACAAGATTCAGCTTGCTACCAGAATTTCTTTTTCCGGCAGGGCGATCTGGTTGTCGACGCTGAACTGGTAATCCTTGAAGACGTGTTCGGCCGTCAGGATCTGGTATTCGCCGTTGTCGAGCTTATGCGTGGTGTCCTTCAGGCGGTAGGTGTAGTGGCCGCAGGTCCAGCAGTTGAAGTTGCGCATGTGCGTGCACAGGCAAGTCTTGTCCATCACGACGACGGTTTTTTGCTCCGGATGGGCCGCCACTTCGCGGTTGTACGAGTTGATGTACGCGCAGTTGCCCGTCGCGTCGAGCAGGTAGCCATACGATTCGCAGCCTGGACGGATGCCGGCGCCGATGGCGGGCGTGTTCTTCAGCATACGCATCGGGTAGCCCGTCGGCGAGACGCCATTGACGATGATGTCTTCTTCCGAGGCCTTGTAGTATTCCTGCTTGACCTTGTTTGGCAAGCCGCATTCCTTGGTGACGGTAAAGCGCGTCGCCACTTGCACGCCAGCCGCGCCCGCTTCCAGGAAGGAAACGGCATCGCTGCCCGTGAAGATGCCGCCAGCGGCGATCAGCGGGATATCCAGCTGTTCGGCCTTCAGGTAGGCCAGCAGTTCCGCCGTGATCGTGTGCAGGTCGTAATTGGCCCAGTCCATGCCGAAGCCCAGATGGCCGCCGGCCAATGGGCCCTCGACGATGATGAAGTCGGGCAAACGGTCCAGCTTGGCGTTCTTGCGCAGGAAAATCTGCAAGGCGCGTACGGACGAGACGATGATGCCCAGCTTGGCATCACGGAAACGCGGATGGTCGGCCATCAAGGCGAACGAACCGAAGTGCAAGCCGGCCGACAGGGTGATGCCGTCGATACCCGCATCCAGCGCCGCATTCAGTCGCACGCGCAAGGTTTCGCGGGGGCCGTTCATCGTCAGTTTTTCCATGCAATTGACGAAGATCAAGCCATCGCCTTTTTTTGCTTCCATGGTGCGGCCGATATGCAGGCGCTGCGCTTCCGCCAGGCGGCCCAGGTCGAACTGCACCACGGCCTTGTCGCTGTTATTGATGTTGAACTTGTACAGTTTCGTCTTGTCTTTGACGAAGGTGGTGTCGAAACGGCGATCCGACACGTCTTCCACCATGGCATCGGAGATATGGCCGATACCGTTCAGCCGGGCCGCTTCCAGGGCCAGCTCCGACGTGGAAATATCCACACCCATTCCGCCTATCATGATGGGCACATATTCTTTTTTGCCAAATCGCAGGCGGAAATCATCAACACGTTTCATTGCTATCCTTAGACTACCGTGGTTATCACTGAGCCAGATGTACGGTCAAGCCCGCTGCCGGTCAGGCGCGCGGGCGCATGTAGCTGTGCGCAGCTTCAATTCTACCCCAAGCGCGCAGGCGCTCCGAGGCAGCTTTTGCCGCCATGCCGGTGCAAGCGCAGGCCGCAGCGTGCGCATCATCGAAATTAATCGCGGAAATTGTTAAATTCCAGCGGCATGTCGGGCACGTCCTTGCGCAGCATGGCCATGGCCGCCTGCAGGTCGTCGCGCTTGGCGCCCGTGACGCGTACGGCTTCGCCCTGGATGCTCGCTTGCACTTTCATCTTGCTGTCCTTGATGACGCGCACGATTTTCTTGGCATCATCCGATTCGATGCCATTCTTGATCTTGATGATCTGCTTGACCTTGTCGCCGCCGATCTTCTTGATGTCGCCTTCGTCGAGGAAGCGCACATCGACCTTGCGTTTGGTCAATTTGTTGGTCAGCACGTCGCGCACCTGGCTGAGCTGGAATTCCGAGTCCGCGAACGCGGTCAACTCGTTTTCCTTGTGTTCGACGCGGGCGTCGCTGCCCTTGAAGTCGAAGCGGGCCGTGATTTCCTTGTTGGATTGCTCGACTGCATTCTTGACTTCGATCATATCGGCTTCGGAGACTACATCAAATGACGGCATGGTCTGTTCCTTTTCTTGTTAAAGCGAGCGCACGCTCGGCGCGCTGGGCCTTGGCGGCTGATTCTGCGCCATGGGACGGCCCTGTTAAAGATGCGACATTTTAACGGACAACGGGCAAGTCGCCCTTGTCCTGAGGTGGTTTTTTGTCGCTTTCGCTCTATAATCGAGCAAAATTTCCCGATCCCATGTCTGCAGAGCTCACCATCGAACACAATTACTCCCTCCAGCGCCTGAATACCTTCGGCATCGCGGCCAATGCGGCCGCCTACGTACGCATCACCTCGCAGGCCGAATTGCACGCCGCACTGCAAGATCCCGCCCTGTCCGCCATGCCGCGCCTGATACTGGGCGGCGGCAGCAACATCGTGCTGACGGGCGACTTTCCCGGCGCCGTGCTGCACATGGCCACGCGCGGCATGCGCCTGGCGCAGGCGGATTTCGAGACGATACTCGTCACTGCCGCAGCCGGCGAAAACTGGCACGATTTCGTGCAGTGGACCCTGGCGCAAGGCGTGGGCGGGCTGGAAAACCTGTCCCTGATTCCCGGCACGGTGGGCGCGGCGCCTATCCAGAATATTGGCGCGTATGGCGTTGAAATCAAGGATTATCTGCACAGCGTGAGCGTCATGCACAGTGGCAGCGGCATCGTCTTCGACATGGACCGCGATGCCTGCCGTTTCGCTTACCGCGACAGTATCTTCAAGCAGGCGGACGGCCGCGAACTGATCGTGCTGGAAGTCACGTTTGCCTTGCCGGCCGAGTGGCAGCCGAACTTGCGCTATGCGGAACTGGCGCAGGCCGTGGCCGAGCGCAATATTGCCGAGCCGACGCCCCAACAGGTGGCCGACACGGTGATGGCGATCCGCCGGCGAAAATTGCCGGACCCGGCCGTCATAGGCAATGCGGGCAGCTTCTTCAAGAATCCCGTGGTGTCACGAGAGCAATGTCTTGCCTTGTTGGAACGTTTCCCCACCTTGGTACACCATGCGCAGCCCGATGGTACGGAAAAGCTGGCGGCAGGGTGGCTGATCGATCAGTGCGGCTGGAAGGGGAAAAACCTGGGGCCCGCGGGAGTGTATCCCAAGCAGGCGCTGGTTCTGGTGAATAATGGCGGCGCTCGTGGCGCGGACATTACCCGGCTGGCGGCAGCGATACAGGATGATGTAGAGGCGAAATATGGTGTGCGCCTGTCGCCCGAGCCTGTGTTTGTCTAAATAGTCAATCCGCGCTTGAAAAAATGTTCAGGGCAACGCAGCCATGGACGTTTTTTCTGCGTGAATCAGCCGAAGTGGCAGACGTAATCTACGGTTTCGATAGTTTCAATGTCAAAATAGCTATTGCCCGGTACCTTGAATTGCGTGCCCGCGCCATAGCTGTTCCACTCTGTCGCATCGGCCAGGCGTATCTTGCACAGGCCGCTGACGATTTCCATGATTTCCGGCGCGCCCGTGTTGAAGCGCAACGATGACGCGAAAATCACGCCCACGCTTTTCTTCGTGCCATCGGCCAGGATGACGTTGTGCGAGACGCATTTGCCGTCAAAGTAGATATTCGACTTCTTGACGACGCTAACATTGTCCAGTTGTGTGCTCATGCTTCACTTTCCTTGCTGTTAAAAATCAGTCCTGGACGTCAGCGGCGCTCAGCACGCTGTTGCGTCCGCCGCGCTTGGCCGCGTACAGGGCCTGGTCGGCGCGGTTGATCAATTGCTCGACCGTCGAGTCCGGCGAGGGCACGATGGTGGCCACGCCGATCGAGATGGTGACGATGCCCGTGCTTGCCGCTGGATTTTCGATCTGCAAGCCTTCCAGGTGGCGCCGGCACGCTTCGGCGATCAGCAGGGCCCCTGCAGCCTCCGTTTCCGGCAGGATCAGGGCGAACTCTTCGCCGCCGTAGCGGGCGGCCAGGTCGGCCGGGCGCTTCAAATGTTCCGTCAGCACGGCGGCGACTTTTTTCAGGCACAGGTCGCCCGCCAGGTGGCCAAAGTGGTCGTTATAGCTTTTGAAATGGTCGATATCGCAAAACAGCAAGCTCAACGGCGTCTTGTCGCGCTGGCCACGCTGCCATTCGAATTGCAAGGTTTCATCGAAGCGGCGGCGGTTGGCGATGCCCGTCAAGCCATCGAGGGCGGCGAGTTTCTGTAATTCAATATTCGCGTCGGCCAGGTTCTTTTGACTTTCTCGCAGGAAACGAAAAGCCTGGTCGCGCTGCAGGCGGCTGATGTGGGCTGCCGAGTGGTAGCGTATGCGCGCCAGCAGCTCCAGGCGGTCCGGCAGTTTCACCACATAGTCGTTGGCGCCGACGGAAAAGCTGTGCGCCTTCAGTTTCGGGTCATCCTTGGCCGACATCACGATCACCGGCACGTGCGCGAGCGCCGCGTTTTCGCGGTACAGCTGGATCAGGGCGAAGCCGTCGATGCCTGGCATCACGAGGTCTTGCAGGATGACGGTCGGTTGCAAACGCAGCGCCGTGTCCAGCGCCTGCGTGGCGTCGGTCACGTAATGAAATTCGATATCCTGCTGGTCGCTGAGCATGCGCCGTACTGCCTCGGCAATGATCAACTGGTCGTCCACCAGCAGCACGCTGACCTTGAATTCGGTCAATGCGGGCTCATGCTGGCTGAAACTGGAGGAGAATTCTGGCATTGCATTCTTTTCAGATGTTAGGGGAGGGCTCCCACCCATTGTTGAGTTTGGCGCCCAGGCGGCTGCGCAGGCTGGCGCCTATTCTATCCAAGGGCAGGATGTGCTGCGCCGCATCGAGTTCGGCCGCCGCGCGCGGCATGCCGTACACGGCACTGCTGGCCTGGTCTTGTGCGATGGTCGTCTTGCCGGCGCGGCGCATGGCCAGCAAGCCATCGCCGCCGTCACGTCCCATGCCTGTGAGCAATACACCGATGGCGTCGCCGCGCCAGTGCTGCGCCACGCAGTTGAAGAAGACATCGACGGACGGGCGGTAAACATACTCGCGTGGTGCTGCATCGTAACCCAAACGATAATTTTGATCTAGCAGCAAGTGATCATTGGTTTTGGCGATCAGTACCGTGCCGGACACTAGTTCATCGCCTTCGACGATCACGCGCGCGGGCATGCTGAGCTGGTCATCGAGCCATTTGGCGAAGTGCGAGGCGAAGGTTTCATCGATATGCTGCACCACCACGATGGCGCAGCCGGGCGGCGCCGTCCAGCCGGACAGCACCTTGGCCACGGCCGAAGGGCCGCCCGTCGAGGCGCCGATGGCCACCAGCGTGGTGACTTGCCCGTCGGCCCGTTCGCCGCCATTGCCGTTCGCCTGGCGCGGCGGCGGCGTTTCGGCGCTGTGGCGTATCAGCTTGCCGATGGTCTTGATCTTGGCCAGCAGTTCGCTGTCGCCGCCCACTTGTCCCTGCAGCACGGGGGTGGCCGTGACGTCGAGCGCACCCGCGCCCAGCGCGCGGAAGACCTGGTTGACATTGTCTTGCGGGCGTCCCGTGACCACCAGGATGGCGCACGGGCTTTGCTCCATGATCAGGCGCGTCGCCTCGACGCCATCCATCTCCGGCATGTTCAGGTCCATCAGGATCAGGTCGGGACGGTTGCCCTCGCACATGCGCACGGCTTCGAGCCCCGTGCGGGCGATCCACAGTACCTGGTGTTCCTGCGTGCTGGCCACCACGCGGCGCAGGGCCTCGGCGGCCATGGCGACATCGTTGGCAATGGCAATTTTCATGAAGTACAACTCATAAGCGGGCATCTCCTATCAGGTCGGCCACCGCGTCGAGCAAGGTCTCGTCGTGGAAGCTGCCTTTGGTCAGGTAATAGTCGGCGCCGGCGGACAGGCCGCGCGCGCGGTCTTCCGGGCGGTCCTTGTACGAGACGATCATCACCGGCAGCTTGTGCAGGTGCAAGTCCTTCTTGATCAGCGAAACCAGCTCGATGCCGTCCATGCGCGGCATGTCGACGTCGGTGATCACCAGGTCGTATTCGCCGCTGCGCACGACGTTCCAGCCGTCGATGCCGTCGATGGCCACGTCGACTTCGAAGCCGCGCGCCAGCAGCAGCTTGCGCTCCATTTCGCGCACCGTCAGCGAATCGTCGACGACGAGGATGCGCTTGGCGCGGCGCTGCTGCGCATGGCCCGCCTGCGCCAGCTGGTGCAGGCCGCCCTCGTGCAGCAGCTTGTCGATCGACAGCAGCAGGTCGGGCACGTCGAGGATCAGCACCGGCTCGCCGTCATCGAGCAGGGCGGCGGCGGAAATGTCGCGCATCTTGCCGAAGATCGGATCGATGGCTTGCACCGCCAGGCTTTGCTCGCCGCGGATGGCGTCGACCACCAGGGCATAGCTTTGCTTGCCGCGCCCGATCACCACCACCGGCAAGTCCTCGGCCTGGTTCGCCGCTTCGCCCAGCTCCAGCACCTGCGCCGCCGAGACCAGGCCCAGATGCTCGCCCTTGAGTTCGAAGAACTGCTTGTTTTCCAGGGTATGGATGGCCGCTTGCGGCACGCGCACCACGCTTTCCACCTTGACGATGGGGATGGCGTAGGCTTCGCCCTGGATGTCGATCACCAGCGCGCGCACGATCGATTGCGTCAGCGGCAGGGTGATGAGGGCGCGGAAACCCCGGCCCGGCTCCGATTCCAGGCGCACGGTGCCGTTTTGCTGGCGTATCGTCTCGTGCACGATGTCGAGGCCCACGCCGCGTCCGGACAATTGATTGGCCGTCGCCTTCAGGCTGAAGGCGGGCAAGAACAAAAATTCTAGCAGCTCGCCCGGCGACAGCGCGGCGGCCATGGCGGGGCTGGCCATCTTGCGCTCGATGACGGACTGGCGGATCTTTTCCAGGTCGACGCCGCGCCCGTCGTCGCTGATTTCGATGCTCAGCATGCCGGCGCGGTGGCGCGCTTCCATGCGTATCGTGCCCAGCGCTTCCTTGCCCGCGTCGATGCGCTCGTACGGGCCTTCCATGCCATGGTCGATGGCATTGCGCAGCATGTGGTTCAGCGGGCTTTCGATCTTCGCCAGGATATCGCGGTCGACCAGGGTGTCTTCGCCTTCGATCTCCAGCTGCACTTCCTTGCCCAGGCTGCGCGCCAGGTCGCGCACCATGCGCGGGAAGGCGTGGATGCCGTCGCGGAAAGGGCGCATGCGCAGCGCCAGCACTTCGTCGACCATGCCTTGCGAGACGGCCAGCAAGCGCCGCTCATAGGTTTCGATGTCGGCGATGTGTTCGAGCATGAACTGCTTCAGGGGCTGGGTCTTTTGCAGCGCCAGCAGGGATTTTTCCATCAGGCCCGCGTCGCCCGAGCGGGCAATGGCTTCGTGCAGGTGCTCGATGGCGGAAAACAGGCTGCTCTGGTTGCGCTTGAAGCGCTGCAAGGCACCGATGAACGGGTGCATCTGGTGCGCATTGATGCGCGATTCGCTGGCCAGCGACAGCAGTTTGTCGAAATTCTGCGCCTGGGCCTTGGCCGGTGCGGCACCTGTACGCGGCGCGGGCGCGGCAGCTTCTGTCGCTTCCGCTTCCGCGTCCTCTCCCGCCAGGCCGCTGGCCACGGGAGCCTGTGGCGCCGCCGCTGCCGGCGCTGGCACGGGCGCCGGGGGCAGGGCAGGCAATTCGGGCAGGTCGGCGATGTCGGCGATGGCGTTCAGGGTCTGG
This sequence comes from Janthinobacterium sp. SUN100, assembly GCF_030397705.1. Classification (NCBI taxonomy): domain Bacteria; kingdom Pseudomonadati; phylum Pseudomonadota; class Betaproteobacteria; order Burkholderiales; family Oxalobacteraceae; genus Janthinobacterium; species Janthinobacterium sp. SUN100. The sequence continues at coordinate 907,014 of NZ_JAPUBU010000002.1, read as the reverse complement.
TCGATCTGCGCCGCATTGGCGGCCAGCCACGCTTCGGCGCCCGCGTCGTCCAGGCGCGACAGCTGCACGATCAGGTCGACGCCCGACAGCAGCACGTCGACCCGCTCCGGCGTGAGTTTCAGGCGGCCGTGCTGGGCGGCGACAAAGCTGTCTTCCATGCCGTGCGCCAGCTGCACCACCACTTGCAGGCCGACGATGGCGGCGGCGCCCTTGATCGAGTGCGCCGCGCGCATCATCGCTTCGACGGCGGCCGCATCGCCCGCATGGCGCTCCATGGCCAGCAAGCCGTCGGTGAGGATCTGGGTCTGGCTGTCCGCCTCCATGCGGAACAGGTCCAGCATGGAAAAGGCACTCAGGTCGCCGTGCTGGTCCTGGCTCATCGTAATAGTCTCGCAAGTTGAAAGCCGATCAGCGCCGTGTCGAGGCAGCCGATGCGCATGTCGCCCTCGGTGATGACGCCGGACAGATAGCGCGACAGGCCCTTGTTGATGGTGGCCGCCGGCGCTTGCACGGTGCTCGATGCATAGCGCACGATGCCGTGCAGGTCGGCCACGGGCAGCGCGTAAGCCTGTTCTTCCCAGCGCATCAGCAGCAGGCGCGCAAAGGTGTGGCGGCCGCGCGCCGCCGGCGCGCCCTGTTCGTCGATGCCCAGCAAGTGTGCCAGCGACATGCACGGATACAGCTTGCCGCCGATATTGACGATGCCCGCCAGGCCGCGCCCGCCGCGGTGTGGCAGCACGTGCGGCTTGGCCTGCGGCGCCACGGAGTCGAACACGCGCGTGGGCAGCGCCAGCCATTCGCGGCCGATGCGAAATACCAGCGCAGAGCTGTCGCGCACTTCGCCGCCCGCATCGATCTGGCGGAAGTGGCTGGCCCAGTCGCGCTGGTAGTGTTCATCCACGGGCCGCTGCAGGTTGCGCTGGGCGGCGCCCGCATACACGTCGCAGTTACGGCAATGTACGTTGGCCGGCAGCCTGGGGCAGCTCTGGTCGCCGACCACGCCGATATGGTTCCAGCAGTCGTCGATGGCGTCGGGGGACTCGGTGGCGATGAGGTTGGTCATGCTTGCCCCTTAGTTGGACGCCTGGCGGCGCTGGTAGATGCGCGCCGCGCGCGCCTTCAGGGTGGCGGCGGCCGTGTGGTTGCCATTGCGTTCGGCCAGCAGCGACAGGTGGCACAGCGCCTCGTAATGGTCGGGCTGCAGGTAGATGCAGCGGCGCCAGTAATCGTCGGCCAGGTCCATCTTGCCGGCCAGTTCATTGATGATGCCCAGCATGAAATACGCTTCCGCTGCCTCGGGCACGCGCGCCAGGTGGGCGTGGCATTTTTCGCCCGCTTCGCGCAACTGGCCACGGTCGGCCAGCAGGCGCGCCTCGGCCAGCAAATCGGCTTGCGCGGCCGGCGCCGGCGACGGCACGGACACGGGGCGCGTGCGCGGCGCTGTCGCGGCGGCAGGGGCGGCTGCGGCGGCGCGCCTTGGCGCGGGCGGCACGCTGCGCAGGGGGCGCGCGGCCGGCAGCGGCGCCACCTGCACGGGGCTGGCCGGCGCCGCCGTTTCCTTCTTCAGGGCGAAGGCCTGGCGGAACTGCAGCGGCGCAAAGCCGTTCTGGCAGAACGACGGCACTTCCGCATAGCCGGCCAGCAGCATGCCGTCGTCGGCCAGCAGGGCGGACAGGTTGTGGATGGCCGCGCGCGTGGTCGGTTTGTCGAAGTAAATCAAGAGGTTGCGGCAAAAGATGACGTCGTAATGGCGGCTGTAGGTGGCGGTATCGAATTGCAGCAGATTGCCCTGCCTGAAGGTGACTTGCTCGCGCAAGGAGTCGATGATGCGGTAGGCGTCGTCGGCCACGTGCGTGAAATAGCGCTCGCGGAAGGCCACGTCCTGCGCGCGGAAGGCGTTGCGGCCATACACGCCGGCCTGCGCCCGCTCGATGCAGCCGGGGCTCAGGTCATACGCGTCGATGCTGAACGCCTGTTTCGGCACGCCGCCGTCGCGCAGCGCCATGGCCATCGAATACGGTTCCTCGCCGCCCGCGCACGGGATCGACAGGATGCGCGTGGCGCGCCCCCGCGCCCAGCGTTCCTGCACCAGTTCGACGGTGGCGTAGAACGCCTGCGGGTCGCGGAACAGCCACGATTCCGGCACCACCACCAGCTCGATCAATTGCGTCATTTCGGCCGGCGTGAGCGCTTGCAGATAGGCTTCGCTGTCGGTAAAACCCGTTTGCTCCATGCGCTGGCCGACGGCCCGTTCGGCCACGGCTTTGGAGACGGACAGGCCGGTCGCGCGGCGCAGGAGGGCTTGGGCCGTCATGCCGCGCCCGTGTCTTGAAACAGCAGCGCGCGCACGTCCGGCGGCAGCAGGTGTTCGAGTTCCACCAGCTGCACGATGCCGTCGGCGTCGCTGGCCACCTGACCCAGGAACGGCGCCGTCGCCACGCCGCTATCCTCGAGCTTGTCCGCCGCGATGTCGGCGATGCCGCGCACCTGCGTGGCCAGCAAGCCCAGCGCATGCGTGGCGCCGCCAGGCGCGCGGTAGTCGACGATGACGATGCGCGTGTCGAATTGCGCGGCGGCGGCAGGCAGCCCGGCCAGGCGCGACAGGTCGATCACGGGCACGGGCGTGCCGTGCAAGTCCATCAGGCCGGCCACGTAGTCTGGCGTGAGCGGCAACTGTTTGAGCTCCAGCAGCGGCAAGACGCGCACGATGCCGGCCAGGGGCAGGCCATAGCGGTCGCGTCCGATGTGAAAGAGCAGCACTTTCATGGGATCAGATGGTGACGGCGAAGGTCGACACGCTCGACTGCAGGTCGCCCGCCGCATATTGCAACTGGTGCACCGCTTCGCTGGTGGCCTTCAGCGACTCCACCGTCTGTTGCGTGGCGTCGTTGAGCTGCATCATGGTGTCGGAAATTTGCGACGCGCCGATCGCCTGCGACTGCATGCCTTGCAGCACGGCATCGAATTGCGGCGTGAGTTTTTGCACCTGGTCCATCACGGACGACAATTGTTCCGCCACTTGGCGTACCTCGCCCACGCTGCGGCGAATTTCTTCCGAGAATTTATCCATGCCCATCACGCTGGCGGACACGGCCGACTGCATTTCCTTGAGCATTTGCTCGATATCCCAGGTGGAGACGGACGTCTGGTCGGCCAGGCGGCGGATTTCCGTCGCCACGACGGAAAAGCCGCGGCCCGCTTCGCCCGCTTTTTCCGCCTCGATGGCGGCGTTCAGCGACAGGATGTTGGTCTGGTCGGCTACTTTCGTGATGGTGATCAGTACGCTATTGATATTGCTGGCTTTTTCCGACAGGGCCGCCAGCTTGGCGTTGATGGAATCGGTGGCCGAGACCATGTGCTGCATGGTCGAATCCATGCGCTTGAGGTTGTTTTGCGCTTCGGCCGTGGCATTCGTCGTGTAGTCGGCCACGGCGGTGGCGTCTTCCATGGTTTTCAGCAACTGGCTCGTGTTGGCCGAGATTTCCTTGGTGGTGCTGAGAATTTCCACGCTGGTTTGCGCTTGCTCAATACCCGTGGCTTCCTGCTGGCGCGCCGAGGCGGCGATTTCCGTGGCGGAGGTCGTCACCTGGATGCCGGCCTTTTGCACATTGTTGAGCAGGCTGCGCAGGTTTTCAAACATCTTCGCCAGGCCGTTGCCCAGCTGGCCGATGGCGTCGTTGCCCGTGATGCCGACCTTGCCCGTCAGGTCGCCCGAGGCCGCCTTCGACACCACTTCCAGCAGGGAATCGACCTTGGCGCGCAGGCTATTCGTGGCGGCCAGTTCATTGGCCTGGTTGTCCTGGATGGTTTGCGCCATGCGGTTGAACTCTTCCGTCACCTTGCCCAGCTCGTCGCGCGAAATGATGGCGGCGCGTGCGCCTTGCTCGCCGCCGGCGATGCGCCCGACGGCGTCCGTCAGGCTGTTCAGCGGGCCGAGGATGGCCTTGGCCAGGATGAAGGAAATGCCCAGCGCCAGCACCACGCACAGCACGCCGCCCAGCGCCAAGGTCAGCAGCATGGTTTCCTGCAGGCGACTTGACGTGGCCGTGCGCTCGGCCAGCAAGCGGTTTTCTTCGGCGGCGGCTTCGTCGAGCAGTTTGTTGGCTTGCACGATGCCGGGCGAGCCGGCCGGCGGAAGCAGGCGCGCCACCGTTTCCGTGGCGCCCGGCGCATTGCCCAGCGCGCGGCGTTTCTCGATCAGGGGGGTGATCCACTCCTTGACCCAGGTGCTGCTCAGCTGGTCGATCTTGCGGAAGCGTTCCGATTGCACCTTGTTGTCCACCGTCATGCTGATGGCTTTTTGCGTGTGCTGGCTCAGCACCCCTGTTTCATCGGTTTCCGGCGTCAGCGAAGCTTCGTTGCCGGTCAGGATGAAACCGCGCGCTTCCACCTGGATTTGCAGGATGGAATTGTGAATCTTGTCGATCTCGACCAGCACTTCCATCGTGTGCCGGTCCCATGCATTGGCTTCCGACAGCCGCGAAAAGCTGTTGTAGGCCACGCCCAGCAAGATCAGGATGATGGCCACGATGGAGCCGAAGCCCAGGTACAGTTTATTCTTGATACTCAGGTCTTTGAACATGGGAGGGCTCCGGAAGCAGGAAGGTCAGCACAATTGCACTGTAGCATTTTGCCATGAGGACAGCAAAATGGGGGCGATCTGGGTACGCGCGGGGCGGTAAATCGCTGCCGAGTGCGTTTCAAACGTAAAAAAGCCGCCCGGAGGCGGCTTTTGGCGGGTGCGGGAGGTAGTGCCTCCCAGTAACTAATTACTTCTGGCCGCGCTTTTCGCGGGCGATGGCGGCGATGCGCATGCGCAAGGCGTTCAGCTTGATGAAGCCGCCGGCGTCGGCCTGGTTGTAGGCGCCGCCGTCTTCGTCGAAGGTGGCGATGTTCATGTCGAACAGCGAATCGGTCTTCGAATCGCGCGACACGACGATGACATTGCCCTTGTACAGCTTGATGCGTACCCAGCCGTTCACGGTTTCCTGCGTGTGGTCGATCAGGGTCTGCAGGGCAACGCGCTCGGGCGCCCACCAGTAGCCGTTGTAGATCATCGACGCGTAGCGCGGCATCAGGTCATCTTTCAGATGGGCAACTTCGCGGTCCAGGGTGATCGATTCGATGGCGCGGTGGGCTTTCAGCATGATAGTGCCGCCCGGGGTTTCATAGCAGCCGCGCGACTTCATGCCGACGTAGCGGTTTTCCACCAGGTCCAGGCGTCCCACGCCATGCTTGCCGCCAACTTTGTTCAGTTCGGCCAGCACGGTGGCAGGCGACATGCGCACGCCGTTGATGGCGACGATATCGCCTTTTTCGTATTCGATGTCCAGGTATTCCGCTTCGTCCGGCGCTTTTTCAGGGCTGACGGTCCAGCGCCACATGGTTTCTTCCGCTTCGGCGCTCGGGTTTTCCAGGTGGCGGCCTTCAAAGCTGATGTGCAGCAAGTTGGCATCCATCGAATACGGCGCGCCGCCGTTCTTGTGCTTCATGTCGATTTCGATGCCGGCGTCTTCCGCGTACTTCAGCAGTTTTTCGCGCGACAGCAGATCCCACTCGCGCCATGGGGCGATGATTTTCACGCCTGGCTTCAGCGCGTAGGCGCCCAGCTCGAAACGCACCTGGTCGTTGCCCTTGCCGGTCGCGCCGTGCGAGATGGCGTCGGCGCCGGTGGCGTTGGCGATTTCGATCAGGCGCTTGGCGATCAGCGGACGGGCGATCGAGGTGCCCAGCAGGTATTCGCCTTCATACACGGTGTTGGCGCGGAACATCGGGAAGACGAAATCGCGCACGAATTCTTCGCGGACATCTTCGATATGGATGTTTTCCGGCTTGATGCCGAACTTGATGGCCTTGGCGCGCGCCGGTTCCAGTTCTTCGCCCTGGCCCAGGTCGGCCGTGAAGGTGACGATTTCGCACTGGTAGTTATCTTGCAGCCATTTCAGGATGACGGAGGTGTCGAGTCCGCCGGAATAGGCCAGGACTACTTTTTTAATGTCGCTCATATTGCTTCCAGTTGTCGTTGTCGATGTATGTATTGCGATACTGCCAGGAGTTATGCAGTGCCTGGCGAATTAGTTGATTTTACCGAGTAACAGGTATTCGATCAGCGCTTTTTGCACGTGCAAGCGGTTTTCCGCCTCGTCCCACACCACCGATTGCGGGCCGTCGATCACTTCGGCGGCCACTTCCTCGCCGCGGTGGGCGGGTAGGCAGTGCATGAACAGGGCGTCGGGCGCGGCGCGGGCCATCTTCGCGCCATCGACGATCCAGCCGTCGAAGGCGGCGATGCGGGCCGCGTTTTCCGCTTCGTAACCCATGCTGGTCCACACGTCCGTGTTGACCAGGTGCGCGCCTTCGCAGGCGTCCGATGGATTGGCGAAGAAGGTGTAGCGCTCGGTCTTGACTTGCGCCAGGTCAATGTCGTAACCCTTCGGCGTCGACACGTTCACATGGAAGCCGAACACTTCGGCCGCTTGCAGCCACGAGTACAGCATGTTGTTGGCGTCGCCGATCCAGGCGACCACCTTGCCGGCGATCGAGCCGCGGTGTTCGATGTAGGTGAAGATGTCGGCAAAGACCTGGCACGGGTGGTGTTCATTGGTCAGGCCATTGATCACCGGCACGCGCGAATTGGCGGCGAAGCGCTCGATGATTTCCTGGCCGAACGTGCGCACCATGATGATGTCGCACATGCGCGACATGACCTGGCCCGCGTCTTCCACCGGCTCGCCGCGGCCCAGCTGGGAATCGCGCGTGTTCAGGTAGATGGCGGCGCCGCCCAGCTGGTGCATGCCGGCTTCGAACGACAGGCGCGTGCGGGTCGAGTTCTTTTCAAAGACCATCACCAGGGTGCGGTCGATCAGTGGATGGTAGATTTCGTAGTTCTTGAACTTGCGCTTGATCAGATGGGCGCGTTCGATCACATATTCGTACTCTTCCAACGTGAAATCGGAGAACTGGAGGTAGTGCTTGATCGGTTTTTTTGTCGACATAATGACCACTTGAAGATGCGCAGGCCGCCGGCGGCGTGCCTTTCCCGCCGGGTTGCATCAGCGTACAACATCTCGTCTGATGACTGCCTCGCCCGGCGCGCTGCTGTGTTGATCGGTGCCAGCGCGACGCCTGTCGCGCGGTACGATGCGGTTTGCCAAGTTGAAAATAATGCAATGGCAAGTACTTCAGCCGTTCAATTATAAGGGTTTTGCTTTTAGATTGGAAAGACTGCCCGGGCGCGTACTTGTATAGGCAAGCCTGCGCCCGGGCAACGGGGCGGTGGATTAATAGATGCTGGCGGGCGCGGCGCCGTCCAGCTGGGGCGCCACCAGCGGCAAGTCCAGGGTGAAGCGCGTGCCGGCGGGGCTGCTGGCCACCTGGATGGTGCCGCCCAGCAGGGCCGTGACGATGTTGTAGCTGATCGACAAACCCAGGCCGCTGCCGCCCTGGCCCAGCTTGGTAGTAAAGAAGGGGTCGAAGATGCGCGACAAATGCTGTTCCGCGATGCCGCCGCCATTGTCTTCGAAGACGATCCGCACGCGCGCCGCGTCCGCCGTGGCGGACAGGCGCATGCAGCCCGTGCCGACGCCGCCATCGTTGGGCGCGGGGGCGAAGGCGTGCAGCAGGGCATTGTTGATCAGATTGGTGACCACCTGGCCGAACGGGCCGGGATAGCTGTCCATGGCGATGCCGAAGGCTATCTCCATTTCGATGCGGTGGCCCGAACTGCGGATGCGGTTCATGACGGTGGCGATGATTTCATTGCTGACTTGTTGCAAGTCAAAGCGGCGCCGCTGCTCGGTGGTGCGGTCGACGGCCACCTGCTTGAAGCTGTTGACCAGGTCGGCCGCGCTGCGCAGGCCGCGCATCACCAGCGCCGACGCCTTGCCCGCATCGTCGATGAAGGCGGCCAGGTCGGAGCGGCGCAGGCCGGGACCGTTCATCAGGCGTTCCACGTCTTCCGTCTTTTGCTGCATGGTGCTGGCGATCAACAGACTGTTGCCGATCGGGGTATTCAGTTCATGCGCCACGCCGGCCATCAGCGAACCGAGGGCGGCCAGTTTTTCCTGCGATACCAGTTGCGCCTGGGCATCTTGCAATTGCCGGTAGGCGCTGGCGTTGTCGAGCGCGATGGCGCCATACGCGCACAGGGTACGGAAGATCAGCCGCTCGCGTTCGCCGTATGCGTTGGCGTGGCAGGCCTGCACCGTCATCACGCCGAGCACGCGCTCGCCCACCATCAGCGGCACGTACAGCACGCTCTGGTTATGCAGGGTGCCGGGCACCGTGTAGGCGTGGCGGCGCGGCGGTACCTGGTCGATATACACTTCGCGCCGGCCCAGCAGACAGCGCACGGAGTAGGCGCGTGGATTGCTCAGTGGAATGGCGTTGTCGGACAGGGGCCGGCCCGCCTCCATGCCATGCGCGCGGCGCAGCGCCGTGCCTGCGGCGTCGAGCATGTAGACGGCGAAGGTGTTGACTGGCAGCAAGGCATGCACGTGGCGGTCGAGCACCTGGAACACGGCGCTGGCGTCGAGGTGGGTGGTGATTTCCTGGCCGATGGCCGACAGCCGTTCCAGGGTGTCGCTGGTCTGCTGCAATACTTCGGCGCGGCGCGCTTCGGAAGCGGCCAGTTCGCGGTGGTGATAGCCTTCCGAGCGCGCATGTTCCGTCTGGTGGTAGACCTGCATGGCCGTGGCGCGGTTGCTCGCTTGCTGGGTGTGGCTTTTTTCGCGCGCCATGCCCGCATCGAGGGCGATATCGTAGGCGCGCGCATAATCGCCCGCATGCGCGTATTCGCGCGCCAGTGCATCGAGCAGCTCGCCGGGCGGCGAATAGCCTTCGATGGAAGCTGCCACCTGTAGCGCCTGGTGCAGGAAATGCAGGGCGGGATTGCGTTCCAGCATGTCTGCGGGCGGCGGCAACTCATGGCGCGCATGCAACATCGACAAGACGCGCAGCGCCGCCACCTGGTGCATGGCGTCGCCCTGCGCGGTGGCCAGCTGGCAAGCCCGCTCGGCCGCCTGCAGCGCTTCGTCCGGGCGGTCCAGATAGGACAGCGCGTGGGCGCTGCCGCGCTGCGCCATGCTGCGGAAATCGGCCTGGCCCAGCGCTTCGGCGCGTTGCGCCAGCCGGCTGAAGGCGTCGAGCGCCGTGTCGTAGTCGCCCTTGTCCAGGCTCAGTTCGCCCAGGTGGAACAGGGCGTTGGCATAGGTGCGCGCGCCAGCCACGGGCGCCAGGATGAGCAGCGCCTGGCGCAGCAAGTTTTCGGCCGCGGCCAGGCGGCCCAGCTTGCGCATGGTTTCGGCCGTATGCGTCTGGCAAGCGCCGATGCTGCGCGGCCAGCCGGTGGGGCGCGCCAGGTCCAGCGCGCACTGCATCCACTCCAGGGCCGATTCGTTGTCGTTGAGGCTGGCGAAACAGTCGCCGATATTGATGGCGGCCGTGATGGCGCCGCGCAGCTGGCCGCTTTCCAGCGCCGCCTCGTAGCTTTGCATGTAGTGGCCGGCGGCCGCGCCCAGGTCGCGCGAGGTGTGCGCCAGCAAGCCGCGGAAGTCATGCACCCAGGCGGCCAGCGGCGCGGGCAGCTTGCCGCTGGCGCTGTCGGCCTGGAAATGACTGCCCCAGCGCGCCTGTGCGGCTGGCGCATCGCGCAGCACGGCCCAGCGCGCCGTGGCCGCGTCGGCCAGGCTGGCGCGCATCGCATCGCCGGCGCCGCGCGCTTGTTCGGCCGCGGCCAGCAGTTCCGCATCGCAGCGGGCATGGTCGCCCCGGTCGACGGCAATCGAGGACAACAGCCAGTGGGCGTCGGCGCAGGCGGCGCCGTCGCCATGCGCGCACAGGATGGCGTGCGCCGCCATGGCCAGGCTTTCGGCCGCATCGAGCGTGCCTTGCAGCCAAGTCACTTCCGCCTGCACCAGTTGCAAACGTGCCTGCGCGAGCGCCAGGGCGGGGGGCGGCAGCTGGGCCTGGGGCAGCAAGGCTGCCGCTTCGGCCGCATGGTGCAGCGCCTGTGCGCAGTTGCGCTGGCGCAAATGCCATGCCAGCAGCATCAGCAAGGGCAGGCGCTCCAGGGCGCGCAATGGCCGCAGTGTATCTTCCCACTGTGCAATGTCATGTTCGAGTGCGAACATTTCCATCCGAAATCTCCCGCAAGGCGATGGTGTTGGCCAGCGGCCAGTGACACCTTATTGGATCGCATTGTAAGCTGCATCGGATGCAGTTGTTTGGTCGACTCGACAGTATTTTTTTATGCCCGCCCTTTCAGGCTGCGCAAAGCAGGCGGGGCGTGCACCAGCCCCTGCCGGCTGATGCACATGGGCAGCCTGGCACGGCTTGCGGGCCGTTTGCCGTGCTGTACCGTGCCGCGTGTGCTAGCGGCCGGCGAAGTGCACGGTGCTGGCCATTTCGCCAGCCTTGGCGACGGCGCCCGGAATATTGTTCAGTCCGGTAATGGCGATGACGTCGCCATCGTTGCGAAATTCCATGCGGGTGCCGCTGGCCGTTTCAAAGACGCCAGGCGCGCGGCCGAACAGCTCCACTTCGGGCTGCCCCTTGATTTGCGTGAAATAGCGGTTGACTTGCTGGCGCAGCAGCAAGGTATCGCCCGTGTCGAGCTTGTAGCTGTTGCCGTATTGGCTGAATTCCTGCGGGGCCAGTTTATACACCTTGCCGGAGACCTGGACCTTGTCCTGTTCGCCGATTTCCAGCGCGCTGGCGCTGAGGCAAGACAGGCCGAGGACGAGTGCGGCGCTACCGAGGGCGAGGGTACGCGAGAACGATGCTTTCATGATTTTACCTTGTGATCGAGATGCTGGTTGGAGTTAGACCAATGTTGTCTCCAGCAGGTTCGCTGGCGGGGACAATGCCAAGGTAGCAAGCGGGCCGGCGCCATGCCAGCGCAAAGCGATGAAATGCAGGAATCCGGCGCTGAAATGCGAAATCAGGCGACGGATGGTTTTGGAATGAATGGGAGAAAGCGGGCTCTGCAGCAGAATTTAATTCTGTTTAATTCGTGGTGGTAAACTTTTTATCGGTTTGGCGCCCGCCTCGACGACGGGCGCCAGGCGCGTTCAATACAGCGTTTGCGCCGATTCGTGCAGCAGCTGGCCATACAGGGTATGGCGCATCTTGGCGATCTTGCCTTCAGACAAGGCTTGCAGGATGGCGCATTGCGGCTCGATCAGGTGGCGGCAGTTATAGAACTTGCAACCGCCCAGGTAGGGCTGGAATTCGCGGAAGGCCCGCTCCAGCATGCCCTCGGACAAGTGGTACAGGCCGAATTCCTGGAAGCCGGGCGAATCGATGATGGAACTGTTTGCGCCCAGCTCGTCGAGCTTGTACAGGCGCGTAAAGGTCGTCGTGTGCTTGCCCGTGTCGAGCGCGGCCGAGATTTCGCGCACGGCGATGTCGGCGTCCGGCACCAGCAGGTTGATCAATGACGACTTGCCCATGCCCGACTGGCCGATGAGGATCGACGATTGCCCCGCCAGCAGGGGCGCCAGGGTGGCCACCGCGTGCTCCGGTTCGGCGCGCGCCGATACTTCATCGACGGGATAGCCCATCGAGGAATACGGCAGCAGGCGTTCGCGGGCGCGCTCCAGCGAGGCGGTCACGTCCGTCTTGTTGAGGATGATGCGCGCCTCGATGCCGGCCGCGTCGGCCGCCACCAGCGAGCGCGAGATCAGGTCGTCGGCAAAGCCTGGCTCCGTCGCCACGACGATGAACAGCTGCGTCAGGTTGGCGGCCAGCAACTTCGATTTGTACTGGTCCGAGCGGTACAGCAGGGTCTTGCGTTCCTCGATGCGGTCGATGACGGCCTGGTCGTTGGAGGTGCGCGTCAGGTGCACGATGTCGCCCACGGCCACATTGGTTTTCTTGCCGCGCGTTACGCATTGCAGCTTGGCGCCATCCACGTCGGCCAGGTAGTGGCGGCCGTGGGCGGCGATGATGATGCCCGTCAACTTGCCTTCGCTCATGGGGCCACCTGGCTGCTCTGGTAGATGAGGTCGGCCTTGGCGGCGCAGATGAAGTCGTTTTCGGACAGGCCGCCGGCGCCCTGGTTGACCGAGTGCGTGTCGTAGCGGACGGCGCAGGTTTTGTAAGTAATGATGAGCTCCGGATGGTGGTCTTGCGTATGGGTCATATAGGCCAGGGCGTTCACGAACGCCAGGGTCTGGTAGTAATTCTTGAAGCCGAAGTCGCGGCACAGCTTGCCATTTTGCAAGCTCCATTGCGGCAGCAGGGCGTGCAGTGTGGCAATGTCCGTGTCGCCCAGCGCCTGCTGGCGCGGCGTGCAGGACAGTTGGGCCAGGTCTTGCGAAGTCGATGGCGTATTCATGTCGTAGCCCCTTTCAGGTGGCGGATGCGCACGCTGGCCGGCGGGTGGCTATCGTAGAAGGCCGAGTGCAGCGGGTCGGGCGTCAGGGTCGACGCATTGTCTTCATACATTTTGACGAGCGCCGAGACCAGGTCGTCCGCCTGCGTGTGCGTGGCGGCAAAGGCGTCCGCTTCGAATTCATGCTTGCGCGAGCTGAGCGAGGTTAACGGTCCCAGCAGGAAAGTAAAGACGGGCAAGGCCAGCATGAACAGCAGCAGCGCCAGCGCATCCGTCGGCTGGCTCGTCAGCGCCAGGGCGACAGGGTCGACGCCCAGGCCCGCGTAAAACCATGGCTGCGTCTTCAGGAAACCCAGCAGCGCCAAGAAGCCCAGCGAAATGACGAACATCATGGCGATGCGCTTGACGATGTGCTTGAGCTTGAAGTGGCCCAGTTCATGCGCCAGCACGGCTTCGATTTCCTGCGGCGCCAGGCGCGACAGCAAGGTGTCGAAGAAAACGATGCGCTTGTTGGCGCCAAAGCCCGAGAAATACGCATTGCCGTGGGCGCTGCGCTTCGAGCCATCCATGACGAACAAGCCTTTCGAGGCGAAGCCCACGCGCTGCATCAAGCCTTCGATGCGGCTTTTCAGCGCTTCGTCGGCCAGCGGCGTGAATTTGTTGAACAGGGGGGCGATGACGGTGGGAAACAGCACCATCATCAGCAACTGGAAGCCGCTCCAGACGAACCACGCGTACAGCCACCACAGGCCGCCCGACTTGGCCATCAGGGTCAGCACGACCCAGATCAGCGGCAGGCCGATGACGGCGCCCAGGCCCACGCCCTTGAGCATGTCCGTGAAGAACAGCTTGCGCGCCATGGTATTGAAGCCGAAGCGCTGCTCCAGCACGAACTGGCGGTAGTAATCGAAGGGCAGGTCGATCAGGCCGGAAATGGCGGCAAAGGCGGCGATCAGGCCGATCTGGTACAGCATGGGCGAGCCAGAGCCCATCCATTCATTCAGGTGCAGCGCCAGCCATTGCAAGCCGCCCAGCAAGGTAAAACCGATCAGCACGGCATAGTTGACCAGCAAGGTCAGCAAGCCGAACTTGGTCTTCGCCACCGTGTAGTCGGCCGCCTTCTGGTGCGCCGCCAGCGGGATCTTTTCCGCAAATTCGGCGGGCACGGCGGCGCGGTGGGCCAGCACGTGGCGAATCTGCCGCGAAGCGAGCCAGAAGCGCACGGCCAGGGTCAAAACGAGGACGGATACAAACAAAATCGAAAACGCGAGTGAATACATTCTGTGCCTGTGAGAAAATGGCTGATTATTTAGTTTGATTAGGCCAAGAGAGAATTATGTCACAAGCGACCGACTTAACTGCATCCACCCCCGCACCGATTGTTCCGGCACGTCCCAATGAGATGAATCTGGTCTGGGTCGACATGGAAATGACGGGCCTGGAGCCCGATACCGACCGCATCATCGAGGTGGCGGTGGTGGTGACGGACATGCACTTGAACCTGCTGGCCGAAGGCCCCGTGTTTGTGATTCATCAATCGGATGAAACCCTGAACAAGATGGATGCCTGGAACAAGGGCACGCACGGCCGCTCGGGCCTGATCGACAAGGTCAAGGCGTCGACCGTGACGGAAGCGCAGGCGGAAGCGGAATTGATCGCGTTCCTGAAGAAATACGTGCCAGCTGGCAAGTCGCCCATGTGCGGCAACACCATCGGCCAGGACCGCCGCTTCATGGTGCGCGGCATGCCGAAGCTGGAAGCGTTCTTCCACTATCGCAATGTTGACGTATCGACATTGAAGGAGCTGTGCAAGCGCTGGAAGCCGGAAATCGCCACCGGTTTCAAGAAGCACCAGAAGCACACGGCACTGGCCGATATCCTCGAGTCGATCGAAGAGCTGAAGTATTACCGCGAAAATTTCATCAAGTTATAACTTTTCGCATGTTCCAAAGGCGAGGGCGGACCAAGCGCCATCCTCGCCTTGCCATTCCAGCGCAAACGGTCCCGTTTGCCGCAAGCCCGTGATCCACACTGTCTCGCCAGGTTCGCGGAAATATGCCGCGCACTGGCCGAACGGCTGCCCCAGCCGGCACAGCACCAATCCTTCGCCCGCCACGGCGCACCATTGCTCATTGATATCGATCAAGGCCACGGCCGGGTCGCCATAGAACTCGCCTAGGCTGGCTTGCCGGCCATCGGCCGCCGTCACCTTGGCGTGTTCATATTCATGCTGGACAATAAATCGGGCGCTGCGCACCAGTTCCGTGTTTGTCATGCGCTCTCCACGGTGGGCCAGACGGTTTCCTGGTCGGCGCGCGCCTCGGCGATCAGCCATTCGCAGAAGGCGTGCACGAGGGGCCGCGTTTCCGCCTGGGGCGAGCGCAGCAGGTAATAGCAGTGGGGGCCGCGCACGGCGTGCTCGAACACGCGCACCAGGCGGCCCGAGCGCAAATCGTCGCCGATCAGGGGGCTGGCGGCGATGGCCACGCCCTGGCCGCTGGCGGCCGCGTCCAGGCATAAATACGTGTGCGAAAAGCGCGCGCCGCTGTTGCCGCTATTGCCGCTGTAATGCACGCCGCAGCTGTGCAGCCAGCGCGTCCAGTCGATTTCGCCGGGCAGGTGCACTTCCGGCTCGTCGTGCAGCAGCGGGTAGCGCAGCAGGTCGGCGGGCTGGCGCAGGCTGGCCGCGTTGGCGCGGAAATCGGGGCTGCAGACGGCGGAAAACCATTCTTCCATCAATAAATCCACTTTCAGGCCCGGATAGCGGCCCGGTCCCAGGCGGATGGCCACGTCCACGCCATCGCGCGCCAGGTCGACCGGGTGCATCGAGGCCAGCACGCGCAGCTCGATCTGCGGATAGCGGTCGCGCAGGCGGCCCAGGCGCGGCATCAGCCAGCGCGAGACGAGCGAACTGGTGGCCGTCACCGTCACCACCTTGTCGTCGCCCTGGCGCCGCGCCTGCTCGGAGACGTCGGCCAGCTGGTTGAGGATCGGCCCCAGCGAGGCCGCATAGCGCTGCCCGGCGCTGGTGAGCACCACGCCGCGCGGCATGCGCTGGAACAGCACGATGCCCAACCACGCTTCCAGCTGTTTTACGTGGTGGCCGATGGCGCCGGCCGAGACGTGCAATTCTTCGCCCGCGCGCTGGAAGCCTTCATGGCGGGCAGCCGCCTCGAAGGCGTGCAGGGCGGCGAGCGGGGGCAAGGGACGTGACATGGCAGTCTTCAAGTGAATTGAGCCTCAGTAATATTCGGCCTATCCGTGAAGAATATTGGTTTGTTTCATTTTGCGCAAGCGAATATGATGCCGTCTATGCGTGAAGTGACCCGCAATAGGATTCACGCATGTATTTCACGCACGCATCACCTTCCAGCCTTGCTTGGCATTAATATTTACAACGCCTGGGAAAACCGTCGCGAGCGGCAGTGATTTGTGGCTGAGAAGCGCAACCGTATTTCAGTACGGTGAGCATCGCAGGCCGCAAAGCGCGACGCGCAGCAGGTTTGCCCTGGCGTACTCAAAGAGGTTTAGTCATGTCTGATCGCCGCGCTGTTGCGCTGGTGTTGCTATCGGCCGCCGGTTTCGGCAGTTCCGCAGTGTTTGCCAAGGCGGCGTATGCGTCCGGGGTCAACCCGTCGACCATGCTGGCCTTGCGTTTCGTTATCGCCGCCATGCTGTTGCTGCCGCTCGTGTGGCTGGGCGGCTGGCGCTTGCCGCGCGGCCGCCTGCTGGCCGGCTACATGCTGATGGGCTTGATGTACACGGCCCAGTCGCAAGGCTATTTCAATGCCCTCATGTATGCCAGCAGCGGCCTGTGCGGCATGTTGCTGTATGTGTATCCCGTGCTGGTGACGATCCTGGCGCTGGCGCTGGGCTGGGAAAAGCTGGACCGCCGCATGCTGGTGCTGATGGCGCTGGCGATTGCCGGCATGGCCATCACCCTGGGCGGCAAGCTGCAGGGCCAGCCCATCGGCATCGCCCTGGCCTTGATGGCCGCCGGCGTGTACGCCGTGTACATTCTGTTTGGCAACAGCCTGTCGAAAAGCCGCGAGAATATTCACCCATTGGCCGCTTGCGTGGTGATCCTGGGAACGGCGGGCCTGTCGAACAGCGCGATTGCCTTGTGGCAAGGCGTGTCTTTGCCGGGCACGGCGACGGGCTGGCTGGCCGTCAGCGCCATCGCTCTGTTCTCGACGGCCATCGCGATTGCCGCCTTCTTTGCCGGCGTGGCGCAAATCGGCGCGGCCAAGGCATCCATCATTTCCACGTTCGAACCCGTCATCACGATGGCGTTCGGCGTGACCCTGCTGAAGGAATCCGTCAGCGGCACGCAATTGCTGGGCGGCGCCATGGTGCTGGCCGCCGTGGTATTGCTGGCGCAGCGCCCCACGGCGAAACCGGCATCCATGCCGGCGGTACAGGCCAGCGCCTGAGTTCAACGCTGATATTTTCTCAACACTGATCAGTTGTATCGATCGGTCTCCTTTGCGCTGCGACGGGTTTCCTGTCGCGGCGCTTTTTTTGCGCGTAATTTTTTTCACATAAATAAGCCTTGATTGCGAATGATTCTCATTTATAATTAACTTCAGGATTCCCCCACCACCAGCCAGCCCATGCCAGCCAGTGTTCGCCTTGAAAGGAGACACCGTGACGAGCATGCCCCCTATTTGCAACACCGAGCTGGTCGCCAGCGAATTTGCCCGCCTGCGCCGCGAGAAGAAAGCCCGCCACCGCGACATCGCCGAGGAACTGGCCATTTCCGAAGGCGAGTTGATCGCCGCGCACGCCGGCTTGTCGCTGGCAGATGGCGCCTTGCTGGTCGCCGAGCGCCTGCAGGCCGACTGGCCCGCCATCATCGCCGCGCTGGAACCGCTGGGCGAAGTCATGGCGCTGACGCGCAACGCTTCGTGCGTGCATGAAAAGACGGGTGTCTATCGAAAAGCCAGTCACAACAACCACGTGGGCCTGGTGCTCGGTGGCGACATCGACTTGCGCGTGTTTTATCGCCAGTGGGCGCATGGCTTTGCCGTGCGCGAGGTGAACGAAAAAGGGGGCGGGAAGGAAGTGCAGCGCAGCTTGCAATTTTTCGATGCTGCCGGCCACGCCGTGCACAAGATTTTCATGAAGCCGCAAAGCGACCTGGCCGCCTATGACGCGCTGGTGGCGCATTTTGCCGACGCGGACCAGGCGGCCGGCATCGCCGTGACGGCGCCGGTTGCGCCGCCGGCCGAACTGCCCGACGCGCAGATCGACGTGGCCGGCTTGCGCGCCGCCTGGGCCGATTTGCGCGACACGCATGAATTTTTCACCCTGCTGAAAAAATATTCGGTCTCGCGCCTGCAAGGCCTGCGCCTGGCCGAGGCGCGCTTCGTGCAGCAGCTCGACAAATCCTGCGTGCTCGATCTGCTCAACAGCGCCGCCCTCGAAAAAGTCGCCATCATGGCCTTCGTCGGCAATGCGGGCATGATCCAGATCCATTCGGGGCCCGTGCACAAGATCGCCGTGATGGGGCCGTGGATCAATGTCCTCGATGCGCGCTTCAACCTGCATTTGCGCGAAGACCATATCGCCAGTGCCTGGGTGGTGAAAAAACCCACGGTCGACGGCCTGGTGACGTCGGTGGAACTGTTCGACGCCAAGGGCGACACCATCGTCATGTTCTTCGGCGAACGCAAGCCGGGCGTGCATGAACTGTGCGAATGGCGCAACGTCGTCGAGCGCGTGCTGCAGGAGGGTGAACTATGCGCCGCATGATCGCCGCCAGCGTGGCGCGCCGCATCGCGCTGAAAAAAATGGGGGCGGGAGCCCTGGCTCTGGCCGCGCCGATGCAGGTGCTGGCGGCCGTCAGCGACGCCGGCAAGCCGCTTGTCAAGGCGCGGCGTATCGTCAGCGTGGGCGGCGCCCTGACGGAAATCGTCTACGCGCTCGAGGCGCAGGGCGAACTGGTGGGCGTCGATACCACTTCGCTGTATCCGGCCGTGGCGCAGCAGCTGCCGCAGGTCGGTTATGCGCGCACCTTGTCGGCCGAGGGCGTGCTGTCGCTGGCGCCCACGCAGCTGATCGCCACCGAGGAGGCGGGGCCGCAAACGGTGCTGCGCCAGGTGCGCGACGCGGGCGTGCCGGTGGCGGTACTGAATGCGAATAACAGATTCGAAGGCTTGCTCGAACGGGTAAAACAGGTGGGCCAGATCACGGGACGCGCCGACCCCGCCGCGCGCCTGGCGCAAGCCTTGCAACAGCAGTGGGACGGCGCCCTGGGCAAGGTGCGCCAGCGCAGCCAATCACCGGTACAATCAGCGGTGCGCGTGCTGTTCATCCTCGCCCATGCGCCGAACCAGGTGATGGTGGGCGGGCGCGAGACGGGCGCCGACGCCATGCTGGCGTATGCGGGCGCCGTCAACGTGATGGGCGGGCAGGGCGGATTTGCCGGCTACAAGCCGCTCACGCCGGAAGCCGTGATCGCCGCGCGGCCGGACCTGGTGCTCGTCACGGACCAGGGCTTGAAGGCCTCGGGCGGCGTGGACGGCATCTTGAAACTGCCAGGGCTGGCGCAGACGCCGGCCGGGCGCAAGCACCGCATCGTCTCGCTGGAAGCCATGCTGCTGCTGGGCTTTGGCCCGCGCATGCCGCAGGCGCTGGCCGAACTCGATGCAGCGTTTGCCAAAGCCATGGCCGCATGAACGTGGCCTCCCTGGTGTCCGTCACGCCCTGGCGCTGGCCGCGCTGGGGCGCTGGCGGGCTGCTGGCTGCCGCCCTGGCGTGCGGCTTGCTCATCGCCGTGCAGGCGGGCGCCGTGCCGGTGGCGCTGGCCGACTGGCTCACGCCCTTGCAGGCTGGCGACGAGGCGCTGTCCGGCGGCGCGTATGTGCTGTGGCATATCCGCCTGCCGCGCGCCCTGTTTGCCATCCTGATCGGCGCCGCGCTGGCGCTGGCCGGCGGCTTGACGCAAGGGCTGTTTCGCAATCCGCTGGCCGATCCTGGCCTGCTTGGCGTGAGCAGCGGCGCCGCCTGCGCGGGCGCGGCCACCATCGTCTTTGCCGCCAGCCTGCACGTGGCGCCCGAGCTGCGCGTGTGGCTGCTGCCGGCCGCCGCGTTCGCGGGCGCCATGCTCATCTGCGTGCTGCTCGACCGGGTCGCCCGCTGGGCCACGCCCGGCTCCATCGTCGGCCTGCTGCTGACGGGCGTGGCGCTGAACGCCATCACGGTGGCCGTCATGGGCCTGTGCATCTACCTGGCCAGCGACGACCAGTTGCGCACCCTGACTTTCTGGACATTGGGCTCGCTGTCGGCCGGCAGCTGGCGCCAGGTGGCGGCCTTGCTGGTGGTGCTGGCCGGCGCGCTGTGGGCCACGCGCTTCCTGATGCGCTCATTGAATGCGCTGGCGCTGGGCGAGGCGCAGGCCCTGCACGTGGGCATCGACGTAGGCCGGCTGCGCACGCAGGTGATCGTGCTGGTGGCCGTGCTGACGGGTTTTGCCGTCGCCTGGTGCGGCGGCATCGGCTTCATCGGCCTGATCGCGCCGCATCTGGTGCGCACCTGGCTGGGCGCCGACCAGCGCAAGGTATTGCCGCTGGCGATGCTGATGGGCGGCTTGCTGCTGCTGTTGGCCGACACCCTGGCGCGCACGGTGGCCATTCCGGCGGAAGTCCCCGTCGGCATTTTCACGGCCTTGCTGGGCGGGCCATTTTTCCTGATGCTGTTGCGGCGCTTCCGCCACGGCACCGCCTGAAAGGATGCGCATGACGCCCCTGCTGGAACTCTCCTTCGCCACCACGCAACTGGGCCAGCAGTATTTTGGTCCCTTCAATCTGCAGGTTGCACCGGGCGAGCGCGTCGCCATCCTCGGCCCCAGCGGCGCGGGCAAGTCGACCCTGCTCAAACTGATGGCGCGCGAACTGCCTCCGCAGGCGGGCCAGGTGGCGTTCGCGGGCCGGCCGCTGGCGCAGTGGCCGCTGGCCGAACTGGCCCGGCGCCGCGCCGTCCTGCCGCAAGGCTCGAACGTGGCGTTCGGATTGCAGTGCGAGCTGGTGATCGGCCTGGGGCGGGTGGCGCGCCTGGTCGACCCGCAATTGGAACAGATTGTGCAGGACGCGGCCGCCCTGGCGCACGCCGCGCATTTGCTGGGCCGCCGCCTGGACACCCTGTCCGGCGGCGAACAGGCGCGGGTGCAGCTGGCGCGCATCTTCGCGCAGATGTGGGATGTACACGATGGCTTGATACTCGTCGACGAACCGCTGGCGGCGCTCGATCCGGGCCTGCAGTTCGATTTGCTCGACAGCCTGCAGCAGTTTTGCGCCGCGCGCGGCCACGCTGTCGTCGCCATCCTGCACGACATCAATCACGCCTTGCTGGGCTTCGAGCGCCTGCTGCTGGTGCGTTCGGGGCAGCTGGTGGCCGATATCGCCAGCGATGCCGGCGCCGTGCCCGCCCTGGCGGCGCTGTACGGCATCGCCCTGACGACGGCGACCAGCAGCGATGGCGACGTGTGCGTCATCCCTGCCAGAAGCGCGGTGCGCAGGGCCGCCTGAGCGACTTACTCACTTACTCACTGAATCAATTCGTCACCACACATCCGTCGTGCGCGGCCGCGCCATCTGGCCGCTGCCCAGCAGCCACACCATCAGCGCGTCGGCCTGTTCGCGCGTGGCCACCACCTCCTGCAGGATGCCGAACGCCTTCATGGCGCCGGCCGCCATCGCCTGCAGGCGCGCGCGCTGTTGCGCGTCCGCCTCGACCGACACCAGGCCCCGGCACAGGGCGGCCAGCGCTGCCTTGTTGTGCTTGAGCCACAGGCCGCGCCGCTTGCGGTCGATGTGCGCTTCATCGCCGCGTTCCTCTTCGAACAGCATGACGAACGGTATGCCATGGCGCAGCAGGGCGTCCATGTCGTTTTCCCACAGCGGGGCATAGCCGGCGACGGCCGTTTCAGGGCGAAAGCGCACGACGGGAAAATCGCTGACGTCGTGGATGGAAAAATGTGCGGGATTCGGTTTCATGGCGTGCTTCCTTGCGATGGGGTTGAAAATGCCTGCCAGCCGCCGCCCAGCGCCTTGTAGACCTGGACCAGCGACAGCGAGGCGGTGGCGCGGCTGTCGACCAGCGCCGCTTCGTTGTTCAACAGCGTGTTTTGCACATGCAGCACGTTGATCAGGTCCGTGCCGCCCTGGCGGTACTGCAGTTCCGCGCTGCCCAGCGCCCGGCGTCCCTGTTTGACGGCTTCATCGAGGCTGGCCTGGCGGCGAGCGTTGGCCTGGTAGCCAGAGAGCGCGTCTTCCACCTCGTGCCAGGCGGCCAGCACTGTCTGGCGGTAGGCGATGGCCGCTTCCTGCTGCTGCGCTTCGCGCAATTGCAGGTTGCCGCGCAGGCGGCCGCCATCGAACAGGGGCACGCTGAAACCGGGGCCGAAGGCGAAGCGCTTGGCGTCCCAGCCGATGTCGGATAGCTGCATCGCCTGCAGGCCGACGCTGCCCGACAAGGTGATGCGCGGATAAAAGTCGCCTTGCGCGACGCCGATGCTGGCCGTGGCCGCGTGCAGCTGCGCCTCGGCGCGGCGGATGTCGGGACGCCGCTCGGCCAGGCTGCTCGGCACGCCCAGCTGCACTTGCAGGGCCACGTCCGGAATGTCCTTGCCCGCTGCCAGTTCCGCCTGCAAGGCTTGCGGCGGCAGCGCCAGCAAGAGGGCGAGGGCATTGCCCAGGCGCGCTTCGCGCTGCTGCAGCGGCGGCAGGCGCGCTTCGATGGTGGCCACGTGGGCCGCCGCCTCGGCCTCGTCGAGTTGCGTCGCCGCGCCTTCGCGCAGGCGGATGCGCGTCAGGTCCAAGGTATGGCGGGCGATATCGAGCAGTTGCTGCGTGATGGCCAAGGTCTGCTGCGCGCCGCGCAACTCGATGTAGTCGCGCGCCGTCTCGGCCAGCACGGCCAGCAGCACGCCGCGCTGCGTTTCCACGGCCATGTCGACGCGCGCGTCGGCCGCTTCCACTTCGCGCCGCACGCGGCCCCACAAGTCCAGCTCCCAGGCCGCATCGAGATTGCCTTGCCACAGGCTGTAGGCGGACTGGCCGTTGTGGCGCGACGGGTCGCTCAAGCCTTGTTCGCTGTTGCGCGCGCGGCCATAGCTGCCATTCGCGCCCAGGGACGGGCCTTGCGCGGCGCCGGCCACGCCGCGCGCGGCGCGGCTCTGTTCCAGGCGGCTGCCTGCCGCCAGCACGTCGAGGTTGGCGCCGGCGGCGCGCTGCAGCAGGGAAGACAGGGTGGCGTCGCCAAAGCTGTCCCACCAGCGCTGTTCGATGGCGCCATCCTGGCTGGCGGCGAAACGGGCATCTTCCGCCTGGCGCCATTGCTGTCCCAGATCATGGGGCGGGCGCTGGAAGTCGCTGCCGACGCTGCCGCAGCCGGCCAGGCCAAGGGCCGTGAAGAGTATCAGTGCTTTCATCGCGCGCTCACCTGTTGCAGCTGTGGACGGCGCATGGCCGTATCGATGCGCACTTCGGCCGACATGCCCACGCGCAGGCGGGCGTCGCCATCCTGGCCGGGATCGAGCGCGATCCGGACGGGGATGCGCTGCACCACCTTGGTGAAGTTGCCGGTGGCGTTTTCCGGCGCGATGGCGGCAAACGTGACGCCCGTGGCGGGCGCGATGCTGTGCACCGTGCCGTACAGGAGCACGCCCGGATAGGCGTCGACGGCGATGCTGGCGCGCTGGCCCTGGCGCACGTGGGTCAGCTGGGTTTCCTGCAGGTTGGCGACGACGAAGCTGCGGTTCAATGGCACCACGGCCATCAGGCTGGCGCCGGGCGCCACCAGGGCGCCGACGCGCACGGCGCGGCGTCCGACGATGCCGTCGATGGGCGCGCGCAGCTGCGTATGCGACAGGTCAAGTTCGGCCCGTTGCAGGCTGGCGCGGGCGCGCAGCAGGGCCGCTTCGGCCGCGCCTTGCTGCGCCTGCAGAATGTCCGTCTGCTTGCGGGTGGCGACGAGGGCGGCGCGGTTTTGCGCCAGGCGCGCGCGGCTCACGTCGAAGCGCGATTGCGCCTGCTGCGCATTCTGCACGCTGCCCGCGCCCTGGCCGGCCAGGTGCTGCGAGCGGGCCAGCTCCTGCTGCGCCAGTTTGTCTTCCGCCTGGTTGGCGTCGACCAGGGTGCTGGCCTGGTCGATCACCGATTGCTGGCGCTGCAAGGTGGCGCGGGCGTTGGCCAGTTGCGCTTCGGCGCCGGCTACCTCGGCGCGGGCCGAGGCGGCGGCGGCCTGGTAGTCGCGCTCGTCGATGCGCGCCAGCAGCTGACCCGCCTTGACAGTCTGGTTGTCTTCCACCAGCACTTCCCGCACGATGCCGCCCACCTTGGGGGAGAGCACGGTGTAGTCGGCGCTGACGAAGGCGTCGTCGGTGGCTTGTTCGTCGCCACGGGCGAACAGCAGTTGCCAGGCGCAAAAGGCGAGGGCGCAGGCCAGCAAGGCCAGGCCGAGAAGAAATGCGCGCGAGCGCAGTATGGGTTTTTGCATGGTGAAGCTCTTTCGTAAAAATGGAAATCAGGCTGCGCGCGGCGGATAGACGCGCGTCGGCAGGATGGGAATGATCAGGATCATGGCCAGCGCGATGGCGGCGACAATGAGGTACAGGTCGGACGAGGTCAGGGTGACGACTTGCGCATGCATGCGCGCACCCAGGCCCGCCACGTCCACGCCGGTCGGCAGGTTGCCCAGGCGTTCGCTGAGCACCGTCGAATGAAAATGGTTGCGGCGCGTGATCAGCGCATCGAGCACGCCGGTGGCGACGACGGCCGACATGCCCTTGATGGTGTTGAACCAGGCGGAGGCGAAAGGGCCATCCTGCGGCGCCAGGCCCGTGGTGGCCAGCAGCAGCAAGGGAATCACGGCCATCGGTTGCGCAAAGATCTGTACCGCTTGCAGCAGGTAGAAATGCGTGCGGATCCAGTCCGGCGACATGCGCGCGCCGAGCACGCAGGACAGGGCCAGCAGGGCCAGGCCGATGGCCAGCACCCAGCGGCAGTCGACGGCGCGGATATTGCACAGGGCGGCCACGAGCGGCAGGGCGATCAATTGCGGCAGCGCCACCATCAGCATCACGGGCGCCGTTTGCAGCGGGCGGTAAGCGTGCACCTGCGCCAGGTAGGACGAGGGAATCAGGATCACGGCCAGCAGCACGAACAGCACGCCGCCCAGGGTCAGCAGGGCGTGGCTGAGGTTGCGCCGCGACAGCAGCTGCAGCTTGAAAAACGGCAGCGGATGCGACCATTCGTTGATGAAGAACAAGACGAGCAGCAGCAGGCCGCCGCCCAGCAGCACGCAGATCAGCGGCGAGGCGAACCACGCCAGGCGCTCGCCCTGCAGCAATCCCACCACCAGCATGCTGATGGCGGGCAAGCCAAGCAGCAAGCCGCGCCAGTCGAACTGGCGCAAGCGCTCCAGGCGCAGCGGGTCTTGCGGCAAGCCCCAGGACACCATCAGCAGGGCGACGATGCTGCCCGGGACGATTTGCCAGAACGCCCATTGCCAGCCCAGGTATTCCGTCCAGAAGGCGGCCAGCGGCGTGCCCAGGCTGGGACCGAAGGTGGCGCTCAGCGCATAGCCGCCCAGGCCATACAGCTTGATGTTCGGCGGCAGGAAGCGCAGCGCCACCGTCATCAGCATGGGCGGCAGGGAGCCGCCGGCCGCGCCCTGCACCACGCGCAGGAGTATCAATACGGACAGGTTCGGCGCGAACGGGCAGAGCACGCCGGCGGCCATGCAGACGAGGATGGCGGCGGCCGTCAGGCGCCGCAGCGAAAAGGTGACGGAGCACCACGGCGCGAACGCCATGGCCGACACCGAGGCGGCCGCATACAGGGCGACGAGCCAGCTGGCGTCGTCGCGCGCGATGCCCATGGCGCCGCGGATGTCGGCCAGCGCGACCTTGGTGATGTTTTCATTCAGGCCGGATACCAGCACGGCCAGCAGCACGCCGGCCAGGCCCGTGGCCAGGCGCAGGCCAAAAACGGGGGGCGCGGGCGGCGCGGCCGCGGGGACGGCGCCGGGAAGGGGTGCAGCGGACACAGGGAACTCCGTGGATGAGGATCAGTCCACGCAGTATAGGTAGCCGTTAATCTTGTGAAAATTGATAATTAATGAAGTCTGAATTGCGTCTGGTGCAATGATTGTGTGCTCAGACCTAAGCGTCCGGCGGCGTGCTGCCGCACAGCTCCTTGATCATGCGGCGCAGCCAGCGGTGCGCATGGTCGTGGTCCAGGCGCGGGTGCCAGGCCTGGAAGACTTCCACGCTGTCGACGGGAATGGGGAGCGTGAATGTACGCAGCCTCAAGCCCAGGCGCTCGACGATGGCCAGCAGGGGCGTGGGCATCAGCGGCAGCAGCAGGCGCGAATCGGCCACGGCGAAGATGGCGGACTGGAAGTTGGGGCTGATCAGCGAAACCCGGCGCGTGTAGCCCCGTTCGGCCAGGGCCGTGTCGAACGGGCCGCGCGCCAGGCCGCGCCGCGAGACGCTGATATGTTCGTACTCGGTAAAGCTGTCCAGGTTGACGGGGCCGTCGAAGATCGGGTGGTCGCTGCGGGCGATGCCGACAAAGCCGGTGGTAAACAGATGCTGCAGCTTGATGTCGGGCGCAAAGGCGCGCCGCGCGCTGATGTACAGGTCGACGCGGCCCGCGTGCAGGGCGTCGTTTTCCGTGGCGCCGTCGCCTTCTGGCACGAAGCGCAGCACCGTGTGCGGCGCATGGCTGGCCAGCAGGTCGCGCAGCTTGCCGCCGTAGGCGCCGACAAACACGTCGTTGGCGCACAGGCTGAAGGTGCGTTCCAGGGTGCGCAAGTCCACCTCGCGGCCGGACGTGAAGATGGCGTGCGCCTGCTCCACCACGCCGCGCACCTGTTCGCGCAATTCCAGCGCGCGCGGGGTGGGCGTCAGGCCGCGCCCGGAGCGCACGAAGACAGGGTCACCGATGGCGTCGCGGATGCGCGCCAGGGTGCGGCTCATGGCCGGCGCGCTCAAATTCATGCGCCGCGCCGCGGCCACGGCGCTGCCTTCCTCGAGCAGGATGTCGAGGGCGACGAGCAGGTTCAGGTCGGGGAGTTTCATGCGGCGATTATAGCCCGGGGGCCAATGCCAGCGCTGCGCCGGCAGGACGCCGGCGCATCAGGGGATGCTACTGCGGGATTACTCGGCTGCCGGCTCGGCGCCGCAGCATTTCTTGAACTTCTTGCCGCTGCCGCAAGGGCAGTCGTCGTTGCGGCCCACTTTCGGCTCTTCGCGCTTCATGGTTTGCACGGGGGCCTTGCGGCGGGGTACCCAGAAACGGTGGATGGCCGGCAGGTTCGCTTCCAGTTCCTGCGCCAGCTTGTGCGCCTTGACCGGGTCTTCCACCAGTTTCAGCTCTTCTTCCTTGATTTCGTCGGCGCCCAGCAGGTAGATAGGCTGCATCAGCTCGGCCACTTCGGAATCCCAGATTTCGTTCCACGAACCGGGACGCAGTTCCATGCCGTCCCAGAAGCCCCAGCACCAGGCTTCGGCGTCGATCAGGGTCTGGCCTTCGTAGTCGTGTTCGACGAACAGGGCTTCGAACTCCTTCGGCGCCACTTCAAACGTCACCAGCACTTCGTTCATGAAGCGCATGATCAGGTTGACGATGCGTTCTTCTTCCTTGCTGTTCTTGAATTTCGGCGCATCTTCGGCATCTTCGCCCCACACGCGCGGCAACCATTCGGCCGGCATGATCGGTTCCGGGCCGATGGCGACGGCCGTCAGATAGCCGTGCAGCATATCCATGGTCATCGCGTCTTCGGAGCAGCGCTCCGACAACAGGAATTGGTCTAATTCGTCGAATTCTTTTTCTGATAATGGCTGTTCGAGTTGCATGGCTTGCTCTTTGTATTGAATATAAGCCGCCAGTATACGCCTTGCGGCGCTTCATCACCGAAGTGTTTGCACCGGCGGCCCGCGCGCGCCTTACAATGTCGCTTATGTACAATGAAAACCAGCCGCACGAGGACGACCGGCCCGTCCATCCTTTTTCCGCCCTGAGCCCCGATTGCGTGCTCGACGCCCTCGACAGCGTGGGCTTGCGCGGCGATGGCCGCCTGCTGGCCCTGAACAGCTATGAAAACCGCGTCTACCAGGTCGGCATCGAAGACAGTGCCCCCCTGGTGGCCAAGTTTTACCGTCCCGCGCGCTGGAGCGATACGGCCATCCTGGAAGAACACGCGTTCGTGTCCGAACTGGTCGAGCGCGAAATCCAGGTGGTGCCGGCGCTGGAAATCAACGGCAGCACCCTGCACCAGTACCAGGGCTTCCGCTTTGCCGTCTTCCCGCGCCACGGCGGCCGCGCGCCCGAGCTGGGCGACCCGGCGACCCTGGAATGGATAGGGCGCTTCATCGGCCGCATCCACGCCGTCGGCGCGCTGTCCACCTACAAGGAGCGGCCGGCGCTCGATCACCAGACGTTCGGCGTCGAACCTCGCGAATTCTTGCTGGAAGGTAATTTCTTGCCGCCCGAATTGCTGGCTGCGTATTCCAGCGTGGCGCAGCAGGCGCTCGACGGCGTCAAGCGCTGCTATGACCGCGCGGGCGACGTGGCCGTGCTGCGCACGCATGGCGATTGTCATGGCGGCAACGTGCTGTGGACGGATGCGGGCCCCCATTTCGTCGATTTCGACGACAGCCGCATGGGCCCGGCCATCCAGGACCTGTGGATGATGCTGTCGGGCGAGCGGGGCGACATGGTGCGCCAGATGAGCGACATCCTGGCCGGCTACGAGGATTTTTGCGATTTCGACCCGCGCCAGCTATACCTGGTCGAAGCGCTGCGCACCCTGCGCCTGATCCATTATTCGGCCTGGCTGGCGCGCCGTTGGGACGATCCCGCCTTCCCCGTCGCCTTCCCGTGGTTTAACACGCAGCGCTACTGGCAGGACCGCATCCTGGAACTCAGGGAGCAGGTTGCCTTGATGGATGAAGCGCCATTGTGGCCTGTTTAAGCGCGCGATAAAACGCCCATGGCGGCGTTGCATTGCCTAGGCGTACTATTCGTACTGCCGTCGGCAATGCGCCTTGCCCTGAGCATTTTCTCGGACGCTTAAATCCCTGGCAAATCCTGAAAAGAGCGGTAAAACAGGCTCTTCTTGCCGCGCTGATTTGTGCATGCCTGTTCGATAATGGTGGTAATAAATTCCCATAAGCAACGGAATTCACCCGAATAAGCGAGAAATCATGCAAGCACAGCAAAATCAGCGCCAGGCCGCCTCCCTCACCGTCGCGTATTCCGCCGACGACGAGTTCGACCAGGACAGCATGGTCTCGCTGCATGATTTCAAGGACCTGGAGCGCAAGACCGAGGCGCCCGTGCCTGCTGCGCCAGTCACCGCTGAGCTCCCTGCGCCCCAGCCGCCAGCCGAACCGGCAGCGGAAACCGACGCCAAGGCGCCCGCCGCCGAACGCCAGAAAATGGAATTGAAAGCCATCCACGAGGCGATTGCCCGCGTGGAAGCGGAAGCGAAGGCCACCTGCGCCGCCGAAAGCCGCGCGCTGGCCGAGGCGCGCGTGCGCTCGCTGGCCGAGGACCGCGCCGCCATCGACGCCGCCGCTGCCGCCGCCGCACAGCAAAATGCGCAGGCAGCCGAAGAGGCGATTGCCGCCAACCGCGAACGTCTCGACACCATGCGCGCCGCCGCGCAAGCCAGCGTGGCCCGCCTGGAAGCCGTCAAGCAGGAAACGGCCGAATTGCGCGCCCGCGTGGAATCCGACAATGAAATCCGCCTGGCCGCCGAACAGCGTGCGCGCGCCGAACAGGAAAGCCGCTTGCGCGCCAGCGAGCAAGTGGCCGTGCAGTCGGAACTGGCCGAACAGGCCGCCCGCGCCGCTGAGGAATTGCAAGTGCAGACGGAGCAGGCGCGCCTGCAGGCCGTCGAGCGCGTCGCCGCCGTGCAGGCGGCCAAGGAAGAAATGGTGGGCATCGCCTCGGCCGACGCCAGAGTCGCCGTGCTGGCCCGCGAGCGCGAACGCCATGCGCACGGTGCGCGCCAGACGGCGCAGATGCTGGCCGAAGCGGAAAGCGAAGCGCTGGACTTGACGGTGCAGCGCGAGCGCGCCGACCAGATCGCGCTGGAATCGGCCTTCAACCGCGCCGCCGCCGAAGTGCGCGCCCTGGAAGAAGCGCGCGCGCTGGCGCACCTGGAGCAGGAACGCGAAGCCATCGCCCTGGCGCAGGCGGAATCGGAACGCCACGCGGCGCAATCCCTGCGTTTGCGCCTGCAGACGGAAAAGGAATTGCGCGACGCGGCCATCCACCGCGAGCGCCTGGAAATGGTCGCCGTGGCCAGCGCGCAGGCGCGCCGCGATGCCGACGTGCGCATCCTGGCCGCCACCGAGGCGCGCATCGAGGTGGACCGCCAGCTGCGCGCCGTGGCGCTGGCCCGCGTCACCGCGGAACAGGATGCGGAAATCGCCGGCCATGCCAAGCTGGAGGCGGAAACGGCCGCACTGGAACAGACCAAGGCACGCGAAGCGGCCGAGCAGGCCGCCGCCGTCGCGGCGGCCCGCGAACTGGAAGAGCAGCAGCGCGCCGCCAGCCTGGCGCATGAACGGGCCGAACTGGCGCGCCAGGCGGCGGAACTGGCCGCCAGCCAGAACGACGCCGAGCAGGCCGAGGTCGATGCCGGGAAAGCAACTTTAGCCGCGCAGGAACAGGCAGCGCAACTGGCGCAGGAAAAAGCCTTGCAGGCCGAGCAGCTGCTGCAGGCCGAGCAGGAACGCCTGGCCGCCGAACAAGCCGCCATCGCCGCCTTGAAAGAAAAACTGGAAGCGGAAGCGCTGGCGTGCAACGCGGCGCAGGAACGCATCGCCGCCGAAGGCGCGCAGGCGGAACTGCTGCGCGGCCAGCATGCGGCCGAACAAGCCTTGCGGGAAGCGGCGCAAAAAGAAGCCGACGCGATCCGCATCCTGATGGACCAGGCGCTGGTCGAAGGCGAGCAGAAAGCCGCCGCCGCGCAAGCCGTGCAGGCGCAGGCGCGCCTGGCCGTGGAACTGGGGCAAGTGCACAGCGAGCGCGCCCGCGTGGAAGAAGACAAGGCGCAAGCCGCCGAAGCGCTGCTGGCGTCCGAGCGCGATTTCGTCGCGGCCGAACGCGAGTCGCTGGCGCTGATTGCGCAAAAATTGGCGCAGCAGCGCCAGACCAGCAGCGCCGAAGAGCGCGCCTCGCAAGCGATTGCCGGCCGCCTGGAAGCGGAAAAGCAGGCGACGGCGGCAGCCGAAGCGCGCGCCGCGATGGAGCAGCAGGCGCTGGACGCCATGCGCCAGCGCGAGCAGCTGGAACTGGCCGCGCAGCAGGCCGCCAGCGAGAAGCTTGCTGCGCAGCAAACTTTGCTGGCCAGCGCCCAGGCCCACGCCGCCCTGCAGCGCAAGGCGGCCGAGACGACGCGCGCGATGGCCGAGGCCAAGCAGCAATTGCTGGAGATGGAAACGGCGCGCGCGCAGCAGCAGGAGCGCGAACTGGCCGCCCTGCGCGCCAGCCTGGAGCAGCCGCAAAGCGCGTTTTCCAGCTCCTTGAGCGCCGCCCGCGCGAAAGCCGAACAAGTCAGCTCGGCCAGCTTGACGCGCGAAGTGATCGAGCGCCTGACGCAGCCGAATGACGCGGGAGCCGTCTGGCGCTCGCGCTAGGCAGGATACCGAAGCAAACCTACTGCGCGGCGCGCTTTGCGGCTGGCGATGCTCACCGTACTAGAAGTACGGTTGCGCTTCTCAGCCACAAATCACTGCCGCTCGCTACGGTTTTGTTCGATATCGTTACTTTAGTGGAAGAGAAGTTTTTTACGTTTTTCCATCAGAATTTTCTCCCCATCCCCACCAGTAGCACATCCGCATCGCGGTGATAATCGCTCACAACCCGGTTCCACGCCACTTGCGCCACCCAGCGGCGGTCGACGTGGTAGCGGGCCACGGCCGACAGCAAGCCTGTCAGGCGCGTGCCGTGGCCCTGGCTGTCGCGCCCGTCCCACGCCACGTAGGGGCCGCCGCCCATGCCGAATTCCACCTTTTCATTGAGCGAGCGGATCAGCCACAGCTGGGCGGCCATGCCGCGCCGGTGCGCCAGGTCGGTGTTGCCTTCATCGAGGGCGGTGACGGTCCAGTCCACGTATTTTCCCGCCGCGCGCCGGTATTCCAGGGTGAACGGGCGTGAGGACTCGGAGCGCAGGCTGTTGACGATGGTGTGGCCCGTCGCCAAGGTCAAGGTGTCGTCGTGCGCCCAGTTCTGCAAGTGCAGCTTGGCACCGGGCACGCCGTCGTAGCGGTAGCCGGCGCCGATCAGCAGGTGCGTGGTGTTGTCCTTGCCGTCGGGCTTGATGCGGTTGAGCTGCGCTTGCGCATACCAGCGGTTGTCGAATTGCCAGCGTGCCTGCAGGCTGACGATGGAGCCCCAGCCGTGGTCATTGTCGAAGTTATGCAGGCCGTCGTCGGTCCTGGCCGTGTCGAAGAAGAAGTAGCGGCCCACGCCGGCGCCCAGCATCAGGCCTTGCTCCACTTTTTTCGTGCGCAGCCAGGCCTGGCCCGCCATGCCGTCGCGGTGATGGTCTTGCGGATGGCCCTCGTTGATGTAGGACAGGCTGACGGCATTGTAGTTGCCCACCGGCTGCGTGTAGCTGATGGCGGCCACAAAGGTGCGCTCACTGGTCGAGCTGACTTTCAGGGCGCCGGCCATGCCGGACAAGTCCTGTGCCTGGGCGGACAGGGGGTGCGAGGCGGCCAGCAGCGCCAGGACGATGAATGGTATGCGCATGACGTTTCCAGTGGCGGGTGAATACACGCTAACGATCGGCTGGCGGAGCGACATGCGATGGCACAAGAATCTTGCACATTGACTACATTTGTAAACTGTTCAGCCAGAAATTGTCACAAGTGTACAAGAAAGTGGGAATGTGTGAGGCACCGGCCTGGTAAGGCTGGCCGGCGCGGGACTGCGAAATTACGGTATTACTGGCTCAATACGACTTTATCGGCAAAATATTCCGTCTCGCCGAAGCATTGCGTGGGCACGCCCTTGTGCTGGCTGTAGGTGACGAGGATGCGCTTGCCGGCTGCGGCCGTCAATTGCTTCGCCACTTCTTCATCGCGCACGCTGAACTGGAATTTTTCCGGGATGGTGCCCGGCAGCGCCGTCAGCAGCAATTCACCTTCCCATGTCTTGCAGATCCAGCCCCGCTTGGAGAACTTTTGCAGGTAGCCCGCCCGTTCGCCTTCCGAGTACGAGAAGCTGAGGGCCATCCACGTGTAGGCTGCCAGCAGCAGGAAGCCGGCCACGAGGAAGATGGCGAAGGCGAAGGTGACTTTTTTGGTCGTTGGGGTCATGTTAGGAGGTGAATTGTTTAATTGGAGAAAGAATTAATCTTTCCGTCCGGCTTTCCAGTTGAGACCAAAGTTGTAGCGCTCGTCCATCGCCTGGTGCGCCGTGATTTTACCTTGGCCGCCGAAGTATTCCACCAATTTTGTCACCTGCAGGTTGCCGCCGTGGTTTTCCAGCATGGCGATGGCGCACATGGCGTGCTGGCTGTCGCTGTCGAGGCGCACTTCCACGGTCGGCTGGCCGGGAATTTCGATCGTCACGACGCCATCCGTGGCGGCCCAGTTCGGCACGCCTTCGTAGATGAACGCGTACACGAGCACGCGCTTGATCTGGTCGAAATGGGTGCCGTTGATGAAAATGTTTTCGCCGCTGCTGACGCTGCCCGTGCGGTCGTCGCCTTCCAGGTGGATGTACGGCGGACGGTCGTATGCGCCCCAGCTGTTGCCCAGCGCCTGCACGGCGCTCTTGGCGCCGCCGCTCATTTCGAACAGGCAGCCAATGTCGAGGTCGATGCCGCCCGCACGGCCGGCCGGCTTGTTGAACAGCTTGCCGAGGAAGCCCGTGTCCAGTTTCGAGGCGGGCGCCTGGCCTTGCGACGCGTTCTGGTTCCAGTTCAGGTTGACGCGGATGCGGCCATAGCCGCCGCTGTCGCGCTTGTCGAGCGAAATCTTGTCGCCGCGCTTTTCCAGGCGGATCTTCGACAGCGAGATTTTATTCGCCGCCGGCGGGGCTGCCGGCGTGGGCACGGGAACGGGAGCCGGCGCCGGGGACGATTGCGCCGCCTCGCTGCCGCCGAAGTGCTTCAGCAGCGCCGCCAGGCCGCCCGCGAAACCCTGGCCCACGGCGCCGAAGCGCCAGCTGCCGTCGCGGCGATACAGTTCGCCGATGATGACGGCTTTCTCGTCCTGGAAGTCATTGCCTGTGAAGGCAAACGTGGCCGCCTGGCCCAGCGCCATGCTGGAATTGCCCAGCGCGCGCATGCTGCCCTGTTCCGTCGCCGCCGTGAAGACCAGCTTGTCGATGGAGGCGGGCAGGCGGGAAAGGTCGACCTGGAAGGTGGAGCGGGGGCCGTTCAGCTCCACCGTGATGGCGTTGTCCGGCGCGCTTTTCTGGTTGAAGAACACCATGTAGCGGTCGTCCGACAGCTTGCCGGCCGCATCGACGCCGAAGCAGCTGACGTCCACTTCCATCGAACCCGATACGATATCGAGCGTGACGGCAAACGGGCCATTCAAGCCCAGGTCAGCCAGTTTGCCTTTTTGTCCGCGTGTGAAATTGGTCATGGTCGTGCAATCCCTTCGTCGCTTGAGAGTTGAGTCAATGAGGTAGTCGGTGCGTGCGCCGGCGCCGTGTCGGCTGCATGGCGGATGCCGAACAGGCGCGCCTGCTCGATGATGCGCTGCGCCCAGCTGCTGTGCGTGGCCACTTCGCACATCGATTCCTGCATGCGGAACACGGCCGGGCTGTCCGGATCGATGATGCGCAGCGCCAGTTCGATGTCCGACTGCGCCACCTGGTAGTGGCGTTCGATCTGCGGCACCTGGTCCGGATGGATGGCCGTCTTGGCGATCATGCCGTGGGCCATGTCCTGCGCCACTTCCGCGTCCAGCCAGCTGCCTTGCGACAGGTGTTCGAAGACGGGCGCCGTCAGCTGGAAGCCGTGCGGCTTGAAGATGGTCACGAGGCGGCCGATGACCTGTCCCAGCGGGGTTGAATAGATGGTGCCGCTGGTAGGGCGGCGCAGGCCCAGCAGGGCCAGCAGATCGTTGCCGCCGATGCGCAGGGCCAGGATGCGGCGGCGTACTTCCGGCGCCGACAGGAGGAGGCGGAACTGCTTCATTTCCTCGTCGTCGAACACTTCCGCCGTTTCCAAGGTCGGCATCAGCAAATGGTGCGTGTGGCGCACCAGCTCGAAATACGCGGCGAAGTTGTGGCGCGTGGACTTGGGCAGCACGAAGCCGCTCAATTTGTCGGCGCCGGGCATGGACAGTACGCGCGCCAGCACTTCGAGATTACGCACGCGCACGAAGCGCAAGGTATCCGATTCGGCACCCATGTTTTGCAGCGCCAGCGACAAATTGAACAGCGCGTAACTGAGATCGCGTTCCGCGATGGCGTCTTCGGTGCAAAGTATGACCGAACGCAAATGGCTGAATTTGTCGCCATTGGCGATCGCCAGCAAATCCTTGTGCGTGGTCGGCACATACATGGAGGCGCCCAGCGCCGCCTTGTGTTCGCTTTGTGGGTGTAGGGAGTTGTTATCCATCGACTGCGCTCCTGATAAGGGCGACCGCCTGGTAAGGCAGCGCCGGTTCTACTGTGACGGGTATGGCTTTTTCCTGCGCCAAAAGCAGCAAATGTGCCACGTCCGGCGCATTCGTGTCGCGCACGATCAGGCGCTCGGGCACGCGGCGCAGCAGCACGCGGGTCGCTTCGCCGATGCCTGGCTTGATCAGGTTGATGTCGCTGATGCCGTATTCCTGCTGCGCCGCGGCCATGTAGGCTTGCGAGCGGGCCGCCATGGCTGGCGCATCGCTCGCTTCGGCCAGCGGGATGCCGCTGCTGGCGGCAATCGCCATGGCGTCGGCCACGAGGCCGTCGGCGAAAGCGCGCGACTGGTCGTGCTGTTCGAACTGCGCGTAATACACGCAGCCGTGGAAGTCGTCCGGGCCGATGGCTTCATTCAACACGGAGCGGCTGACCAGGCCCGAGACGGTGGCGTTCAGGATGCTCGACGGGATCAGGTAGTCGTTGGACGAGGCGGCGCAGGCGGCCGTGCCGGCCAGGTCGGACAGCACGAACAGGCCGCCGTCGATCGCCGTGCCATTGGCGGCGTTGAAGTCGTTGACGGTCTGGCGCAGTTCGCGCGAAATCACGCCCTTGCCCGTCCAGCCATCGACGAAGACGAGGGAGGCGTCACCATGGCCCTGCGCCAGGATGTGCTGCAAGGCTTTCGCGTCGATGCCGCGGTCGCGGATGATGGAGACGGAATAATGCTGGCACTCGCGCTGGAACACCTGGCGCAGCAAATGGCCCAGGATGACGCCCACTGGCGTGCCGGCGCGCGCCAGCGACACCAGCGTGATGGGACCCGCGCGGCGCGCCGCGATCAGGGCCGCCAGGCGCAGGCAGTCGCGCGCCATCTGCAGGCGGTTGGCCGCGAACGCGCTCTGGAACAGGGCCAGGTAGGCGGGCGAGGGCAGGGATTCCGGCGACAGCATTTCGCTGTAGTGGCGCTGGCCCGACTGGATCAGCCGCTCTTTTTCGGCCAGGTCGAGGATGGGTTCGAGCGCCATCGGCGTGAGCAGGAACTCCACGTCTTCCTGGCGGTAGCTGCCGCTGAAATGCTGCTTGTTCATAGCGCCGCCACCGTGAGTGCCGCCAGCTGGGTGCCGTTGGGAATGATGGCGTAGT
This sequence comes from Janthinobacterium sp. SUN100, assembly GCF_030397705.1. NCBI lineage: Bacteria > Pseudomonadati > Pseudomonadota > Betaproteobacteria > Burkholderiales > Oxalobacteraceae > Janthinobacterium > Janthinobacterium sp. SUN100. Next base: position 870,927 of record NZ_JAPUBU010000002.1, on the reverse strand, counting down.
CGCAGGCGGCCATGAAGCGGGCGTCCGAACGGCTGTCGCCCATGCCGAAGCTGACGATGGGGCCGTGTTCGGCTTCCAGTTCCGCGCGCAGGTAAGCCACGGCGCGCGCCTTGTTCAAGGTCTTCGGCAGCACGGCCAGGTTGTTGCCGTTGCGGTGGATGAAGTAGTCGCTGCCTTCCGTGGCGATCCACTGCTGCAGCACCTGCTCTTCGATGTCGGCCAGGCGCTCGCCGCGCGCTTCATGGTCCTTGACGACGATGTAGAACGGCGTGTTGTAGTCCTCGATCAGGCGCGCGCGCGAGGGCATGCCCGTTTTGGCCTGGAAATCGTCGATGATGCGCATGGCGTCCCTCAGGCCGGGCAAGGCCGTCTGCATGTCATCCTGCATCAGGGACAGCCAGCCCGCATCGAGCGCGCCGCCCGGCTGCAGCACGATGCCGCCGTAATCGAGCACGCTGTAGCTGGTAAACGGCAGGTCGACCCGGCGGAAGGCGTCGCCATTTCTCGCCGTGGCGGGAATCAGGGTCATGCCGCTTTGCGCAAAGTCAAAGAAGGCGCGCTGGCGCGCCGTCGTAAACGAGCAGGCGTCGCCATTTTTCAGATAGGCGGCTGGCTGCAGGTCGGTCTCGCCGGGGCATTTTTTCGGGGTCTGGAACAGTGTGTCGTCCAGATCAACAAACAGGAATTTCTTCAATTTTGGTCTCTGACTGAAAGTGGAACAGGCGGCCATTGAGCTGGCCGGCGAGTTGCATGAGGGCCGGGCTGGCCGGGGTTTCATGGCAGATGAAAACGTGCTGGTACTGGCCGGGCGCCACGTTGTACAGGTAATTGGCGATGCCTTCGCCGTAATTGTCGTCGCAGCGGACGATGTGGCCGACGGAACCCCACGACAGGATGGGGGAGCGCGTGGTCGATTGCACCACCACGTTCTTGCCCAGGCTTTCCAATTCGCGCGCGAGCAGGAACGACGGATGCATGAATTCGCCCGTGCCCAGCACCAGCACGGAGTCGCCGGCGCCGATTTCCTGCGCCAGCTGCACCGCCAGGCCTTGCGGCGGATTCAAGGCGCGTCCCACGCCGATGCGGCCGAACGCGGGGCTGGCGCCCCGTTCCGCATTCGCCTCGAAGCGCTGCGCGCTGGCCGCCACGGGCGCCGGCGCATCGCCTGCCTGGAATGCGTACTGGCCGGACAAGGCTGCGCCGATGCTGGTGGGCAGGCCGAAACGCTCGCTCAAGCCCGCGTTGGCTGCCTGGCCCATGAAATTGGTGATCACGCCCAGGTGCAGCTTTTCCAGCTGCGGATAGCGCGCGCGGCACACTTGCACCAGGTTGGCGAAGGTGTTGCCGGTCGACGCTTCATCGTCGATCAGCACCAGGCTGCGTGCGGTGGAAAACAGGGCGCTGGCCGCGTCCGACAAATGCAGGAACTGGCGCGGCGCGTGGCTGTGCGATTCCTCGAATTCGAAGAAAGGCACGCTGCCCACGCGGTAGCGTGAGCTGTGCAAGAACAGGGCCTTGCCATTCGGGTTCGCGCGCAGCCACGCCTCGAACACGCCCTGGCCCAGGCCGACGGCCGTTTCCGCCATGGCGATGAAGACCACGGGACCGGGCAGGCTGGGGGGAATCTGCGCGGCCAGGTCGTCGTGGATGGTTTGCATGGCGCGCGGCGTGACGGGCCAGTGCTTGCCCAGCACCTTGGACAGGAACAAAAAGCCCCGCTTGGCGTTGGCGCGCGCGGCAAAGCCGATCAGCCAATCCAGCGGAAAGCGCGCCTCGTCCACCTTCAGGGTCAGTTCGCCCGTGGGCATCTGCTGCTTGACGAGGTTCATGGCAGCTCCACGGCGTAGGCGGCTTCGCCCACGCGCATGCCTTCCTGGATGGCGGGCACGGTGAGCTTGTCAAAGCCCTGGTCGAAACCGGCCAGCGCCAGGTAGGGCAGGTTGGGACCGGCCGCGCACGCCATGCCGATGCCGCCCGACATGCGCGGATTGATCTCCAACAAGGCCAGGCCATTCGCGCCTTCGCGGAACTGGATGTTGAAGACGCCATTCAGGCGGTAGTCGCGCGCCAGTTTGTCGCAGGCCGCCAGCAAGTCGGCGCGCAGCTCGATCAGCTGGCTGCTGCCGCCCCCGTGCAGCTTCTTGCGCGGCACGGCGCAAATGAGCTTGCCCTGGTCGGCGACGCAGTCGGCGCTGTATTCGTGGCCATCGAGGTATTCCATCAGCAGCAGGGTCTTGAACGTTTCCATCTGCGCCAGGCCGTTGCGCAGCTCTTGCGCATTGATCTGGTAGGCGGCGCCGGCCAGCAGCAGCTGGGCGCTGGTGCGCTCTTCATCAAGGATGGCAAAGCCCAGGGCATACACGGATTCGGACGGCTTGATGCACAGCTTGCGGTGCAGCGGGCGCAGTTCGGCGCACGCTGCGTCGTATTCGGCGATGTTTGTGACGGCGCGGTAGTCGGCCGGGCGCGCCATGGGCAGATCGAGGCCGTCGCAGAAGCGCGCCTTGTCATGCATCAGGGTCAAGGTCTCTTCGCTGGCCACGCTGAGCACGCGCGTGCCGATGGCGGCGAAGCGCGCGCTGGCGCTGCCGATCAGGCCTGCTTCCTTGCCGGGCCAGAAAATCGTGATGCCCCGGTCGCGGCAAAATTCCAGGCACCACTCGACATAATCGAGACCCGTGAGGCCGGACGGTTCGACCGCGTATTCGTGGGCCGCCAGGAAGGCGGCCGCGTGCGCGTTCGTATTGCTGCATACGAGGTGATAGCGGGGCGCACCGTTTGTCGCGGCCATATCGGCCTCGCGGATCAGGCGCATGGCCGTGCCGACGGAGGAAAATGTTTTGTTGAACCAGACTCTTTGCATGTACGGGGACCGGGTGGAAATAGGGGGAAGCCGCGCGCAGGTGCGCGCGCGGGGATTCTAAGCGGCCAGACTTAACCTGGCCTTATAGAGGAGGGGGAATCAGCCGGCTTTGCCGCTGGCCGTCCACTTCAGGAAGGCGTCGCGGTTGCGCGAACAGATGAATACCTTGCCCGAGCCGGAAAAGCGCAGCACGATGCCTTCGCCGCTGGTCACGCTGTTGACGATATTGCCGAGGAAGCCGCCGATGCCGCCGCCGCCCGTGGTCACGGAAATCTCGTATTTCAGGCTATTGTCCCAGCACACGACGTGGGAATTGTCGATCACGACATCCTTGCCCGGCTCGACGTCGAGCTGGAACATGGAGCCGAAGCCCGACACCACCACTTGCCCCGTGCCGGCCGTCTCCATGACGAAGAAGCCGCCCGACTGGGCGAACAATGCGTTGCCGATGCTTTGCGTGCGCACCTTCATTTCCGTGCCCGAGGTGGCGGCGACAAAGGCGCCGTCGTTGAGCAGGTACTGGCGCGCGCCCACGTCGACCACTTCGATGGCGCCCGGCAGGGTGGGCGAGAGCAGGCAATCGCCGCTGCCGCGCACCGCTTCGATGTGCTGCTGGAAGAACGATTCGCCGTTGGCGAAGCGGCGCATGATGGCGCTGCCCAGGCCGCCCGTCATCTTGCCTTTCAAGTCCAGCGCCGTCTCCATCATCACCATCGCATCGGATTCGCAATAGATGGTTTCGCCCTGTTTCATGCTGACGTGGAGGAAAGGATCGACGTCGCCCGTGACACTAAATACTGGCATGATAAATCTCCAAAAAAAAAGCCGCCTGAACTGTGCAGGCGGCAGTAATGATATGACACTAGTCCAATTCATCGCAGAAAGCCAGGCAGGCTTTCTGCGTGTGAATTTTAGGCATTGACGCCGAACGAGCGGGCCAGTGGGCCCAGGCCGCCGTTGAAGCCCTGGCCGATGGCCTTGAACTTCCATTCGCCGTTGTAGCGGTAGATTTCGCCAAAGATCATCGCCGTTTCCGTCGAGCTGTCTTCGGACAGGTCGTAGCGGGCGATTTCTTTTTCGCCTTCCGCGTTCAGGCAGCGGATGAAGGCTTTCGAGACCATGCCGAAGTTCTGGCGGCGCGCGTCGGCGTCGTGAATGGTGACGGTGATGCTGATGCGGTCGATGTCGTTTGGCACGCGGGTCAGGTCGATTTCGATGCGCTCATCGTCGCCTTCGCCTTCGCCCGTCTGGTTGTCGCCCGTGTGGACGACGGAACCGTCGGTCGACTTCAGGTTGTTGTAGAAAATGAAGTCAGAGTCGCCACGGACTTTGCCGTCGCTTTTCAGGAGGAAAGCGCTACCGTCAAGGTCGAAGGTGGCGCCGTCCGTCGAACGAGGATCCCAGCCGAGGCCGACGATGATCTTCTTCAGGTTCGGTGCTTCCTTGCTCAGGTTGACGTTGCCGCCTTTTTGCAAACTGATTGCCATGTGGTGCTCCTTTTCAGTAATTAACTCAAAACGCCAATCAAAACCTACTGCGCGTCGTAATTTGCGGCCTGCGATGCTCACTGTACCTTCGTACAGTTGCGCTTCTCTGCCACAACTTCCTTCCGCTCGCTACGGTTTTGTCAGGTGTTGTTAAACATGCCTTCATGGGATGAGCGCAAGGCGCTCGTGCCATTACTTCCTCAAATGGGGGCGGAACCCCCGATTTCAAGCTTGTGCCGCGTGCCGTTTGCGATAACGCAAGGATGACCACAGCGAGACCAGGATGAAGGCCACGCCCGACAGGCCCGTGAACCACTCCGGAATATGGTACTTGACGGACGCCAGCATGATCAAGGCGAGGATGCCGATCGCATAGTGGGCGCCGTGCTCGAGGTAGACGAATTCGTCCAGGGTGCCCTTGTGCACCAGGTATACCGTCATCGAGCGCACGAACATGGCGCCGATGGCCAGGCCCAGCATGATGATGACGACGTCGTTGGTGATGGCGAACGCGCCGATCACGCCGTCAAAGCTGAACGAGGCGTCCAGCACTTCCAGGTACAGGAAGCCGCCGATGCTGCCGCGCGCTACCGTTTTTACCAGGTCGCCATTGCCGTTCCTGGCCGGCGCGGCGCTTTCTTCTGCGTCATCCTGCAAGTCCGGTTCGCCTTCTTCCAGCAAGCCGCTGATCCAGTTCACGCCGATGTAGACGGCGATGCCGACGATGCCCGACGCGAGCACGCTGTATTTTTGTTCCACGGGGCCCATCGCCACGCAGGCAGCCACGGCGCCCATGGTGATCAGCACGGCCAGGCTTTCGGTGCCCAGGGCGTTGACTTTTTCCTCGGCCCAGCCCAGCCAGTGCAATTCCTTCTCGTCGTCGAACAGGAAGTTCAGGAACACCAGCAGCAGGAAGGCGCCGCCGAAGGCCGCCACTTGCGCATGGTTGTCCGTCAGGTGCTTGGCGTACACATCGGGCGTCGTGGTGGCCATGGTCCACACGTCGACGAGGCCCAGGCCCGTGGCGACGGAAACGATGACCAATGGAAACAGCAGCCGCATGCCGAAGACGGCCACGAGGATACCTACCGTCAAGAACAGTTTTTGCCAGAATTCATTCCAGTGACGCAAGACTGAGGCATTCACCACGGCATTGTCGAACGACAGCGACACTTCCATGATGCCCAGCACGCCCGTGATCCACAGCGCCTGGATCAGGCCCGGCATGCCACTATGGCTGTAACCCCACCAGCCTGATACTGCCATCAGGATAAAAGTGACTAAAAAGGAAATTCTGAAATGCCGCATGAGTACCCCGTTGCAAATATGAAGACGTTTGATTATCCGCGCCGCTGTACGCGCCGCACTCGGTGTTGATATACGTCAATTGTTGTATATGCCATGATTTTATATTAGTTGCCGCGGGGGGCGGCGTTTTATAGGCCGACGGAAGACAGTTCTGCTGGCGCGGCCGATCTGCGATAATTGCGGCGCGCCAGTCTGGCTGCCGCAGCCCCTGACACATTCTCTACATATATATAAGAAGGAATACCCCGTGGATATCGCTTACCTCGTCACGCCCCTGATCACCTGGATCCTGGTCGGACCGATCAAATTCCTGATCAACAGTGTCCGCACGCGGCAATGGGCGTTCGGCCTGGTCGGCAATGGCGGCTTTCCCAGCAACCATAGCGCCGTCGTGTCCAGCATGGCGACCCTGATCGCCTTGCGTGAAGGCATCGGCCATCCCGCCTTCGGCGTGGCAGTGACCCTGGCCTTCATCGTCATCATCGACGCCAACAGCCTGCGCCAGCACGTGGGCAAGCAGGCGGCCGCCATCAACCGCCTGGCCAGGGAAGCGGCCAGCCCCGCGCATACCTGGTTGCGCGAGCGCATGGGTCATACCCTGGTGGAAATCGCCGGCGGTTTGTGCACGGGCGTGGCCATCGGTTTCCTGATCAACTATGTTTTCGGCCGCTAAGTTCGCTTCCCCTGAAACGCAAAACCCCGCTTCAAGGCGGGGTTTTGCGTTTCAGGGCGTAAAAACTACGTTTCATCCATTGATTAAAGCATTACAGGAAACCGCCGATTGACATGCCCGGACGCGCTCATGGATACTTTGGCGCTTGTGGTTTTAATAAAAATATTATGCCTGCTATCGCTCGCAGCCCTATCCGGGCCGCGGGAACGGTAGTGGTGCTATCTATCCGGAGAATTACCCATGTTGCGCAAAACCCTGTTTGTTCTGGCAATCGCTTCTGCCCTGGCCGCCTGCGGCAAAGAGTCCAAAGATCCCGGCAAGGGCGGCAAGAATGCCAAGGAACAGGCGGGCGCTGCCGCCAATTTGCTCGTGTCCCCGGAAGACTTGCTGACCATCCAGAGCAATGCGCTGGCGTCGGGGCCGGTCATCACCGGCTCCGTGCAGCCCGAGCGCAACGCGGACTTGCGCGCCGAAGTGTCGGCCGTGGTGATCCAGGTCATGAAGGAAAATGGTGAAATCGTCAAGCGGGGCGACGTGCTGGTGCGCCTGGACGAAACGTCCATCCGCGACGGCCTCAATTCGGCCGAGGAAGCCAGCCGCGCCGCCGGCCAGGTACTGGAGCAGTCCGAACGCATGTTCCAGCGCATGAAAACCCTGCGCGCTTCGGGCATGACGTCGACGCAGGCGTTGGAAGACGCGGAAATCCGCCGCAACAATGCGCAAAGCGATCTGTCCGCTGCGAAAAGCCGCGCCGTGCAAGCGCGCCAGCAGTTGCAGCGCACCCTCGTGCGCGCGCCGTTCGACGGCATCGTGAGCGAGCGCAAGGTATCGAATGGCGATACGGCGCAAATCGGCAAGGAATTGATCAAGGTCATCGATCCAACCAGCATGCGCCTGGAAGGCCTGGTATCGGCCGACAAGATCGGCGTCGTCAAGGTGGGCCAGCCCGTATTGTTCCGCATCAATGGCTATCCGGGACAGGATTTCGCTGGCAAGGTGCGACGCGTCGATCCGGCCGCCAACGCCATCACGCGCCAGGTGGCCGTGCTCGTCGATTTCAATGACAAGGAACAACCGCGCGTGGCCGGCCTGTATGCGGAAGGCCGTATCGAGACGGAAACCGTCAGCGCGCTGATGATCCCCGACTCGGCCCTGGTGAAGGCGGGCGACGTCACGTACACGTGGAAAGTCAAGGACAAGGCCTTGCATAAAGTCAACTTGCGCATCGGCGCGCGCGACGTGCGCACGGGCCAGTGGGAAGTGCAAAGCGGCCTGGCCAGCGGCGATACCGTGCTGCGCACGCCGGGCTCGACCTTCAAGGATGGCCAGAAAGTGGAATTGACGGCCGCCAAGGCCGTGCCAGCCGCCGCCGTGGCCAGCAGCAGCACCGCCGTTGCCGGTAAAGGAAACTAAGCCATGTTCCTTTCCGATTTCAGTATCAAGCGGCCCACCGCCACCATCGTCCTGATCCTGGCAATGATGTGCGTCGGCTTGCTGGCGCTCAAGAAATTGCGCGTCAACCAGAACCCGGACGTCGAGGTACCGTTCATCGTCGTCAGCATTCCTTATCCTGGCGCGTCGCCCGACACGGTCGAGCGGGAAGTGGTGAACCGCCTGGAAAAGTCCTTGCAAAGCATTTCCGGCGTGACCGAAGTCAACAGCGATTCGAATGAAGGTTCGGCCAGCATCTTCCTGAAGTTTTCCTTCAATACCAATTTGATCGAAGCGTCCGACAATATCCGCAATGCGATTGCCGCCGTGCGCTACAAGTTGCCGACGGAAATGCGCGAACCTATCCTGCAGCGCATCGATCCGGCTGCAGAGCCCATCATGCAGCTGGCCCTGTCGTCGAATACGCAAAGCCATGCGGAAATTTCGCGCCTGGCCGAGGACGTGCTGTCGGACCGCTTCCGCACCGTCGATGGCGTGGCGCTGGTCAACGTGGGCGGTTCGCTCAAGCGCGAACTGTCCGTGCTGCTGCGGGCGGAAAAGTTGCGTGAATACAATGTTTCCGTCAGCGATGTCGTCACCGCCTTGCGCAACCAGAACACGAATGCGCCCGTGGGCAAGGTGCGCGGCACCCTGGACGAGAAAAGCATCCGTCTGGTGGGCCGCATCGAGTCGCCAAGCGACTTCGAAAAAGTGGTGATCAAGCGCCGCGGCGAGGAAATCGTGCGCCTGGCGCAAGTGGCCACCATCGAAGATGGCTTTGCCGAAGTCAACAGCCTGAGCATGCGCAGCGGCAAGCCCAACGTGGGCATTTCGATCACCCGCGTGCGCGACGCTTCCACCGTCAGCGTGGCCAACAAGATCCGCGACATGGTGGCGGAAATCAACAAGACCTTGCCGAAAGGCACGATCCTGCAAGTGACGCGCGACGGCGGCGAAAACGCCCAGCATAGCTTGAACAATGTGATCGAATCGCTGGTGCTGGGCGCCGTGCTGACGATTTTCGTCGTCTACGCCTTCCTGAACTCGTGGCGTTCGACCCTGATCACGGCGCTGAGCCTGCCTACGTCCGTGATTGCCGCCTTCATTGCCGTGTGGCTATGCGGCTTTACCCTGAACTTCATGACCTTGCTGGGCTTGTCGCTGGCCATTGGCGTGCTGATCGATGATGCCATCGTGGTGCGTGAAAACATCGTGCGTCACATGCAGATGGGCAAGGACCGCCGCACGGCCGCGCTGGAAGGCACGGCCGAGATCGGCATGGCCGTGGCCGCCACGACCTTCTCCATCATCGCCGTCTTCATTCCCGTCGCGTTCATGCCGGGCATTTCCGGCGAATGGTTCCGTCCGTTTGCCTTGACGGTGACGTGCTCGGTGCTCGTCAGCCTGGGCATCTCGTTTACGCTCGACCCGATGTTGTCTGCCTACTGGGGCGACCCGGTCGAGGAACACTCGGCGCCGAAAAAAGGCATCGGCCGCGTACTGGAAAAATTCAACCACTGGTTCGACCACCAGGCCGACCGCTACGGCCGCGTGATCGCCTGGGCACTGCATCACCGCCGCTGGATGGCCGTGATCGCCTTCGGCAGCCTGGTGGGCGCCATCGCCCTGCACGCTACCCATGGCGGCACGAGTTTCCTGCCAGCATCCGATTCGGGCAACTTGATGATCAATGTGCGCACGCCATCGTCGAGCAGCATCGAGTATTCGCGTTTGAAACTGGAAGCGGCCGCCGTGCTGGCGCGTACCTTGCCTGAAACCAAGGATACCAACAGTTCCATCAATGCGGGCGGCGGAAGAGTTTATGTCGACATCGGCAAGCGCAATACCCGCAAGCGTTCGGCCAAGGAAATCGCCGTCGAGCTGCGCGAAAAGATGTCGCGCCTGGTGGGGGCCGAATACGTGGTGCAGGATGACTTGAGCAACGGTTCGCAAAAACCGATCCAGGTGGAATTCACGGGCCCGGATTCGCGCAAATTGATGGAAATCACGAATGCCTACATGGACAAGCTGCGCACGATTCCCGGCGCCGTCGACGTGGGCCTGTCCGAGCAAGACCCGAAGAACGAGCTGCAGATCGAGCTCAACCGTGGCCTGGCCAACTCGATGGGCATTTCCGTCAATGACGCGGCGCAATCGTTGCGCGTGGCCTTTGCCGGAGTGGAAGTGGGCGACTGGGTCGATCCGACGGGCGAAACGCGCGACGTGGCCGTGCGCCTGCATCCTGATGACCGCGTGGCGTCGGAAAACATCGAGCGTCTGCCGATCAGCGTGACGGGGACTTCGCAAATGGTCCCGCTCGACCAGATCGCCACCATCACCATGGGCAAAGGTCCGTCCGGCATCGAGCACAAGAATGGCAAGCGTACGATTACCGTGTCGGCCAATGCGCAAGGCCGCTCGAATGGCGAAGTGACGAGCGACGCCATGAAGCTGGCCAATTCCATCGACTTCCCGCCCGGCTACGGCCTGGCGCTCGGTGGCGCCGGCCAGGACCAGCAAGAGCTGTTCACGGAAATGCTGATCGCGCTGGTGATGGGTATCGGCCTGATGTATTTGATCCTGGTCATGCAGTTTGGTTCATTTACCGCGCCGGTGGCCGTGATGATGTCCTTGCCGCTCAGTCTGATCGGCGTGGTGGTGGCGCTGGTGATCACGAATAACACGCTCAACCTGATGAGCTTTATCGGCATCATCATGCTGATGGGCCTGGTCGCCAAGAACGCCATCCTGTTGCTGGACGCGGCGCGCAAGCGCGAGGAAGAGGGCCATGGCCGCGAGGACGCGCTGATGTACGCGGGCCGCATGCGTCTGCGCCCCATCCTGATGACGACGTTCGCGCTGATCGCCGGCATGTTCCCCGTGGCGCTGGGCCTGGGCGAGGGCGGCGAGTTCTACCGTCCATTGGCGATCGCCATCATCGGCGGCACCATCACTTCGACGATTCTGACCTTGCTGGTCGTGCCGACCTTCTATGACAGCATCGAAATCGCCCGCGACGGCGCCGTGGCCAAGTTCCACCGCCGCGCCGCGCGCATGCCCGTGGCCGTAGCCATGATCTTGACCTTGATCGAGTGCGTGCTGACCCTGCTGCTGGTGCGCTTCGCCTACCGCATGCTGAAAAAGGCCGTGCTGTTCCTGATGGGACGCCGCACGCCGAAGGCGGCGTCGGTCAGCCTGCAAAAGTAAAACCGGGCCAAGGCCAGCTTGCGCTGCGTCGTGGTATTTCAAGAGCCTTCCGCGGAAGGCTCTTTTTTTGCCTGCCCGGTTGGCCAGGATGCAGCGCGCTAGCTGTTGCGCGGTGGTGGCGTGGTTCCTGTACCCGTGCCGGTTCCCGGTGTCGTGCCGTTGTTAGGCGGCGTGGTGGAGGGCGGGGTGGTCGTGCCATCGGGGGTGGTGGTGGTACCCGGTGCCATGCCTGGCGTGGTGGCGTCCGGATTGGTCGTGCCCGTGGTGCCGGACGTGCCGCTGGTGGCGGGCGGCGTTGCCGGCGCGGTGGCGGCGGGCGTGGCGGTGGTGCTGGTATCGTTGCGCTTGTTGCAACCGCCCAGCAGCGCACAGACGATGGCGCTGCCGAGGACGAGCTTGCTGGTGGTCAGGAGTGGAGCCGTCATGATTGTTCCTTTTCAGTGAAAGACTGTCGTGGAAACGCATGCCTCGCCAGATTGCGCATCTGGAACAAGGCTGGCATCGCTTGCAAGGTTTAGAGTAGGCGGGCCGGTACAGGTTCACCGGACTTGCACAGGCGCGATGCTGGCGGAGACGGGGAGCGCGCTGCGTTTGACGCAGCGCAAATCCGCAAGGGATATGGGGTGGACCAGGACAGGACGTCCTGGCCGCGCAAGACGATTTATTTGGCGGCAGGGGCCTTGCTCACTTCCACTTCCCAATCCACGCCCGACTCGACGTGGTGCTTGGCTGCAAAGTCGCCCTGGCTGATGGCGACGGCCACGTCGAGCAGGCTGTTCAGGTAGACGAGGGGCTTGCCCTTGGCGACGCCGCCAAACGTGTGCTCGAACGGCGCCGTGACCTTGGCCACTTGCTTGCCTTTGTGCAAGATGCGTACTTGCAGCGGGTCGTGCAGTTTTACCTGCAATTCATCGAGCAGGGATTTCGGGATATTCGTCCATACATTCCCGTATTTCACATCCAGCACGGGCACGATGCCGCGAATCGTGTTGCCATCGCGTACAGGCTTTTGATACGCGATCTTCACCACGGATTCGCTCGGCAATTGAGGACCCACCTGTTCATAGCTGATGGCGCCCGACGCCAGGCGCGCACCCACGTACGCGTACACGTCGCGGCCATGGAAGGTGTACGACTCGCTTGATCCCGCCAGGCGGTTGACCTTTTCATCGATTTCGCGCAGTTCGGCCACGCCGTCGCGCTCGGCGATCAGGGTGAACAGGCCATTGTCCGGCCCCACGAAGTAGCGCCCGCCCTTGGTTTTCAGCACTACCGACTTGCGCGCCGTGCCCACGCCCGGATCGATGACGGAAACGAATACCGTGCCTTGCGGCCAGTAATTGGCCGTCTGGTACAAGCGGTAGGCGCCCAGCCAGATGTCGTAGTCGGGAATCTGGTGCGTCAGGTCCGAAATGGTCAGCTGCGGATCGACGCCATAGGCCACGCCATGCATGGCCGACACGGCGCCATCGGCCGTGCCGAAGTCCGTCATCAGCACCAGCGGCGCGCCGGCCTGGGCGGACGACAGCAGGAGGGCGCTCAGGCAGGTGCCGGCGACGAGGTGGGAGAGGCGTTTGATGATCATGATTTCCTTTGTATCCAGTGTCAGAACGTGTAGCTTAATTTAGCGTAAAAGTACGCGCCATTGACGCCGATGGGGTTGATGAAATTGTAGGGCAGGGCGCCGCCATACGTGGCGTTATTCGTTTCCCGCACGCGCTGCGGATAGCGGTCGAGGATGTTGTTGCCGCCTACGCTCAAGGTCAGTTGCTTGCTCAGTTTCAATTGGCCTTCCAGGTCCAGCGACCAGACGGCGCCGAAGCGCTGGGCGGGGATGCCGTCGATCAAGGGGGCATCGCTGTCGTACGAAAAATCTTTCAGCTCGCCAAAGCGCGTGGCGCGCGCCTGCACGCCCCAGCCGGCTGCCTGCCAGTCGGCGCCGAGGATTAATTTGCTGGACGGTGACGCATGTTTGATGCGGAACAAACTCGTCTCCGTCAGCAGGGTCAGACTGGGATCGATGTTGGCCAGCGCAGCGGAACTCTGGCGTACCTTGTCAAGGCTGGTCTTGTTCAGGTTCAGCGCCGCATTCAGGTTCAGCTTGCCTGAGGTGAACGCCAGGTCGTGGTTCAGCACCACGTCCAGGCCCTTGGTTCGGGTGTCGAGCAGGTTGGCCAGGTAGGCCACGGACTGGATGTCGCTGCGGTCATTCGCGGCCAGGTAGGCCGTGACGGCGTCGCTTTGCAAGTCGCTCGAACGCGTGATGCGGTCGCGGATGCGGATCACGTAGGCGTCTACCGTCACGCTGGTGGTGGCGGCCGGTTTCCAGGCCAGGCCCAGCGAGACGTTGGTCGATTTTTCAGGTTTCAGCTGTTGCGCGCCGAAGCTGCGTGCCAGCGGGTCGCTGGCCGGCAGCAGGGCCGCCGTTTGCAGGGCCGTGCCATCGGCGTTGAAGTTCAGGGTGGCGAAGCGGAAACCCGTCTGCACGAGGGCCGGCGCGCGGAAACTGTTCGACAGCGAACCGCGCAGGAGGAAGTTGTCCGTCACTTTATAACGCGTCGACAGCTTGCCCGTGCTGGCGCTGCCGAAGTCGCTGTAATCGGAATAGCGGGCGGCGGCGCCTACCAGCAGGCGCGGCGTGAGGTCGCTTTCCACGTCCGCATACACGGAGCGGATTTGCCGGCTGCCGTCGTAGGCGTCCGATGGGCGCAAGCCTGGCCCCGCCTGCGCGCCCGGCGGCGCATCGGTAAAGCTGCCGGCCGCATACGAGGCAGGGTCGCCAGCCGAGCTGGTGTAGGTTTCGCGCATCCATTCGGCGCCCACCGCCAGGTTCAAGGGGGCGGGCAAGCCGATGTCGATGCTGCGCGTGGCATCGAGATTCAAGGCCTTCTGGCGGAAGTCGAAGCCGGCCAGGTTGAAACGCGTGGGGCTGGCAGCGCCCAGCGAAGCGTTGACGGAGTGGTTCACGCCGTAGTCAAAGCGGTCGCTGCCGTGGCGCGCGCTGGCGTCCCAGTTCCACTCGCCCCAGCTGCCGCGCACGCCGGCCACGATGCTGAGGTCGCGCTTGTCGCCGTTGGTGACGGGACGGTAGCCGTTCGGATACAGGGCCAGTACATTCGACGGGTCGCCCGGATAGCGGAAGTAGGCGCTGCCATCTGATGTGCGCTCGTTGAGGGTGGCAAACGAATACAGGTCCAGGCCGTTATCCAGGGTGAGCTGGGTGTTGTAGAACAGATAGTGGTTGTGCTGGCGCGAGTCGCCCGACTTGAACACCACCTTGCCGTCGAGCGCCTGGTCGGCGGGCGTGAAGTTGTAGGAAGTCCAGCCCGCGTCGCTGGGGCCGGCACGTTCCGTGGGCGAGCGGCGCCGCGTTTCCGCACCGAAGCGGAAGAAGCCCGCCTCGCCCAGCGGTACGCCATAGTCGGCGTTGACGATGACGGTCTGGCCATCCGTCAGGGTTTGGTCGGTCGGGTCGAAATGCGTGTGGTTGGCGCCATAGCTGACGGAAGCGGCGCCGCCCGTACGGGCCTTCTTCAGCACGATGTTGATTACACCCGCCACGGCATCGCTGCCGTACTGGGCGCCGGCGCCGTCGCGCAGGATTTCGATATGGTCGATGGCGTTCGGCGGAATGGCGTTGATGTCCACCGGCACGGTGCCGGCAAAGCTGCTTTCCGTGTCGAGCACGGCGCTCGTGTGGCGGCGCTTGCCGTTGATCAATACCAGCACCTGGTCGGGCGCCAGTCCCCGCAACTGGATGCCGCGCACGGAGTCCGACGCGCCGCTAGACTCGATGCGGGGGAAGTTGATCGAGGGCGACAGGTTTTGCAGGGCCGCGCCCACGTCGCCCGTCGCCAGCGCATTGCTCACTTCGCGCGCGCCGAAGCGGTCGATGGGCACGCTGCTGTCGAACACCGTGCGGTTGCGCGCGCGCGAGCCGACGACCGTGACCTGGTCGATGCCGGCGCCGGCCGTGTCAGCGGCAGCGCCTGTGCCGGCGGTGGCTTGCGCGTCCTGGGCCCAGGCGGACGGTGCGCCCAGCATGGCGCAGGCCAGCACGATGGCGCGCAGCGGCGTGGCGGGAAGGGAGGCGGGGGCGGATGAATGGCGCGGATGCAAGGCGGTGTCCTTTGGGCTCGATTAGTGTCGGTGTGGAAACAGTTGCCATGAGCTTAAGGGAGGCGCCCGCCGGCGCTAACGATTCTTTCTGGATATGCTTATGCTGTTGTTTTTATGCCGTTATGACCCCGCGCTCAGGATTTCGGCGCGGCCGGCATGTCGGGCTGGGCCGTGACTTGTGTGCCGGCCGCTTCCAGCGGTCGAGGATGCCGAACTCCCTTTCACGCAGGCGCTCGTCGGCTACCACGCAGGGGAGGCTGTCCGCACCGATGCGCGCCAGCACGGCTTGTGCTGTCCGCCAGGCTCGCACGTAGGGCGAATTCAGCACGACGGTTGCTTGTTGTTCAGGGGGGAGGGGGCGAACCAGTCGCCCAGGGCTTGCGCCTGGCGCGCGCCCAGTTTGGCGAGGGGGACATCGGCATCGCGCTCGGCGATGGCGATCGATAGCTGTTTTTCTACTTCGGCGGCATCGCGCGCCACGTTGCCAGTAATTTGGCCGTGGCGCACGATCCAGATGTGCCGCGGCCATTTCTGTTTCATCGCCTTGCGCCTTCCTCCATGTTTATTGTCAATCAACATAGAGGGAAGCGGCAAGGCGCGGCGCGCCGCTGGATACGTTCCTAGGCGGCGTGTTCCGCTTCGTCCAAGTCGGGCGCGTCGTCGCTGTTGTAGACGGCCAGGTCGGTTTGCCCCATGACCCGGCTGGTGACGGTGCCCGCCGTGATCGAACCGCTCACGTTCAGGGCCGTGCGGCCCATGTCTATCAGCGGTTCGACGGAGATCAGCAAGCCGGCCAGCGCGACGGGCAAGTCCATCGCCGACAGCACGATCAGGGCGGCAAACGTGGCGCCGCCGCCCACGCCGGCCACGCCGACGGAACCGATGGTGATGATGGCCAGCAATGGCAGCAGGAAGCTGATCGTGAATGGGTCGACGCCGACGGTGGGGGCGATCATGACGGCCAGCATGGCGGGATAGATGCCGGCGCAGCCGTTCTGGCCGATGGTGGAACCGAACGAGGCGGCGAAGTTGGCGATGCCTTCCGGTGTGCCCAGACGCTGGGTTTGCGTCTGCACGCTCATCGGGATCGAACCGGCGCTGGTGCGCGAGGTGAACGCGAAGGCCAGCACGGGGAAGACTTTTTTCACGAAGCGCAGCGGGTTCAGGCCCACGCCGGCGATGATGGCCAGGTGCACGAGAAACATCAAGATCAGCGCGCTGTACGAGGCGACGACGAAGTTGATCAATTTCAAGATGTCCGTGTAGCTCGACGAGGCCACCACTTCAAACATCAGTGCGAACACGCCGTACGGCGTCAGGCGCAACACCAGGGTGACCATGCGCATGACGATGGCGTGCGCCACTTTCATGAAGTTTTCGAAGGATGCGAAAATTTCCGGCTTCTTGGCGGCGATGCCCGTGGCCGAGATGCCGATGAAGATGGAAAACACGACCACGGCGATGGTCGACGTCTTGCGCGCGCCCGTCATGTCGAGGAAGGGGTTGGTCGGCACGAAGCTGACCAGCAGTTTCGGCAGGGACAGGGCCTTTGCCGTTTCCAGCGAGCCTTGCAGCTGCACGCCGCGCGCCACTTCGGCGGCGCTCGACGTCAGGCCGACAGCCGTCAGGCCGAACAGCTTGGCCATCAAAATGCCCAGCGCAGCGGCGACCGTGGTGGTGATGAGCAGGGTGCCGATGGTCAGCGCGCTGATCTTGCCCAGGGAACTCGCGTCCTTGAGTTTCAATATGGCGGAGATGATGGACACCATGATCAGCGGCATGATGATCATTTGCAGCAATTTCACATAGCCGCTGCCGACGATGTCGATGTATTCATTGGTGCCGGCGATGATGGGCGAGCCGGCGCCGTACAGCCACTGTACGGCCGCACCGAGCAGCACTCCCAGGCCCAGGCCCGTGAAGACGCGCACGGTAAACGTCGCGTGTTTGCGTTGCTGGTGGAACATGAAGGCGAAGACGATCAGCGCAACGAGCAGGTTCAAAATGATGTTAATTGCCATAAGTGGGCCTTATCTTGGTTTTATTCGAGACTGCGGAGAGCACGTGGAACTTTGCTACCAGTAACTTTCGCTCTTGCCCCGGGCGAAAGGGCAAGCACTGTACAGTACTATGGTGGCGTTTTGCGCAATACCGCTGCGAATATTACGCTATATGAATATGCTCCACAGGCATAAGTCTTCCGGCGGATTGTGAAAAACACGATTTCATGCCAGCATGGTTTGCCTATTTATTAATATCGTGCCAATTATTTCAAGGAAAAAGATGAATGCTTTAACGGAAGTGCAGGTACTCGATGCGGAAGAACGCTTGCGCCTGGCCATGATGGCCTCCGACGTGGCTGTACTGAAAGATTTGCTGGCCGATGACTTGTTGTTTACCAATCACCTGGGGCATTTGCTGAGCAAGCATGCGGACCTGGCCGCGCACGAGCAGCGCTTGCTGACCATCACGGACTTGCGCGCGTCCGAGCGCCATGTGCGCGTCAACGGCCACGTGGCCGTGGTTTCCGTGCGCATGCAACTGACGGGCAGCTATCACGACGTGGAAACGCATGGCGACTTCCGTTTTACGCGCGTCTGGGCGCAGGATGCGGCCGGCGCGCTGCAAGTGATCGCCGCCCATTCCGGCGTCGTGGCTTGAGGAGCAAGAGTTAGTGGATCATCGTTCCAAAGGACAGCTGCTGGAAGCTGTCATCGCCGCCGGCCCGGCCACCCTGGCCATCACGGCCGGCTATCCCGTGCTGCTGTACAACCTGGTGCGCACCTGGTCCGACGCCCCCGGCGCCAATGCGCTGGCCGCGTTGCTGCTGACGGGCGGCCTGTGGGCCTTGCTGGAATTCTGGCGCATCGCCCTGGCGACGGTGGCGCGCAAGGCATACGCGTTCAACTGGCGCTTCTGGCTGGCCATCGCCAGTTTTCTCGCCTGCTTCGTGCGTTTCGTGCCGGACATGCCGGCCGGACTGATGTTGTTGCTGATGGTATTGCCGGCGCTGGCGTGGACGCATTTCATCTTGTTGCAGATCAAACGTCCGCGCAAGGCTTGATTGCCGGAAGTGTCGTAGCGGGAGCGATATAGCATGAGTGAAATCCAAAAACTGGGCGAGCAATTCCACGCGATAGCGTCGAAATCCGACTTGTTCATGGCGACGTATGTGGATGCCGTCAAACTGCGCGTGGCGCGAACGCAGATCAGCAAAGGGCCGTTATGTAACGTCAGGCCATTCGATGCCCAAAGGGCCGGCTTCAAGCCGGGAAAAGAGCTGAAGTCGCTGCCCGCGACGCTGAAAGATACCCATGTCTACCATTTCGATGGGGAAGGCAGGGTCATCCTGGTGGAAAGCTATGGCGGATCTGCTGCCATCATCAACAGGAGTTTCTATTTTCATGAACGCGGCGAACTGAAAAGCGTGCATTTCAATGCGGGAGGGAGCTTGAGGAATGTCATGCTCAGTTTTCTTGACGGGGCACGCATCGCGCAGGACCTCAATTTCGGAAAATTTGGCGAAGGGAGCTACGTTTACCGGTATGAAGATGATCGCCTCCATTCCATCATGGTCCGGCAGAGAGAGCATGGCCAGGAAAACCATACCGGATATCAGATTCTGTTCGGCTATGTGGACGGACAGATGGAGAATATTTCCCATGTGTTTACGAATGGATATCAGGAGCAGCGCTATCCATGACGATGGTGGTTTTCAAGGCAAGGCCATGAAAAAACATATGTGGCATCTGTATTATGGTGGGACAGATGTGGTGGACGCCAATGCAGCGTGGGCGAGCGGGCATGCCGGTGCGGGCATTTGTACAGATTGCGGAAATTACATGCCCGGGAATGAAGGCGATTTCGCCGTGGTGGTGGATCAGCGTATTCCTGCACAAGCGGATATGTTTTCCATGGGGCGCTTGTCGCCGTCCATCATGTCCGCCAGGCTGCACCAGTTGATTATGGCTGGCCCTCGTCATCCTGCGCGTCCAGCCACTGTATCCGTCCATTCCCCGCCTCCAGCAGGTGGGCGAGCAGGGCGGTGGCGGCCGTTTCAGGCAGGCTGAAGTCGAACAGTACGTCTGCGCCGTGTTCCACGTTCAGCAGGGTGGCGCCGGCGCCATCGAGCTCGCGGCGCAGCATGCCTTCCATCGCATACGGCACCGTGCAGCGCAGGGTACGCTGGCGCACGATGGCCGTCTTTTCTGCCTGCAACAACGCTTGCGCCACGCTGTCCGTGTAGGCGCGCACGAGGCCGCCTGCACCCAGCTTGATCCCGCCAAAGTAGCGCACGACGGTCGCCAGCACGCCTACCAGGTCCTGGTGGCGCAGCACGTCGAGCATGGGCCGCCCGGCCGTGCCGCTCGGCTCGCCATCGTCGACGGCCGCCGATTGCCCGCCCGCCAGCAGCGCCCAGCACACATGGCAGGCGCCCGGATGCTGCGCTTTTAAATCGTTGACCACCTGCTGCGCGCTGGCGCGGTCCGTCATCGGTTGCACGCAACCGATGAAACGGCTTTTCTTGATGATCAGTTCGCTGTGGACGGGGGCGGCAATGGTAAACGGCATGGCGGGTGCGAAGGCGGGCAAAGCAGCATGATAGAGGAAATGCGCGCCCGCGACGAGCCAGTGCCGCCTACGCGGCCGATGGCGATACCAGTTCGCGCAGCGCGGCATCGCGCACTTGCACGATGTCGAATAGCCCCAGCGCGTGCAGGGCGGGTAGCGCGTCGAGGATGTCGCGTTCGGCGATGGCTTTTTCGGCGCTGCTGCTCGTGTCGTCCAGCCATAGCCGGGCATTCGCGAGGAAGGCGCCCACCGTGCCCTTGCGCACGGTGACGCCATTGAACTGGCCCTGGTTTTGTTGATCCGGTAACACGTCTTCTGCTCGCATGGTGCACTCCTGAATATCGAAAGACTCCACTGTATGATGGCGGGATTGTCTTGCCTGCGTTGTTTATGACTATCGATACGTCAAATCCGCCAATCTTGCCGCCGACGCTGCTGGCGCCGCTGCGCGCCATGCGCATGTCCCAGCCGCAGGAACGGGTGACGGCGGCGCACCGCCATGCCAGCGGCCAGCTGTTCGGCGCCGAGCGGGGCTTGCTCTCCGTGGCTGCCGACCGCGGGCAGTGGGTGGTGCCGGCCAGCCATTGCGTGTGGATGCCGCCCCATCACGTCCATGCGCTGCGTTCGCATGGACCGTTTGCGGGCTGGAGCGTGTATGTGGACGAGGCCAGTTGCGACGGTCTGCCCGCCGCACCGTGCGTGATGCGCGTTTCGGGCTTGCTGCGCGAAGCGGTGGGCCGCGCCAGCGCCTGGGACGACGGTGCGCTGGACGCGCGCCAGGCCCGGGTGGCGGGCGTGATCCTCGACGAGATCGCCGCGGCGCCGCACGAGCCGTTCGGTTTGCCGCTACCCACGGACCCGCGCCTGCTGCGCGTGGCGCGCGCCGTGCTCGATGACCTGGCCGACGAGCGGGGCGTGGAAGTGCTGGCCGCCTGGGCCGGCGTCTCGCCGCGCACCCTGGCGCGCCGATTCACGATCGAGACGGGCTTTACGCCCTCGGCCTGGCGCCAGCGCGCCCGCATCCTGCGCGCCCTGGAGTTATTGGCCACCGGCCAGCCCGTCACGACGATTGCACTCGACCTGGGTTACGAGACCGTCAGCGCCTTCATCGCCATGTTCAGGCGCGTGATGGGCGTGACGCCGGGCAGGTATGGGGCCATGGCCGGGTGAAGGGCGGCGCGCCAGCGTGTTGAAGACTGCAAGCATGCAATCGGCGTAAAATCGCTGAATTCATTCTCTGGATTCCACAATATATGCACAACGACGACCGCTTCGATGGCATCAACGATTTCGTCATGACCGTCAAGCTGGGCAGTTTTGCCGCCGCCGCCGCCGCACAAGGTGTGACGGCGTCGGGCGTGGGCAAGAGCGTGTCGCGGCTGGAAGCGCGCCTGGGCACCAAGCTGCTGCACCGTACCACGCGCCGCTTGACCCTCACGCCGGAAGGGCGCACGTATTACGACATGTGCGTGCAGATGCTGGAAGACCTGGAGGCGACGGAGCATGGCCTGATCGTCGGCCAGCAAGTGCCCACGGGACGCCTGCGCGTCGATGTGCCGGCCGCGTTCGGCCGCCGCCACATCCTGCCCACCTTGCTGGCACTGGCCGAACAGCACACTGGCATCGAACTGGCCGTGACCTTCACGGACCGCACCGTCAACCTGGTCGAGGAGGGCATCGACCTGGCCGTGCGCATCGGCGCATTGAACAACGATGCGGACCTGGTGGCGCGCCAGCTGGGCACGCAGCGGCTGCTGATCTGCGCCGCCCCGTCTTACCTGGCGCGCCACGGCACGCCGCAGGTGCGCGGCGACCTGGTCCGGCACGACTGCATCGTGGGCTGGCACCGGCAAGGGCCGGCAGTCTGGTTGCTGCGCGAGGCCGACGGCACCTCCACCGAGCAGGCGATCCGCGTGCGGCATGCCTTGCGCGACGGCGAGGCGATGCTGGCGGCGACCCTGGCGGGCGCCGGCCTGTGCCAGCTGCCCACCTGGCTGATCGACGCGCACCTGGCGTCGGGCCAGCTGGTGCCCGTGCTGGAGCAGCATGCGGGCGGCGAAATGCCGATTCACGCCGTGTGGCCGGCCACGCGCTACGTGAAGCCCAGGCTGCGCGCAGCCATCGATGCGCTGGTGGCGCTGGCGGCCGCACCGAATCCCGTGTTTCACCCCGCCGATTGAGCGGCCTCAGTCCGCGTGAAACAGGGGCAGCACATGCTCGGCCATCTCCGCGATGACTTCTTCGGCCGGGCGCTGCGACGGCTTCATGTTCAGCGCCACGTGGCGCACGCCCAGTTCGCGCTGCGCCTGCCAGCGGTCGATCAGGGCATGGCGGCCGATGCGCACCACATTGTAGAAGCGCCGGGGCGGCGCGTCCGGGTCCTTGTCCAGGTCGAAGAAGGTGGCGTAGCCATACGCGGGCGGCGGCTGCTCGCCCGCATGGTGGCGCAGGCTGGCCAGGATGTCCTGGATCGCTTGAGCATCGTCGACGGACCAGATCCACGCATCGACATTGCGCGCCAGCCAGTCGATGGGCTGGCGCGAGCGGCCGATCGCCAGCATGGGCAGGCGCTGGCGCACGGGCTTGGGCAGCAGGTCCAGGGTGCCATCCAGGGTGCCGTAATGCTGCGTCGTGGCGGCGGGGAAGTCTTGTTCGCCCAGCTGGCGCAGCAGCGCGAAGGCTTCGCGGTAGCGTTCGTCGCGATTGTCGAAATCGGCGCCGAAGGCCGGGTATTCGGCCGGGCGGTCGCCCGTCGACAGGCCAAGCAGGAAGCGTCCGCCGCTCAATTGATCCACCGAGGCCGCCTGTTTGGCGACGATGACGGGATCGCGCAGGGGCAGCACGATGCCGGCCGTGCCGATGCCGATGCGTTTGGTGACGGAGGCCAGGAAGCCCGCATACACGAAGGGATCGAACACCTGCCCGGCGTCGCCGAATGCCGGATCGAGGAAAGGCACGTCGCGCAGCCAGATGCTGGCAAAGCCCGCGTCGTCGACCAGCCTGGCCATGCGTTCGTGGTCTTGCAGCGTGGGCACGGGCGTGCAGGGATACGCCTCCAGCGGCGCGATCAGGCCGAAGGTCAGCTTGCCCGGGCTGAACACGCGCCGGAACGGGGCGTGCTGCGCCAGGTCCATGCGCGCTCCGGCCGCCGTCATGCAGCCTCCCGTGCAGGCAGTTCCAGATCGTCGCCGGGCTGGCCACCGCCGCCATTGCGCGCGGGCCAGACGATGTCGAGCTGCGAGCGGCTGATGTGCCAGCGGCCGTCGATGCGGCGGTATTCGTCCGCATATGCACCGAGCAGTATCCACGGGTCGCGCTGTTCCGGCTGGCGCGTGTGCAGGTCGATCAGGTAGCAGCGTCCCTGCGCCGTGTCGGCGTCGAGCAGTTCCACCCAGTGGTTCGTCACGGCGTGCAGGAAAGGGTAGCTGCCGTGGCGCTCCGTGTCGTAGTCGTCGAAGGCCCGCTGCAGGCCTGCGCGGATGGCGTCGCGGCCCCGCCATTCGCCCAGGCCCGCGTTGCAGACGGCGTCCGGCGCGAACAGTTCGGCCAGTTCCGCGATGCGGTTGCTGTCCAATAAATGGCTGTAGCGGATGCGCAGGTTTTTGATGGCTTCCAGGTCCAGCAGTGTTTGCATGTTCATCGTGTGTCCTTTCAGTTATTGCGCCGCAAAGGCGGGGTAGTCCGTATAGCCGTTCGCACCGTGCGGGCCGTAGAAGGTGGCGCGCTCGGCCTGCGCCAGCGGCCAGCCGTGACGCAGGCGCTCGACCAGGTCGGGGTTGGCGATGAACGGGCGGCCGAAGGCGGCTAGGTCGATGCGGCCATCGTGCAGCGCCGCTTCCGCGCTGTCGCCGTCGAAGCCGCCCGCCGAGATCAGCGTGCCGCGGTAGGCGCGGCGGAAGTCGGCCGCGAAGCCGGCGGGTATCGGCGTCTGCCCCAGGGTCAGCTGGTCGCTCGTGTGCACGTAGGCGAGGCCGCGCGCGTTGAGCGCTTCGGCCAGGGCCAGCCAGGTGGCCGCCTCGTCGTCGAACGGCTGCATGTCGTACAGGCGGCCGAACGGCGAGATGCGCACGCCGACGCGCCGTGCGCCCACTTCCGCAATCAGGGCGTCGATGGTGTCGAGGATCAAGCGCAGACGGTTGGCGATCGTGCCGCCATACGCGTCGTCGCGCGTGTTGAGGGCGCCGTTGATGAATTGCTCGAACAGGTAGCCGTTCGCGCCATGCAGTTCGATGCCATCGAAACCGGCGGCGATGGCGCGCCGCGCGGCCAGCACGAAGTCCTCGATGACGCGGGGGATGTCGGCGGCGTCCAGGGCGCGCGGCGCGCTGGCGGGTACCTGTCCGGCCACGCCCGGCGACACCCAGGCAAACGCGGGCGAGTTGTCCGCGCGGCGCGCCACGGACGACACGGGCGCCGCGCCACCGGCTTGCAGCGACGTGTGCGACAGGCGGCCCACATGCCACAGTTGGGCAAAGATGCGCCCGCCCTGCGCATGCACGGCGTCGCATACCTGGCGCCAGCCTTCCTGCTGCGCATCCGTGTACAGGCCGGGCACGAACAGAAAGCCTGTGCCTTCGCGGCTGACGGGGATGCCTTCGCTAATGATCAGTCCGGCCGATGCGCGCTGGGCGTAGTACAGGGCCGTCTGCGCGTCGGGTACGCCATCCGTGGCGCGCGAGCGCGTCATGGGCGCCATGACGAAGCGGTTGGGCAAGGTCAGTCCTGCCAGGTCATACGGGGTGTAGAGTTTTTTCATGGCCAGTCCTTTCGGTCAAATACGATGCGTGATGCGTGATGCGGGTGCAGGCATTGCCTGTGCCGCCATGCCATCCATTGTATTTATGAACTGGGGAAAGATAATCCGGGTTTGATTCCATGGACTCGATCCTTTCGGGATTGAATAAGGGGAGCGATGGGAGGGGAGGGCTGGAAAACAAAAAAGCCAACCGCGAACGGTTGGCTTTTCTGAAGTATTTGGTAGGCCGTGCGGGATTCGAACCTGCGACCAACGGATTAAAAGTCCGCTGCTCTACCAGCTGAGCTAACGACCCAAAAACTTTGACTACTTGCTGCGGTAACGCTGTGCCGTATCAACATGCTTGCCATGCTGACGACTGAATCTTGGTAGGCCGTGCGGGATTCGAACCTGCGACCAACGGATTAAAAGTCCGCTGCTCTACCAGCTGAGCTAACGACCCAAGGGCGGCTATTATGACGGCCAACGGCGGTTTTGGGAAGGGCTGGACGGGACATGGGTGGAAAAAAGCCTTGCATGGCGGGCATGCGCGGACTAATATGGATAGATAGCCTACCTATATTGATGATCCCATGACCCCTGACGAAGACTTTCCCATCCCCGAACGCGCGCTGGCGCTGTCCGATGAATTGCGCACGGCGTTCAAGCGCCTGCTGCGCTCCATGCAGCGCGAAGGGGGCGAGCTGGAAGGCGGCGTATCGATGATGCAGTACATGCTGCTGGCGCTGATCCACGAGCAGCCCGGCATCGGCGTGGCCGCGCTAGCGCGCCTGCAGAACGTGCGCGGGCCGACCGTCAGCGCGCAGGTCAAGTCGCTCGAAGAGGCGGGTCTCGTCGAGCGCAGTGCGCCCGATCCGCAGGACCGGCGCCGTTCCGGCCTGCACCTGTCCGCGCATGGCCTGGCCATCCTCGAGGCCCTGCGCGCGCGGCGCCGCGATGCGCTGGCGCGGCGCATCGCCCGCCTGACGCCGCAGCAGGTCGATGCGCTGGCCGCCGCCATGCAGCCGCTGCTCGAGATAGGCCGGGCATGAACGGCCTCGGCATACCCGCAGGCGCAGAGGCGCCGTTGACGGAGCGCGAAGTGCGCGCCACCTACCTGGGCCTGATGGCCGTGCTGGGCCTGGGCGCGCTGGACCAGAGCATCGTCGCGACGGCCTTGCCGCGCATCGTCGATGACCTGGGCGGCATGGCGCACCTTTCGTGGGTGGTGACGGCGTATGTGCTGGCCTCGACGGCCACCATGCCCCTGTACGGCAAGCTGGCCGACCAGTACGGCCGCCGCCCCATGATCTTCACTGCCTTGCTGACTTTCCTGCTCGGTTCCGTGCTGTGCGGACTGGCGCAGAACATGACGGAGCTGATCATCTTCCGCGCCATCCAGGGCCTGGGCGCGGGCGGTTTCATGCCGCTGGCGCAAATCATCATCGGCGACATCGTGCCGCCCGCCGAGCGGGGCAAGCGGCAAGGCATGGTGCCCATCGTGTTTGCCG
The DNA here is from genome assembly GCF_030397705.1 of Janthinobacterium sp. SUN100. NCBI lineage: Bacteria > Pseudomonadati > Pseudomonadota > Betaproteobacteria > Burkholderiales > Oxalobacteraceae > Janthinobacterium > Janthinobacterium sp. SUN100. The sequence continues at coordinate 845,021 of NZ_JAPUBU010000002.1, read as the reverse complement.
TCACCAGCGTGCTGGGGCCCGTGCTGGGCGGCGTGATCACGGATGCCTTGTCGTGGCACTGGATTTTCTTTGTCAACCTGCCCGTCGGCGCCGCCGCCTTCGTCATCATCGCGCGCGCCATGCGCAAACCCGCGCCCGCGCATGCGCACCGGATCGATTATCTTGGCTCCGCCTTGCTGACGGGCGCCGTCACGGCGGTGCTGCTGGTGCTGGCATTGGGCGGCACCGAGTGGCCGTGGGATGCGCTGGCCATCAAGGTGTGCGGCGGCGTCGCCGTGATGCTGGGGATCTGGCTGGCCTTCCACGTGGGGCGGGTGGATGAGCCCGTGCTGCCGCCCGACCTGTTCGAGAACCGCACCTTCAATATCGCCAGCCTGGTGATGGCCATGACATTCATGGGCCTGATGGGCGCCAGCGTCTTCTTTCCCCTGTTCTTCCAGCTGGTGATGGGCACCAGTCCGGCGGAGTCCGGCGTGATGACGGTGGCGATGATGGTGGGGCTGGTGGCGTCGTCGATGTTCAATGGCCGGGTGCTGTCGCGTTCGGGCAAGTACAAGATGGTGCAGGTGGCGGGGCTGGCCGTGGCGGTCGTGTCGTTTGCCGTGCTGGCCTGGGCCATGGAAACGTCGCGCGGTTACTGGATCATCGAGCCGGCCATCTTCTTCCTCGGCACGGGGCTGGGACTGGTGATGCCGAACATGACGATTGCCGTGCAAAATGCCTTGCCGCTGGCGCGGCGCGGCGTGGGCACGGCCATGCTGGCCTTTTTCCGCTCGCTGGGCGGCTTGCTGGGCGTGACGGCGTCCGGCGCCATCCTTGCGCGCCAGCTGCACCAGCATGGCGTGGAAGCCGTTTCGGCGCTGGGCGCGCAGGCGGCCGTGCAGACGGTGGAGGTGTACCGCCATGCGATTGCCAGCGTGTTCGGCGCCGGCGCCGTGCTGCTGCTGGTGGGGCTGGTCTTCCTGCTGTTCTTGCCGGAACTGCCCCTGGAGGGGCATCCGGCGACGGTCAAGGACGATCAGTAGCGTTCCAGCCAGTGCGCGTACGGCGCCGGCAGGGTCCACGAGGCGCGTTCCACGCCGAGTTCCTTGGCGGCAAAATATGCCCAGTGCGGGTTGGCCAGATGCGCCTTGCCGACCATCACCACGTCCAGCTGTTCTTCCTTGACGACGCGCTCTGCAATCGCCGGCGTGCCGAAGCCCCAGGCGGACGAGACGGGCACGCCCGCTTCGCGGCGGACTCGTTCGGCGATCGGGCCCATGAAAGCGGGACCCCACGGAATCGACACGTCGGGAATCGTGAAGCCCATGCTGACGCTGAGCATATCCATGCCGGCATCCTTGAACTGGCGCACGAGGGCTATCGATTCGAGCAGGGTTTGCTCGTCGCGGCCGTCGAATTCCAGTACGCCGAAGCGGATCGTCAGCGGCAGGTGCTCGGGCCACACTTCACGCACGGCTTTCAATGTTTCCAGCAGGAAGCGGCTGCGGTTTTCCAGGCTGCCGCCATAGATATCGTCGCGCTGGTTCGAGTGGGCGGAAAAGAAGCTTTGCGCCAGGTAGCCGTGGGCGAAGTGCAGCTCCAGCCATTCGAAGCCCACTTCGCGGGCGCGCACGGCCGCGTCGACGAAGTTCTGTTTCACTCGGGCAATATCGTCGAGGTCCATGGCGCGCGGCACTTTCGGCAGGCCGCCGCCAAAGGCGATGGCGGACGGGGCGATGGTTTGCCAGCCGCGCGCGTCGCCTTGCGCGATATGGTCGTCGCCTTCCCATGGGCGGTTGGCGCTGGCCTTGCGGCCCGCGTGGGCGATCTGGATGCCGGGAACGGAGCCGGCCGCCTTGATGGCCTTTACCACCGGCACGAAGGCTTGCGCCAGATCATCGTTCCAGATGCCCGTGCAGCCTGGCGTGATGCGGCCTTCGGGCGCCACGGCCGTCGCTTCGACGATCACCAGGCCCGTGCCGCCGCGCGCCATGCCTGCGTAGTGCGACAGATGCCAGTCGTTGGCCTGGCCATCGACGGCCATGTACTGGCACATGGGCGGCACGGCGATGCGGTTGCGCAGGGTGATGCCTTTGAGGGTGTAGGGCTGGAAGAGGGCGGACATGGTGGCCTTTGTGTTTGTTGGTGGAAATGTCAGGGAATGCTGATTCGGTAGTTCGTAAATATTCGAATAATGGAATTAGTATAGCGCATGCTGTATGATTCTGCTCATGCGCCCACACAAACATCCTCCCGCCAGCGAATTCGTCCTCGAGCGCGTGCTGTACGCCTTGAGTGATTCCATCCGCCTCGACATCGTGCGCCACCTGGCCCGCGTCGATGCGGCCGCTTGCGGCGACCTCGACGGCGGGCGGCCGAAATCGACCGTTTCCCACCATTTCAAGGTCTTGCGCGAAGCGGGCCTCGTCTACACGGAAAACGCGGGCACGACGCACATGAACACCTTGCGTCGCGCCGATATCGAGAGTCGCTTCCCCGGCTTGCTGGACGCGATTCTGGCGCAGCAGCCCTTGGCGCCCGAGCCGCCGCAGGCGGAAAAGCCGACAGTTTAGCCGCCTGCCGTGCCCCGCCATTTTCCAGGCTCGGCTATGATATCGGCCTTTCGGTAAATCCTCAGCCGCACGCCTGTTGCGCGATGGGCTGGCGACACTGCCTGGCATGGCAAGGGATGGGAATGACGGCAGCAGCAGTGGTATCACAGGCGGACTTGGCACATCGTCCGCAGTTTGGCTGGATCAATGGTTTGAAGGCAGGCGCGGCGCAGTTGATCGTGTTGCATCACCTGGCGTTTTACGGCCCCATGTCCGACTACGTGCAACCCCTGTGGCCCGAGCTGCTAGGCTGGCTGGGCGGCAGCGCGCGCATCGCCGTGCAAGTGTTTCTCGTCATCGGCGGCTTTCTCGTCGCCAAATCCCTGTCACCCGCCGGCTGCCCCGGCATTGCCGCGCCGCTGCAGGCGATCTGGCGCCGCTATGCCAAGCTGGCGCCGCCTTTCCTGGCCGCCACCTTGCTCGCGGCCATCGTCACGCCCGTGGCCGGCATCTGGATGCTGCACGATTCCATGTCGGCCGCCGTCACCCTGGGCCAGCTGAGTGCCCATGCCTTGCTGCTGCATGGCGTGCTCGGCTATGAATCGCTGTCGGCCGGCGCCTGGTACGTGGCCATCGATTTCCAGCTGTATTTGCTGACGGTATCGCTGCTGTGGCTGGGCGGCCGCCTGGCGGGCCAGCGGCGCGGGCATTGGCTGATGCCGCTGGCCGTCACCGCGGGCATCACTTTTTCCTTGCTGTATTTCAATCTCGACGCGGGCTGGGACAACTGGGCGCCGTATTTCTTCGGCAGCTACGGTCTCGGCATGCTGGCCTGGTGGGCCAGCGATCCGGCCCGCAAGCCGGGGGGCATGACCGTGCTCATGGCCATGGCCGCCGTGCCCGTCCTGCTGGCCCTGGCCGTCGACTACCGCAGCCGCATCGCCCTGGCCCTGATCGTCGCCTGCGCCCTGTTCCTGTTCGGCCGCGCCCGCACCCCGTCCCAGGGCGGCGCCTGGCGCATCGTCAACACCCTCGGACGCATTTCGTATGCCGTGTTTCTCGTCCACTTTCCCGTCAGCCTGCTGGTCAATGCGCTGTTTATCAGCTATGTCCCGCTTGAGCCGGAGTGGCAGGCGCTGGGCATGCTGGCGGCCTGGGGTGCCAGCCTGGCGGCCGGTGCCGCGTTTTACCGCTGGGTGGAGGTGCCGCTGGGGCGGGCGATGGGCAGCGTGGTGGCGCATCTGGCCGGGAGGCCGGCGCTGGTGTCGCGTTAAGGGTGATGTAGTCGTCCTGATGGCGCCCTTGTTCGCGAAACAGGGCTGGCTGTTTCTATTATTTGTTACTACAATAAATAATGAGAATCACTTTTGATGCTGTCAAGCGTGAAAAGACGCTCAGGGAGCGTGGTCTCGACTTTGCGCGTGCGCGTGTAGTGTTTGGCGGCCTCACCATTACGCTGCCGGACCAGCGCCAGGACTACGGCGAACCCCGCTTCATCACTGCAGGTTGGCTCGACGAGCGTCTGGTTGTACTGGTCTGGACGCCGCGTGGCCGGGCGCGCAGAATCATCAGCATGAGGAAGGCAAATGAACGCGAAATCGACAAATACAAGCAAAGCTTGGGCTGATCCCGACGATGCGCCTGAATTGACGGACGGTTTTTTCGAGCAGGGTGTCTGGCAAGTGGGCGATAAGCCCGTTTCCCGTCCCGAGGCGCAGCAGGAAGCGGTACGCCGCCGCGGCAGACCCGCTGGCACTGGTGGCAAAATCAGCACGACCATACGCTTCGATGCCGACATCCTCGAAGCCTTCAAGGCCACCGGCGATGGGTGGCAAACACGCATGAATGATGCGTTGAAGGAGTGGCTGCGATCCAGGCAAGCCTAGAAAACAAAAAAGCCAACCGCGAACGGTTGGCTTCTTCATAGTATTTGGTAGGCCGTGCGGGATTCGAACCTGCGACCAACGGATTAAAAGTCCGCTGCTCTACCAGCTGAGCTAACGACCCAAAAACTTTTTACAACAACTTCGGTAACACTGTGCCGTAAAAAAATGCTTGCTATAATAACTCGCAAGCAGATCAGTACTGCGTATTCGTGGTAGGCCGTGCGGGATTCGAACCTGCGACCAACGGATTAAAAGTCCGCTGCTCTACCAGCTGAGCTAACGACCCGAAGAAGAAAGATTATAGGGGGTGCCCGGGATTCTGTCAAACCTAACGGGCAACTTTTTCCCCGCTTTTACTTTTTGCCGCCCCGTTCCTTGGCCGCCTGGGCCGCGCTGGAGTCCGGGTAGCGCGAGATCAGGGCGTTCAGCGTCTTGGTCGCGTTCGGCTTGTCTTTCAGCTCCGTGTAGCAGCTGGCGATGTTGAGCATGGCGTCGGGCGCTTTCGGGCTGTCCGGGTAGTGTTTCAGCACGGCCTGCTGTGCCGTGATGGCGCTCTTGCAGTCGCGCTGGGCGTAATAGGCGTTGCCCAGCCAGTATTGCGCGTTGGCCGCATAGGCCGATTCCGGATAGCGTTTCACGAAGCCGTCCAGGGCCGTCACGGCGCCCTTGTAGTCGCCCGACTTGAACAGGCCGAATGCGGATTCGTATGCGCTTTGCTCGGACACGCCCACGGCCGCTTCCTGGCCGTCGATGGTGACTTGGCGCGGTTCGAGCTTGCGCAGGCGCGCGTCGATATCGGTGTAGAAATCCTTCTGGCGCTTTTGCGTGTTTGCCAGGTCGTTGCCCAGCACTTCGATCTGGCCGCGCAGGCGGGCGATCTCTTGCATGGTCTGGTCGTGCTGGTTGAGCAGGCTCAAGGTGCTGGTCTTGTCCGCCTTGGCGTCGATGCGGCTGTTCAGGTCGCGCGCCATGGCGTCGACCTTGGCGCGCAGCTCGAGGATGGCCTTGCGTGCTTCGTCGTCATCGAACAGGGCGGCGTTGGCATGCAGGGGCAGGTAGGCAAACGCGGCCATCAAGGCGGCGGCGACGCCGGCTTTCGAGAATGTCATCATGAGTCGGGCTTTCAAAAGTTACGCAAACATGCAAACGGGGCGCCGGGCGGTGAATCACCGCGCTGCGCCCCATTATTATGCCTATGACTGGCCAGTTAGGTAAGCGTCAATGCTGCCGCGCTCACCCCTGAACATCAATAAACGATGTCAGCGCGGCGGTTTTCTGCCCATGCTGCTTCGTTGCTGCCTTGAGCTTTAGGCTTTTCTTTGCCCAGCGACACGGCTTCCATTTGGCCTTCTGGCACGCCCAGGGCTGCCATCGACTTGCGCACGGCTTCAGCACGTTTCTGGCCCAGGGCCAGGTTGTACTCAGCGCCACCGCGTTCATCGGTGTTACCTTGGATCAGGATCTTGCGGCTAGGCGTTTTCACCAGGTAGCCAGCGTGGTTTTGCACAACTGGGGTGTCCGCTTCGCGCACGACGTATTTGTCGAAGTCGAAGTAGATGCTGCGGTTAGCCAGCACGCCTTTTGGATCGTCCAGTGGATCGACCGATGCGGTCGTTACTGGCTGAACTTGACGGGTGTCAACTGGAGCGACGACTTTTTCAGGAGCGCGCTCAACCACTGGGGTCTCTGCTACTTTGACTGGGGTGCTGCAGGCGGACAGCAGGGCTGCGGTAGCGGCGATGAAAGCCAAACTTTTAAAGTTACTCATTTTTATTCTCCGGGTCATGGTTAAAGGTGAAACTGTACAGCATTTACTTCATAAAAGGACCCCAGGTGGGCTCCTTGATATTGCCAGCTTGCGTAGTCAAACGCTGTTTGACGCGGCCATCCACCGATACCACTGCCAGCGACTTGCGTCGTCCGGATTCGGTCGCGTACATGATATATTTCCCGTTGGGCGAAAAGCTCGGTGATTCGTCGTTGGCGGTGTCCGACAGGCGCAGTTCCTGGCCACTAGCCAGGTCGAGCGCGTAGAGCTGGAAATTGCCGTCGCGACGGGAAATATAAGCGAGTGTCTTCCCGTCGGATGAAATCCGCGGGCTGATGTTGTAGGAGCCGCCAAACGTCACGCGCTTGGCTTCGCCACCGCTGGTCGACATGCGGTAGATTTGTGGTCCGCCGCTGCGATCGCTGGTGAAATAAATGCTTTGGCCATCGGCCGAGAATTGGGGTTCCGTATCGATGCCGCTGCTGGTGCTGACGCGGCGCAAGCCGCTGCCGTCGGCATTGACGGTGTAGACCTGGGTATGGCCGTCGCGCGACAGGGCCACGGCCAGGCGCGAGCCGTCCGGGCTCCAGCTTGGCGCCGAGTTGCTGCCTTTTTCATTCGACACGATGGTGCGCTGGCGCGTCACCAGGTTTTGCACGTAGACGATGGGCTTTTTCTTTTCGAACGAGACATACGCGACCTTGGTGCCGTCCGGCGACCATGATGGCGAAATGATCGGCTCGTTCGAGCGCAGGGCGACCTGGATGCCTTCGCCATCGGCGTCGGCCACTTCCAGGCGGTATTCGCGGCCCGATTGCGTGACGTAGGCGATGCGCGTGGCGAACGCGCCTTTGACGCCCGTCAACTTTTCATAGATATCGTCGGCGATCTTGTGCGCCAGCAAGCGGTTGAATTGCGGCGCGGCCGCATTGTTCATGCTGGAGATCTGGGCGCCCTTGATGGTGTCGAACAGCTTGTAGCGCACGTCCAGGCGGCCATCGGCCATGCTTTGCACGGTGCCGGCCGCCAGCGCGTCGGCGCCGCGCGATTTCCATTGCTCGTAGCTGACGGGCGCCGTTTCCGACACGGGCGCATCGGCGTCGATCAGCTTGAACACGCCGCTGCGCGCCAGGTCGGCCTTGATAATGCCCGACAGCGACTGCGGCGCCGCCGATTCATTGACGAAGCTGGCGACAGCCACCGGAATCTGGTTGCTGCCGATCCCCGTAATCTCCACGCGCAGCTGCGCCTGGGCGCCGGCGGCTCCCAGCATCAGGCCGGCGCAGAGCACGACATAGCTCATTTTTTTCATGGTCATCATTTAGGCAAATCCTTCATCTCGAATATGAGTTCAATCTCGCGTTCCACGGTGCCGTCTTTTTTCTTCGGCAGTGGCGACGATTTATTAATGGCGTTTTCCACCGAGCTGTCATACGCCGGCAGGCCGCTACTTTTAATCTTTCGGACCGAAATAATTTCCCCAGTTGGCAGTTGCTCGATCTTGAACACGGCGCGCGGGTTGCCCGGCACGTCCGTGCTACCGCTGTACGCGATATTGCTCTTGATCTTGCTCGTCAGGGCAGCGACATAGCCGCTGTCCTTGCGTGGCGCGGTCGCTTTCGCGGCCGTACCTGTTGTGCCTGCACCTGCAGCGCCCGTGATGCGGCGCATTTCCGCCTCACGCGCCTTGTCGGCGGCTTTTTTCTCTTCCGCCGCTTTTTTCGCCTTGGCCGCTTTTTCGGCCGCCGCTTTTTTATCGGACAGTTCTTTCTCGGCTTTTTCTTCCGCCGCTTTTTCTTTCTCTTTGGCTTGCTTGGCTTTCTCCAGCTTGTCGGCCTTTTCTTTTTCCAGCTTTTCAGCCTTGTCTTTTTCTTTCTGCTTCTGTTTTTCCAGTTCGCGCTTTTCTTCCTCGCGTTCCTTCAATTCCTGCTTGCGGCGTTCTTCCGCTGCCGCTTTCTCTTCTTTCAGCTTGGCCTTCTTGCGTTCGAGGGCGATCTCCGCCTCGCGCAGGTCGACCTTCGGCTCGGGCGCGGCCACGGGCGGCGGTGGCGGCGGGGCCGGCTGTTCCACTTGCGGTTCCGGCGGCGGCGCCGGTGTCGGTTCCGGTTCCGTCGCCACTTCGGGCGGCGGCGCGGCCGTCTGCACTTTCAGGTCCCACACTTCCGCTTCGACGGCGACAGGTTCCGTATTTTGCCAGTGTACGCCCACCCACAGGAAAAACAGCAGGCCAAGGTGCATCGCCAGCGCCAGGCCCAGCGAGGGCCAGCGGCTGCGTTCGCGCGGCACGCTGTAGGGCTTGCCGAGTACATGGTCGATTTGTTTGGTCTGCAAAGTCTAGTCTATCTAAAAACGGTCAAGTCTGGAAACAGGGTGCTGCGCTTACTTGGTGGCCAGGCCGACGCGGGTAATGCCCATTTTTTTCGCTTCCGAAATGAGCTGGATCACATCGTCGTACTTGCTTTCCTTGTCGCCCGCGATCATCACGGGATAGTCGGGATTGCTTTCGTGCAAACCGCGCAGCTTGCGCAGCAGGGCGTCGCGGTTCGGTTCCGTTTCCGGCGACAGCTGTTCCTTGCCGATGACGCCGATCGACAGCGAACCATTCGGCTTTAGCACGATCTGAATATAGTCATCGGGCGGTTTCGCCGACTTTTCCGCGTTGGGCAAGTTCACCACGCTGGGATTGTTCGACGACGGCATCACCATGAAAATGATCAGCAGCACTAGCATCACGTCGATATACGGCACGACGTTGATCTCGGACTTGAACTTGCGGCCACGGCCACCGCGCATGCCGCCACTATTAAAGGAGGAACCCATGGACCTTGCTCCCTCTTAGCGCGACTGGCGCTGCAAGATGTTGGAGAATTCCTCGACGAAGCTCTCGAAGCGGATCGCCAGGCGGTCGATGTCATGCGAAAAACGGTTGTAGGCGACGACGGCGGGAATGGCCGCGAACAGGCCGATGGCGGTGGCGATCAGCGCTTCGGCAATGCCGGGCGCGACGGCGGCCAGGGTGGCTTGCTGCACGTTGGCCAGGCCGCGGAAGGCGTTCATGATGCCCCAGACGGTACCGAGCAGGCCGATGTACGGCGAGACGGAGCCGACGGACGCGAGGAAGGCCAGGTGCGATTCGAGCACGTCCATTTCACGCTGGAAGGCGGCGCGCATGGCGCGGCGTGCGCCGTCGAGCACAGCGCCGACGTCCAGCGCTTCGCGCGAACCGTAGGAAGCCTTGCCCTTGATGAATTCGCCCATGCCGGCATCGAAGATGCGGGCCAGCGCGCCGCTCTGGTCGCGGTTGCCGCTGGCGTTCTGGTGCAGCGCATGCAGGTTGCCGCCGGCCCAGAAGCTGCGTTCGAATTCGATGGTTTGCTTGCGCGCCTGGCGCACGGCAAACATCTTGCGGAAAATGTAGGTCCAGCTGGTCAGGGAAATCAGCAGCAGCAGGGCCATGATCAGTTGCACGATCAAATGGGCATTGGAGATGAGCGCGAGGAAAGAAAGATCTTGTGTAACGTTCATTGGCTGGCAGTCTGTTGGGTGAATTGTCCGGAGGTGGCGGGTAGGGCTCAGGCGGCGCGCATGCGGGCCGCGACTGCATCAGGCACGGCGCGCGGGCGCAGTGCCGAATCGACGCAGCCGATCTTGACGCGGGCCGTGTTGAGCAGGCGGTCGCCGCACCAGGCTTGTTGCAGGAAAACGATGGAGGCACGCCCCATTTTTTCTATGCTTAAGGTTAATCTTACCGTGTCATCGAGCCTGGCTGGCGCATGATAGTCGGCGTTGACGCTTTTGACAACGAACATCGCGTCATGCTGTTCCAGCAATTCCTGCTGGCCCACGTCGATGGCGCGCAGCCATTCGGTGCGCGCGCGCTCGAAGAATTTCAGGTAGTTAGCGTAATAGACGATGCCGCCGGCGTCGGTGTCTTCATAGTAGACACGTACGTTCCAGGTAAAGACTGAAGGCATGTTTATTGCGCCAGTAGTGAGATTGAGCAACATTTTACGCGATTTTTCTTCTTGTGACTGTGGGCGCTTGCTGGAAAGCCATGCAAAAGCTGCATATAAGTTGCACCGCAGCATTGTAAATCCGGCGTGTGCAATGGCAAGCTTCGTAACATACGCTTACATGCCATGGCCAGGTTTAAGCCCAGCTTAAAAGCCGCGGCCATCCCCGGGGCGGCCTGTGGCCGCGCCCGGGCTGCGATAGCGCGCGGCGATTATAGCCGCACGGTTGCATTCCTTGCTCAATTTGGGTACTTAACTTACAATTTGACTTCCATTACGTCTCACGTGACTGGCGAAAAGTCGGGCGATCTCCATGAGTGGCGGTCGGCAAACCGGCGAAAGGTGGGCACCCACCGGGAAACGTGAGATTTTTCATCAGCCGTTCGCCTGGGTAGCCACTATGGAAAAGCACGAAGAGGCTGCCTGTCCAATGTTGTTATTCACTTAACGCCGGCTCCCCTCATTCGATCCAACCTGCCAGTACAAGCACCCTCATACTTGGAGTTTTTACATGTTTGCAAAAGATCACAACCTCGCCAACGTCGATCCTGAATTGTTCGCCGTCATTCAAAAAGAGAACACGCGCCAGCACGACCACATCGAACTGATCGCGTCGGAAAACTACACGTCGCCAGCCGTAATGGAAGCGCAAGGCTCGCAGCTGACGAACAAGTACGCCGAAGGCTACCCGGGCAAGCGCTACTACGGCGGCTGCGAATACGTCGACGTGGCCGAGCAACTGGCCATCGACCGCGTGAAACAGCTGTTCGGCGCCGAATGCGCGAACGTGCAGCCGAACTCCGGCTCGCAGGCGAACCAGGGCGTGTTCTTCGCCATGTTGAAACCGGGCGACCTGATCATGGGTATGTCGCTGGCCGAAGGCGGTCACCTGACCCACGGCATGCCGCTGAACATGTCCGGCAAATGGTTTGACGTCGTTTCCTACGGCTTGACGGCGGAAGAAGACATCGACTACGAGGCAATGGAACGCCTGGCCCGCGAACGCAAGCCCAAGCTGATCATCGCCGGCGCGTCGGCATTCTCGAAAAAGATCGACTTCGAACGCTTCAGCAAGATCGCCAAGGAAGTGGGCGCCTACTTCATGGTCGACATGGCCCACTACGCCGGCCTGATCGCCGCCGGCCTGTACCCGAACCCGGTGCCGTTCGCCGACTTCGTCACCTCGACCACGCACAAATCGTTGCGCGGCCCGCGCGGCGGCATCATCCTGATGAAGGCCGAACACGAAAAAGCCATCAACTCGGCCATCTTCCCGGGTATCCAGGGCGGCCCGCTGATGCACGTGATCGCCGGCAAGGCCGTCGCCTTCAAGGAAGCGCTGAGCCCTGAATTCGTCGAATACCAGAAGCAAGTGATCAAGAACGCCGATGTGCTGGCGAAAACCCTGATCAAGCGCGGCCTGCGCATCGTGTCCGGCGGCACCGAATCGCACGTCATGCTGGTCGACCTGCGCGCCAAGAACCTGACGGGCAAGGAAGCCGAAGCCATCCTCGGTTCCGCGCACATCACCTGCAACAAGAACGGCATCCCGAACGACCCGCAAAAACCGTTCGTCACCTCGGGCATCCGCCTGGGCAGCCCGGCGATGACGACGCGCGGTTTCAAGGAAGCGCAAGCGGAAGAAGTGGGCAACCTGATCGCCGACGTGCTGGACAATCCGCATGACGCAGCCACCATCGAGCGCGTGAAAGCGGCCGTGAAAGTACTGGCCGACGCGCACCCTGTGTACGCAGCATAATTATTTGTCCAGAATGTGTCATACGGAGTAAGATTCTGTATGACACATTCCAGTCGTGCCCAAGGGCGCCCGGAGTGATTCGGGCGCCCTTTGTACAAGGGCGGCGATTTCCCGTAATTATTACTATAAAGTTGTAGCCAGCCCATGAAATGTCCATTTTGCCAGCACGGCGACACCCAGGTTCTCGATACGCGCGTATCGGAGGAAGGGGATGCCATTCGGCGCCGCCGCCGCTGCGGCAAATGTGACAAGCGTTTTACCACGTACGAACGCATTGAACTTATCATGCCGGCCGTCGTCAAAAAGAATGGCAGCCGGACGGAGTTCGCTGCGGATAAGTTGCGCGGCAGTTTGATGCTGGCCTTGCGTAAGCGTCCCGTCGCGGCCGCCTCTGTGGATACGGCCATCGCGTCCATCCAGGAAAAGCTGCTTACCAGCGGCTTGCGTGAAGTCGAATCCGGCTATATCGGCGAACTCGTCATGCAGGAACTCAAGCGCCTGGACAAGATCGCCTACATCCGCTTTGCCTCCGTCTACAAGAATTTCGAAGACCTGGCCGAGTTCCAGGACGCGATCGCCGAAGTGGGCCAGGCGCGCAAGCCCTGACGCTCACCCGGACATTCACTTTGCCGACAATGGGGCCGCTCCTGCGCCCCGTGTTCACCATGCCGGCGCTTGCCTGGCAAGCGGTCTGATCAATCCCACCGCCGTTCTTCTCGACTTATCATCGTCCTGTTTGCGCTAGCGCAGACGCGGGTTTTTGCGCGCGCCTATCTTGTAGCTGGGCCGCCTGTTTGTGTGGCTCTTTCTGCGGAAGGGAGTAGCGCATGCACAAGGACGGTCGCACTATGTTTCCTGCGGGTGGCAGCAGCCTTGTCGAAGTGCTGGTGTCGCTGCTGCTGTTGGCGCTGGGCCTGCTGGGTGCCAGCATCCTGCAATTGAACGCCCTGCGCGCGCGCCACGAGTCGGCGCTGCTGTCGGCGGGCGTGCAACTGGCCGCCGGCATGGCCGAGCGCATGCGCGCGAATAACGTGCTCATGAATGGCCCCGATGCGGGCAATCCCTACCTGAACGTGGCCTACGCGGCGGCGGACGGCGCCGAAGCTGGCGGTGGCGCGCCGGACTGTCTTGGCGCTGCCGCCTGCAGCGCGGCCGAACTGGCGCAATTCGACATCGCCGAATGGAAGCAATGGCTGCATGCGGCCTTGCCCGGCGCGCGCCTGCGCATCTGCCGCGACCTTGCCGCGTGGGACGCCGCCGCCCAGGGCTTGCAGTGGGCGTGCAGCGGCGGCAAGGGCGCACCCATCGTCATCAAGCTGGGCTGGCGTGGCCGCCTGCCCGATGGCTCGCCCGCCGTGAATGCGGCAGGCGAGTCGCTGCCCAGGCTGGCTTTCCAGCTGGGCGGGGGCGGCGCATGAACGGCGGGCATCGTGGCATGAGCCTGGTCGAATTGCTGGTGGCCCTGTCGCTCGGTGCGCTGTTGATGCTGGCCGCCAGTAGCGTGCTGCTGGCGGCCAGCGGCAGCTATGGCGACCAGTCCGCCAGCGCTCGCCTGGATGACAACGCCCGCTATGCGCTCGACGCCATCGCCCGCGCCGTGCGCCAGACGGCGTATGTGAACTGGGATAGCAGCGCCGCGCCCGTCGCCCATGCCGATTATGACAGCGCGAATATCGCCGGGCTCGACGCGCGCAGCCTGGGCAAGAACAGCGACGGCATCAGCGGCGCGCTGCCCGGCGCCCTGCATGGCAGCGACGTGCTGGCCCTGCGCTATTACGGCGCCGGCAAGGAAGAGGGCGGCGACGGTTCCGTCCTCAATTGCGCCGGCTTCGGCGTGGGCGCCGCGCAAACGGAGGCGCAGCGGGGCTGGAGCATTTTCTACGTGGCGCAGGGCGCCGATGGCGAAGGCGAGCTGCGCTGCAAATACCGCGGCACGAACGGCTGGGGCGCGGACGCCGTCATCCGTGGCGTCGATGCTTTCCAGGTACTGTATGGCCTCGACACGGATACGCCGCCAGACGGCGTGGCGAACCGCTATGTCAATGCCAGCGCGCTCGACGCCTACGATGCGGCGCTGCTGCTGGAGGGGGCGGACGCGGCTGCGCGCCAGCGCGATTTTCAACGGCGCACGCACTGGAAACGCGTGGCCAGCGTGCGCGTGGCGCTGTTGCTGCATGGCGAGGCGGGACCGGCTGACAAGATGGCGGAACTGGGGCCGGTGCAGTTCGACCTGTTCGGCAAGGCGTATGCCGAGGCGCATGGCGCCGGCGACACGGGCGTGCGCATCGCGCGCGCATCCTTGCCTGCCGCGACGCGTTCGCGGCTGCGGCAACTGGTGCAGACGAGCATCATGCTGCGCAACGGGCCGGCCTAGGCGGGCGGCGCGATGGCTGGCGCGGGCGTCCGCTGTTGCGTGCCTTGGTGCCCACCTCGTGCGCGATGCTGCGGCGCCACCCTCGTGTATGTGCTGTGCCTGCTGGTGATCATCTTGCTGCTGGGCATTTCGGCGGCGCAGATGGCCTTGCAGGGAGAAAAGGCGGCGCGCGGCGAGCGCGACCGGCAGATCGCGTTTCAGGCGGCGGAGGAGGCTCTGGTGGATGCGCAGAACGATATCGAAGGCTTTCCCGGCGCGCCGGGACGCAGCAGCCTCTTCGCGCCAGGCAGTGCGGCCGGGTTCGCGGACGGCTGCGGCGAGGGGGGCGCGCTAGGCCTGTGCCTGCCCGCGGCCCCGGAGGCGCCGGCCCTCTGGTTGAGCATGGACCTCGATGGCGCCGAAGGAAGCAGCCGCGCCGTGCCGTATGGCCAGTTTACGGGCGCCGTCATGCAGACGGGGCAGGGTTTCCTGCCGTCGCGCCGGCCCCGCTACCTTATCGAACTGCTGCCGTTTCACCCGCCCGGCGCGCAGGCCACGGCAGTAGTTGGCGGCCTGGCCACGGAAAGCTATGTGTACCGCATCACGGCCATCGGTTTTGGCGCGCAGGAAAGCACGCAAGTCGTGTTGCAAACTTATTACCGCAAGCAGGCGGCTGGAGTGGGGCCATGAGGGCGTCGTGGTTCATCTTGCCGCCCACTTTGCCGTCCACTTTGTGGCCTGCTTTGCGGTTTGCCCGGCGGCATGCCGGCTGCGTCTGGCTGTTGCTGCTGGCCTGCCTGGCTAGCCTCTGTTGCGGCGGCGCCCTTGCCGCCGCCGTCCCGCCGGTGACGCTGGCACGGGCCGACGCGGGCTTGCACGGCGCCAGGGTGCCGCCGAATCTGTTGCTCAACCTGTCCCTCACGCATGCGGCAGCCGCTGCCGCGCATGGCGGCGAGTATGCGCCGCAGCGCGAGTATGCAGGGTACTTCCATGCGCGCATGTGCTACAGCTACCCGTATCGCAGCAAGGATGGCGTCATGCTGCCGGACTTGCGCGTAGCGACCGCTTACTTCTCCGTGCTGAAGCCGGCCGATGCGCTGCACGGTTGCGGCGGCGACAGTTTCAGCGGCAACTTTCTCAACTGGGCCAGCACCAGCATGCTCGACCTCGTCCGCTACGCGCTGACGGGCGGCGACCGCGTCATCGACGAAGTGCGCAAGACGGTGCTGCAGCGCGCCTACCTGCCTGACGCCGACAGCCCCATCGACTTTTTTGCCCACCCCGTCTTTTTCCCGCGCAAGGTCTTGCAGGCCGGCGTGGCGGCGGCGACGCCATTTGCGCTGGCGCAACTGGCCATCGTTTCCTGCCGCAACCGCCTGCTGTTCGGCGACGCCAGCCTTGGCCAGTCTGCGGGCGGCACTTGCGATGCGCCTGGCCTTGCTGCCACGCACGGGGTGTTCCTCGCGCGCGTGCGCGTGTGCGACGCTGACGAGGGGCCGCTGCGCGACGACTTGTGCCTGGCGTATGGCAAGAACTACAAGCCGGTGGGGGGCGTGCAGCGCCATGGCGGCAGGGTGCGCGTGGGCGTGTTTGGCCATTTGAACGGCATGCCCGCCAGCGCCGGCCCCGTGTATGGCGGCGTGCTGCGCGCGCCGCTGGCCCATGTGGGCAGGCAGCGCTGGACGGCGCCCGACTATTTGCCGCAAGACAATGCCGGCGCCGAGTGGCATCCCGCCACCGGCGTGTATGTGGCCGAAGCTGTGGCCCAGGGCGCGGGCCTTGGCGGCGGGGTGACCGCTTACATCAATGGCCTGGGCCGCGGCAATGCAGGGCATCCTGGCGCGTACGCCAGGGCGGCGCCGCTGGCCGAATTGCTGTACGAATCGCTGCGCTACCTGCAGGGACGGCAAGCGAGCGCCCCGGTGCCGCCTGTGACGGCTCCGCCTGCCATCGACGACGGCTTGCCGGTCGTGACCCAATGGAGCGACCCGCAAACGGCCAGTTGCCAGCGGCATATCGTCGTCAGCCTCGGCGATGCGGGCATGGCGGGCGACCGTTACGTGCCCGGCAATGTCCCGGTCACTCCCGCCGCATCCGGCGACCGCGCCCGCGCGCCGGACAATTTTGTGCCGCCGCCGTTCGATGCGATGGCCTGGACGCATGCGGTGGGCAGCCTGGAAAGCGGCGGCACGCCCGGCAATCCCGCACCACGGCCGGAGCTGGCGGCGCTGGAATTGCTGGCTGACGGGGCGGGCGGCGCCAGCTACCATGCGGCGGGCCTGGCCTACTGGTCGCACGTGCAGGCCTTGCGTCCCGGCGGCAAGAACGACGGCGGTGCAAAGGTCGAGCACTATGCGGGCGACTTGCGCCAGGGCGACCCGGCCGGCGAATCTGCCGCCACTCCCGCCGCCACCCCCTTGCTGCTGGCGTCCAAGTATGGCGGCTTTCTCGATGCGAATGGCGACGCCAACCCCTTCAAGAGCGCGACGGGCGGCGCGCTGGATGAATGGAGCCTGGACGGCCGCTGGCCCGGCCATTACTTGCCCGGTAGCGATCCTGCCGCCCTGATCGCGGGACTGCGCGCAGCCTTCGCGGCAGCCGATAAGGGCACCTTGCCGGCGGCGCTCGCAGGACCGGCCCTGATGGCGCTGGCCACCGGCACGGAAGAGGCATACTGGTTCCAGACGCAGCTGCGCCTGGCCGATGGCGGCATGACCTTGTCGCGCACCGCGTTTGCCGTGGGTGCCGATGGCGCATTGCTTCCTGGCAAGCCATGGTGGACTGCCAGCGGACAGGACAAGCCCGTGCCGGATGGCGCGCCCGCGTCCTTGCGTCCCGTCTACACGCTCGACGCCCAGGGCAGCCTGATGCCGCTGGCCTGGAACCGCCTTGACGCAGCGCAGCGCGGCGCATTCGACAGTGGCGATGGCCGGGGCGAGGCGCGCCTGGCGTACCTGTTGGGCCAGCGCACGCACGAGGTGGGCCAGCCAGGCGGCTTCCTGCGGCGCAGGTCAGGCAGCCTGGGCGCGGCGCCATACGGCAATCTGCTGTACGTGGGCGCGCCCGGGCTGGGCATGCCGGGCGCCGGCTATGGCTTGCACCGCCAGGCGCTGCTGCAGCGGCGCAAAATGCTGTACCTGGGCGCCAGCGACGGCTTGTTGCATGCCTTCGATGCGCGCACGGGCAGCGAATTGTTTGCCTATCTGGCGCAAGCGCTGCTGCACCTTGCGCCAGCCGCTGCAAGCACTCACTACAGCTCCGGCCCGCTGCTCGACGGCGCGGCGGCCACGGCGGAAGTGCTGGCGCTGGGACATTGGAAGACGGTGCTGGTGTCGGGCATGGGCGGCGGGGCGCAGGGCGTGTTTGCGCTCGACATCACGGACCCGGCGCGCTTCGCGCAAGACGGGGCGCTGTGGGAATTTACTGACCGCGACGACAGGCTGATGGGCAATGTGCGCGCGCCGCCCGCCTTCGCCCGCATCAATATGGGCGGCAAGGAGGGCGCGCCGGCCTACCGCGATTTCGCCATCGTCGCCAGCGGTTACAACAACTATGTGAACGATGGCAAGGACACGACGGCGCCCGCGTCGGCCGCCGCCATCTTCCTGCTGGCGCTGGACAAGGCCCCCGGCACGCCATGGGTGTTGGGAAGTAATTACTTCCGCCTCAAGGTGCCCGTGGCGAGTGGCGGCGGCCATTACGCTGGTGCGAATGCGAATGTGGATGCTGAGGTGGACGCGGACGCCATGCCCCAGGCGCTGGGTCCGCCCGCCGTGGTGCCGGGCAGCGACGGCGCGCTGGCGTACATGTATGCGGGCGATTTGCAGGGCAATATCTGGCGCCTCGACATGGCTGGCGGGCCGCCGTGGAAGGAGGGGCAGGGACGCAAGCTCGTCTTTGTCGCGCGCGATGCGCAAGGCCGGCGCCAGCCCGTGACGCAGCAACTGAGCGTGGCCTACGCGCCCGGAGGCGGCTATGTGCTGCTGTTCGGCACGGGCAAGCTGGTCGAAGCGGCCGATACCTGGCCTTCCGCCTTCCTGTCGCAATCGTTTTATGCCGTGCACGACGATGTGCGGGAATCATCTTCCACGCGCAGCCGGGCCGACCTGGAGCAGCGCAGCCTGGGCGAGGCGACGGGCGGCGTGCGCGTCGACGGCGCCGAATTGCGCTACACGGGCAGCGACGCCATGCGCGGCTGGTACCTCGATTTTATGCAGACCGCGCAGACGGGCGAACGCAGCGTCAGCAGTCCCGTATTGGCCGCCGGCAAGGTGATCTTCAACACCGTCTTGCCGGGGCGCGACCCTTGCTCCAAGCCGGCCACGCGCCTGTACGTGCTCGATGTGCTGAGCGGTTTTGCCGCCGATGGTGCCGGTGTCGTGCAGGCGGGCGCGCAGACGGGGCGCTTGTTCGATGGCCTGGCGCGCGCGCCGCCGCTGGCGCTCGAACTGAACAGCACGGTGGGCGCCCCGACGGCGGCAGGGCGGGCCGAGGGGCGCAAGGAACTGGCCGTGCTGCAACCGGGCTTGCCCGGCGCAGGCAGCGGGGCGGCGCTCAAGGTCGTCAGCGCATCGCTGCCGGCCCGGCGCCTCAGCTGGCGTGAAGTGGCGAACTGGCGCGAATTGCACGAGGCGGCCAAGAAAAAATAGGCGTGGGCAAGGCCGGCGCAGCGTATCGGCTGGCGCTTTTTGGAAAGGGGGAAATCGCATGGGGACGTTGGCAAGGCGGAACTGGCGCACTGCAAACGGAGGCGCTTTTGCTGCCAACCCGCCGGGCTTCAGCCTGATCGAACTGCTGGCCGTGCTGGCGATCGTGAGCCTGCTGCTGGCGCTGGCCGCGCCCGCTTATCACGGCCATGTCGTGCGCGCCAAGCGGGTGCAGGGGCAGGCGGCCCTGCTGCGCCTGATGCAGCAACAGGAGCGCTATTATTCGCAAAACAATCACTATCTGGCCTTTTCCTCGGCGTCGCCCGCGCCGCAGGCGCAGCAGTTTCCCTGGTGGTCCGGCGAAGGACCGGCTACCGGCAGCGCGTATGAAATCGAGGCGCTGGCCTGCCCCGGCGCGACTATCGGGCAATGCGTGCTGTTGCGGGCCATGCCGGGCACGGCCAAGGTCGATGCGCAATTCCAGGATGCCGATTGCGGCATCCTGTCCTTGAACAGCACGGGCCTGCGCGGCAGCAGCGGCCCCGCCAGTCATTGCTGGCCCTAGGCCATGATTGCGCTGGCGCGGGCACGAGGCAGGGGGGATTCACTCTCATGTCGCCTTTTGCCTTCCTGCGGCCGGTCCTGGTTTGCCCGTTCGCACACGCAGCCACATCGGGCGGGGCATACCATGCTCGAATTGCTGGCCGTGCTGGCGATTGCCGCGCTGCTGGCGGCCGCCGCCATGCCCAGTCTGCAGCAGGTGCTGGCGCGCCAGCAGGTACGGGCGGCGGCCACGGACTTGTTCTCGGCCATCGAATTGACGCGGGCGCAGGCGATGGCGCGGGGGCAGCGCGTGCTGCTGATGCCGGCCGGGCCCGGTGGCGTGGATTGGCGCACGGGCTGGCTGGCATTCATCGACCGCAATGCCAACCTGGCGTTCGATGGCGATGACGAATTGCTGTTCCGCCAGGGGCCGCTGCCGGAGGGCATCACGGCCCAGTTCGCGTTTTCGTCGGCCACGGCGCCGTTTTATATCGCCTACAATGGCGCAGGCCGCAGTTGCAGCGCGACCAATAGTCTGGCGGCGCGCTGGGGTACCCTGTCCCTGGCTTTGGGAAAGCAGGTGCGCCATATTAAAATCAATATGCTGGGCAGGGTGCGCGTGTGCGACCCGCAGCAGCAAGCGGCCAATTGCAGCGGTGTGGCCGACAGTTCGTAATCCGACTCACCTATCACTCACTATCAAAGAAGCCCGTGGAAATACTCAACGATATCGATGGCATGCGCCTGGCGCTGGAATGGGCGGCGCGCGGTTTGTACACGACCTCGCCCAATCCCCGCATCGGCTGCGTGATCGTCAAGGATGGCCAGGTGATCGGCGCCGGCGTGACGCAGGCGGCCGGGCAGGATCATGCTGAGGTGCAAGCCTTGGCCAATGCGGCGGCGCGTGGCAACGATGTGCGCGGCGCTACAGCCTATGTCACCCTGGAACCGTGCAACCACCATGGCCGCACGCCGCCATGCTCCGATGCGCTCGTGCGCGCGGGGTTGGGCCGCGTCGTGGCCGCCATGACGGATCCGAATCCGCTGGTGGCGGGGCAGGGGCTGGCCAAGCTGGAAGCGGCCGGCATTGCCGTCACGACGGATGTGCTGGCCGACGAGGCGCATGAAATGAATATCGGTTTCTTTTCGCGCATGCAGCGCGGCAAGCCGTGGGTGCGCTTGAAAACGGCGGCCAGCCTGGACGGCATGACGGCCTTGCACAATGGCCAGAGCCAGTGGATCACGGGGCCAGCAGCGCGCGCCGACGGCCACGCCTGGCGCGCGCGCGCCTGCGCCATCCTGACGGGCATCGGCACGGTCAAGGCGGACGATCCGCAACTGAACGTGCGCGCCGTCGAGACGCCGCGCCAGCCGCGCCGCATCGTCGTCGACAGCCGGCTCGACATCAGCCTCGACGCACGCATCTTGCAGGGCGGCGGCACGTGGATCGTGGCGGCCGTTGCCAACCCGGAGAAACAGGCGCAACTGCAGGCGCTGGGTGCCGAAGTCATCCTGTTGCCGAACGCGGCCGGCAAGGTCGACCTGGCCGCGCTGATGCTGGAACTGGGACGCCGGCAAATCAATGAAGTCCACGTCGAGGCAGGCGCCAAACTGAACGGTTCGCTGATCCGCGAAGGCTGTGTCGACGAGTTGCTGGTCTACCTGGCGCCCACCTTGCTGGGCGATGCGCAAGGCATGTTTGCCTTGCCCGCCTTGACGGATATCAAGCAGCAGCGCACTTTGCAATTTCACCAGGTTCAGCAAGTGGGCGAAGATGTGCGTATCCTTGCAAGATTCGCCCAGCGCAATTAAAACGCCTGAGAAAACCGTAGCGAGCGCAAGGAAGGCTCGGCGCCCCCCGTTGGCCCGAGAAGCGCAGCTGTACGAAGTACGGGGCCGCCGAGGCAGTGAGCATCGTAGGCCGCAAATTACGACGCGCAGTAAGTTTTGACAGGCGTTTTTAATATTTTTACACTTTTTATAGGGTTAGTTCATGTTTACAGGAATTGTTGCCGCTATTGGCAAAATTGAAACCGTGCAACCGCTCGACGGCGGCCTCGATGCAGGCGTGCGCCTGAATATTCACGCGGGCGGTTTGCCGCTGGCCGACGTGGCCCTGGGCGATTCGATCGCCATCAATGGCGCCTGCATGACGGTGGTGGAAAAGTCGGACACGGGTTTTGCCGTCGATGTCTCGCGTGAAAGCCTCAATTGCACCGTGGGCCTCGATACCACCACGGAAGTGAACCTGGAAAAAGCCCTGACCCTGGCCGAGCGCCTGGGCGGCCACCTGGTGTCCGGCCACGTCGACGGCCTGGGCATCGTGCGCAAGTTCGAAGCCGTGGGCGAATCGTGGGAACTGGTGATCGAAGCGCCGCACGAACTGGCGAAATACCTGGCCTTCAAGGGTTCCGTCGTCGTCAATGGCGTGTCGTTGACCGTCAACCGCGTGGAAGACCTGGGCGCGGGCGCCGTCAACGGCTGCCGCTTCTCGATCAACCTGATCCCGCACACGATCGCCATGACGACCCTGAAACATTTGACGGTCGATGGCAAGGTCAACCTGGAAATCGACCTGATCGCCCGCTATGTCGAGCGCATGCTGTCGCTGGACAAGGCCGCCGCCTGATATAAGAACTGAACAGGGCAACACAGCCGCCTTGCCAGGCGTGTGTTGCTTTTCTTGCAGACGCGCATACTATGAAGCTTTCCGCAGTGGAGGCTAGCCATGGACCCGATTTCGCGCGCAACCGTGCCCAACACCATCCCGGCCACGTCCCGCGTGGGCGCAACGGCACCTCTGGCGCCGGCGCAGCCCGTGCCGGCATCCGGCGCGGCGGCGGCCCTTGCAATACTTTCCTCGACACAGGTAGACATCTCCCCGCTGGGCCAGTTCCTGTCCGGCGTGGCCTTGTCGCGCCGGCAACTGCTGGCCTTGCAGGGCGCCACGGAAGAGGCCAGGGCGGCCAATACCCCTGTGAATGTCAATGACGACTTGCTGGCGCTGGCGCGGCAACTGACGGAATCGTTTGCCCAGCTGCAAACGAGCGGCATCGACGCCAGCCAGCTGGCGACGGCTGGCGACACGCCGGGCAGCCTGGCGCAGCGCTACGATTTATTGTCGGGCGACGGCACGACGGATGCGGCCACGGCGCTGGCGCAGGACGGCAGCTTGCTTACGCAAGCACAACTGGCCCGCATCGGCATCGACTTGCGCAATGAAGATGTCGATGCGGCAACGTTGCAAGCCGCGTATGCGGCCGACAGCAATGCCACCCTGGATGCCTTGCAACAGGGAACGGAGGTGCTGGCGCAGGTAGGCGCCGTGCTGGCCCGGCAGCAGGGCGCGCCGCTGGCGGCCGGTGTCGAAGCGGATTTGACGGGAGAAACACTGCCGTCCGGCGCCGTACATGCGTCGCAGGCCGCGCAGCAGCCCGTCGACGCGGCACTGCCGCAGACAGCCGCCATTGCGCAGCGGCAACTGGAACTGCAGCAGCAACTGGAAGCGGAAGAACTGAACCTGGACTTGCAGGAACTGCGGCCCCAGCCGCCAGCGCAACAGGCCGACAATGCCGCGGACTTGCTGCAGACGCAGCGCACGGACAACCTGCGCGTCGATGCCCAGCGCCTGGATGCCGAACGCATGAATACAGATCAGCAGGCGCAGCAACAGGATGCTGCGCGCGTGGACGAACTGCGCCAGGGGCAGGTACGGCAGCAGGGCTTGCAGCAGCAGGCGCAAGCGGCGGCGGACGATGCGGTACGGACGCAGCTGGCCGGAAGCGACGTGCAGATGGCGGCCCAGGCGGCATCCGATCGTGCGCAGTCGCTGGCGCGCGCAGCGCAGGGACAAGCCGATGCGGGCCTGGCGACGGCGCAAGCCGAGCTGGCCCAGCAAAATGTGCAGGCGCAAGAGCTGGCCGCGCAAAACGCGGGCATGGCCGTGCCGCCGCCGTCGTCGCAAGACCCGTCCGTGGCGGCGGCCATCGCCGCGTATAACCTGAACAATGCAGCCTTGAATCCCGGCTTGATGAACCGGCCATTGCCGGCCAGCGACTCGCGCCTGCCGCTGGTGGCGCCCGTCGCTGCCGTGGAGCCCGTCAAGCCCGTGACGAAAATCTAGGGCAGCAGGGTGGCGTCCAGCGTGATATTGGCTTTGAGCAGCTTCGACACGGGGCAGCCGGCCTTGGCCTTGGCCGTCAATTCCTCGAATTGAGCCTGGCTGGCGCCGGGGATTTTTGCTTTCAGGATCAAATGGACGGCCGTGATGGCAAAGCCGTCGTCCACCTTGTCGAGGGTCACTTCGGCCGTCGTTTCCATCTTTTCCGCCGTCAGGCCCGCTTCGCCAAGGATCAGCGACAGGGCCATGGTGAAGCAACCCGCGTGGGCGGCGCCGATCAGTTCCTCGGGATTCGTGCCCGGCTTGCCTTCGAAGCGGCTGGCAAAGCCGTAGGGGTATTCCTGCAAGGCGCCGCTGCGCGTGCTGATGGCGCCCTTGCCATCCTTGATGCCGCCTGACCAGATGGCCGATCCGTTGGTTTTCATAGTGCCGCTCCTGTGTGGGGGTGTCGCTGCGAATGGGGCGTCAGCGCCGTGGCGGTGACTGGTCGATCTTATGCTCTTTGCAAGGCTCGCGGCGCGCGTCTTGCCGCCGCCGTGTGCGCTGGATCAGGGAATTGGCGCTTTGCGGGGCAGGCGGTGGCATCCGTGCCGCAAAGCTGTCTTATTTCAGGTCTGCAAGCGCTAAATCCTTTAAAATAGCAGGTTATAAGAAAATTCCCGGAAATTCGCGGAAGATTCGCACTCGATGTTTCAGTTCGGTTTCAGTTTTTAGTTTCACTAACAACGCCTGGCAAAACCGACGCGCAGCAGGTTTTGCCAGGCGTCATACGAGGATGAACAATGTCTATATCCAGCACCGAAGAGATCGTCGCTGAATTGCGCGCCGGCCGCATGGTGATACTGGTCGATGAAGAAGACCGGGAAAATGAAGGCGATCTGGTGCTTGCCGCCGATTTCGTGACGCCTGAAGCCATCAATTTCATGATCACGCATGCGCGTGGCCTGGTTTGCCTGACCCTGACGGAAGAGCGTTGCGACGAGCTGAACCTGTCGATGATGACATCGCGCAACGGCACCGCCTACGGCACCAATTTTACCGTGTCCATCGAAGCGGCCGAAGGCGTGACGACGGGCATTTCCGCCGCCGACCGTGCCAAGACCATCCAGGTGGCGGTTGCCAAGGGCACGCAGCCCAGCGATATCGTCCAGCCCGGCCATATCTTCCCGCTGAAAGCGCAAAAAGGCGGCGTGCTGATGCGCGCAGGCCATACGGAAGCCGGTTGCGACCTGACGGCCATGGCCGGCTTGACGCCCGCGTCCGTGATTTGCGAAATCATGAAGGACGACGGCACCATGGCGCGCTTGCCGGACTTGCTGTTGTTTGCCGAGCAACATGGCTTGAAAATCGGCACGATTGCCGACCTGATCCATTACCGTAGCCAGACGGAGTCCCTGGTCGAGCGCGTTGCCGAGCGTACCCTGCATACGGCGCATGGCGAATTCCGTTTGATCGCCTTCCGCGACAAGCCGAGCGCGTCGGCCCATTTGGCCCTCGTGCATGGCGACCTGGCCCCCGGCCTGGAAGCGCTGGTGCGCGTGCACCAGCCCGTTTCCCTGCTGGACGTGCTGGAAAGCGAAGCGACTACCCACTCGTGGACGGTGGCCGCCTCGATGGCCGCCATCAAGCAGGCCGAGCGGGGCGTGATGGTCTTGCTGAATTGCGGCGAGACGTCGGGCGAGCTGTTTGCCCAGTTCGCCGCGCTCGATACGCCGCAAGCCAAGCCGAAAGGCCGCGCCGCCAGCATGGACTTGCGCAGCTACGGCATCGGCGCGCAAATCCTGCGCGACCTGGGCGTGAGCAAGATGCAATTGCTGGCCAGCCCACGGAAGATGCCGTCGATGGTCGGTTTCGACCTGGAAGTAACAGGTTTTCAGTGCCACCCAGGCCAGGACACCTGACTAAATCTACTGCGCGTCGCGATTTGCGGCCTGTGATGCTCACTGTACCTTCGTACAGTTGCGCTTCTCGACCACAACTCGCTGCCGCTCGCTACGATTTTGTCAGGCGTCGATGTAGAGTAAACGATGGCGACATGTGCATGTCGCCCTGAACCACCAGATTAAAGAGGCATATGATGACCGTAGGAGCATACGAAACTAATTTTGCCGGCGAAGGTTTGCGCGTCGGTATCGTCCAGGCACGATTCAATGAAATCGTCGGTGGTGGCTTGCTGTCGGCATGCCTGGAAGAGTTGAGCAAGCTGGGCGTGGCCGATGAAGATATCCTGCACGTGACCGTGCCGGGCGCCCTGGAAATCCCACTGATTCTGCAAAAAATGGCGGAAACCGAGCAATTCGACGCCCTGATCGCACTGGGCGCCGTGATTCGCGGTGAAACCTACCACTTCGAGCTGGTATCGAACGAATCGGGCGCGGGCATCACGCGCGTCGGTCTCGATTACGGCATCCCCATCGCCAACGCAGTGTTGACGACCGAAAACGACGAGCAAGCGGAAGTGCGCATGCTGGTCAAGGGAGCAGAAGCGGCACGCGTGGCAGTGGAAATGGCTAATCTGGCGCAAGCGCTGGAAGAGTTGCAGGACACCGACGAAGACTAAGCGCGTGTGACAAGAATGCCATGGCTGCGTTGCAAGGCCTCGCCGTACTTTCGTACTGTCTTCGGCCTCGCGCCTTGCCCTGGCATCCTTCTCACGCACGCTTGAGCCGCGGCTGCGCTGCCTAAAAGCGCGCCGTAGTGTCTCGCCGGAATTTGTAGTGAACACGTACTTAAGAACAGGTAACAATCATGACTGAGAAAAATTTGCTCGCCAATCCCAGCAAAAACCGCACGCCGCGTCACCGCGCGCGCGAGTTTGCGCTGCAGGGCTTGTACCAGTGGCTGCTGAACAATGAAGACGCGACTACCGTCGTGAACAATATTCGCGCCGCGCATGGTTTCGACAAGGCCGATGGCGATCATTTCACGGTGTTGCTGTACGGCGCCATCAAGGATTCGCTGGCGCTGCGCGAAAGCATGGCACCCTTGATCGACCGCAATATCGCGGAACTGTCGCCCATCGAACACGGCATCCTGCTGATCGGCGCTTTCGAGCTGAAGAACAACATGGAAATCCCGTACCGCGTCGTCATCAACGAAGCGGTCGAGCTGGCCAAGTCGTTTGGCGGTATCGATGGCCACAAGTATGTGAACGGCGTGCTGGATAAATTGGCAGTGAAATTCCGCGAGGAAGAAGTCAACGCCAACAAGCGCAAGTAATATAGAGAGCAGTCCCTGCGGCCAGTGCCGCAGGGCAATAAAAAAGCCACCGGCACTTGCGTGCGGTGGCTTTTTTACTGGGTGCTGCTTTTTGGATGCCCCTGTGAGGGCTTTTAAAGGGTCACAGGCCGGCGATCTCGTTGTGGGGCAGTACTTTGATGGTGATGCCGCTTTCCGCTGCCGGCGCCTTGGCTGGCGCTGGCGTGTTCGATGCCATCACCGGCGTCGTCGTCGGCACGCGCTGGCCGGCCGACACTTGCTTCAGGCGGCGGTATTCGGCCAGCACGCGCGAGCCGTAGCCCGAGTCGGTGGCGAAGTTGGCGGCGCCCACGTAGGTTTTGAGGCCCGCTTCGACGGAACCGCCACGCGTGACGTAATCCTTCAGGATCAGCGAACCGACGCGGATGTTGGCGACCGGGTTCAGCGCTGCTTGCACGCCGCCCATTTCCTGGAAGCGCTCATGGTGTACTTTCGACATGACTTGCATCAAGCCTTGCGCGCCGACGGGGCTTTCCGCGAACGGGTTCAAGCCCGATTCGATGGCCATCACGGCCAGGATCAGCAGCGGGTCCAGCTTGATTTCACGGGCCGTCAGGTACGCCGTCGAGACGAGCATATTGGTCGCGTCGTTGGCCACGCGGTAGCGCTTGGAGAGCCAGTTGGTAACCCATTGCTGCTGCTTTTGCGTGCCCAGCAAGGCTTTTTCTTCCTTGGTCAGCGGGGTATCGCTGGCGGCGGCCGTTTGCACGGAAGCAGGTGCTTCCATCAGTGCGGACAGGGCCGGTGCTTCAACGGCTTGCGCCTCTGCCATCGGCAGCGGGAACAGGCTGTGCGTCAGTTGCTTGCCCAGGTCAGGGCGGAACATCAGCAGGGCGATCAGTGCCAGGGCGGAAATGCCGAAGACTGTCAGTGTGTGTTGTGCCGTGGTCAAAACGCCACGTGCCGAAATGGCCTGTGCGCGGGCGCGCAAGCGCGCCAACGCTGGCTGGCCAGCCACGGTTGAAGCAGGCAATGCTGCTTCAGTGCTACGATGAGTCATAGAGTTCCCCGAAATGTCGCGTCAACAGGCAGTCCCTCCGCGGTCTCGCGGTGTTGTGGGTACTGCCAATGCCGTGCATCAGAAATATCATCGTTTCCGCCGCGTATGGATGCGTGCGAGAAACGCCGTCATTGCTTGCTTGAGCTGATCGGTCCCGTTTTTGGTATTGGATCAGTCGCAATACAACTTTTACCGGGGGTAAGGCAGACGCCTTTTGAAAACACTCCTTAAAATGTCATGTGGAGCCCCGACTCCGTGAATGAAAGAGAAACGCTAAAATCAAGCTCTGGGCCGGCGTGCTCTTTCAAGTTGGGCGAATTGTAGAAGCCGTTTTATATCAAGTCAATACTAACGAATCGTTTCTTTATTACTTTTATGTCTTACTTTTTGACTTGCATTGTGCCAAAAGCCAATAAAATCAATTACTTGGCATAGATCCTTCAGCAACGGCGTCCGACGTCAAAAAAAATTAAAAACACATGAAATATTCAGATTTGCGAGATTTTATTTCTCAACTGCAACAAATGGGTGAACTTAAGCCCATTTCGACCCCCATTTCACCGATTTTGGAGATGACGGAAGTTTGCGACCGCACCTTGCGCGCAGGCGGACCGGCCTTGCTGTTCAATAACCCGACGGGATACGACATGCCGGTACTGGGCAATCTGTTCGGCACCACGCGCCGCGTGGCGCTGGGCATGGGCGCGGAAGATGTCAGCGAGTTGCGCAAGATCGGCCATGTGCTGGCGCGGCTGAAGGAGCCGGAACCGCCGAAGGATTTCAAGGACTTGCTGGGCCTCGGTTCCCTGGTGAAATCCGTGTGGGACATGTCGCCGAAGGAATTGCGCGGCGCGAAGTGCCAGGAAATCGTCTGGGAAGGCAATGACGTGGACCTGGCGCGCCTGCCGATCCAGCATTGCTGGCCCGGCGACGTCGCTCCCCTGATCACGTGGGGCCTGGTGATCACCAAGGGCCCGAACAAGAAGCGGCAAAACCTGGGCATTTATCGCCAGCAAGTGCTGGGACGTAATAAAGTCATCATGCGCTGGCTGGCGCACCGGGGCGGGGCGCTGGACTTCCGCGAGCACGCGATCCAGAGCAAGGGCAAGCCGTATCCGATCGCCGTCGCGCTGGGCGCCGATCCCGCTACTATATTAGGGGCCGTCACGCCGGTGCCGGACAGCCTGTCCGAATACCAGTTCGCCGGCTTGCTGCGCGGCAGCCGCACGGAGCTGGTGAAAGCCATCGGCAGCGAGCTGCGCGTGCCTGCTTCCGCCGAAATCGTGCTCGAAGGCCATATCTATCCGGATGAAAACCATCCGAGCGGCTACGAGCACGCGCTGGAAGGGCCGTATGGCGACCACACGGGCTACTATAATGAGCAGGACAGTTTCCCCGTGTTTACCATCGACCGCATCACCATGCGCCGCGACCCGATCTACCACTCCACGTATACAGGCAAACCGCCGGACGAGCCGGCCGTGCTGGGTCTGGCCCTGAATGAAGTGTTCGTGCCCCTGCTGCAAAAGCAGTTCAGCGAAATCACCGACTTCTATCTGCCGCCCGAAGGCTGCAGCTACCGCATGGCCGTGGTGCAGATCAAGAAACAGTACGCGGGCCACGCCAAGCGCGTGATGTTCGGCGTGTGGAGCTTCCTGCGCCAGTTCATGTATACCAAGTTCATCGTGGTGGTCGATGAAGACGTGAATATCCGCGACTGGAAAGAGGTCATCTGGGCCATCACGACGCGGGTCGACCCCATCCGCGACACGACCCTGGTCGACAACACGCCCATCGATTACCTGGACTTCGCCTCGCCGGTCAGCGGCCTGGGCAGCAAGATGGGCATCGATGCGACGAATAAATGGCCGGGTGAAACGACGCGCGAGTGGGGCACGACGATCGCCATGACGCCGGAAGTGAAGGCGAAGGTGGATGGCATCTGGCAAGAGCTGGGCTTGTAAGACGCTCAGCCGCTTGCTTGTGGGGAAGGGCGGTTTGTGCCTCAACTTCCCCATTCCCCGCAGACCGGTTATAATTGTCCCCGGCGGGCCCCTGCGCATCGTGGCATGGCTAACCTGGTCAGGTCGGGAACGAAGCAGCCACGGCTATTAACCATGAGTGCCGCAGATCAGGCTCGCCTCCTTCGGGAATGTTTTATCAGGATCGACAATCAAGCTGCCATGGGCAGCTTTTTTGCTTTTACGGCGCCATTTTCTTGCCGACCCGCAGCATTGCCGGGCTTGCCGTGTTTTCCATATTTCCAGCTGGCCATGTTATACAATTGCTGCTTTGCCGCGTTTGCCATTTTGAATGGCCCGGCCATGAGGCTTGCGCCCGCCGCGCAGGATCACCCGCAAAATCGCATGGTAAAATCTCAGCATGTCCTATCAAGTCCTCGCCCGTAAATACCGCCCCAAGAATTTCGAGACGCTCGTCGGCCAGGAGCACGTCGTGCGCGCGCTCACGCATGCCTTGCACAGCGGCCGATTGCATCACGCCTACCTGTTCACGGGCACGCGCGGCGTCGGCAAAACGACCCTGTCGCGCATCCTGGCCAAGTCGCTCAATTGCATCGGCCCCGATGGCACGGGCGGCATCACGGCCCAGCCGTGCGGCGTGTGCGAAGCGTGCATGGCGATCGACGCGGGACGCTTTGTCGACTATATAGAGATGGATGCGGCGTCGAACCGCGGCGTCGATGAAATGGCGCAGCTGCTCGAGCAAGCCGTGTATGCGCCAAGCAATGCCCGCTTCAAGGTCTATATGATCGATGAGGTGCACATGCTGACGAACCACGCGTTCAATTCCATGCTGAAGACGCTGGAAGAGCCGCCCGAGCACGTCAAGTTCATCCTGGCCACGACGGACCCGCAAAAGATACCCGTCACCGTGCTGTCGCGCTGCCTGCAGTTCAACCTCAAGCAGATGCCGCCCGGCCACATCATCAGCCACCTGGACAATATCCTGGGACAGGAAGGCATCGCCTTCGAACAGCCGGCCTTGCGCCTGCTGGCCCAGGGCGCCCACGGTTCCATGCGCGACGCGCTGTCGCTGACGGACCAGGCCATCGCCTATGCGGCCGGCGAAGTCACGCTGGACGCCGTGCAAGGCATGCTGGGCGCGCTCGATCAGTCGTACCTGGTGCGCTTGCTCGACGCGCTGGCGCAGCAGGATGGCGCCGATTTGCTGGCCGTGGCCGACGAGATGGCCTCACGCAGCCTGTCGTATAACGGCGCCCTGCAGGATTTGGGCACTTTATTGCACCGCATTGCGCTGGCGCAAACCGTGCCCGCCGCCTTGCCGCAGGATCTGCCTGAATACGCGGATATCGTGCGTCTGGCTGGCGCGTTCGACGCGGAAGAAGTGCAGCTGTTTTACCAGATCGCCGTGCATGGCCGCAATGAACTGGGCCTGGCGCCCGATGAATATGCAGGCTTTACCATGACCCTGCTGCGCATGCTGGCCTTTCGGCCCGGCATAGGCGGCGCCGATGGCGTGCCGGCCGCCGCACCAGCGGCCGCGCCGGGCAACCGTCCCGCCGCCGTGGCCGCCGCGCGCGCCGCCGCTGGCGCATCCGCCCCGGCAGCCCGCGCCGCCACGAACAGCGTGGCCAGCCATGCCGCCGTGACCCCGCCAGCCGTCGTGGCCGCCGCTGCCGCCAGCATGGCGCGCAGCGAAGCGCCGCCGCCGCGCGCGGCTGCTCCGGCACCGGCGCCTGTCGCCGCCCCGGCGCCGCCACCAGCGGCGCCGCCGGCGGCGGCTCCGGCCGCAGCCGCCCCAGCCGCATCGGGCGCCCCGATCAGTTCCGCCCGCGCCGCCATCAATGCGGCGCTGGAAGCGGCCCGCGCCGCCTCGAAAGGCCGTCCCGGCAGCGCGCCGTCGGCGCCATCGTCGGCGCCCAAGCCGGCTGCACCGGCACCGGCACCAGCATCCGCACCGGAGCCGGTCGCCGCGGCGCCAGCCCCGGCCGCACCCGTCCAGGCCGCGCCACCGCCACCGCCCGCCGCCGCGAAAGCGCCTGCGCCGTGGGACGATGCGCCCCCAGTTGCCGTGATGGAAGCACCGGCGGCCGCCGCGGCGCCCGTGCAGCAGGCGCGTCCTGCCGCGCCGCCGCCAGCGCAGCCGGATGACGACTTGCCGCCGTGGGTCACCGAATTTTCCGACGACAGCGCGTCCGCCGCCGTGTCGGCGCCCGCCGCGCCAAGCAGCGAGCAGCCGGCCGTCGTCATGCCGCAGCGTGCCGCCAAGCAAGCCGCGCCCAGCGGTCCGTACGTGATCACGCCCGTGCCGGGCCTGGACTGGGACGGCAACTGGCCGGCCGTCGCCGCCGTGCTGCCCTTGCGCGGCGTGGCCCAGCAGCTGGCCGTGCAGGCCGAGCTGATCGAATGCCTGCACGATGGCCACAGCACCACGTTCCGCCTGCGCGTGCCCATCGACACGTGGCGCAGTCCCGCCAACGTGGAAAAACTGGCGGCCGCGCTCACCGAACGCTTCGGCCGCAAGGTCGCGGTCGACACGGAACTGGGCGCCGTCTGGTACACGGCCAGCGCGGAAGCGCAGGCCCACCGCGAGGCGTGCCAGCTGCAAGCGGAAGCAACCATCGCCAGCGATCCCTTCGTGCTCGACATGAAGCGTGTATTCGACGCTTTTGTTGTGCCGGGAACGATTACCCCTGCACCGGCCGGCTCCGCCGCGCCGACCCTGCATTGATGATTAACACACTCACAAACTGAATTGAACGGAGCATTCTCATGATGAAAAATCAACTGGCTGGCCTGATGAAGCAGGCGCAAGCAATGCAAGACAACATGAAAAAGGCCCAGGAACAACTGGCGCTGGTGGAAGTGGAAGGCCAGTCCGGCGCCGGCCTCGTGAAAATCGTCATGACGTGCAAGAACGACGTCAAGCGCGTGTCCATCGACCCGTCGCTGCTGGCCGACGACAAGGACATGCTGGAAGACCTGGTGGCCGCCGCCTTCAACGACGCCGTGCGCAAGGCGGAAGCGACGTCCGCGGAAAAAATGGCAGGCTTGACTGGCGGCATGAACTTGCCCGCCGGCTTCAAAATGCCATTCTGATGCACTGCCGCATGCGCTCGATCTATGGCACGGGGCAAGGTTGATCCATGTCCAAGTCGCTTGAATTCCTGACCGAGGCGCTGCGGCGCCTGCCCGGCGTCGGCCCCAAGTCGGCGCAGCGGATGGCATTTCATTTGTTGCAGCACGATAGGGAAGGCGCGGCCATGCTGTCGCGCGCCCTGTTCCAGGCCGTCGATGCCGTGCATCACTGCGGCCTGTGCAACACCTTTACCGAACACGAAGTGTGCGAGACCTGTCTCGACGAAGAGCGCGACAAGCGCTTGCTGTGCGTGGTGGAAACGCCCGCCGACCAGCTGATGATCGAGCAGACGCTCACCTACAAGGGCCTGTATTTCGTCCTCATGGGGAGATTGTCTCCACTGGACGGCATCGGCCCGAAAGACATCCACCTGGAAAAATTGCTGAACCGCGCCAACGATGGCGTGGTCGGCGAAGTGGTGCTGGCCACCAATTTCACGAATGAAGGCGAAGCGACGGCCCACTACATCAGCGAAATGCTGAAGGCGCGGGGCTTGCGCGTGAGCCGTCTGGCCCGCGGCGTGCCCGTGGGCGGCGAACTGGAATACGTCGACGCGGGCACGATTGCCCGCGCGATGCTCGACCGCAGGGCAACCTGACTACAACATGACAGACGCTTGCGCATCTTCCGGCCCCCTCCAGGGCATCAAAGTCCTGGAACTGGGCACCCTGATCGCGGGGCCGTTCTGCGCCCGCATGCTGGCCGAATTCGGCGCCGACGTGATCAAGATCGAGTCGCCCGATGGCGGCGACCCCATCCGTACCTGGCGCGTGCTGAAGGACGGCACCTCGCTGTGGTGGTCGGTGCAGGCGCGCAACAAGAAAAGTTTAACGCTGAACCTGAAAACGCCCGAGGGCCGCGCCATCGCGCGCCAGCTGGCCCTGGAAGCGGACATCATCATCGAGAATTACCGCCCCGGCGTGCTGGAAAAGTGGGATCTCGGCTACGAGCAGCTCAAGCAGGTCAAACCGTCCCTCATCATGGTGCGCCTGTCCGGCTTTGGCCAGACGGGGCCGATGAAGGACTTGCCCGGCTTCGGCGCCATCGGCGAATCGATGGGCGGCTTGCGCTATGTGTCCGGCTTTGCCGACCGCCCGCCCGTGCGCGTGGGCGTGTCCATCGGCGACTCCGTGGCGGCCCTGCACGGCGTGATCGGCGCCATGATGGCGCTGCGCCACCGCGACGTGACGGGCGGTCGCGAGCACGGGGAAGGGCAGATGGTCGACGTGGCCCTGTACGAATCCGTGTTCAATTTGATGGAGTCGCTGGTGCCCGAATACGACCAGGCGGGCGTGGTGCGCGAGCGCACGGGCGGTTCCTTGCCCGGCATCGTGCCCTCGAATACCTACACGACGGGCGAAGGCGAAAACATCGTCATCGCGGGCAACGGCGACGCCATCTTCAAGCGGCTGATGCTGGCCATGGGCCGCATCGACATGGCGGGCGACCCGCAGCTGGCGCGCAACGACGGCAGGGTGGCGCGCACGCAGGAAATCGACGACGCCATCGGCGCCTGGTGCGCCACGCACACGATAGACAGCGCGCTGGCCGTCTTGAAGGCGGCAGACGTCCCCGCCGGGAAGATTTACTCCGTGCGCGACATGCTGAGCGACCCGCAATTTCTCGCCCGCGACATGTTCGAACAACACCATTTCGCCGACGGCACGCCCGTCAAATTGCCCGCCATCAGCCCGAAACTGTCCGCCACGCCGGGCAAGACGCAGTGGCTGGGGCCCACCCTGGGCCAGCACAACGACGAGGTGCTGGCGTCGCTCGGCTATGATGCGGCCGCCATCGCGCGGCTGAAGACCGATGGCGTGGTGTAAGCCACGCTCCCGCTGACTCCTTTGATACCGATCATGCCTCAATTGTTCCGCAGCGCGCGCACCGCGCTTGCCCTGGCGTCCGCCGCCGTTCTTCTCTCCGCTTGCGCCAGCTTCTCCCACGACGCACCGATCGCGGGCTTGCGCCTGATCGGCGAACAGCGCATCGCCTTGAAATACCCGTTCGAGGGCACGACGGTGGGCGGCCTGTCCGGCATCGATTACGATGCGGCCAACAACAGCTGGGTGATGGAAAGCGATGACCGCTCGGAAATCAATCCGGCCCGCTTCTACCGCGCCGCGCTCGACTACGACAGCCGCGCATTTGCCGGCGTGACCTTCAACAGCGTGCATTTCTTCACGCAGCCCGACGGCAGCCGCTATCCGAACCTGGCCCATGCCAGGCTGGAGCAGGGCGACCAGGTGCCCGACATCGAAACCATCCGCGTCGATCCGCAGGATGGCAGCCTGTGGTACGGCAGCGAAGGCAACCGCAAGGTGGGTTTGCACCCGTTCGTGCGCCACGCCGATAGCGGCGGCCACTACCTGGCCACCTTGCCTACGCCCGCCATGTTCAAGGTGGCGAAGGATGAAACGGGATCGCGCAACAACATGAGCTTTGAGGGGCTGTCGTTTGCCAGCGATGGCAAGAGCCTGTGGCTGGGCATGGAAGCGGCGCTGTACCAGGATGGCCCGCTGGCCACGCCGGACCACGGCTCCGTGGTGCGCATCACGCGCCTGGACCGCGCGGGCACCGTGCTGGGCCAGTACGCGTATCCGATCGAGCCGGTGGCATCGCGGCCTGCGCCGGGGAAGGAAGCGGACAATGGCGTGTCGGAAATCCTCGCCGTCAACGATCACCAGGTGCTGGTGGTGGAGCGGGCCGGCGTGGAACACGCCGACGGCATCTACACGAATCACGTGCGCATCTACGAGATGGATACGCAGGGCGCCACCGATATCCAGGCCATCCCGGCCCTGGCGGGCGCGGCTTACGTGCCGGCGCGCAAGCGCCTGCTGCTGGACCTGGAAAAGATCGGCTTGCCGCGGGTCGACAATATCGAAGGCATCAGCTGGGGCCCGCGCCTGGAAAACGGCCGCCGCAGCCTGGTGATGATTTCCGACGATAATTTCAACGCCCAGCAAGTCACGCAAATCCTTGCCTTCGAAGTGCTCTAGTTTCCACGCTGGCCAGCTGGCCCCGTTGCCTGGCCAGCATGGCCGTGATCGTGTCGTGCGGCGACGGGTGGCCTAAAAAATATCCCTGCGCCATGTCGCAGCCGTATTCTTCCAGCATCAGCAGCTGTTCGTCCGTTTCCACGCCCTCGGCCACCACCACCATTTTCAAGCCATGCGCCATGGCGATGATGGCACGCGTGATGGCCGCGTTTTCCGTATCCTGCGGCAAGCCGGCGATAAAGCTCTTGTCGATTTTCAAGGCCCGCACGTCGAAGCGTTTCAGGTAATTCATCGACGAATAGCCCGTGCCGAAGTCGTCGATGGACAGGTACACGCCGATGCCGCGCAATTGTTCCAGGGTCACCATGGTGGCGCGTGCATCGTCCATCAACGTTCCCTCCGTCAATTCCAGCTCCAGCAGGCGCGCATCGAGGCCCGTGTCGGCCAGGACCGACAGCACGATCTGCATCAGGTTTTCATCCTTGAATTGCTTGGCCGACAGGTTGACGGCCATGCGGATGGCGCGCCCGCCGTCGCTTTGCCACGCCTTGGCCTGGTTGCACGCCGTGCGCAGCACCCATTCGCCGATGGGCACGATCAACCCCGTCTCTTCGGCCAGCGGGATGAATTCCGTGGGCGAGATGATGCCCCGTTCGGGATGGCGCCAGCGCACCAGCGCTTCCACGCCGACGATCTGCGTGCTGGGCACGTCGATCTGCGGCTGGTACAGCAGGTACAGCTCGTTGTTTTGCAAGGCCTTGCGCAGCCCCACTTCCATCTTGACGTGGCTCATGATTTCCATCGTCAGCGAAGAGCTGTACAGCTTGGCGTTGTTCTTGCCGCAGTTCTTCGCGTGGTACATGGCCGTGTCCGCATATTTCAATAGCGAGTTGCAATCCTCGCCATCTTCCGGATACAGCGAGATGCCGATGCTGGCCGTCACGAAAATCTCGTGCCCTTCGATCATGAAGGGCCGGCGCATGGCTTCCTTGACGCGGTGCGCCACGTTGAGCGCGTCTTCCACCCGTTCCAGGTCGGGAATCAATATCGTGAATTCATCGCCGCCCAGGCGCGCCAGGTTGCTGCCGCCGAAGGTGGTTTCAAACTCGTGTTCGGCGCGCAGCACCAGGTCGCTGGGGCGGATGGTTTCGCGCAGGCGCTCGGACACCACCTTGAGCAAATGGTCGCCCACGTCGTGGCCCAGGGTGTCGTTGATGCGCTTGAAGGCGTCCAGGTCCATGAACAGCACGGCGAATTTCTTGTCGTGCTCTTTCGAGCGCAGCAGTTCGCGCTCCAGGGTTTCCAGGAACGCTTGCCGGTTGGGGATGCCCGTCAGGCTGTCGCAATACGCGAGGCGGCGGATCTGTTCTTCCGTGCGCTTGCGTTCGCTGATGTCGCGCACCAGGCCCAGTACCTCGTCGGCTCCCGTCGCCACCAGGCGCGCCTCGAAATGGCGCGTGCTGTCTTCGTGCGTGAGCGTGTAGTCGACCGAGCCGATATGCTGCGTGGCCAGCACGGCGTGCGCCTTGTCGAGCAGGCGCGCGGCGATTTCGGGCGGCAGCACGTCGCGGATATGGCTGCCCACGCAGTCGCTGAGGGAAAATCCCGCGCTGGCGTCGTGGCCCTGTTCGTAGTCGAGATAAAAGCCTTCGCGGTTCAGGCGAAAGAAGGTGTCGGGGATGGCGGCCAGCACGGCGCGGTTGTGCGCGTCGGCAATGCGCAGGCGGGCGATGGCGTCGCTGGCGCGCAGCACGTACAGCACGCGGTGGCCGAGGATGGGCCAGTTGATGGGCTTGGAAATGAAGTCGGTGGCGCCCACCTCGTAGGCGCGCGTGACGGCTTCCAGCTCGTCGCCGCCCGTGACCATGATGATGGGCACCGTGCCGCCCACTTCCTGGTGGCGGATTTCGCGGCACACGGCAAAGCCGTCCATGGCGGGCATGTCGACGTCGAGCATGACCAGGTCCGGCCCGCTGTGCTTGTAGCTGGCCAGCGCCTGCACGCCATCCTCGGCCTCGATCACGTCCAGGCCCACCTGCGTGAGCATTTGCCGCATCAGCAAGCGCATCACGGGATCGTCGTCGGCCACCAGCACCAGGCCGCGGGGAGGGGAGAGGGGCGCTGTCATGTCAGTGTTCCTTCACGAGGATGGCGTTCAGCGATTCGCGTACGGCCAGGAAGGCTTGCTGCATCTGCTGCAGAAGGGGAGCCGCGCCCTCGGTGCTGCCGGCGCGGCCCAGTTTTTCCATTTCCTTGCACAGCTGTGCCAGGCCGTCGGCGCCCACGTTGGCGCTGCCCGACTTGAGGCTGTGCGCCACCTTGCGCAGCGCTTCCGCATCCGCTGTCGCGATGGCTTCGCGCATGGCGCCCAGCTGGCGCGGCGTCTCGCCGGTAAATGCGAGGATGACCCGTTCGAGCAGCGCATCGCCATCCGTGCCGGACAGCGCGCGGATGTTTTCCAGCGCCTGCCGGTTCAGCGGCGGGGCCGATGCCGGGGATGCAGGCGCCGGCGGCGTTGCCACGGGCGGCGGCTCGGGCGGCGCCTCCTGCGGCGCTTCGCTGTGGTGCACGGTGGCCGCGCGCGGCAGGGTGATCCAGCGGGCGATCGTGTGGCCCAGGTCTTGCTGCGTAAAAGGTTTACTCAGGTAATCGTCCATGCCGGCCGCCAGGCACGCTTCGCGGTCGCCCTGCAGCGCATTGGCCGTGATGGCGACGATGGGCAGCACGCGCGCGTGGCCGCAGTGCTGTTCATGGCGGCGGATTTCCGCCGTGGCGGCAAAGCCATCCATCACGGGCATCTGGCAATCCATCAGGATCAGATCGAAATCCTCGGCCTGCGCCGCCTGCAAGGCTTCTTCGCCGTTGCGCGCGCAGACGACATCGAGGCCCAGGCTGTCGAGCATGGCCAGCGCCACTTCCACGTTGACGGGATTGTCCTCGGCCAGCAGCACGCGGCGGCGCTGGCGCCGGCCCACCTGGCGCGCCGTGTGCGGCGGATGGATGCGCAGGCTGTCGCTGGCGCGCGGCGGCGTGACGATGCAGTCGAACAGGTCGCATTCGCGGGCCGGCTTGATCAGCTGGTAGGCCACGCCCGCCTCGCGCCGCTGCACGGGGTCGGCCGCCGCCTGTTCCGTGCTCAGCAGCAAAAGCTTGAGGTCGGCCAGCAGCGGGTCGCTCTTGATGTTGGCGGCCAGGGCCAGGCCGCTGGTGCGCGGCAATTCCATGTCGAGCAGGGCCACGGCATACGGCGTGCCCGCCTGGGCGGCCGCGCGCAGCTTGCCCAGGCAGTCGCTGGCCGTGCCGGCGCTGTCGCTGACGATGTGCCAGCTGGCCAGTTGCCGCTCCAGCACGGCGCGCGTGGCGGGTGTGTGGTCGACGATCAAGGCGCGTAGCCCTCGCGTGGTTTTCAGGTTGAAGGACGGGTCGTCGCTGTCGACCCGCCGCTTATCGAAATTTACTTCGAACCAGAAGATCGAGCCTTGCGTTAAAGCATTATCAACGCCGATAGTGCCGCCCATCAGCTCCACCAGCTGTTTCGAGATCGTCAGCCCCAGGCCCGTGCCGCCGTGCTTGCGCGTGGTCGAGCCGTCCGCCTGCGAAAACGATTCGAAGATGCGCGTCTGCGCCTCGTTCGAGACGCCGATGCCCGTGTCGTGCACCTCGAAGCGCAAGCCCACGCTGGGCGCGTCTTCGCTGCACACGGTCACCTTCACGGTGACCTTGCCCGTTTCGGTGAACTTGATGGCGTTGCCCAGCAGGTTGACGATGATCTGGCGCAAACGGTTCGGGTCGCCGCAGATGGCGATCGGGATGTCGTAGGCGATGTCGAATTCCAGGCTGATGTTTTTCGCTTCCGCCTGCGGCGCGAACACGTGTTCTATATCGTCGAGCAATTCGCGGAAATTGAAGCGGATGTATTCGACGCTCAGCTTGCCCGCTTCGATCTTGGAAAAGTCGAGGATGTCGTTGATGATTACCAGCAAATTCTGTCCCGAGCGCTGCACCATGCTCGTGTAGTGGCGCTGCTGCGGGCTCAAAGGGCTGGCCAGCAGCAGTTCCGTCATGCCCAGCACGCCATTCATCGGCGTGCGGATTTCATGGCTCATGGTGGCGAGGAAGGCGCTCTTCGCCTGGCTGGCCGCCTCGGCCGCATCCTTGGCCTTTTCCAGCTGCGCCGTGCGCACGCCCACCTGGCGCTCCAGCTGGTCGCGGTAATTGGCCAGCGTGCTGTCGCGGCTGTCGATCTGCGCCAGCATGTCGTTGAAACTGTCGATCAGCACGCCCAGCTCGTCGCTGCGCTGGTGCGCGATGCGGTGGCTGTAGGTCTGGCTGCTCGACACTTTCTGCGCCGTATCGATCAGCTTGGTGATCGGTTCGGCGATCACGCTCTTGAAGCGCCGCGCGAGGAATACGGCGACCAGGAAGGACAGCACGGTGGCGCCGCCGATGGCGCTCACGTGGCGGCCGATGTCGCGCCACATGTGGTTCAGGTCCGCCTCGATCAGCACGGCGCCGATGATCTGTTGCGGCTCGCCCGGCCGGTAGACGGGGCGGTACAGGCGCATGGCGGGCGCCAGGGTCGTGCCCGAGCCTTGCGTGACGGGCTGCACGGCCATGTCGGCCAGCAAGGCCGGGTCCATGTCTTCCGGCGCCGGCAGGCCGTCCGCATGCTGCGGCGCGCGGTACAGGGCGAACAGGCGCCCGCCCTTGTCGAACAGGGCCGCCTGGGCCACCTCGTTGCGCGCGGACAAAGCCGCCAGCACCTGTTCCGCCTGCCCCTGCGCCGATTTTCCCGCCAGCAAAGGCACGGCGCCGGCCGCGCCGATCACGCCCGCCAGCGACAGCAGTTGCTTGCCTTCATCATTTTTGTGGCTGAGCACGGACGTCAGCGCAAACGCCACGAACACCAGCAGCAGCGCGCAGCCCGACGACAGTACCGAGATCATGGTCAGCTTCTGGCTGATGCTGGAGCGTTGGAAATTGAACATGCGTCGCTGCTTCCCCGGTCGCCCGTTGACTGTTATTTAATTCCTATTGGAAAAATATAGACGCGAAGACACACCCTGATATTGATGTGGGTCTAATGGAAGAAAGGGGAGGGGAACTTACTGAAGAGGAAACAACAGGGTGATCCAGCAGGATCACCCCCAGACTCAATTGTGAGTCACGACACAGGACTTAACAGCAACCGCCACGCTTGCCGGCGCCGCCGTAACGCGCTTCCTGCCGTTCGCGGAAAAACTCTTCATACGTCATCATCGGCTCGCCGGGATGGGTCACTTCCCGGTGCGCCACGTAGGTGTCGTACTCGGGCAAGCCGCACATGAGCCGCATGCTTTGCCCCAGATACCGTCCAGCCTTGATGATTTCGTCGATCATCATTGCACCGTGGGCATGGCCTGGAACGGCGTTTCCTTGGTGCTCGGGCGGCTGTCGGCGCGCGCCTTCAGAATCGTGCGGATGCCGAAGAACAGCACGCTGACGACGACGATGACGAAGAAGGCGGCCAGGCCGGCGTCCAGGTAATCGTTGAAGATGATCTGTTGCATCTGCGCCACCGACTTGGCCGGTGCCAGCAGGGTGCCTTCATCCAGGGCCGCCGAGTATTTCCTGGCGTGCGCGAGGAAGCCGACGCGCGGATTGGCGTCGAAGATCTTTTGCCAGCCCGCCGTCAGGGTGCACAGCAGCAGCCAGATGGTCGGCGTGATCGTCACCCACGCATACTGGCCACGTTTCATCTTGAACAGCACGCAGGTGCCGAGGATCAGCGCGATGGCCGCCAGCATCTGGTTGGCGATGCCGAACAGCGGCCACAGGGTGTTGATGCCGCCCAATGGATCGACCACGCCCTGGTACAGGAAGTAGCCCCAGGCCGCCACGCACAGGCCCGTGGCCAGCAGGTTGGCGATGACGTTTTCCGTCTTTTTCAAGCTTGGGACGAAGCTGCCCAGCAAGTCTTGCAGCATGAAGCGGCCGGCACGCGTGCCCGCATCGACGGCCGTCAGGATGAACAGCGCTTCGAACAGGATGGCGAAGTGGTACCAGAAGGCCATCATGGCCTTGCCGCCGATGGCGCCGGAGAGAATCTGCGCCATGCCGACGGCCAGGGTCGGTGCGCCGCCGGCGCGCGAGATGATGCTGTGCTCGCCAACGTCCTTGGCCGTCTGCGTCAGCATGTCCGGCGTGACATAGAAGCCCCACTGCGAGATCGCCTGTGCGGCGGACTCTGCCGTGGTGCCGATCAGGGCGGCCGGGCTGTTCATGGCGAAATAGATGCCTGGCTCGATGGTCGAGGCGGCCACCAGGGCCATGATGGCGACGAACGATTCCATCAGCATGGCGCCATAGCCGATGAAGCGGGCGTGGCTTTCGTTTTCAATCATCTTCGGCGTGGTGCCCGAGGAAATCAGGGCGTGGAAGCCGGACACGGCGCCGCAGGCGATGGTGATGAACAGGAAGGGGAACAGATTGCCCGACCAGACGGGGCCGGAGCCGTCGATGAACTTGGTCATGGCCGGCATTTTCAGGTAAGGCGCGACGACGATGATGCCGATGGCCAGGCCGAGAATCGTGCCGATTTTCAGGAAAGTCGACAGGTAGTCGCGCGGCGCCAGCAGCAGCCACACGGGCAGCACGGAAGCGATGAAGCCGTAGCCGATCAGCATCCACGTCAGTTCCGTGCCCGTGAACGTGAACATCGGACCGAGCACGGCGTGTTCCTGCACGTACTGGCCGCCGATGATGGCCAGCATCAGCAGCACGAAGCCGATGATGGAAATCTCGCCGATGCGGCCCACGCGGATGAAGCGAGAATACACGCCCATGAACAGGGCGATGGGAATCGTCGCCATCACGGTGAAGCTGCCCCATGGGGAGCCCGTCAGCGCCTTGACGACGATCAAGGCCAGCACGGCCAGGATGATGACCATGATCATGAAGCAGCCCAGGAGCGCAATCATGCCGGGAATTTCGCCCAGTTCAGCCTTGATCAGGTCGCCCAGGGAGCGGCCGTCGCGGCGCATGGAAATGAACAGCACGATGAAATCCTGCACGGCGCCCGCAAACACGACGCCCGCCAAGATCCACAGCATGCCGGGCAGATAGCCCATCTGCGCGGCCAGCACGGGGCCGACCAGGGGGCCGGCGCCGGCGATCGCCGCGAAATGGTGGCCGAACAGCACATATTTATTCGTCGGCACATGGTCGAGGCCATCGTTGTGCTTGAAGGCGGGCGTCATGCGGCGGGCATCGAGGCCCAGCACCTTGTCGGCGATGAACAGGCTGTAGAAACGGTAGGCGATCAGGTAGACGCAGACGGCGGCGATGACGATCCAGATTGCGCTGATCGGTTCGCCGCGTTGCAGGGCGACGACGCCCAGGGACCCGGCGCCTGCCAGCGCAAGCGCTGCCCAGCCGAGCTGTTTGAAAATGCGGTTCATGCTTCCTCCAGAGATTGACGGGCGCTGTGCCG
This sequence comes from Janthinobacterium sp. SUN100, assembly GCF_030397705.1. NCBI lineage: Bacteria > Pseudomonadati > Pseudomonadota > Betaproteobacteria > Burkholderiales > Oxalobacteraceae > Janthinobacterium > Janthinobacterium sp. SUN100. The sequence goes on along the minus strand of NZ_JAPUBU010000002.1, from coordinate 801,547 downwards.
TGCGATGATGTGTGCTGCCGAGCCTGGTCGTTGCCAGTTTGGTATGAATTGGTGTATCTGCAGCTTATGGCGAGTATTCAGGAATCGTATAATTGCCGCAAGCGCACGACTACGCAGTAACGCTCAGTATTACTACGCAGACCGATCGCGTCGCCGCGACGTAAAATCACGCATTCCCACCAGCATCGACGCCGCCGGAGCGCCAGGCCATGAAACTCAGACAGAAAGTCATCTTCCTGGCCATCACGCCGCTGATCCTCGCCCTGTGCGCCATCGCATTTGCCGTGCGGCACCAGGCCATCACCCTGGCCGAGCAGCAGCGCGCCACCATCCAGCAGGCGTACCTGGCCAGCAAGGAAGCCGAGCTCAAGCATTACGTGACCCTGGCCAGCCATTCCATTGCTTCCCTGTACCAGTCGGGGCGCAAGGATGACGCCACGCAAGAGGAAGCCAAGCGCATCCTGTCCGCCCTCAGCTATGGCGACGATGGCTATTTCTTCATCTACGATTTGCAGGGCAAGTCGCTGATGCATCCGCGCCAGCCCGAACTGGTGGGGCAGAATCTGTGGCAGTTGCGCGACGCCGAGGGCAATCTGACCATCCAGCGCCTGATGCAGCGGGCGAAGGGCGGCGGCGGTTTCGAGCGCTACAACTGGATCAAGCCGTCGAGCAACAAGTCCGCGCCCAAGCTCGGCTATGTGATCCTGATGCCGGAATGGGGCTGGATGATGGGCACGGGCATCTATATGGATGACGTGGACCAGGCGCTGGCCAAGGTCGACGCCCAGCAGTCGCGCAATATCCGCTCGACCATGGAATTGATCGCTGCCATCGCCATCCTCGGTTCCCTGCTGGTGGCCGCCTGCGGCCTGGTGCTGAACTTGCGCGAATTGCGGGTGGCCGACGCCAAGCTGAAAGTGCTGGCGCAGCGCGTGGTCGAGTCGCAGGAAGAGGAGCGGGCACGGCTGTCGCGCGACTTGCATGACGGCATCAGCCAGTGGCTGGTGTCCATCAAACTGCAGATCGAGGCGGGCATCGCGCGCCTGGCCGGCAATGCCGAACAGAAAGATAAGGCGCCTGCCACCTTCGAGCGGGCCGCCGAGCAGCTGAACAAGGTGCTGGGCGAGGTGCGGCGCATTTCGCACAACCTGCGCCCGGCCATTTTAGATGACCTGGGCCTGGCCGCCGCGCTCGACCACCTGGTGCATGAATTTAACGACAGCAGCAGCGCGCAAGCCAGTTTCACGGCCAGCCCGGCGGTGGCGGGCGAGGGCTTGCCCGACATGGTCAATACCGTGTTGTTCCGCATCGCCCAGGAAGCGCTGACCAATTGCGAGCGCCATGCCCACGCCAGCGGCGTGGAAGTGAGCCTGCACGAGGCGGGCAAGGCGGTGGAATTGCGCATCCAGGATAATGGCGGCGGCTTCGATTTCGACGGCATCGCCCTGCATCCGCAGCGCGGCATCGGCCTGCGCAACATGACGGAACGCATGGAAGCCATCGGCGGCAGCCTGCACATCACTTCGTCCCCGGCCGGCACCGTGGTGCTGGCGCGGCTCGGTCTTCCATCCACACACTAAATAGATACGCAACCATGACCGAGAAGATCAACATCCTGCTGGTGGACGACCACCCCCTCGTGCGCGACGGCTTGCGCGCGCGCCTGGAAGCGGTGGCGCATTTCGACGTGGTGGCCGAGGCGGGCGGCGCCGACGAGGCGTTGAGCCAGGCGCGCGCGCACCAGGTGGACCTCGTGTTGATGGATATCAATATGCGCGGCACGAATGGCATTGAGGCGACGGCGCTGTTCAAGCAGGCGTTCCCGCAGATTGCCGTGCTGATCCTGTCCATGCACGACAAGCTCGAATACGTGTCGCAGGCGATCGCCGCCGGCGCGCGCGGCTATGTGCTCAAAGATGCTCCTGGGAAAGATATCGTCTTCGCCATCGAGACGGTGATGTCCGGCGGCATTTATTACAGCGCCGCGCTGGCGCGGCAGCTGTCGCGCCCGCAAGTGCACGATTCCTTCCTCACCACGCGCGAGCAGCAAGTGCTGCAGCATATCGCGGCGGGCCAGTCGAACAAGCAGATCGCCCGCGACCTCGACCTGAGCGTGCGCACGGTGGAGACGCACCGGCTGAACATCAAGCGCAAGCTTGGTATCGAAGGGCAGGCCGAATTGATCAAATATGCGGTCGAGCACGCGCATGGCGGCAGCGCCTGAGCAGGCGTGCGCGGTGCCGTGGTTTTGTCAAACCCGCATGACAGGCGGGTCTCCCGGCGGAATGTTTTTTTTGAATATTTATTGCCAAAATTAAACTGTTTCGTGGGTGAGATTCGGATAGAATGATTCTCGCTGTCGAAATGGCATCCCTGTCGGGCCAGGGTTGCCAATGCTGGTCAGTTTATTTACTATGGCGCCCTACCCACACTGAGATACCGATGTCAGCGTCTGAATCAAACCTGTTTCCGTTGGTGGGATTACAAGCAGTTGCCAATGCTCATAACGAGTGGGTCGCTGTCACCTTGCATGTACCGCAGGCCTCGACGGCGCCGCTGCTGGCAGCGCTGGCCGCCGCCGATGCGTATGCCTTCCTGGCGCCGCTCGACTGCATCATTCCCCTGGCCGACCCGCATGACGTGGACGAGGCCGTGCTGGCGCAACTGGCGCCGCAACGCACCATCTTCCGTTTGCCGGCCCATCTTGCCGGCGACAAGCACATCCAGAAAAAATGCCAGCAATGGCGCGACGCCGGCTATCGCCTCATTCTCGATGGCGCCGCAGCCGGTCCCGTGACGGCGGCGCAAGTCGACGCGCGTGCACTGAGTTTTGACGCGTCCGGCGCCCGTCCGGCCCTGCACCAGTTGCTGCCCTTGGCGGGACCGCACCTGGCCTACAACATCGCCGACGCGGGGCAGTTTGCCGCCTTGCAAGAACTCGGCGTCAGCTGGTTTGCCGGCGATTACGCCCTGCACCATGCGCGCCAGCAAAGCGAGCCGGAAGACGCCACGTCGCGGCGCCGCCTGCTGGCGCTGCTGGGCTTGCTGGCCCGCGATGCCGACGCGCACGAGCTGGAAGTGCCGCTCAAGCAAGATCCATCGCTCAGCTATCATTTGTTGAAACTGGTCAATTCAGCCGCTTTCGGTTTCACGGCGCCGATTACCAGCTTCAGCCAGGCCATCACGTTGCTGGGCCGGCGCCAGCTGCAGCGCTGGCTGCAACTGCTGCTGTATGCGCGGCAACAGGACGATGGCAAGATCCACGCGCTGTTGCCGCTGGCTGCTGTGCGCGCGGCGCAGATGGAAGCGCTGTGCCAGCTGCGCGGCGGCGACCGCGACGCGCAAGACCTGGCCTTCATGGCGGGCGTGTTCTCGCTGCTCGACGTGCTGCTGGGCATGCCGATGGAAGAGATCATCGCCACCCTGAACCTGGCGCCGGAAGTGAGCGTCGCTTTGCTCGAACGCAATGGCGAGCTGGGCACCTTGCTGGCGCTCGTCGAAAGCGCCGCGCCGCCGCCCGAGGGCTTGCGCCGCGCCGGCATCGATGGAGAAACCTATTGGCGCAGCCTGCTGCAGGCCTACCAATGGGCCATCCAGGTCAGCCGGAACCTCTAGCATGACCCTGTTTCCGGTGTCGGATTTCCTCGGTGACAGCGCCGCCCTGTGCGACGCCGTCGTGCGTTTGCGCGGCCCCGCGCTGGTCGCTGAGCTGGGCCGCATCGCCAGCGCCGTGATGGCCAGCCCGCACGGCCAGTTCCTGCCCGCGGCCAGCCTGGACGCCGCTGCGCCGCCCGCGCCGTTTCCCCGCGATACGCCGGCCTTGCTGCAGGAAATCAGTTTTGATGGCCACTGTTTCGGCCATTACAGCGTGGCCGGACGCAGCCTGTACAGCGACGCCGACCGCCGCCACCTGGCCAGCCTGGCATCCTTGACGGCGGGCGTCTTGCAAGTGCATTCGCTGGCGCAACGTTCCACGCACGCCTACGCGCAAGTCGAAGCCTTGCTGGCGCAGCAGACGCAAATCCTCGACCAGTTGCACGAATCCGTGCTGACGATGGACTTGACGGGCTACATCACCAGCTGGAACAAGGGCGCCGAGCGCCTGTTCGGCTACACCTCGGTGGAAGCCGTGGGCCGCAACATCCTGTTCCTGTACGACGATGAAGACACGGGTTTCCACGACGCCTTCCTGGAGCAGGGAGGACGCCTGATGGAGGTGCGCCGCCGAAAGAAGTCAGGCGAGATCTTCTGGGCCAGCCTGTCCTTGTCGCCGCTGCAAGACCTGGACGACAAGCCCATCGGACTCATCGCCTACCTGACGGATATCACGGAGCGCAAGCTGGCCGAAGAGCGCTTGCACCACCTGGCGTATTACGACCCGCTGACCAGCCTGCCTAACCGCACCTTGCTGGCCAAGCTGGTCGACCAGGCCCTCTCCGTGGCGCAGCGCAGCAAGATGCTCGGCTGCGTGCTGTTCATCGACCTGAACCGTTTTAAACTGATCAACGACACCCTGGGCCGGCGCATCGGCGACGAACTGCTGCGGCAAGTCTCGCTGCGTTTCCGCCATGCCTTGCGCGACCAGGACCTGGTGGCGCGCCTGGGCGGCGACGAGTTTGCCGTCGGCCTGTTCGACATCGGCCAGCATTTCGAGGCCAGCATGGTGGCGCAAAAGCTGCTGGGCTCGCTGGTGGAACCGTTCCTGATCGAAGGCCACGACCTGCGCGTGGGCGCCAGCATCGGCATCAGCGTGTACCCTCAGGACGGGCAGGACGCGGAAACCCTGCTGCGCCTGGCCGATATCGCCATGTACCGCGCCAAGCAGGACAGCGGCGGCGAAGGGGAAAGCGTGGCTTTCTACAGCCAGGACATGAACCTGGGCATGCAGGCGCGCATGCGCCTGGAAACAGGCTTGCGCCAGGCTTTGTCCGAGCAGCAACTGTTGCTGCACTACCAGCCGAAATACGCGCTGGGCAGCGGCCGCATCATCGGCGCCGAAGCCCTGGTGCGCTGGCACCACCCGCAGCACGGCATGATCCCGCCGGCCGAATTCATCCCCCTGGCCGAATCGACGGGCCTGGTCGTGCAAGTGGGCGAATGGGTGCTGGAAGCAGCCTGCGCCCAGGCGCAGGCGTGGAAACTGGCCGGCCTGCCGCCGATCCGTCTGGCCGTGAACGTTTCCGCCCGCGAATTCACGGCAGCCTTGCCCGCCAGGGTGGCGGCGACCCTGGCCCGCTATGGCCTGGAAGCGGCCTGGCTGGAGCTGGAAATCACGGAAAGCACCCTGATGCACAACATCGAGAGGGTCATCGGCATCATGGACCGCATCACGGCCCTGGGCGTGGCCCTGTCGCTGGACGATTTCGGCACTGGCTATTCAAGCTTGTCCTATTTGAAACGCTTCCCCATCGACACCCTGAAGATCGACCGGTCTTTTACCACCGGCATCCCCACCGACGCAAGCGACTGCGCCATCGCCAGCACCATCATCAGCATCGCCCAGCAGTTGCACCACAAGGTGATCGCGGAAGGCGTGGAAACGACGGAACAGCTGGCTTTCCTGAAGAGTTCTGGCTGCGACGAGGTGCAGGGCTACCTGTTCTCGCGCCCGTTGCCGGCGGGGGAGTTCGAGAAGGCGCTGCGGGAAAACTGGGGCGTGTAGGCTTTCCGTTGGCATGCCGGCGCAGCCCACTGGCCCCCGAGGCCGCTTTGGGGCTTAAATGCGCGCCACCGACTACTCGCCATTGGTAAGCCACGGACCTTTATGTATAATGCTGCCATCTGGAAGCGTGGCCGAGTGGTTGAAGGCACCAGTCTTGAAAACTGGCGACGGGTTAAACTGTTCGTGAGTTCGAATCTCACCGCTTCCGCCAAGTACATAAAAAATTCGTGAGTATACTCAACCTATATTCCACCGAATTTCATTGAAAATCAACGACTTAGCTTGATTTTTATCCCTCCGAGTCACAGATTCGGAACCATCCAAAAACCATCCCACAGAATCACGCGTAGGCTGAAATGTAGGTATCATGCGGTTTTTCTCAAACCCGTACCTACAGGATTTCGCATGGCCATCAATACGCTTACCGATGCAGACTGCCGCCGCGCCACGCCGAACGACGGCAAACTGCGCAAGCTCTTCGATGGCCACGGCCTGATGCTGGCCGTCCTGCCAAGCGGAAACAAGGTTTGGCGCATGGCCTATCGTAACGACGAGGGCAAGCAGCAAACTGCCGTCATCGGCCCGTATCCCCTGATCGGCCTCAAGGAAGCACGCGAGCGCCGCGACGTTTTGCGGTTGAAACTGATCGACGGCGACGACCTCAAGCCGAAGCGCAAGGCAAGCAGCCCATCCATTACCCTTGATGCCGCCATCGATACCTACTGGGCGGGACGCACGGACATCAGCGCCGGCTACAAGGCAAATGCACTGCGCGCGCTGGCCATGTACATCTCCCCGACGCTGGGCGCGAAAACCGTGCGTGAAATTACCAAGGAAGACTTGATGGCCGCGCTGCGCCCGATGGATGCCGCCGGCCTGTCCGTCTACGTCCGGCGCGTGCGCATGTGGGTGGGCCAGGTTCTTGACTGGTCCATCCAGCACGGCCACTGCGAAGAGAACCCCGCATCGAACATCAATTCGAAGGTCGCCTTTTCCCGCAAACCGCGCGAAGGCTTCGCCGCCCTGGCATTGGCCGAGGTGCATCCGTTCATGGAGCGCCTGGACCTGGAAGATGAAATTCAGTCTGTGCTGGCCTGCAAGCTGCTGGCGTTGACGTGGACGCGCACGGACGAGTTGCGGCGCATGACCTGGGCGGAAGTGGAGGGCGATGTCTGGCGGATACCGGGCAAGCGCATGAAGAAGGGCCGCGAGCACCTGGTGCCGCTGTCTTCCCAGGCGCTGGACCTGCTGGCGGAAATGAAGCTGCGTTCGCGGGGCAGCAACTACGTTTTCCCGAACGACCGGGGTGGCAGCCGCCCCATGAGTGAAAACGCGATTCTTTACCTCATTCACCGTATCGGCTTCAAGGGCAAGATGACGGGCCATGGCTGGCGCAAGGTCGGTTCCACCTGGGCCAACGAGCACGAGTACAACTCGGACCATGTCGAGGTGCAGCTCGCGCACAAGGACGGCGGCGTGCGCGGAGTGTACAACTCGGCGGAATACCTGAAGCAGCGCCGCGTAATGCTTCAGGCCTTCGCTGACTGGCTGTTAAAGAAGCCTGATCCCAGCGGCTTGGAGCGTTGAAAGGCGCCATCCCAGCGTGCGCTGGGTTATGGAAACGTCCGCCGGCGGCAGCTTGTTCTCCTTCACCCATCTGCGCAGCGTCTCCGAAGTGACGCCCAGCATTTTGTATAAGTCCTGGCGGTAAATAATTCGGTCTTCGTTCATTACTTGATTCCTTTCGTGGTGGGGTTTTTCTTGCGCTGGCCTGGTTCTGCATGGCCTGTTTTGCTTTGCACCGCCAAGGCGAATGCTTCGGCCTCCGTGTGGTGCGGCACTTCGACGCCAGGCTTGCGGTAGTCGCGCAGCCGGCAGAATTCTTTGTATTGCTCCATTTTTCACTCTCCGTCGAGGAATAGACTGTTCATGCGGGCACCATGCAGCGTCGCGCCAGGGAGACCAGCCAATGTGCCAGCTCGGCGGGCGTGTGCTCGCGTTCTGCCTTGCCGCATTCTGGTCGCCAGCCTGGATCACCTTTCCGGCGCCGCTCGCCGGCGCGGTTGCGGCCAGCTGCGGCGATCACGTGCGAGGCGTCGCCCAGGACGATGGGCATGGCCGGTATTTGAGCCGGCGCACAGCCGACGATGTACAGCAAGGTGGCCTTTTCGGCGCGGTGGCCAAACGAGCTTTGGAAGATTGGGAGCGTCCAGCCGCCAAATTTGTCCCGCTCGCCGATCGCTGGCAAGCCGCAGTGTGGCCAGAGGGTCGAGCGCTTTGGATGCTCGAGCACGCCACCGAATTTGCGCACCTGGGCGACGGCCCACACAGCGAGTTCCTTTTCGTCCGGGCGAGGCTTGGCTAGATGGCGCAGCGTGCCCCACGAGCGGCACGGCGGATGCGCCACCACCGGCACGCCACCTGGCCAGGCGCGGGCGTCGCGCTCTGCATCCCATGCATCGACCGCCGGCATGGTCTTGTAGATCGAATTGGCGCGCACGAACAAGGCCGCCACGGCAGGTAATGAGGGTTCCGCTGTCATGCTGGGCACCCGACAGGCGCGACAGCCTTCTTGACCGCCTCAATGGCGCCCAGCGGCACCGCACGGAACATGCCCGCCCACTGGTGGTCCAGCTCCACCCAGGCGTGCAGCTCCCCATTGCCCACGTCGCGGCGCAGGTCGTTGACGGTGCCGGCCTGGTAGCCTTCATCGGTGTCGAATGTCACGCGGTCGCCCAGGGCGACTTGCCGCGGTGAATTGGTCGAGGTGGTCAGCATTGCGGTTTTCCTTTCAATTTGGCAGAAACGCCGCACACGCCGTAGCGGTCGATGGCGTCCAGAATCACGTCACCGCAACAAGCGGCAATCGCGGCATAGTCAAAGCGTTCGGTTTGCGTGCGAACGATCACGGCGTAGGTGCTCATGTGCCATTTCCTTCATTGGGTGGGTTGTCGGGGACGATCAGCCGGGGATACGGGCAGGCGTTGACGGCCGCCCAGGCGGCAATCAGCGCTGTTTTTGCCTCGTGGGACAGGTTGGGCGCGGGCGCCGCCGGCGGCGTGGCCGGGGTAGGGCCAACGGGGTGCGTACAGTTATTTACACGAGTCCGAGGAACGGCAACCCCAACAGCCACCGCGCGAGCGCCTGTGGCCTGTACCGGCGTCCACGTATGGCGCACGGACTTGAAGACCACGCCAATCAGATCACTGCAGCGCACGCCGTAGGGCGTGATGCGCTGGGTTTCGCCGTAGCGGCCGATGACGGTCTTTTCGTCCTTGGCCAGCGTGACGACCAGTTCCTTGCGCGGCACCAGGGCGCCGCCTTGGGCGCGCAGGTACTCGGCCCAGCAGGCGCGCTTTTCGCCGTCGATCTTTTGCACGGCATTCCAGGCGCGGCGCATGGCGGCCGGCGCTTCATTGACCATGCTTTCCTCGATGCGGCGCAGTTCGCGCCATACGGTGACGGGCGCGCCGCCCCATTGCTGGAATTGACGGATGCCCCAGCACGCGGCCCAGGACTCGACGCGCGCCGATGGCGTCAGCTCGACATCGCCTTCAGTGTCGGCCGTGACGACATAACCTTCCTTGGTCTTGTGCTCAGCCACGCCGTCGATGTTCTTGGCCACGTACTTGGCGATGTAGCCGGCGGCGCTGCCCTTGGTCCAGTCGATGCGTTTGACGTCCAGGCGGCGCGCGAAGGCGCCCGGTTCGCCACGATCCACGCGCCAGGCGTAGCGCTTCATGATGCGGATGGCGCGGCCGGCCACGTCCTGCAGGTGGGCCGTCTTGTATTTGGCCGTGGGGCGGACGAACAGCAGCAGATGCCAATGCGGACAGCCATCGTGATGCGGCTCGGCGATGCGGAAGCCGTATAGGCCGATGCCCCGGCGCGCCAGCGCGGAGCGGCACAGCGACGTCATCTTGCCCAGGTAGGCGTTTGCCTCGCGCGGCGTCGAGCCATCGAACTTGTCGTTTGGCTTGCCGCTGTGCTGCATGGCGTGGAAGCGCGATGGGCACGTCCAGGTGATGAAAATGCCCTGGTCGCCGCACTCGCGGGCGATCTGCTCAAAGCCGTTGATGCGCAACATCAGTTCGCCGCGCCGGATGGCCTTATTCGCTGTCGTTTTCTCGGCCAGCTCGGCGATGCTGAATTGCTGGCCGTTTTCGTTTTGCACCAAGGTGGCGGCCAGTGCTGCCGCGTTGCGGCGGTTCTGCGCCAGGCGCGATAGCACGGCATCATTGCTGGCGTAGGGTTCACCGCGATAGTTCACATAGCCCAGGCGGATATTGCCGGCCTCGAAGGCGCGCTTGACGCGCTTGCGCAGTTGGCGGCGCCACCAACGGGCGTCCACCAGGCGGGCGATGGTGTCGGTCATCGTGTCGAACTCGGGCAGCTCAATGCCATACGAGGCGCATTCGTCTTCCATGATTTGCAAGGCGTGCGTGTCGGATACGGCCATCCACAGCATTTTGGTCACGCCGGCAGCCGCGCGCTCGGCGGTGGCTACGATGTCGGCATCGCTCTGCGACAGGTCAACGCCGGCCGGCACGTACTGTTCGGCGAACTCGCGCACAAAGCTGGTGGCGACGGATTCATAGACTTTGTACCAGGACGACCAGGCCATTTTGGCCATGGCGGCCGTGATGACGCGGTTGCGCCATTTGTAGGGGATGCGGGCCAGCTCGGGCGCGAACTGGGCGGATCGCAAAAAGGCTTCGTGACGCTGCGGGGCAGGCAGCAGGATTTGTTTAGATTGCATTCAACAGTCTTTCGTACACACGGATAGCGGCAGAGGTGGCGGCGCGCAGCTCGATGCGCTCTTCCTCGGTAAATGAATGGATGGGCGATTCCCAGCGGTCGGCGTCCAGGCCGGCGGCGATCAACACGGAACGGCGCGCGCCACGCGGCGACAATCCCCAGGCCTGGGCCATGAAGGGCGCCAGATTGCGCGGCTTGATGCTGCGCAGCTGGGCCTTGGCTTCGGCGATGGCGGCCAGCGCATGCCCGGCGCCCGGTGGCGTCGGCATATCCTTGTCGCGCGCGGCCAGAATCTCGGCGGCAGGCTGGAACGACAGGTGATTGTCGATAAGGGACGCCGGCATGGTTCAGTCCTTGATGAAGCCAATGGCCCGCAGCACGCCGGGGGCAATGACGATCAGGAGCGACAGCAGCCAGATGCCGCAGGTTTTGGTCAGGCGCAGCATTAGCGTGCCCCTTCCTTAGGAAAATACTTGGCCCAATCAGTCTGTGTTCTTAAGGAGCTGATGTACGGCACGACGCCCAATTCGCTGGCGAACAGATAGCGCAAATCGATTGCCAGATCGCCGAGCAGAACACGTTGGTGCTCAGGTGTAAAAAAGCCCGCAACATTCAAAGCTTGCGCATCGCTGATGATGAAGGTGAGATTGGCAGCGCCGTAGGCGTGATAGGTCTTGGCAATCTCATGGATGCGGGCGGACAGCGCCGCAATGCCGATGCCCGCGCTGGCTTGCAGCAGAAAACACGTTGGTGCCACGGGGACAATGCAATTTTGCAGGGTCGGGCGGATCGTGCTTGATGCCATGGATTTGTCGGCATCACTGGTGGCGTGCAGCGTGTTTTCCATCGGTTTTCCTTATTTCAGGTTGAACGAATCCCGCACGCTCAAAAAGGAGCGCTGCAGGGCACAGCAAAAAAGGGGAGTTACAACGGCCGGGCTACGGCGGCGCGAGAATCGGGATAGTCATCAGCAGCCCACTGTCAGGTCGAGGGCCAGCTGGCTGGTGGCCGCCGCACGCGCATGCTGGGACATCGGGATGCGGATATCCGGCTTGGGCATGGCGGACAGTGAGAGTGTGCGCAGTACTTCCAAGCCTGCTACGAAAGAGTGCCCGCAGTCCGGGTTCTGGCACATGTAGGTGATTTCCTTGAACATGGCGGACATCGTGCGGCTTTTGACGGCGCGGACGGTGTATTCGCAATGCGGACAGGGCAGGCCGATGACTCTCATTTCAGCTTTCTTTCCACTTGGTACAGGGCGCGACCGCGACCTGTCATGTTTTTCGACTGTATGCGTAAGCGCGACTTGACGAGCCATTCAGCTGCCTGATCGATACTTGCCAGCCCCTGGCGTTGGCGCACGAGTTCCAGCACCGCGCGCTCTTCGTCATTGAGGTTAATTTGATGGTCTGGCATTTTTTGGAACTTTAGAGTTGCTCAAAAGTGACTCGGTTTAAACGCTACGACGCTGTACGCTGTCGATGGTGGCGTCATCCAAGGCGATCACTGCCAAGGCTTCACGCATCACGATCTGGCGCACCAGCACCGCAAGCTCTTCGCCCTGGTAGTTGGCGATCGAGGAAACGAGCTGGTGCTCATAGTCATCGAGGCGCAGCATGACGCGGTGGCTGCGGATACGTTTTGCATCGGGGTACATGACGTGGTCCTTAGTGGGTGGATTTGGATGCGAGTTCGCGCTTGTAGTCGGCGAGGCCGCGCAGGATCAGGAAGCGGAGGAACCAGGCACGGGAACGTTCAAGTTTCGTAGCGCAGCTTTCGACCTCGTCTACCTCGTCAGGCGTCAAGCGGACGCCGAGTGGCCGAGAAGTGATGCCCTTCGCAGTACGTCGGACTTTTGACAAATTATTCATAATGTTATGATCTGTAATCGCTACGGAATGGCGTAAATATATCACTCATTTGAGTGATTTGGAAAGGTATTTGTACTCAAATGAAGTATTTTTTTGATCGTCTTAAGGACGAACGGAAGCGCCTCGGCCTCAATCAGGACGAGTTTGCTGCCCTTGGCGGGGTAAAAAAGGGTGCCCAGTTCAATTACGAAAATGGCTCCAGGACACCAGATTCGGACTACCTGGCCGCTGTCGCTGCGGCTGGGGTAGATGTGTTGTATTTGTTGACAGGAGAGCATGCGTCCTCGGCGTTGCCTGCAGACGAGCAAGAATTGTTAATAGGCTATCGCAAATTGGATATTCGGGCGAAAGCGAGGGTTCTTGGTGTGCTTGAAGGAATTATTGAACCTGCGGTGACCCCAGCACCTAGGTCAGTCGAACGCAGCACGCAGATGGTTTTCCATGGCAAAGTTGGACAGCAGATTCATGGAGATGTAACGGCTCCACAAACGATCAACGTTGGTCGCAAAAAAAAATCGCCGTAATAATACGTGGGGAAAGAAAAAATTAGCAGCGTTAAGGCGAAAGAGCAGATGGAAAATTTTCGCCTTGGCACCAATCCTCTTTGCTTGCTGTTGGTTTCAATATCGATGTGAAATAATAAAACCAGTGACTTCCCGGATCATCAGCAAATTGGATTGCTACGATGGGAGATCTTGCGTGATTTGCATTATTGTGGAGAAAAATAATTTTTGAATTCGATGGTGCATCTGGATCCTTCCATGGGGCTCTACAAGGGTGACTGGTAATTTTATCTGGAAAATTGGTTGTCTGGGTTCGCCGTTAGATGAGAAATGTATTTTCTTTGTGCTAAAAAGGACTGTTTGCTAATGTTATATAGAATATTATTTATTCTCTTATTTGTCTTTAATGCTAATGCCATCGCTTCCGATAAGCTGACATCTAAAGAGATTTTTTCAAAACAACAAGATCGCTTGCAAAAGATAGAAAATGATTTAAGTGACTTTCAGCATAAAGTGCAAATTTCTCTTGATTCAAGCGATAAGCGACTTGCCGATTTTAGCGCGCAATTTGGGGCGCAGGCCACAAATCAAGGAACGAACGCGACTTGGTTGGGAACTATTGTGGCGATCACTGGTTTAGCTATTAGTGTGATTGTGGCTCTTGCTGGATGGCTTACTTACGTCAATGCAACGGCGCGTGCTAAGAGTGAGGCGAAGAAAGCAGTGAAGAAATGGTTTGATGGTAAAGACAGTCATCTTCAGGAATTGATTGTTAATCTAGTGAAAGAGGCAGAGGCAGGTCGCGCTAAGATTGCCGACGATATGGGTAGGTTCGGGAACGATACACTGGTAGCTAGGAATAAAATAAATGCGGCGATCTTGGCGTTTATGCCGCAGACTGGTGATGCAGATCAAGTACAACACTCGGAGGATCCTGCGGCTGTCGAAATCATCCAGAATGCTAGTGAAGAACTCAAAGCCAAACCTGAAAGCGATTTTAGTGCCAATGACCACTATGTTCGAGGGCTTGCCCTTTACAAGAACGGGAAGTTTGAGGGCGCCCTAGATTCGTTCGACGCAGCAATTAAACTTGGCGTAAACGTGCCAGCAAATGAACATGTTTTGTATTTGCTTCTCAAGGGAGTTACGTTGGGACAGCAAGGCAAGTACGATGCTGAAATTGCCGTCTATGATGAGATTGACAGACACTTTGGTAAAGACTTTGCGCCTGATGTGCGCGAACGAGTGGCTGGCTCCTTAACCAATAAAGGCATAGCATTGGGCCATCAAAACAAGCCCCATGATGAGATTGCTGTCTACAATGAGATTGATAGTCGCTTTGGCAGGGACGTGGCGCCAGGTGTGCGTGAGCGAGTAGCTGAGGCTTTACGCAACAAGGGCATCGTACTTGGCCAACAAGGTCGGAGAGAAGAAGAAATTGCCGTCTATGACGAGATCGATAGACGTTTTGGCCAGGACGTAGCTTCTGGCGTGCGAGAACGGGTGGCTGTGGCGTTGCGGAACAAGGGCATTGTGTTGGGGCAACTAGATAGGCTTGAAGACGAAATCGCCGTCTACGATGAAATTGACAGGCGTTTTGGCCAGGATGTAGCACCGGGTATGCGCAAGCGTGTCGCGGAGGCATTGCGCAACAAGGGTATAACGCTCGGCATGCAAAACAAGTTCCGAGATGAAGTTGCGGTCTATGATGAAATTGCAAGGCGCTTTGGCCAAGACGTGGCACCTGGCACGCGTTCGCTGGTTGCCGAGGTATTGATTAACAAAAGCATTGCGTTGAGTCAACTGGATAACTTCGAAGAATGCATCACCGTTTGTGACGAGATTGATAGTCGATTTGGTCAAGACGAAGATCCGGATATGCGCGAACGAATGGCCCAAGCCTTAAAGAATAAGGCTATCTTGCTGGGCCAGCAGAATAGATTTGACGATGCAATCGCCGTCTACGACGAGATTGAAAGACGGTTTGGTCAGGACATGGTACATGCCGTACGCCAGGTGGTGGCTCAAGCGTTACTTAACAAGGGTACAGTGCTTGGCCAACAAGAGAGGTCCAATGACGAAATCGCTATGTATGATGAGATTGACCGGCGCTTTGGTCGGGACACTGCTACTGGTATGCATCAGGAGGTGGCCTCAGCACTACGCAACAAGGCCATTGTGCTAGGCCAACAGGGGATGCTCGACGACGAAATGGCTGTCTATGACGAGATCGATCGACGCTTTGGTTTAGACGTGACGCCTGGCGTACGCGAGGTAGTGGCCCAAGCATTGATCAACAAAGGTTGTTTGTTGGGCAAGCTGAACAAACACGATGACGAAATCGCTACTTACGATGAGATCGACAGACGCTATGGCCAAGACTCTGAGCTTGAAACGCGTAAGATTGTGGTCGGTACATTGAACAATAAAGCTATAGTGCTACACCAGCAAAATAGGCTCGATGACGAAATTGCTGTGTATATTGAGCTCGATAGGCGCTTTGGCGAGGACATGGCGTCTGGCGTGCGAGACGTAGTGGCCGGAGCATTACGCAATAAAGGGGGAGCACTGGGGTTACAAGGCAAGCCAGACGAAGAAATCGCTGTCTACGATGAGATTGATAGGCGTTTTGGCCAAGATCCGGAGCCTGATTTGCGTCAGCGCGTGGCCGAAGCGTTGTGTAACAAGGGTGAGGTGCTTAAAAAACTTGCTAATCTTGACGGCGAAATTCTTGTCTATGATGAGATTGACAGACGCTATGGGCAAGACGAAGCGCTAAACATGCGCGAGCTGGTGGCCGGGGTATTAAACAGCAAGGGTACGCGGCTGCTCCAACAGGATAATTATGAAAGAGCCATCGCTGTATTTGGTGAGATAGACACACGCTATAGCCATGACGTGGAGTCCGGTATGCGCCATCTGGTTGGCAACGCGTTAAATAGTATTGGCTTTGCGAAAATTATTCAGGCTAAGGCTAGTTGGTCGGATGAGCCACAGCGAACAAAGCTATTGACTTCGCTACAGTCGGTGCTTAAACGTGCGTTTATGATTTGTGGTGAGGATGATCGTGCAATAGTATTAGGTAATATTGGATATGGACAGTTTCTTTTGGCACAAAACATGGGATTGGATGAAACGCGTGAGTGCTTGATTCTCGGTGGTCAGCAAGCGCTCGAAAATCAACTTGCCGACGCAAAAAAACATCGCATCGAACCGGAAGATACTGAATATGAGCGCCTGCTTAATACATTGTGGCAGGATATTTTGACCAATTCGAGAAAATCTGTCTGATGATTTTTCTAAACATGGACCAGCCATTTTAGGAAGGCGGCTTTATTGCGAAGATCTACCGATAAATCAATGAAGTTTTCCGCGATGGCGG
The DNA here is from genome assembly GCF_030397705.1 of Janthinobacterium sp. SUN100. Lineage (NCBI taxonomy): Bacteria > Pseudomonadati > Pseudomonadota > Betaproteobacteria > Burkholderiales > Oxalobacteraceae > Janthinobacterium > Janthinobacterium sp. SUN100. The sequence goes on along the minus strand of NZ_JAPUBU010000002.1, from coordinate 785,371 downwards.
GGTCAGGTCTGCCATTCAGAGACGATCTCGGCCTTGGTATCTAGGCTCACAACACACTGTGATGTACTAATTATCAATATGGCATGACTAACTATGCTGCGTATCCGTATTGACGCCGAGCTTACGCAGAGACTTTAGCTTGTGGATCCGCATAGTTGGGCCTGTGTCGGAATGGCAGAGCTGCCCCTTAAACTGTTAAACACTCTACATCGCCGGGAAGGCTTACTCTCTGGGCCACGTTGAACGATCACGCGGCAGAGCCATGGAATGTGTAGGACAGATGGGCGATATTCCAGCGATGTGGTTGGATCGAGGAAAATAAACTTAGTATAACTTAACGCCTGCCGCGTCAATTTTTGACGGCATTTACATGGTTTAGTGCTAATTTTCGCTTGCTGATTTTATCTTTTTTAGAAATTAAAAATTAGGTCTTATCATGAATTTACAGCCAAATGTAATTGTATTCTGCCCTGATCAATGGGGTGAGGTAGATAAGTTTTCAAAATTTTATGCTGGAACTCATAGCTTTGGCAGTGATGTAAAAAAAGCCGTCTCGGGGATAGGCGGACACTTCGACAAAGCAATTACATTGCGTAATCTTGCGATGAAGCTTGTGCCAAATCTAAAAATTGATCAGGCGGAATTGACCGCTAATGGATTTACAAGTGCATCTAATGCGACAGAATTTGCCGCAGTTGTTGAGGGAGTTTTTACCGAACTTTACTCTTCTGTTGATTGCGCCAGAAAAGTTGTTACTGCGATATACAAGAAATGTAGGGGAATTACTGACTCCACCCGGAGATTTTTTACTCGTGCTGTAAGTGGCGGAATTAGCGATTTTCCTCCTGAGCTACGAATAGCGTTCACTGAGGCGACTTGGTATGGCGAATTACTCGGTATTCGAGACGAACTCACGCATTCTAATATAGGCTCATGCTTTCAAGCTTCTGGAGAAGATAATATTTCCTACATGCATCAAGGTATGATAAGAAATTCTAAGCCGCTAGTTATCAATGATATTTTCAAAAAGATTGAAGAATTGATAGCTGGAGTAAATCAATTTTTAGGGCGAATTTTTAACTTTTTAAATTCTCAGTTGCTTGAGACTTCACAAACTGTCCTCTGTGGTTTTTTTTATGGAAGGGCATATGTAAGAGATTTAATAGTGGCTAAGCACATTGATTTCAATAGTGGCATTTGTAATTCAAAATCATGGTTCGATACTGCTCCCGAATTTACATGCCCATTAGCGTTACAGTGCGGCGCCTACAAACGTGCGGGTTAGATAGCTGGCATCCTGCGCATTTCGAGCTAGATTTCCGATAGTCAAGATTCTTCGGCATTTTCCCTGATAATTTCTCGCACCTCCTTGATGTGCTGCCATGCGCGCTTGGCAGCGCCCTTGGCGCTGCTCTTGCTCTTGTAAAGGTGATCCAGTTCTTTGAGCTTGCCGGTGGCACCCGCCGTTTCTTGCCCAGCCTTTTTCTTCTTCGCCGCCACGTCCTTCCACTTGGCCACCACGCCCGTGATGCCTTCGTCCGGGTCTTTCTCTTCCTCTCGCTCGGCCTCGACCGCCTCCGTCTTCGTTTCAAATTCCACACGCGTGGTAAAGCCGCTGCTGCCAAGGCTGTGCGTGACCTTGACCGATAGCCACTCGGTGGCGTCAATTTCGGGCTTGAAGCCTGTCACGGTCACGGGCGATTGGGGGAACACGGCCGGGTTGCCCAGGGCCAGGCTCATTTCAAAGGTGGCCAGGCCGCGCAGGATGCGCTGCCATTCGGCCACGGCCGCCGCGCGCGCGTCGGCTTCATTGGCGAAGGTGGTGCGCAGGCGCTTGCTGTTGCCTGGCACGCCGGCCACAACGCTGCGGCGGCGCGCGTAGCGCTCGTCGTGCCAGAAGGCGCGCACGCCCGTGTAGGCGTCGCTCTCGGCGCTGTGGTAGCGGTGGCCGTCGCCCAAGGCGCGCGTGATGGGGATGACCGGCAGCGCCTTGCCGCTGGCGGTGCGGCTCTGGTTGATGGGGATGAAGAGCAGGGTGTCGTTCTTGACGGTGGCCACCGCGTCGTATTTCCTGCCCAGCCGGCGCAGGAAAGCCGCATCGCTTTCGTGGGTCTGGTCGATGTGCTCGACAGCGGTATCGCGCAGGCGCGCCGACACGCCCGACGTCAGCTCGTTGCGAAAGGCAATGGCCTCGATGATGGCGCCCAGGGTGGTCTTGTGAAAGCTGTGCTCCTGCTGCTGTTTGAAGGTGTCGATCAGGTTGGCCGACCTGGCGCGCAGGGTAATGGTGTCGGGCGCTCCGCTGTGCTCCACCTCGTCGACGGTGAACTTGCCCATATCCACCAGGTCGGACGCTTGCCAGCCCAGCGCCAGGGCGATCTGCGCGCCGCGCGGCGGCAGGGCCAGCTTGCCGTCGCTGTCATCGAGCGAGATATCGAGCTGGTCGCTCTCGTCGCCACGGCACAGGGTCAAGGTCAGATTGATTAGCCGCGGCGAGACGATGGCCGTCAAGTCCGTGTCCTCGATGCTGACCTTGAAGGCGGGGATATGCTCGCTCATTTGAACTTGTCCGCCGCGCTGCCGATGGCGCCGCTGATGCTGCCGCCGATCTTGTCTTTCATCTCGCTGACCACGCCGCCATACTTCGAGGTGATGCCGCCCACGACATTGCCCACCACGCTGCCCACGGCATTCTTCGCCGCGCCGGCAATGCTGCTGGTCATGCCGTCGATGCTGAGCATGTTTTTCAGGTCGCCGATGTCGCCCAGGCCGACCATGGCCAGCACGCCATCGTCGTCGCGCTTGAGTGCAATCGAGAACTCGACGCGGCGCGCGCCGCCGCTGCCGTCCAGGATGGTGCGCCCCTCCGTCATGCTTGTGATGCGGTAGGAGCCGAGAATGCGGCCCGTGCCCTGGATCAAAATCCACGATTTGCCGGTGTCCGCCATCATGTGCAACGCATCGAGCGAGTACAGGGAGCCGGTCAGTTCCGGCGCCACCCAGCCCGACAGGGTAATCGTGTCGTCGCCGGGCCCCACGTACTGGTGCGCGTCGCGCAGGCCCACGCGCGCCGTGCTGGCGTGCTTCCATTCCGTTTGCCGTTGCAGCTCGTGATAGGCCAGGGTCGGCAGGCTGAAGACGAACATTCCTAAAATCATCATCATGGTGTGCTTCTTTCTTTAATCGTGGTCGCGCAGGGACGAGCGGATGCGCGCCGCCTTTTCGCGGTCGCGTTGATCGAGCGCCACGCTCACGGCGCGCGCGATTGCCTGAGGATCGGTGCCGGCCTGCACGTTGAGAGTGATTTCGATCTTGTCGCCTTGGATGGTCATGCCAGCGCCAAGCCCGCTCTGGGACTGCGGCGCGCGCGTGTCGAAGGCGCTGGCGGGTAATGCCGTGGCCGTGCCGATGGCGATGCCGGCGCCCAATTGCGTCAGGCGCTGCGCCAGTCCGGAAACCTTGGCAATCGGCGCACCCTCGCTGCGGTCCAGGCCCACGGCCAGGCCTTGCATGGTGTAGTCGCCGAGCTGGGCAAACACGCGGCTTGGGCTGTGGATGCCCAGCTTTTCCTTGAACCAGGCAATGGTGCTGGAACCGGCATTGCTGATGGCATCCTTGACGGCACCCATGGAGCCGGTGATGCCGTTGACCAAGCCGCGCAGGATGTTGGCGCCGAACTCGGTGAACTGGGCCGGAAGCTTGATGCCGAACCAGCTCATGACGCCCGCGAACGCCTGGTAAAACACCCCTGCAGGTGACCAGTTGATAATCAGGGCCGTGATACCAGCCATGCCGCCACTGAAGGTGGTTTTCAGCTGTGACCACAGGCTGGCAACGAAGCCTGTCAGCGGCGCCAGTCCCTCGACAATGCTGTGCCGGATGTTGGCGGCAAAGTCGGTGAACCTGGCCGGCAGCGCGATGCCGAACCAGCCCAGTACGCCTGCGAAGGCCCGATAAAACAGGCCCAGCGGCGACCAGTTGGCGATCAGGCTATTGATGCCGGTAAAGCCGCCGGCAAACGCCGTCTTGACGTCCGACCACAGGCCGCTAAAGAAAGCCTTGATCGGCTCCCAGTATTTATAGATCAGGAAGGCCGCGCCGGCAATGACCGTGACAGCAATGCCAATCGGGTTCAGCAGAAGAGCGCGGCCCAGCCACAGCACGGCGCGGCCGGCCCACATGAAGGCGCCACCCAGGTTGCGTAAGATGGGCGTGAGCACGCCGCCCGTCACGCCCATCTTGGCGAACATGACGTGCAGCATGGCATACGGGCCGATCATGGCGGCGATGCCCAGCATCAGCGGGCCGAGCACCAGCAGGACGCTGGCGATGACAGCAAAACCGGCGATCATGACCTTGGCCACGGTCGGGTTGCGCTCCATGAAGCCGTTCAGGCGCGTGATGGCGCTGATGGCCATTTCCAGACCTTGGGCATACAGCGGCAGGATTTTCTCGCCCATGGTGAGCTTGAGGTTGGCCAGCTTGGACTGCGCCTCCAGTTCCTTGCCGGCGGCCGAGTCGCGGCCCAGCTTTTCCAGCTGGCCGATGTTGGCGGCGCCACGGTTGAGCTTTTCATTCTTGTGGATCTGCACGCGCTGCAGGTACATCTGCGAGTACAGGTTCGACGCGGTGCGGTTGGAAAAGATGCTGCCGATGGCATCGAGCACCTGTTTCTTTTCCGTGATGCCCTTCTTGGCCAATTGCGGCAACAGCACCTTTTCCATCCACTCAAACTGATTTTCGCGGAACAGCTCGGAACCCAGCAGCGCACCGGGATCGAGGAATGCAATTTGCCCGGCTTTATCTGGCGTGACCTTGCTTTTGTCGCCAATCAGGCCAAACTCGTCCAGCTTCCTGGCCGAACGCTTCGTCGTGCGGCCCTGGTACAAGTTCTGGTAGGCGCTCATCAGGGACGTGCCGACGCGGTTGCCGCTCATCTCCTGTACCAGCGGTTCCATCTGGTAGTAAAAGGCGTCATCTTTCAAGCCCTTGGCGGCGATGCCGCCCGTCTTGATCATGTTCAGCCACTCATTCGGACCCACGCGCCCGCCCGTGGCGGTGATGACCTGCTGCACGATATTGGCCTGAGCTTCAAACTTTTCCTTGCTCTCCAGGCCGCCGCGCAGCTCGATGACCTTGAACATGTCCATGAACTTGCGCTCGTTGTCGGCGCCTTCCTCCTCACCGAAGAAGGCGTGGTTGGCAAACTTCATCTTAGCCAGGGTAGGGGCGACCATTTCCGCGTGATGCACGTCGGCAAAGGCGCTCATGCCGTCGCGCATGAGCTGCAGGTTGTCGAGCTGGCTGGTGCCGTAGGTCTTCATATTGCGCGCGAAAGCGACGGCCTCGGCTGACACCTTGTCACCCAGGCCCAGCGCGTTGACGCGGCCCACTTCCGTTTGATAGTGCTTGGCCTCGTTCAGGCCCTTGACGACGGGCGCGCCGATGACGGCGCCCGTGGCGGTGGCGCCAGCGCCGGCCATGGCCAGGTTGCCCGCCTTGTTGCGCAGCTTGTCGGCGTGCTGGGTGGCGTTGGTGACGCGCTGCTGTTTTGCAGCGGAGGCGGCCAGGCGTTTCTGTTGTGAAGCTAGTTCAACGTTTGTCAGTTGGATGCTGTTCTTGAGCCATTCCTGTGCCTTGCCCAGTTGGCGCGTGTCGATGCCGGCCTCCTTGAGGCTGGCGCGCAGGGCGCGGAATTGCTGGCTCTGCTCTCGGCCTTTCAGCGTCAAGGCCTGCGTGACCTTCGTCGCCGCCTTCAAATCACGCGTCATGGCGCGTGTAGGAGACTCGGTCTGTTTTATGCTTGCGGCCAGCTCTTTTACTTTTTTTTGAGCTTCTTTCAGCTCAACCCCCGTTGTTCGAATACCGCTATGCAGTTCGCGGAATTTCCCCAGGTTTTTCTGCTGGGTATTCAGGTCGCGCAAGCGGTCGCTGGTGGCCTTCAAGGCTTTGGCCGTGTCGCTGGAGCCGCCCATGATCTTTTTCAGCGGGCCGGTAATCTTGTCCAGTGCCGCAAATACCACCTGTAATTTCAGATCCCGACCAGCCATCTATTCCGCTCCGCTTCGCTGCCTGGCGCGTTCGCGCCAGGCCATCAGTTCATCAATCGTAAAACCGTCCATCGCTGCCGGCGTCCAGTGGAAGACGCCGGCAATGTCGGCCATGGCGTCTTCTACTTCGCCGGGGATACCGAAAGGCGATCTACTCTGCTCGCCAAAAAACCGGCAACCTCGACGCCCACGGCCAGCAGGTCGGCCGGGTCCATGTTGGCGATGTCGTGTGCGGTCAAGGTCGGCTCGGTGATGCGCGGCAGCACGATCTGCAGGGCCGACACGTTCAGGTTGGCCAGCTCGATCAGGGAAATGCCGCGCAGGGCGCCCGCTTTGGGCTTGCGCACGGTCAGCGAGTTGATGAAGGTGTCGCCGCGTTTGATCGGATCGTCCAGCTCGATGACGGCCTGGTTTTGGGTATCGTTGTGCATGATGTTGTCCTTGTAGGGTGGTGGTGAATAAAAAGGGATTACAGGCCGATGGCCTTGCGGATGGCCGCGTTGGTGTCGCCGCCGCCGAAGTTCTCGGTGCCGCTCATGAAGTCCAGTTCGATGACGGTGGCGCCGTCGATCATCAGCTTGTAATAGCTGCACGCCATGGTGTATTTGTGCGTGGTGTCGTCGCCCATCTTGGCCGCGCCCATATCGATTTCCTTGTAGCGGCCGCGCACGACGACCTCGACGGCGGCGACGCTGCCGTCATCGTCGTTCTGGTAAGCGCCGGCAAAGCGCAGTTGCACGGCGCCGTGCGTGTGCGCGCCGTACTGTTTCAGGGCTTCGGCGATCAGCCCGCCAGCGCTCCATTCCAGCGACAGCGCCTCGTTGCCGAAGTCCACAGACACGGGGCCGCTCATGCCGCCGGCGCGGTACTCTTCCATCTTGCGGCTGAGTTTCGGCAAGGTGACTTCGGGCACCATGCCCATGAACAGGACGCCGTTTTGAAATACGTTGAATTGCTTGAGTTTGTGGGGCATGCCCATAGTGTTCTCCAGTGGTCAGTTGCGCCCGCACGCGGCGGGCGCGGGAATGGTTAAGCCGCGATGCGCGAGGCGAAGTCGGCCAGGTAGCGGTCGGTAATGCGCTGCTGGAATTTCAGGTTTTCCAGCGGCGGCACGGGCGTGTAGTCGTAATCGATGGCCAGCTTGCCGTCTTTCAGCGCCGTCTTGTCGTTGTATTGCTCGTCATACCAGGCGTGGCCGTCGATGATGTAGCCCTGCAGTTTCAAGTCGCGGAACTTGGCGTTGATGCTTTCCAGCAGATCGCGCACCAGGGACGGATGCAAGGGCAGGTCCACATAGGCGAAATGCGCTTCAGCAATGGTGTCGGCCAGCACCTGGGCCGTGCGCGTGTAGCTTTCAAAATAGAAGAAGCCGCCAGGCGCCTCGCAGGTGCGCGAACCCCAGAAGCGGTAGCCGCTCATGTTGATCAGGGTGGTCACTTCCTTGGCGTTGAGCATGCCGGCATCGGTAGCCGGGTCTTGCAAGTCGAAAAATACGTCCTTGCTGATGCCGGTCGGGCCGTTCACGACCACGTTGGACAGCGTCTTGTGCCAGCCCGTTTCCTCGTCGATCTTTGCGCGCAGGCCCATGGCGTAGGCGACGGCCGAAATGCTGGCTTCGGCGTCGACGGCGGTATCCCAGTTGACAAAATCCGGCCAGATGAGCATCAGTTCGCGCTGGCCGAACTGGCCGCGGTAGGTGATGGCTTCCGTGGCGGTGGCGCAGCCGTAGGCCGACGCATAGGCAAAGGCGCGCAGGCGCTGCGCCACGCTGGCCAGGGCATTGGTCACGGCCTGGTTGTCCAGGCCCGGCGCGCCCAGGATGCGCGGTTTCACGCCCAGCTTGCTTTGTGCGGCCAGCAGTGCCTGGGCGCCCAGGTACTGGCCATCCGGCGACACACCGCCCACGGCGTTGCTGGTGGTTTCCGCTTCCGTCTCACCCTCGGCCACGCGCACCACGACGGTCAAAGGTTTGGTCTGCGCGGCAATCGCTTTCAGTGCGCGATACAGGGTGCCGCTCTTGCCGGCCTTGCCCATGGCGGCCAGCACGTTGGTGACGAGCACGGGTTTATTCAGCGGGAAGGCGGCGGCGTCGGCATCGTCGGCCGTGGCGATCAGGCCCAGCACGGCGGTGGAAACGGTGCGGATCGGGCGCGAACCCTCGTTGATTTCAATGACGCGCACGCCATGGTGGTAGTCGGTGGGCATGGTTACTCCTGTCAGTGGTATTTAGAAAATGATCAATATGGCTCAGGCAATTTCTGAGGTGAACGCCGGGAGCAGCCGCTCAGGCGCGCTCTCGACAATGGCGAGGTAGGCGTCATGGATTGCCGCCGCCAGAGCGTCGATATCGGTCGCTGCAACTACGCTCGGGACGGTGGTGATATCCAGTAATGCCTGGCGTGCGGTGATGACTGCCTGTACCAGTTCGCTGTCACCTGATTGCATGGCCGCAAATCCGACGCCAGCGATACGATTCAATATGTCGTCACGGCTCGCGCGAACCGCGCCGAGATAGGCTGCGGCCTGGTCGGTGAATGGCGTTGGTTCCGGCGCGGCAATGATCAGCCGCCCATCGACAAAATGAAATGTGTGGCCGAGCGGTCGCTTCATCGCTGTGTCAAAATCTGCCCAATCGACCGCAATTGCATCGGTGGGCAGAGTGTCCCCGTAATCGATATCGAGTGGATAAAATGAACCTGTCGTTTCTGAATACCTGATTTTCAAACTCATCATCGTTCCCTGTTATTTGCCGATTGCACGCCAGCGCATCGCCTGCTGAGAGGCCGATCCCTGGAATAAACTAAACTGCGTAGTTGCGCCAGGCTGGAAATCAGTGCCTGCAATTGCGCCGGGCGGAGCCGCCCCGGCCATGGCGGTGACGACCTGTAAAACTGCGGATGTGAAGGGGATAGGGAATGTCACAGGCGTCGCGACGTTAGCAGCAGATACCAATGCCACTCCCCATTGCTCGATATAGCCTCCGGGCAACTGCTTATAGCCATTAGGCGTCAATGACGATGAAAACGACGATGAAAACTGTAACTGAGCGCTGCCGCCTATGCCCATCCAGCCAATAGTCGTGGCGATTAATCGCAAGGTATCGCCAGGCGCCATCGTCAGCGATACCTGTGGGGCCGATTGATTGACGAATATGAAATCTGCTCCCTGCCGTAACAGATTAACGATTCCCCCGGAAAAATTGGCGAACTCGACAATCTGCCCATTGGGCAGCGCCGATATCAATGGCAAATTCACGCTAAATGTACCTGTGCCAAAAAACTCGATCATTCCGGCGCATTGGACCGGAGTGATGGTTGCTGTGCTATTGAGTTGAGTTAAACCGGATAAATTTTCACCAGCTTTCGGTTTGTATTGCGGATGCGGATCGGCAGCCGCTGCGTGCCTGGCCAGTTGTTGGTCGCCGTAGGTGCGTGCACTGGTGTCTTGCTGATCGACGTAGGCGACCTTCGCTAGCAGCGGATGCGGGTCGGCGGCAGCCTGGTGCTTTGCCAGTTGCTGATCGCCATAGGCGCGTGCGCTGGCGTCTTGCTGATCGACGTAGGTGACTTTCGCCAGCAGTGGATGCGGGTCTGCGGCAGCCTGGTGCTTTGCCAGTTGCTGATCGCCATAGGCGCGTGCGCTGGTGTCCTGCTGATCGACGTAGGCGACTTTCGCCAGCAGCGGATGCGGGTCGGCGGCAGCCTGGTGCTTTGCCAGTTGCTGATCGCCATAGGCGCGTGCGTTGGTGTCTTGCTGATCGACGTAGGTGACTTTTGCCAGAAGCGGGTGCGGGTCAGTGGCAGCTTGGTGCTTGGCCAGTTGCTGGTCGCAGTAGGTGCGTGCGCTGGTGTCTTGCTGATCGACGTAGGCGACCTTCGCCAGCAGCGGGTGCGGGTCGGCGGCAGCTTGGTGCTTGGCCAGTTGCTGGTCCCCATAGGCGCGCGCGCTACTGTCCTGCTGATCGACATAAGCGACCTTGGCCAGTAGCGGATGCGGGTCAGCAGCAGCCAGATGCTTGGCCAGTTGCTGGTCGGCGTAAATGGCGACTTTGCCGTCTTGTTGATCGACATAGGCGAGCTTGGCCAGCAGCGGGTGCGGATCAACAGCGGCCAGGTGCCTGCCCAGTTGCGCATCGCTATAGGCGCGCACGGTAATGTCTTGGTCATCGACATACTTGCGCGTGGCCAGGATGACGGACGGGTCGATTTTCAATTCGATGGCGGCCGTGCTGGCGACGATCAGTACGATGCGCACCACTTGCGTGCGCGCGCTGCCCTCGGCCATCACAGGTTTGTAGCTCGGCGGGCAGTTGGCCACCGCGCACAGGTCGCCGGCCTCGTCGAAGATGCCGATTTCGCGTATCCACCAGCCGCCCACGTCTTCGGGCAGCACCTGCTCGACGATGATCTGGCTGGTGTTGGTCGGGTCGATGCTCAGCTGGTTCAGGCCGGCACGGCGCACTTCATGCACCAGCGCCTTTTGCGTGCGCGATGGCATGGGCAGATTGCCGTTACCGTCGCCCACGGCCAGGTTTTTCAGTTTCAGGGTTTGGCCCAGGGCGATGGCGTTGGCCAGCTTGGCCTCGCCCACTTCGGTCAGGATGGCAAAGTATGTGCTCATGGATAAATGGTCAGGGTGTCGATGGTATGGGATGCGCCGGCCTGCAACAGCGTGCCGCGCACTTCGATGGTTTCCGCGATCCAGGGATACACGGTCATGGCGTCGCCGTGGTACGCACATGCGCCCGCGTAGACGGTGCCGCGACTTTCCAGATAAATGGCCAGGCCCGTCATGTGGCGGCTGACGGGCTTGGCGTCGGCGATTAGGCGTTCCATTTCCTGAAACATGGCGTCGGTGATGCCCGAGTCCAACACGCCGACATCGAGGTGGAAGGTGCCCGGTACACCCTGCGGCGTGGTTTGCCACCATTCGGTGATGCGGATCAGATAGCCCAGGGATTCCACCACGCGGCGCACGGCGGCAATCGTGCCCTTGTGCTTGTGGATGAAGTAGGACGCCTTGATCGTGCCGCGCTTGATCGACTCGGGCCAGGCGTCATCCCAGCGGTCGACGGAACAGGCCCAGGCCAGAAACGGCAGCAGATTGATGGGGCAGCGGTCTGCATTCCACAGCTCGCGCAGCGGCACGGGCACGTTGACCAGCTCGGCGCAGGCCACGGCAATGGCGCGCTCCAGCGCGGTGGTGTTGGGCGGCATGGTGGGCACGAGCTTATTCATCGAGCACCACCACATTCAACTTGATGGCGGTGCAGCGCGCGGCCTGGGTGGCGTTCAGTTCGATGTCCGCCGCCGGGCTGGTCAAGACGACCTTGCGCACGCCCTCGACGTGGACGGCGGCGCTGCAGGCGGAACGGTAGATGCTGTGCCCCAGCGGGCGGCGCGGCTGCGATACCCGCACGGCGTTGGCGCGCGCGGCGTCCAGCAGGATCGGCACTTCCGGGCCCACGCCGATAAACAAGGTGGCCTCGATCTGGTAGTCAATGACCTGGGCGGCCTGCACGCTCAAGCGGTCGCCCAGGGGACGCACTTCCTCGGCGTTGAGCGCGCGCGCCACGGTGGCCAGCAGCGCGGCGTCGGCGATGCCGGTGGCATTGTTGGCCAGCACCGTGACGGTGACGTGCGCCGGCGAGGGGCTGGTGGCACTCGCGTCCTTGACGCGGCCGTCGGCACTTCGGGCGTGGAATTCATACGAAGCTTTCGGGCCGGCCACGGACAGGCCGTCAGGCGCTTCCTGGATGCGCAAGCGGTAGGCGTCGTTGTCTTCCATGACGGCGGCCACGGGCGGCAGGGCGTTGGGATTGGCCGGCGTGATGACCAGGCGCGCCACGTTGACGTTGGCGCCCAGCTGGTCCAGATCGCCGTCGAGGGCAAACGCCAGCATGACGGCCTTGCCCGCCTCGTTGACGCGGTTGCGCAGGATGGTTTCTTGATAGCTGTTCTCTTCCAGCAGCTTGGTGGCCGGCTCCGATTCCAGTTCCAGGAGGGCCGTGACGGCGGCGCGCTCGGCTTCCGGCAGCAGGCTCACCAGATGCGCCTTGCGCGTGGCCAGGATGGTTTCGAAGTCCAGCACTTCGACCACGCTGGGCGCCGGCAATTGGGTCAGGTCGATAGGCGTGCTCATACGCTGCCGCCTTGCTTGACGGGCACGGACAGCGTGATGCCCTGGCCATTCGCCGTGCCATCGAGCAGCAGCGCAATGGCGCCGTCTGTGTCGCGCGTGAGCTGCACGCTGGCCAGTTGCAAACGCGGCTCCCAGCGGCGCAGGGCAAAGGCGGTGGCCGCGTAGATGCGCAACTGCGTGGCGCTGTTGAGGGGCTGGTCGATCAGCTCGGGCACCTCGGAGCCATAGCGGCGGCGCCGGATGCGCGAGCCGATGGGCGTGGTCAAAATGTCGGTGACGGACTGGCGCAGGTGGCCCAGGCCCGTCAGGCTGCGCCCGGTGGCGGCGTGCATGCCCATCATGCTTGCGGCCCGCCCGACTGGTCGCCGCCGGCCTTGACGCCGCCGTGCGGATGCTTGGCCAGGCTGATGGCGCCGGCCAGCACGTCCTCGCTGGCTTTGACAGTGCCTTGCACGGCCATGGCCACGCCGCCAGCGGCGCCGGCCTTGGCGTTCACGCCGCCGTTCAGGACGGTGGCGCCGTTGACGGTCGCCGATTGCTCGACAAGCAGCTTGCCCACGACGGTCAGGTCGCCCGTGCAGATGGTGCTGGGCGCGTTCGATGTCACTGTGTCGGCCGTGATGGTGGCGCTGCCGCCGGGAATGGTAGCCGTCAGGGCATGGGCCGCGTGGTCGTACTGCACCACGGCGCCGTCGGGGTAGTGCGTGGTGTGGACGGTGTGGCTGGATTCCGGGGCGTCAAACGCCTGCGAGTACAGGGCCGGCAGGATGATGCCGCGCGTCAGGTCGCCGCCCGGGGAAAAGACGATGACCTGTTCGCCGACGGTGGGCGCCGACCAGGTGCGCGTGCTGCCGGCGCGCCGTGTGGCCCATTTCAACCATTCGGTGGTGAGTGTCGGCCCGAGCCGCACGCGTGCCTTGGCCCCTTTGACCTCGGCGATGGTGCCCAGGCGGATCAGATTTTGCAGCAAGCGGAGGAGGTCGGACAGGTCGGCGTTCATGCAGTGCATGTTGCCGAAGTCCGCGTGCGGATGCACGCGGGGGCGGGTTGATATGCGGATTAGTGACTATGGCAGTCCGCGATGCATAAAGGCCATCGCTCACTTAATTTGCAAAAACTAAATCCCCGCACCCGCCTTATAGACAGCTTTTGGTACGTTGCTCAACATGCTTATGATTTTTTAAGCTCGCCAATCAGGTATAACCATATTCCAAACCGTGAATTTTTCTGCACTGGAGTCGGCTATTAAGATTTTTCTTGAGTCGTTATTTAACGAAAAAAGATATAATTTTGGGCTCGTATCTTGAAACATCTGCTGCTTGAGTCGCAAGTTCCTCCATTTTTTGGGAGAGGATGAGTATTGTCTCAAAGGGATCTGGGGTAGAGCCAATATCTAACTCCACAGCTTGGCTCGGGCTGAGCCTAATAGTTAAGATTGGGCCAAAATCAGTTGCAGTCTGTTTCGTCCTAAGCATTGCTGATTCCGGGTTGGCAGACATCGGTTGCCGATGGATCATTTTGTTCCGTAAATCACCTAGGATGCGCAGAAATCCGGGGGATTCGACAGAGCCCCAGGCTGTCATCATAAGCTGAACTAACGGATCTTTAATGTGATCTTTGTGTGCCGTTTTTTTTAACCATTCTTCAAGGCGAGACATATTATCCACGGAATCTTTTGCTTGGATTTGCATTGCCGCCAATTTGGCAAGATGATCTCGCACTGAACAGAGCTCAGTTGCAAGTGAATGAAACGCTAAATAAAGATCCAACATTGGTATATTTGAAAAGCCCGCGCCAACTGGAGAGTTCTCTTTGAGCGCCATTATTAGTTGTTCGTGATGGCGTAGCGCTACGTCACGCAGTCTAATGCCAGCTGCTTGTATAGAAACACTAATATAGCGTGCAATGATTTCATAATTTTCATCACTTTTTAGATGTGCGTTATGTGAGATTGCACTCCACATGTCGGCTGCGCTATTTAGCCCATTTTTCGATGAGGAATTATCGGGGCGCCATAAATTTACATCACCGGAGTTTGTTCGAATGGTCTCATTTGTCCCAGCCCGGAGAGCTCCGGCTATTTTCGCCAGTTCTGTAGTCTGCTCCATAGACTGAAATTTGTAAAAATTTATTGCACCATCTATACGAACGGGCCCCAACGCATATTCGCTATTAGGAAGTTTGAAAGCTACTAATCCTCCAGTAAAATAAACTATCTCCAATGAATATGCATTTCCATAAGATATATTTTCTACTTCTATCATTTTTCGTATCTACGGTTATTTTGGTTCGAGTTAAGTCTATTACGAAAATTGAATGAAACCGTAGCCTAACAAAATGGTCTCTTGCAATGCTCCCTTTTGACTATGGGGGGGCGGCCACTTTTGACCGGTAGCGGTCAGCATCTTGCGACTCTAACGCATTTGATAACTTATGTCAGTTAAAGATTGCATTAATGCATCTTAGTTTTTTCCATGTGACGCAGCAGCGATTCGCGTATCAACGTGCGATCCGGTTCACTCAAGCCCAGCAGCGGCCGCTCCGGGTACCTGTAGACGGCCCCTTTCTTGGTCACTCGGTCTTGCTGGCCAAACTGATGCACATGCGCCACGCGCGCCACCCAGCCAAAGAAGCCGACCTCGATCTGATCGCCGGTCGCCTTTACTTTCAGGTGTTTTGCGGTACGAATCTTGGCGAACATGTCCGCCTTCTGTCGCTTGATGCGCCCATTCTTTCCATTGAATTCCTTGCGCCGCTTGCGCGCCGGGTAGGCTGCGCCGCCCGGTCCCTGCTGCGCTTTGATACGCTGCGCCTGGCTGCGGCGCAGGTCGATGGCGACCTTGTGATTGATGGCGCGGCGCTGAGCCGGCTGCAGTTTGGCCAATAAGGCGCCGGCCCAGGTTGCCAAAGTGTGCAGGTCGTCGCTCATGCCGTAGCCTCGGGCGTGCGCCATTCGGCAAGCAGGGTGTCGCCGTCATACAGCTTCCAGAACTCGTCCGCATAAGCCGGCATGTGCTGTATTTCGGCCAGGTGCTTGATGTCGAGGCGGCCAGCCTCGCCGGCCTTGACGGCCACGCGCTCAGTCAGGTCCAGCTTGATGGAAATATCGACCGTTTCATGGTTGTTGAAGTCCACTTCGAAGGCGATGCCGTGCTTGCGCGTTTCCTCATTGGCCATCAGGTCAAGCTGGTGGACTTTCAGCCAGGCGATCAGGGCCACCATGATGGCGTCGGCGTCGCCCGCGTAGTCGGTGACGATCAGGTTGAGCTTGAAGCGGTATTCGAAGGACAGGGAGGCGGTGGCACTGGCCACCACGTTGCCCTCGTCGGCGAAGACCAGCAGGCGGTCGGGGTCGCGCTGCAGGTCGGGGATGGCGGCGGCCAGGTGCTGGCGCAGGCTATTCGGTTTGTACATGGTAGGTGTCTCGTACTAGGTTGTAGGCGTCGATGCAGGCGTTCAGTTGCCGGGTGGCGTCGTCGCCGTCGCCGGCAATGGCGTCAAGATCTGCCGCAGTCGCTGGGTCAAGTTTGGCGCGCGTTTGGTACCGATGGCCTGCGGCAGCGGCGGAATCTGCGCTTGCGGCGCACTGGCCGCTGGTGACGGGGATTGACACGCGCACAGCGCCGCTGCGCACATCAGCATTGAAACGGCTACGTTCAGTTTTCGCATGGGATTGCTCCTCGGTGAGGTGATTGGCGCGCTGCGCCAGGGTGGCGCCGGCGGCGCGCTCCAGTGTGAGCACGCGGGCGGTGGCTTGGGCCAGTTCGGTGGCGGCGCTTGTTTTGTCGGTGGCCGCCGCCCGCTGCAGCGCGGCGATGCTGGCGTCCTTGCGCCAGCCCTGCGTCGTCCAGCCTGCGATGGCGCCGCACAGGAGAACAGCGGCCAGCAGGCGCCAGGTGGTCGCGTTCACATGGCTACCCGTTCCTTGATCCAGCCGAACAGAAAACGGCGCTGGGTCTTGTTGGCCTCGGTAATTTCCAGATAGTGCGCCGCCTGCAAGCCGTTCAGGGCGCGCAGCAGCACGGCGGCGCCATCCTGGCCGCGCCATTTGAGAAAAGCGGCCAGCGCACCCAGCGACTGCGCGCCCAGGCGGCCGTCGACGAACAGGGCCGGGTAGCGCGCGCCGGTGTCATTAAAACCGTTCAGCCAGCGCTGCAGGAACTCGGCCGCGCGGTGCGGCCCCATGTTCACGCCCGTGTCGATCACTTCGGCGCCGATGCCGGCATGCAGGGCCAGCACCTGGTCGAACTTCGGTTCCGTGATGTAGCGGGCCGTGTAGATGGTGCGCGCCACAGCCACGGGCATATTGCGCATCGGCCCCGTGTAGCCGTTGGCGCGCGCCACCGCCAAGGTGATGCCGAAGTTGGTTTCGCCGCCTTTGTCGGCCGGGTCGTTTACATAGCCGCCTTCGGCGCGCAGGATGGCGTCGATGACGCGTGCGATCAGGGGATTTTCCATGGTGGCCATCAGTGTTCCTTCGCGTCTTTGACCAGCTCGGCGATGTCCTTGTCGCTGCGGCGCTGGAACCACAGGGCCACGGCGCGCGATACCCACCAGCCGGGGGCGCCCACGATCAGGTCGATGGCGCTGGCGTTGACCATGGCGCCGATGGCCGGGAGCTGGGCGCACAGCAGCTGATACACGGTGCCGCCCAGCAGGCACGAGAAGACGCCGGCGCAGGCCAGGCGGGCGACAAATTCGCCCTTGTTGAAGGTGCCGTCGCTGTTCAACGGCGGCAGCACGATGTACAGCATGGCGGCGCCGACCATGCCCAGCGCCGCCTTGAAGCCGTACAGTTTGACCAGGGTGGCGAAACCACCAAACGATTCTGCGGACATTGCTTGATTCTCCGGGGTGAAGTTAGATAGATTTTTCATGACGGTAAAAATGGTGGATTACTGCATTAATCCCATAGCTGCACGATGTCCGCGGCCACCTGACCCGTGCTGGGTGCCGGCTCAGGCAGGGTGACGACCAGCCCGGCCGGTAGCACGGCGCCGTGGCGCGCCAGTGCGGGATTCATTTCCAGGGTGTGCTCGACGTATCCCGCGCCGTCGCCCAGGTAGCGCCACACCAGGGCGTCCACCGTGTCGTGCTGCTGCGTGCGTACCTGCATCAGATCAATTCCACGGTCAGGTGCGTGCGGCCGACGATATCGGCAATCGCCCATTGCGCATTGCGCCGCTGCGCGCCGGGTGCCTCGTCCAGACACTCCATGCTTTTCTTGTCGCTCACGGACGTGGCCGTGCTGTCGTAATCGCGGTAGCGCTCGATCAGATCGGCTTTCGCCGTGCTGTAGACGGCGCGCCGGTACTGCGCCAGCAGGCGGGATTCGCGGTTGATGCGCGTGGCAGGCACGTCCATAAGGGTGGCGATACCGGCAGCGGCCTGCTGGCCTTGCCAGTCGGCCAGCTCGCGGTTGACGTGCAGGATGGCATCGACCACGGCTTGCACCAGGCGCGCGTCGGTGACGGTGCCGTCCAGGCGCATGGCGTCCCGCATGTCCACCAAAGCCATATCGGGAAACCAGCCGTCGTTCTCGATGATGCCGGCGGCCGGCGCTGGCGGTGCCGGGGCGGCGCCAGGCTGGGTTGACGGGGGCAGGGCCATGAAGGACATACGGGGCGCTTTCAAAAATGGGCGGTGGACGGGGTTCATCAGGTCAAAGGGTTGGCCAGAATCCCCCCGTGCCGCCGTGCTGCGGGGGATGCTCTTTACGTGGAACCGGCCGCGCGCTTGATGCGCCGCTCCAGCCGTTCCATATCTTTCTTGACGCCGCACGACTCGGACAGGGCGCGGGCGCGTTTCAGCTGGCCCATGGCCGCTTCCGCCTGCGCAACCAGCGCCGGGGCGATGTCGGTGTCGTCGGCCTGATCGAGCACGGCGATCATGGCCAGGCCGATGGCCTTGTGCAGCTTGGCGCGCGCCTGGTCGGGCGCGTCGCTGGCGGCCGTCAACTGTTCGACGGTGCCAAGCACCTGGGCCGCGTGCTGCGGGTCGCTGGCCAGCTTGCCGTGCAGGTAGCCTTCGGCAAATTCGTCCAGCATCAGGGTGGCGATGTCGCGGCTGTAGGTCTCTGGCAGCGTGAACTTGTGTTCCAGGGCGTAGGCGGCCATGACCAGGGCGCGCTCGTACTCGCCCGTGTCGATGTGCCATACCAGCAGGGTGGCGAACACGTCATCCTGGGCGCCCTTGCCGCCGGCCAGCACGCCGTCGATCCATTGCGCATAGTCGGGCAGCAAGGTGGCCTTGACTTCGATCTTGCGTTCGACCGACTGGATGGATTTCAGGCGGCGCCGGTCATCGGCCAGCTTGTAGAGCATCATTTCGTAAGCCGTGCCGGTGGTGACGCCTTGCGGCGCGGCGGCGCCGGCCGTGCGCTCGGCCAGCATGCGCGCGCGGTGGCGCAGGGCGGGGGACTGGTTGGCCATCACTTGTCTTTCAGCTCGATGTTTTCCACCAGTGCGGCCAGGCCCAGGTCTTCGATCACGTAGGCGTCGTTGGACGATTCGTAATTCTCGATGCGGTCGCGCTTGGGCACGTCCTCGACGCGACGGCGGCGCGCGCCTTCCTGGAAATAGATCGACAGATTGTCGAAACGCGTGATGAGAATGGCGTTGTCGGGGAAGAACGGCACGCGCGCGGCCGGCAAGCCGCCGATGCGTTTCTGGCTGATGATGATGTCGGCCGCCAGGGTTTCCGTGGGCGCCTGCTTGGTGTTGACCATTGGAAAATACTTGTCGTTCAACAGCTTGCGGCCGACGATGGCCACCAGATTGGTGTCTTCCTGATACCACGGGTCCAGCAGGTTGACGGCATCGGTGACGGCTGCGTCCAGATTGGCATAGTCCGCATCGACCACGTCGCCGATGATGACCTTACCCGGCATGCCGCTGGCCACCAGACCCAGCACGCGCTCGGGCGCCAGCTCGCGCAGGTGCTGCAGCCAGCCTTTATTGACGTCCTGTAGCAGCGGATTGGCGTCCAGATCGGTGTCGGCCATGGCTTTTACGCCATTGAAGCCGATGACGATGCGGTCGAGCGCCTGGCGGGTGAGGATGGCATTGGCCACGCGCGACTGGAAGTCGGGGAATTTGGCCCAGGCGTCCAGCTTGGCATAGTTCAAATGCGTGTCGAAGTTGGTTTGCTCGCAGCGGTATTTGGTGCCGTCCAGGGTGGACAGGTCGCGCGTCTTGCGTTCCTTGTCCTTGGTATTGGTGCGGCCGGCAATCGGGCCGGAGACGCCCAGGCCCAGCTTTTCGCCTTCCTGCTCGGTCACGCCGATGATGTTCACTTTCGACAGAAACTCGCTCGATTCCTGCATCTTCGTTTCCAGCTTCTGCTGCACGCTGGGCGTGACGCTGAAGGTCTTGGCCACGTTGTCCGTGTCGTTCAGTTGGCCCAGGCGGGTTTCATACTGGCCAAAGACCTGGCGTGTTTGCTTTTTCATAAATCAGTGCTCCGTTGTTGAATGGGGTATTGGTGGATGGCGCGCGCTTAAAACTCGGTCTGCACGGCGCCGTCGTTGCCGGTGGCGGCCGGGCGGCGCGGGCCGTTGCCGGGCGCCTCGTCCATCTGCGCCTTGAAGGTGGCCAGCTCGTCCTGCGTCGCTTTCTGCGCCTTTTCCGTGGCATCGAGGCGCTTGAGGGCATCGGCATAGTTGTCGTTGGCGGTGACGACGTGGCCGGCCAGCTCCTGTACGGCTTCGCTGATGTCGGCGAACTGCGCGGCGTCGGCGCCGGATTTGTTCGAAAAGCGCGACAGCAGGTTTTTCACGGCGTCCGCCAGCTTGATGCCCTGCGGCTCGTCAAATTCCAGCGTGACCTCGACGGCGGAGGTAAACAGGTTGGTGCTTTGCTGCTTGCGGCTGGCGGAGAATTGCAGCGCCTCGGTTCCCAGGCTGGCCGGGCTGTCGGTGACGCCCAGGCCGACCAGATAGGGCTGCGCCGAGTCGGCAAAGTCGGGCTGGATTTCCAGGCTGGTGTAGAGCTTTTGTTTCGCCTTGTTGATGGCGATCAGCTCCGGCGTGGGTTCGATCTGCGCGAACAGGGCCAGTTTCTTGCCGCTGTCGGTGTCGACTTCCTCGGCTTTCACCGCGATCACGTCGCCGTAGGCCTTGAACTGGCTGTCGGGCAGGATGCCGCGAATGTGTTCGAGCCAGATGCGCGCGCCGTAGGTCTTCGGGTTGTAGGTGGCGGCGATCTGTTCGATGGTGGCGCGGTCGATGTTGCGGCCGTCCGTGGTGGCGCCTTCGGTGGCGACGCGGAAAAATTTCGATTTGGACATGGTGAGCGTTCTCGGTTGATCGGATAACGCCATGGTCAACGTCTTGGCGCTGCGATTCAATGCGGTGCGGGTTGCTATGGGCCATAGCGACTTTTGCCTTTCCCCGCTCCGCGCGCGCGCGGCCTACGCTGGCGGCATGCTGACAATCGAGAAAACAACCGAACAAACCGTCGATGGAATCATCGGCGAACTGGCCGTGCCCGAATCCGAGCCGCGCCGTGCCGCGCGCGCCCTGTACTGGAAGGGCTGGCGCATTTCGTCCATCGCCCGCCACCTGGGCATCAAGCGCAGCACCATCAATAGCTGGAAAGAGCGCGACGAGTGGGACAAGGCGCAGGCCATCGAGCATGTCGAAGCCTCGGCAGAGCTGCGCCTGGTGAAACTGATCGAAAAAGAGGTCAAGAGCGGCAGTGATTACAAGGAAATCGATCTGCTGGCGCGCACCATCGTGCAGATGGCGCGCGTGCGCCGCTATGAGCAACCGGGCGGCAACGAGGTCGATCTCAATCCCAAGCTGGCGAACCGCAATGCCGGCCCGAAGAAGAAGCCGACGCGCAACGACTTCAGCGAAGAGCAGAAAATCCAGCTGCTCGACGCCTTCCAGGACTCGCTTTTCGACTATCAAAAGGTCTGGTACCGCAACGGCGACCAGCGCACGCGCGCCATCCTTAAGTCGCGCCAGATCGGCGCCACCTGGTACTTTGCCCGTGAGGCGCTGGCCGACGCCATGGCGACGGGCCGCAACCAGATTTTCCTGTCCGCGTCGAAGTCGCAAGCCCACGTCTTCAAGCAATACATCGTGCAATTCGCGCGCGAGGCGGCCGGCATCGAATTGACGGGTGACCCCATCGTGCTGCCGAACGGTGCGCACCTGTATTTCCTGGGCACCAACGCGCGCACGGCGCAGGGCTACCACGGCAATTTCTACTTCGATGAATTCTTCTGGACGCAGAATTTCCAGGAACTCAACAAGGTGGCCTCGGGCATGGCCATCCACAAGAAGTGGCGCAAGACCTACTTTTCCACGCCATCCTCGACCACGCACCAGGCCTATCCGTTCTGGACGGGCGAGCTGTTCAACAAGCGCCGCGCCAAGGCCGACCAGGTGAGTATCGATGTGAGCCATGGCCGCTTGTCGTCTGGCTACACGGGCGAGGACAAGATCTGGCGCCAGATCGTCACCATCCTGGACGCCGAGCGCGGCGGCTGCAACCTGTTCGACATCGACGAGCTGCGCAACTTCGAATACAGCCCGGACCAGTTCGATAACCTGCTGATGTGCAATTTTATTGACGACTCGGCCTCGGTCTTCCCGCTGGCCGAGCTGCAGCGCTGCATGGTCGATTCCTGGGTCGAGTGGGACGACTACAAGCCGTTGCTGGGCCTGCGCCCATTCGGCAACCGGCCCGTGTGGATCGGCTACGACCCGGCCTTGAACGGCGACAGCGCCGGCTGCGTGGTGCTGGCGCCGCCCATGACGGCCGGCGGCAAGTTCCGCATCCTGGAGCGCCACCAGTGGCGCGGGCAAAGCTTCGAGGATCACGCCGACGCCATCCGCCAGATGACCCAGCGCTACAACGTTGAATACATCGGCATCGACACGACCGGCATGGGCATCGGCGTGCTGCCGATTGTGCGGGGCTTCTTCCCCGCTGTGACGGCCCTGAATTACTCGCCGGAAGTCAAAACCCGCATGGTCTTGAAGGCCAAAAACATCATCAGCAAGGGCCGGCTGGAGTTTGACGCCGGCTGGACGGACATCGCGCAATCGTTCATGGCCATCCACAAGACCCTCACCCCCAGCGGGCGGCACGTGACCTATGTCGCCGGCCGCAGCGACGAAACCGGCCACGCCGACCTGGCGTGGGCCTGCATGCACGCCCTCGATCACGAACCGTTCGAAGGCACCACCGATAACCACCACTCTTTCATGGAGATTTATTCTTGAGAAAAGCACGACACTTGCGCGCGCGCGGCCAGCAGGCCCAGGGCGCGCCATCACCAGCGGCCACGGCGCCGGCCGCCGCCGGAATCGAGGCGTTTTCCTTTGGCGACCCGACGCCCGTGCTCGAGCACGCCGACATTCTCGATTGCTTCGAATGCTGGAAGAACGGCCAATGGTATGAGCCGCCCATCAACCTGGCCGGCCTGGCCAAGTCATTCAATGCCGGCGTGCATCACTCAAGCGCCATTCACTTCAAGGCCAACGTGCTGGCGTCCACCCTGGTGCCCAGCAAGTATTTGTCGCGCGATGCATTTAAACGCCTGGCGCTCGACTTCCTCACCTTCGGCAACTGCTACCTGGAAGACAGGCCCAGCCGCAGCGGGCGTCCGTTGAGCTATGCGCATGCGCTGGCCAAGTACATGCGGCGCGGCGTCGATTGGGACACGTATTTCTTTGTCACCAATCACAGCACGGCGCACCAGTTCGACAAGGGCCGCGTCTTTCACTTGATGGAACCGGACGTGAACCAGGAGCTGTACGGCGTGCCGCAGTACCTGAGTGCCTTGCAATCGGCCTGGCTCAACGAGGCGGCAACCTTGTTCCGTCGCAAGTATTACAAGAACGGCTCGCATGCCGGTTTCGTTTTCTACATGACGGACGCCGCGGCGAACACGCAGGACGTGGACAACCTGCGGCAGGCCATGCGCGACAGCAAGGGGCCGGGCAACTTCCGCAACCTGTTCATGTACGCGCCGAACGGCAAGAAGGACGGTATCCAGATTTTGCCGGTGTCGGACGTGGCCGCCAAGGATGAGTTTTTCAATATCAAGAGCGTCACGCGCGACGATCAACTGGCCGCGCACCGCGTGCCGCCCCAGCTCATGGGCATCCTGCCGAACAATGCAGGCGGCTTCGGCGCCGTTGAACCGGCCGCGCGCGTCTTCGCGCGCAATGAGCTGGTGCCGCTGCAGTCGCAGTTCATGGCGATTAACGAATGGGCCGGCGTGGAAGTGGTGAAGTTCGCCCCGTATGAGCTGGCCAAGGCGGAGGGCACGGCATGAGTGACCACGTCGACAACACGGACAAGATCATCTTCGCCGAGGTGGCGCGCGGCTTGGCCGCCGTGCGCCGCCGCCCTGGCCTTGTGGCGGACGGCTGCTGTCACTACTGCGACGAGGCGCTGGCGCCAGAGCTGTTGTTCTGCGATGCCGATTGCCGCGACGACTACGACAAGGAGCAGGCGGCCAAGGCGCGCGCCGGCCGCGCAGGATGACCACCACGCCACGATAGCTGGCGCGGCGGGGCCGCGACAGCCCAGCCGCGCCAGCGCACCCCAGCCACCGCACAAGCCGCCCACGAGGCGGCTTTTTCACGTCCAGCTGAATGATGTTGCACCAGAAGCAAGAAAAAAGCCCATTTCGGCCCGGCGCGCGCAGTTGTCCCCCCTCCACACCTGCCCGCTAGTTAGGGGTCTTTTGACTCAAATTTGCGCCATGGCCGAAGGCGCATGAGCACTGGCGCGGCGGGGCGAAGAGGGGGCATGCGATTTGACGCATTTTGACGCACTTTGAGCTGTTTCTGTTGATCCTGGCGTGACAACGAGGGAGCTTATCTATTCGCGCTCTATGGCGTCGTTTGGTGCTGGTGCCGCGGAGAAATTTGAGTTGCTATCGCTATGCGGGGCTTGGTCTACGGTTTCCGCTTTCAGCTAGATAAGGTATTTGCCGGAGCTTTGTTACTGCGCAAACGATCGATTACTAACCGTCGCATCATGCTGTGCCGAAATTGGTTTGCAGAAAAATAATTTTTTAGGTTCGCGTTTTTGATGCTACGATGACTTGTTGTGAAATTTCATAACGATAATCATAATTTGGAGGCTGCAATGGCAGTTCTAAGAGACATTACTATTTTGAATAAGTTTGACATTGCAGTTACTTTAGCTGTGTCCCAGAATAATTTTAATTGTTGTGATTGTCCCACCCCTGGGCAAAATGTCGGTTATATAGAGAAAGGGGCTAGTGTAGATCTCAAATATTGCCGTAAGGACGGTCACGGCTGCGACGGGAAACAGGGGATATTTGAATTGCTAATCAACTCGACTATGTCAGTTACTCTCACCTTTGACTCAAATGGTGTTATGGCTCTGCCGACTTCAATCGGCTGCAACGCTGGCTTGTCATCGGCGAATATTTTGATAATAGCTTCTTAATTATTTGTGACTATTAAGACCCCACGTTCCTTCATGATGACCTCCATGCCGCGATAACCATCAGGGCAAGGCAGCGATAGCCCAGCCGCGCCCCAGCCACCTCAGAGGCCGCCTACGAGGCGGCTTTTTCACATCCCGACGAATGTTGTTGCACCAGAAGCAAGAAAAAAGCCCGTTTTGGCCCCGGCGCGCGCAGTTGCCCCCCTCCACACCTTCCCGCTAGTTCGGGTTCCTTTGACTCAAATTTGCGCCATGGCCCACGGCGCATGAGGACTGACGCGGCGGGGCGAAGAGGGGGCGAGCGTTTTGACGCATTTTTTTGTCATATTGATTTTTTTGCGCGGAATGCCCTCACGGTTGTGGTTGGATTGCCCTGTAACTCAATTTTTACAAAAATGTGGACTGTTCGACATCCATTCGAGATTGTGAGGTGGTAGTGTTGTTTTTAACTTTTTTACATCTTATTTGTTACGATGTGTGAGTATTTGGAGCGCTATTTGGCGCACAATCTTTTCCACATGTAAATGGGAGTTATTCCATGGCCGATTCAAATAGCTTGCCGGCGCGGATGATGGGTTCGGGCTTCAAGCGCTTTTCCTTGTTGCCGCTGGCGATCACATTTGTTGTCGTGGTTTGTATGTCACTTCTTGCAATTCAGGTCTGGATGGCATGGCGTGCAAGAGACGTGCAGCTAAGCGAAGCCGCCCGGGAAAGTGCTAATCTGGCGCAGTCGGTAGCCCAGCATGCCTATGACACGATCAAAGAAACTGATACCGCATTGATTGGATTGGTAGAGCGAATAGAAAAGGATGGCATCTCTGACCTTGAGCTGAACCGTATTCATGAGCTGCTGGCTATGCGCGTGGCGGAGTTGCCCCAGTTGCATGGGATATTTGTTTATGCCAAAGATGGAAGCTGGCTGGTCAATTCTCAGAAAGTGTTGCTGAAGAATTTGAACAATGCTGATCGAGAGTATTTTAAGCATCATCAAAGTAATGCCGAACGTGGCCCTCATATCGGTCCACCTGTACGCAGCAAGTCGACTGGCGATTGGATTATTACTGTATCGCGGCGCATTAATCTTCCTGATGGCAGTTTCGGTGGAGTCGCCCTTGCTACAATTGATATGAAATATTTTAAAGAATTCTATGACAAATTTTCAATAGGCGAGCGAGGCGCGATTTTTATCGCAAATGGAGAAGGCATACTTTTGCTGAGAAGACCATTTGACGAGAAAATGCTTGGTAAGGATATATCCCAGTTTCCATTGTTTAAGGATTATCTTTCCAAGGGGCCGGTAGGTACGGCATCAATAAAGTCAAAATTGGACGGTGTTACACGTATTAATAGCTATAGAAGGGTAGAGGAATATCCTTTGGTTGTCTCCGCAGCATTGTCTCAAGATGAAGTATTAGGAAGTTGGCGCAGCGATGTTTACCTCCAATTTATGGTTGGTGGAATATTGGTTTTACTTATATCATCCCTTGGCTATCGTATGGCTAGGCAAATAAATATTCGATCACAAACTGAGCAGAAGTTAATGTTGGCTGGCGTCGAGTTGGAATTAATTAATGAAACTTTATCTCGACTTGCTAATCAGGATGGACTGACAGGACTAGCGAATCGGCGTCATTTTGACGGGTCGTTAATGGGAGAGTTTAATCGAGCGCAGCGTGGGGAAAGCTCGCTTGGATTAATTATGATCGATGTTGATTTCTTTAAAAAGTACAATGATATTTACGGTCATGTGGCTGGCGATGAGTGTTTAAGGAAAATTGGTAAAGTGCTGGCCTATAGTATGCGCCGGCCAGGGGATCTTGCGGCCCGCTATGGCGGTGAGGAGATGGTCGTGTTACTGCCCGGAACTGATCTCGCCGGCACATTGGCCGTTGCCGAGAGTATTCGTGGTGCTGTTCAATCGATGGAAATTTCACATACTGGAAATCCGCTTGGGGTTGTTACGGTCAGTATTGGTGTGGAGGCATTTTCTCCGATTCATTTAGAAAATGAGCCTATTGAACTGGTCGAGGCCGCCGATAAAGCATTATACAAAGCAAAAGAAGCAGGGAGAAATCAGGTTTGTTATGCGTTTTCTTGCCGGAGGAGCGCGACAAGTGAGAGTCTTTCGGCCTTTAGTCGATAGCTTTACTTTTTGACTTTGATAGAAGTGCGGGAGTCCACATTGATCATGATGGACGACATCAATTTTTACACCGGTGTTGGGTTGCTCAGAAGTAATGGTTTTTGGCTGTGTCCTCTACCAGTGCACCCAGGATGCTTGTAAGTACGCCGCTCTGTATCAGCTCCTTAGCATAGGCTGAAGCCTCGACTCTTATAGCCTGAATTGATTTTAGCGCGCCTGGCGTTTCGATAAACCCTGTTGGGGCACGGACGACGCCGTCGTCACCTCGCTTAGAAACCCAAATTCGACCTCGATAGCGCCCATCCACCAGGAGGACGGTCGTGATGAGGAAGGCATAGTCATTGGGGTGATACTTATTGTTGAAGTGCATAGCGCTGACTCCATCTCTTAAAGTCAGTCTCTCACGGAGATGTTGATCTTGGTTCAGTTTTGACAAGGATTTGACTTAAATCAACAAGATGCCATTTCAAATGGCAACATGGAGTGTTGTTGAGCAGTATCCATGTATAGGAGTATGTTAAGACTTTTTTGTACAGATATTTTCGTGTAGGTAGTTTGGTAGGTACCGGTGTTGTGCGGCACGTAGAAGCTGCATAAAGCCTAGTTATTCGCATTACACCGCTTCCGCCAGGAAATAAAGAAACCGCCTTCGGGCGGTTTTTATTGCCTGGCGAAAGCGAGCAGGACGCTTTAGCGCCCTGTGTGTGAGATTCGATGGGCTGTGTCTACCTGCCCAGCCCGCCCCGAATCCCCCCTGTTTTTGTGACCCTAATGCACGCTCTTCATCAACACCAGCACGAGGAACACGCAAAACACGATGTTGGCCACTACCAGCAGCATGCAAGTGCGCCACAGCGCGCCCCATTTGCCCAGGTTGTAGGTGCCGCGTAGCTGCAGAAACATGTGCAGGGGCGGCGCCAGGCACACCAGCAATCCGATCAGCCAGCCCTGGTTGAGTATCGATAGCGGTATCAGCACGGTCAACAGCAAGGACATGAAGCACAGCGAGTACAGCACGAACACCGCATGCTCGTACATGGTCACGCCAGGCTTCCAGAAAAACATCAGCCACATGAAGGGCAGCGAGATCGGGATCAGCAGGAACGAGAACTTGTAGATCGTGTTCTTGAGCTTGTAAAACGCCAACTCGGGATTCTCTGCGGCGTGATGAAAGGTTTTTTCCAACTCCGGAAACGTGGCGTCGGGATTGGGCGGGCTGGACGCGATCCTGGAGACAGTCTTGTCGAACCAACCGGGCTCTCTCAGCTCAATTGCCTCCTCACTGTTCACTTTTTCGGGCGATGCGACGTACAGCAGGCGTTGCTCGGCTTCGTGTTGCAGCTTGCGCGAAACGGCCAGCGCCTTTTCGACACCAGCGACCCCGGTATTGGCCTTGCGGGCCTCCTCCAGCGCCTGCTCATTGCGCTCGACCCGGAGCTTGGCGGACGCGGCGTGGTTGGTCAGCGAGGCGATATTGGCGTCGCGGCTGAGAAGCTGGCCGCTGCCGAACGAGGTGACGAAGAAGGTCAGGAAGACCATGAACAGGAACAGCGCCAGCGGGGATACATAGTTCTTGCGCTGGCCGTCGATGTAGCGGCGCGTCAGGCGGCCCGGAAAGGCCACCAGCAGCGGGAGCGTCTTCCAAGCCTTGGCGTCGAAGTGCAGGATGCCGTGCACGACTTCTTCGGCCAGGTGCAGCAGTGAATGGTGGATGTGGGCCGGCTGGCCGCAGGCCTGGCAAAACGCGCCGCCTAGCGGCGCCTGGCAGTTGGCGCAGTTCGCCAAGGGCGCGGCACTGGCCGGCTGCGGCGTTTGATCGCCCGCGATCTCGCTGGCCGTCACATCTGCCATCGTCAGGGCGCCGGCCGCTTTCTGGTCACTCATCGTGCATCTCCCACCAGGAAAATGGCTGATTGTGCAACAAGGCGACTGTATGTTCAAGTAAATACTGGCAAAAACGGCAATCCGTTCGACCAGCCCGGTGCGTGCTAAAAAAACGACGTTTTTCTTCCGCTTGTCCGCCGAAAATGCAGTTCGTCGCAAGCCGCTGGTTCTTTGCCGTCATCCTCTTTATCTTCCTTACTGAGCTGGCGCGAACGGTCGCGCTGCCGAGCCACTTTCAACGGGATCTCCATATGTCGAAACTTTACTCGCGTCGCCTCGCCTCACCGCTGCTGCTGGCACTGCTTTTGGTGCTGCAAGCTCCCGCCAGCCATGCTGACTCCGCCTCCACTACCGCTCCTGCAAGCGTCACTGGGGCCAGCGAAGAAGAGGCGCTGGCCGCACGTATCGACAGCGAGATCGCGCCCCTGTTCAAGGCAAACGAGCCTGGCGCCACCGTCATTGTCACGCAGGCCGGCCTTACCGTGTTTCGCAAGGCGTATGGCATGGCCGATGTGACCAAGGGCCTGCCCATGACCCCGGACACCGTGATGCGCATCGCCTCTATCAGCAAACAGTTCACCGCCACCGGCATCCTGATGCTGGCGGATGAAGGCAAGCTGGCTTTGGACGACGACATCCGGAAGTTCCTGCCCGACTACCCCAGCGGAGGCAAGCGCATTACGATCGAGCATCTGCTGACGCATACCTCGGGCATCGCAAACTTTACCAACAAGCCGACCTTTGAGGCGGGAATGAATACGGATCAGACGGTGAGTCAGATGATAGACAGCTTCAAGAACGATGCGCTCCAGTTCGAGCCAGGCACGCGCTATTCGTACAGTAATTCGGGTTACTTCTTGCTGGGTGCAATTATCGAGAAGGTCTCAGGCCTGTCGTATGCCAAATTCGTCGAGCAGCGCATTTTCGTGCCGCTCGGTATGCACGACAGCGCTTACGAAGGCCATGAGCGTGGCAGTGCGATGCGCGCCAAGGGCTATACGCGCAGCAGTGCCGGCTCCGGCTTCGAACCAGGCAAGGCGGTCAGCATGACGCTGCCGTATGCGGCCGGAGCGCTCGTGTCCACGGTGGACGACCTGGCGCGCTGGGATGCCGCCGTCAGCGCCGGCACACTGCTTAAGCCTTCCAGCCAGCAGAAAGCGTTTACCGCCCATGTCCTGGCCGACGGCAAAAGTGTTCCCTATGGCTACGGATGGAGCGTGCGCAAGATGCGCGGCATGCCAATGCAGTCACATGGCGGCGGCATTCCCGGCTTTTCCACCTATGCTTTGCGTCTGCCCGAGAAACAGCTGTATGTGGCGGTGCTGACCAATGCTGACAGGGGCCTCCCGGGGGCCGAAATGATTGCGGTGAAGGCGGCGACTATCGCAGTTGGCAATGGTTTCCCTGAGTAATTCGGGGGGATGCACACGTGCCGCCGACCGGCGCTGCAGAGGCAGGCGGTCACCCGGTGTCAGCGATCCTTCTGCCACCGCCGCCTGCAACGCCTCCGCAAGCTGCAAAAAACGTGGCCCATTATTCCCGGCCAGGCGCGGCATGCAGATGGTCAGGTTTCAATCTTGTATGGTTTGCAACTGGGACATTTTGTCTCAATGTATGGATATTGTTTTAAAGTAGTATGTGTCAGAACCTGCAGCAACACCATCCTTGCATGGCCGTCGCTGACGTTTTCACCTCGCTCATCCGCATTCGG
Source organism: Janthinobacterium sp. SUN100 (assembly GCF_030397705.1). NCBI lineage: Bacteria > Pseudomonadati > Pseudomonadota > Betaproteobacteria > Burkholderiales > Oxalobacteraceae > Janthinobacterium > Janthinobacterium sp. SUN100. The sequence continues at coordinate 755,002 of NZ_JAPUBU010000002.1, read as the reverse complement.
CAAATCACGGCGCTCGGTGCTCTTGATATTTCATAGCTGGCTATAATGAAAGAGTCACGCAGGATGCCCTGGGGGATGGTTTGAACCGTAGTTGCGGAAGCAGCGTTTTGGGGAAGTGCTCCTCACGATAGACAGTATCAAGTAATAAAACCTGGAAATACTCAAAATGATGGATTGGACCCCTATAGTCTTCGTTACGTTCAAGGCTCTCGTGCTTTGCACGGGCATGTTCTTCGCCATCAAGTGGCATTACGATCAAGGGAAGAAGGGGAAAGAGCAAGAGGCGCGCGCGGTGCTGCGCGCGGGCGGCAAGGTGGCCGCACTCTTCGTGCTAACGCTCCTGGGCTTGGGGCTCGTCACCTTCTTCGTCGTCAAGATGGTCGGTCTGGAGATGATCTGGCCCTGATGGCCAAGAGTAGTCTGCCGATATCCGGTGATGCGGCAGCAATTCCCCGCTGCGCGGCAGCCCCGTGCGCACGGAGCTTTCTGAATCATGTGTGACTTGTCTTTTTGGAAATGCTGTGTAAAAATACAGTGTCAACTTTCAAAAAGGACTCCTCATGATCAAAGGCAGTTGCTGCTGTGGCTCGGTAAAGTTTGAATTGGCATCCCCTCCGGCAATGATGGGCATGTGTCACTGTTCCCGTTGTCGGAAGGCTGGAGCGAGCGCCTTGGCCTTCGTTGATAAAAAATCATTTACCTTGCTGGCGGGACGGGAATTCATTCAACGCTATGAGCCGGAGCCTCCGTTTACATATGCAAGAACTTTTTGCAAAAAATGCGGAACTTCTTTAGGGGAAATTGGCTCAGAGAATGATTCATTTCCCATCTCAGTCAATTGCCTGGATGATGACCCTGAGGCAAGAATACAATTCCATGTGCATGTTGGCTCCAAGCCTGCATGGTATGAGATTTGTGATAGTGCAAAACAGTTCCAAGAAAGTCCGACATAATAAGAAAAGCCAGTCATTTGACTGGCTTTTTTATCGCATGTTGTCAGGTCCGGTGCGGGAGGATTGCTTTTATTCGTCCATGGCCCAATTGCCTTGATATCTATTTCGTGGCTTGCGTTTCAATTGAGCCGGCATCCACGACGTCCAACGCCGTTGTCCATGCGCCAATGGCGGAACTGGCCTTTGCGCCCATTCGATCTTGGCTTCCCAAGCGATCATTTATGCGCGATGCCCCCTTTAACGGCTAACTGGCACAAACACTTCCCAATTATGCTGTATCGCGGGATTGACGGTCTTGGCGCAACTCACGGCAACATTCGGCCCAGACAGGCCGTGGCTTTTCGGAACCCATGCGGCACGCAAAGGCGCTGCGCATTTGGTAACCAGAATCTTCCGGTTCGGCTGCATGACTTGCCATCTTGTTCCATTTTTGAGATTTTCTGCTGCAATAAACTTGACGGCAGCATCCCTTATCTCAAACAAGCCATGTATGTCGCCTCGTGTCCGATCCTCGTCTATTGTGGTCGCGAGTGCCGGTGAAATACCGGCAACAAGAAAAAAAGAAACGACAAGGGGGGCGTACACGCGTTCTTTCAATTGTGAGGGTAGCAATATATTTACATCCTTGCCAAGTCTATTCGATATTGGATAGGAAGGGGCATCGCCAGGCATGTGCGCATTGGCGAATTTTCAGCGTGACACAGTCAGGCTTCTTCGCCCCGTCGATAGGTGAATTGTTGACGGCTAACCCCCTGGGTGACAAAGTCAGCATCTGGCGGTATCGTTTCCCAGAAAAATTCCCGCTGAAAGATCGGGATCTTGTTGAATTTTCGCGAACGGAATATCCATCTGTTTTTCGTGAAATCGCTGTAGCGGTCGCCTTTGAACTGCTTGTGTACAGTTGTGAAAGGAAGCAAATTTTCAGCGATATCCGGGAAAGCCAGGCTCGGGTTGTCGTCCTTGAATTTCTCAAAAATGCCAAACTGATCTCTGCAGATGACTTGAATGGCAGTCTCTGGAAAACGATGGCGTGGAGACCATAGGACGTTCCAGCCTGATTCTATTTCATTGATGAAATTTGCCAGGTGCGGCGACATAATATAGGCGTCCGACTCGATGTGGATGATTTTATCGACGCCTAATTCATTTGCCACATTGATGGAGTGGAGAAAGCTCCGCCACCAGCCAGGATAATCAATCCCGCTTTGTCGCCCCAGATTGTTATCGAAGCGAATGATGAGATTTTTCTCGTCATTTGAAATCAGCGTATCTTTATGGGAAACCGTCTTGATGATTTCGGCAGGTGGAAGAAATGGCGAACCATCGTCAATCATTATTTTTTTTATTGCATTGATTGGTATGTTTTCGTAGTAGTCGAGCCACCGTTGATACCGGCTTTCCCAGGATGGCGCATCTTTTATGAAACTGGTGCAGAATATAATGGCTTTCATTGGCTAAGCACATTCCTTGTATCTGAAAAATCCGGGTTATTTACGGGTTTATTTATTGAAATTTGCATATATTTTAACAGGTCGGAGGCGCTTGAATCAACGTACGGCATGCCGGCGAGGGAGTTGGCGGCCACCCGGTGGCATCATGGCTTCTGGCGCGCTCCGGCGCTGTCACGCCATGAACCGGCAGATCCCGCTGCCTCCGCCCGCTTGGGGCGTATCGTCCACAGGCATGGATGACCGCTGGTTATACTATTGCATACAAGAGGTTTCTTCCCGTGCCCGCAATGGCAATATTTTGAATGCAAACGCGCCATGCGCGAACTCTTTACACCCGTGAACCAATGAAAAACATCACCGTCGAATATCGCCATAACTTCCCCCTCGATCCGCTCGATGTCGTCCGTGTCTTCGATCAATCCGGCATCAAGCGCCCGACCGCCAATCTCCCGAGAATCGCGCGCATGTTCGCCGCGCCTTGCCTCTCTCTGTCGGCTTGGGTGGATAATGAGCTGGTGGGGGTGGCCCGCTCGCTGACCGATTATGCGTATTGCTGCTATCTGTCGGACCTGGCCGTCGACCAGCGGTACCAGGGGCTGGGTATCGGCAAGGAACTTGTCAAGCGCACCCAGGCCATCATCGGCGACGACGTGTCCTTGATACTGCTCTCCGCCCCGGACGCCATGTCCTACTATCCGATGCTCGGTTTCGAGCCTGCCGGCAACGCTTACGTCATCCGGCGCAAACATTGAGCGACCGTTTTAACAATTCCCGCACCTGATGAAACCCGTCTATACCCTCGCCGAAGCCCTGGCAAAAGATCCCGGCCGCGTCGCCAAAACCCAGGCCCTCACCCTCGACAGTGCCAGGCCCCACATGGGCCTGAAGGGCAGGCATGGCTTGTTCGCTTCCGATGTCTGGTGGGAAAGCATCGAGGCACAGCGCCTCCCGACGCAAACCTTGACGGGCATCATCGAACGCACGTATTTCGCGGGCCAGGACAGCCGCCGTGGCGATCAGGTCAACAGCTTCACCTTGCGCATGGCGGATGGCTCGGCAGTGGACGAAAGCATCTACATAAACCACAAGCAAGACATCAGGCTGTTCGTGCCTGGCGCGATGGTGACGATGGTCTACGCGCAAGATGAGCTGAAGGCACAGCCGGCCGCCGACGGCGGTGTCAATGTGGCGCGTATCGTGCTGGAAGTGGCCATATCCGTCAGAAACGATAAAGAGTAGGGGGTGGCGCCATGCCGATGCTCCACGATCTGCACAAGCTTGATATTGGACAAGTTTCTAGCTGAAATTGGTTTGACCTCCCCCCGCGCCAGGTCTAGAGTCGACAAGGAACCCTCAACGGACCACGATCGCCTCCCATGGCCAAGCCTTTCCCCTTGAATCCCAAGAACCCCGAACGCATCTGCTGGGGCTGCGACAAGTATTGTCCGCCGGATGCCATGCGCTGCGGCAATGGTTCCGAACGCACGCAGCATCCGATCGAGCTGTTTGGCGAAGGCTGGAATGACTGGGGGCTGGCGGCGGCCGACAAGGCCGACAAGGACGAACACCAGCCTTGACGGCAAGCGCAGCACGCGGCGCGCCGCTACAATCTCTTCATCGCGTCCGCGCTGAGGAGCCTCCATGCAAGAAACCCTGTCCCGCTGGCTGGCAAGCAGCGCCGGCGATGTCCAGTTCGTCGAGCACCCGCTGCGCAACACGGCCACGGTGGCGCTGTCGCATGCCACCCTGATCCGTTTCCTCGCGCATACGGGACACGTGCCCCTCATCATGAGCGTCCCCGCGGCTCCCTGATGCTCAATGCCCGGCCACGGGCGCGCCGCCGCTGCGCCGTCCCAGCCGGAAACCATGCGCGCGGGCAGACCAGGCGATGGCAAAGGCCAGCACCAGCAAGCTGACCATGGCCCACGGGAAGGCGCCCGCGCCCCAGGTTTCCAGCAAGGCGCCGCCTGCCACGCCCGCTGCCGCGATGGCTCCATTCCACGCCACCACATTCATCGACAAGGCCACGTCGGCGCCGCTGCCGGCCGTGTCGGCCAGCGCCGTCTGCAACAGCGTTGCCGCGCCGCCAAAGGACAAGCCCCAGACGGCCATGCCCAGGTAAATGACAATGGGAAACTGTGACGCGATGCCCAGCACGAGGGCCGTCGCGGCGAACACGCCCAGGCTGACCAGCACGGTGGCGCGCAGGTGGCGCTCGACCAGCTTGCCCGTGATCCAGATGCCGGCCATGGCGGCGGCGCCGAAGACGAGCAAGACCAGGTCGACCCGTTCCGTCAATCCGGCCGGCGCCACGAATGGGGCGATGTAGGTGTAGAGAATGTTGTGCGCCAGCATCCAGGCGATGACGACGGCCAGCACGGGGCGCACGCCCGGCGTCGTGAAGACGCGGCGCAGGGGCAGGCGTTCATGGACGGACTGGCCCGGATAGTCCGGTACCTTCGCCAGCACCCAGGCGATCAGGATCAATGTCAGGGCGGAAATGATCCAGAATGCGGCGCGCCAGCCGACGAGCGAACCGAGCAAGGTGCCCAGCGGCACGCCCAGGGACAGGGCGACAGGCGCGCCCACCATGGCAAGCGCCAGGGCGCGGCCTTGCTGATGCGGCGCCACCATGCGCCGCGCGTAGCCTGCCAGCAAGCTCCACGCCAGTCCGGCCGCCATGCCGGCAAAGAAACGGGCCGCGAGGGTCAGCCAGTAGTGGGACGACAGCGCCGTGACGGTATTGAACACGAGAAAGCCGATGATGGTCAGCAACAGCACGTTGCGGCGGCGCCAGCCGCGTGTGGCGATGGTGAGCGGAATGGCTGCCAGCAGGGAGCCGAGGGCATAGGTCGTGACCATTTGCCCGGCCAGCGCGGCGCTGATGCCGAGTCCCGTGCTGATCTGCGGCAACAAGCCGGCGGGCAAGGTTTCCGTGACGATGCAGATAAAACCCGTCATGGCCAGGGCCAGCAAGCCGGCGACGGGGAGGCGGTCGGCCAGCGCAGGGCTGGCTCCGGTAGTGATAGTGGCGTGATTCACGGCAAACATCCTTGTCAAGTGATCAGGCGCAGGAGTGCCCCTGACCGTCGCTGCGATATATATGTATCGATCGGTACAAATATAGGCGATGGCGCGCCGCGTTGTCAACGACTTCTGTATCGAGTAGTATGTAAGTAAATGAGGAGGAGCGAAGGATGGCGCAAATGGGACGGCCGCGCACGTTCGACCGGCAGGCGGCGGTCGAGCAGGCCATGTTTTTATTCTGGCAGCAGGGATATGAATCGACGTCCTTGAGCCAGCTCAAGGCGAGCCTGGGCGGCGGCATTTCCGCGCCCAGCTTTTATGCGGCGTTCGGCTCGAAGGAAGCGCTGTTCCGCGAAGCGGCACAATGCTATCTGGACACGTTTGCGCGCGTGACGGAATGCCTGTGGGACGATGGCCTGGCGCCGCGCGCAGCCATCGAGCTGGCCTTGCGCCAGTCGGCCAGCATGCAGTCCGATGCGGGCCACCCGCCCGGCTGCATGGTGGCGCTCGGTTGCATGAGCGCGCCGACGGCCGAGCATGCGGCCGTGGCCGCGCCCCTCACGCAATCGCGCGCCCGCACGCGTGCCGGCTTCGTGCGCTGCGTCGAGCGGGGCATGGCCGGCGGCGAATTGCCTGGTGATATGGATGCCGTGGCGCTGGCGTCCGTCTTCGACAGCTTTCTGTCGGGCGTGGCTATCCAGACCCGCGATGGCGTGGGCTACGCCGTGCTGGACAACGCCATCACGCAGATTCTGCGCGTGTGGGATGCCAGCCGCGTGCCAGGCTAGACGCTAGGCCTGGGCCGCAAAGCGAAACTCCAGCACGTCGTCGCCGTATTTGTCCGTCTCGCCCGTCGAGGTCCAGCCCAGGTAGCGGTAAAAGCCGTACGAACGCGAAGCGGGGTCGTCGGAGCAGCCGAGGAACAGCCGTTGATGACCGTGCGCGCGCAGTTCCGTCATCACCAATTCCAGCAGGGTCTTGCCGATACCGAGGCCTTCGAATTCCGGCAGCAGTGCCAGGACGATGATTTCGCCCGTGTCGCGCTCGCCAAAGCAGTAGCCGACCAGCTGGCCGTCATGATGGCAGACGTGGCCAGGCAAGCTGCCCGAACGCATCATTTCCGCCCAGGTGTCGGCCGTGATGCCCACTTCCGCCAGGCGTTCCGCGGGCACGGCGTTTTGCCGCGTCCTGCCCCGCAAGTCGATAAAGGCCGGAGTGTCTTCCGCCTTGGCGGGATGGAAGGTAATGGAAGCTGGATGTGTCGTCATGTCATTACTCGCTGGTGTCGTGTCTGTGGCGGCAATGAGGTTGGATAAACCTCATTCCCAGGATTTGCGCATGGTTTGCGCATGGCGTTGCCAGTCAAAGATTTTCGTATTCTCGATTGCCTGCTGGCCGGGATTGCCGCTATCGATGATTTCATCCTTGACGATAATCAAGTCGTTTTTGTCATTCAAGCGGTATTCCCGGTAACGCTCGCAATCCTGTGCGCGCCGGGCGATGGCGATTAATGTGTTGCCCCGCCACGCATAGCTGTCTTCATAAAAGCATTGCGCCGCGCAGCCGCAATTGGGAATGCCCCCTTCGATTCTTTGCTCGGCCATGTTGATGTTCAGATTCGGAATGGCTGACAAGGGTTGATTGAAACGGTATTGCTGCGCTGGCGCATCCCACAGCCATACATCGGAACAGCGGATGCGTCCCTGGCTATCCGTGTATCCGGTGACCCACAGGTCGGCATGGCCGTCGAAATTCATGTCCAGCAGCAGCGCGTGCAAATTGCCCGTGCCGCTGCTGCTGCAACTGCCATGCATCCACTGCTTTCCGATTTTCAGCCGATACGTCTGTTTTTCATCGTGATTCGCATAGCGGATATCTGCCGCTTGTTGCACTTTGCCTGTCGCGGCTTTATCCAGATGCAAGGTGCCAGCATAGACCGAGGTGGAAATCAGGGATAAAAGCAGAGCGATCAGTTTCATGGCGATATTTATGGGCTGGCACGAGTGCACAATGCGTGGATTACATCAGGCGGAGAATGATCATACTGCATGAATCCGGCAATGCGCCACACGATTTCCTATCGTGCATTCTGCGCGGAACAGTGCTGTGTACAATGCCAAAAAATCCCCGAATAAGGAATCTTTATGAGCTCCTCTCCTGAATCTTTGAATGAAGCGGGCATCCTCGCTTATAACGACGGTCATTATGCCGAGGCCTTCAAGCAATTCGATGCGGCGGCGCGCACGGGCGATCCGGCCGGCCGGCATTTATTGGCCAGCCTGTATTACCAGGGCCATGGCGTGACGCAAGATTTACCGAAAGCGGTGGAATTGTTTACGGCGGCCGCGCAGGCGGATTTCCCGCCGTCGCTGGCGAATCTGGCCCTGATGTATGCGGGCGGCGATGGCGTCGCGCAAGACATGGCGCAATCGCTCGCGTATGGCCGCCAGGCGGCCGAGGCGGGCGATGGCCAGTCGCAATTCAACCTGGCGCAGGCTTACCGCAAGGGGATTGATGTACCGCAAGACTATGCCGAGGCGGCGTTCTGGTACAAGCAGGCGGCCGAAGCCGGCTCCCTGTCGGCGCAGAATGAATACGGCTTGCTGTACGCGCAGGGGCAGGGCGTGGAACTCGATTACGTGCAGGCGTATGCGTGGATCGCCATGCCGGCCGAGGCGGGCAGCGCACAATCGATCAAGAACCGCGACCAGTTGCTGGAAATTCTCACGCCGTCACAGCAGCAGGCGGCGCGCGCGCTGGCCGCGGAGTATGCGGCGCAGTATGGCGTCAATCCCCACTAAAGTAACACCTAACAAAACCTACTGCGCGTCGTAATTTGCGGTCTGCGATGCTCACTGTACCTTCGTACAGTTGCGCTTCTCAACCACAACTTACTTCCGCTCGCTACGGTTTTGTTAGGTGTTGTTATTGGGATTTCCCAGGTAGTTTTTTCAGCACGCCGGCCGCATCGAGTTCATAGCTGTCGAAATCGCGCGCGAGGAACAGTTCACCCGAGTAATGCAGCCGCGCTTCCGCTTCCAGTTCGGCCATGCCTTCCGCATGGTGATAGCGGGCGCTGAAGTGGGTGAGGATCAGGTTCGGCAAGCGGACCGCTTCGGCGAACTGCGCCACGCGCTGCACGGAGCTGTGCGTGGGGCCGGGCCCCACCTTTTGCAGCATGGCTTCCGTGTAGGTGGCTTCATGCACGAGCAATTGCGCATCCGCGCAAGCGTCGGCCAGCAAGGCCGGTGTGTCGTTGTCGCCGCCGACCACCACCGTGGCGCGCTGCGTTTCCGTCTGGCGGAAAGCGGCGGCGCGCAAGAACGTGCCATCGTCGAGCAGCGCATCCTGGCCAGCCTGCAAGAGTCCCCAGGCGGGACCGGGCGGCACGCCGGCCGCCTGTAGGGCCGCCTTGTCCAGCTTCCACCTGCTCGTTTCCAGCGCGAAACGGTAGCCGACGCTCGGTGCGCGGTGCGACAGCGCGTGGCGCGAGACGGTCAAGCCCGCTTCCTCGTAGACCACTGGCGCGCTGTCCACGTCGATATGAATCAATGGATAGGTCAGGAACAGTTCCGTGTGTAGCAGTGTCGCGTCGATCCAGGCCTTGATGGCGGCCGGGGCGATCAGCAGCAAGGGCTTCTTGCGCCCCGTCATCGAGGCGCTGGCCAGCAAGCCCGGCAGCCCATAGCTGTGGTCGCCATGCACGTGGGTGATGCAGATGCCCACCAGGTCGTGCACGGACAGGGGCAGGCGCTGCAGCCGGTGCTGCGTGGCTTCGCCGCAATCGATCATCCACCAGTCGCGGTTGTGCGTGGTTTGCAGGGCCAGTGACGTAACGTTGCGGTAGCGCGTGGGCACGCCGGAAGACGTGCCGAGAAAAGTCAGTTTGAACATGGGCGCATTATGCGGCAAGCCAACGCCGTTGCCAACGCGCCCGCCTTCAGCTTGCCAATGGCGCGCGCAATTTGTCCTTGTAGATGCGGCCGTTTTTCATGATCAGCAGCAGGTTTTCTTCCGGCTGGGCGAGGAAATCGAGGTTTTTCGCAGGGTCGCCATCGGCCACCAGCAAGTCGGCCAGCGCGCCCGCGGCCAGCTTGCCCAAGGTGCCAGGGTAGGGCGAGCGCTGGCCGGACAGGGCCAGCAGTTCGCCATTTTGCCCCGTCGCCTGCGCCAGCAAGGTCAATGGATCGTAAAAGCGCGTGAGTTTCGCCAGCTGGCGGCCTTGCGTGGGCGTGTTTTTCGCGTTGAACAGGATATCCGTGCCCCAGCCCGTCTTGATGCCGTACTTTTGCGCCAGCGCATACGCCCTCACCGTGCCTTCGGATACGATCCTCTGGCTGGCCTTGCGCGCCGCATCGGGATACACATTCGCATCCGCGTCTTGCAGGAACGGTTGCAGGCTCCACCACGTGCCCGTGTCGCGCATCAGGCGCGCGGAGTCGTCGTCCGCCAGCTGGCCGTGCTCGATGCTGCGCACGCCTGCACGGATGGCCCGCTGTATGCCTTTCGGCGTGTAGACGTGGGTCATCACATACGTGCCCCAGTCGGTGGCCGCTTCTACGCCGGCGCGCAGTTCGCGCTCCGAATACTGCGTGCTGTCGAGCGGGTCATACATGGAGGCGACGCCGCCGCCCGCCATCATCTTGATCTGCGTCGCGCCCAGCATCAGCTGCTCGCGCACGCGGCGCAGCACTTCCGCCTCGCCATCGGCGATCATGGCCATGCCTGCCGTTTCCGCCATGCCCAGCGGCGCATTTGCCGCCCGGGGGATGTCGGAGCGCAAACGGAAGTCGCCATGGCCCGACGTTTGCGAAATCATGGCGCCGGACGGAAAGATGCGGGGGCCGTCGACGATGCCTTCATCGATGGCGCGCTGCAATGCAAACGCGGGGCCGCCCGGATCGCGCACGGACGTAAATCCCCGCAGCAGGGTGCGCTGCGCTTCTTGCGCCGCCACCAGGTACAGATAGCCGATATCGGACGTCATGGCCGTCACCTGGTTGATGGCGGCCAGCATGGTGTGCCAGTGGGCGTCGATCAGGCCCGGCATCACCAGCTTGCCCTGGCAATCGACCACTTGCGCGCCGGCCACCTTTTCGCCGGCCGGCAACAGGGCGGTAATGGTCGGGCCCGTCACCAGCACGTGGATGCCGGAACGGGGCGCCTTGCCCGTGCCGTCGAACAGGCGCAGATTGGTCAGCAGCAGGGGGCGCTGGGGCGTTTGCGGCTGCTGGGCGATGGCGTTGCTGGTGGACAAGCCGATGAAGGGTGCCAGCATGGCGGCCGCGCCGCCGAGAAATTGCCGGCGCCGCATGTCCGCCATCACCCGCTGGTGCAGGATGGTGAAGACGGTGCCGCCGCAGTCGCAGGCGCGCGGCTTCAAGCCGCCCGTTTGCCATGTATCCATCAGATGCTGCTCCTGTGCCAGGGCCATTGCGGTCATCCTTTCATCGCTGCCGCGCCGTGTGCTGGCACGCGGACAAAGTTAATTAATGGAAACAATGACCATTGAAAGCCCGCAGCGAAGGCAAGTCAAGCGTGCACTTGCTTTACAGCAAAGAATGCAGCATTTGCCGTTCAAGGTGCATGCTAAGGTGCATGCTGGCCGCTATCTTCGCCCGCCGTGTAATCGACAAAGCCGTCGCGCCGGCAAAAGCTGGCCAGTTGCATGCCGGCCTGGCGCGCGATGCGGATGGCCAGCGAGGTGGGCGCCGAGATGGTGGCGACGAGCCCGATATGCATGCGCGCCGACTTGCGCACCAGTTCATAGCTGGCGCGGCTGGACAGGAAGACGAAGCCGTCGTGCATGGCGATGCGGTGCAGGGCCAGGTAGCCGATCAGCTTGTCCAGGCCATTGTGCCTGCCCACATCCTCGAACACTTTCACGACGGCGCCCTCGGCCGTGCACCAGGCGGCCGCATGCACGCCGCCCGTCTTGTGCATCAGCTCCTGGTAGGGCAGCAGTTCGCGCGCGGCGCGGCCGAGGATGGCGCTGCTGGCCACCAGCGGCGGCAGGGGACGCGTGATCTTTTCCGGCACCAGGTCCAGCAGGGCCAGGCTTTCGATGCCGCACACGCCGCAGCCCGTGCGCCCGGTCAGTGCGCGGCGGCGGGCCTTGAGCTTGATCAAATCCGGCTGCGCGATGGTCAGCCGCACTTCCGCGCTATCCTCGCCGCAGCACACGTCGAGGTCGTAGATGTCGCGCACGCTGCCGACGATGCCTTCGGTCAAGGTAAAGCCGACGGCGAATTCCTCGAGGTCGCGCGGCGTGGCCATCATCACGGCGTGGGCGATGCCGTTGTAGACGAGGGCCACGGGATACTCCTCGGCCACCATGTCGCGGCCCGCCGTGGCCACGCCCCCCTGGTGGCGCACCATGGGGACGTCCAGATAACCGTCGCGTTCGATGGTGGTGATGCCGATATCGCATTCCATGATTTTTTCCTCCGGTTAATCGATCTGATAGCGCGGGCAGGGCCGTATCGAGGGCGGCAGCGGGTCGCCATGCAATTCCAGCAGCGAGCGTTCCGTTTCCCGCGTCATGGCGTTCAGGGCCAGGCAGTTGGGCGCCAGGCCGAACGGTTCGGCGATCTGCTGCGCAATGGCTTCCAGCGCGAACAGGGTGTAGGCGACGAAGACGGAAATGAGGGGCGTGGCCACGCCGATGGCGTCCACCAGGCCCAGCGGCAACAGGAAGCAGTACATGTAGACGGTGCGGTGCACCAGCACGCCGTATGGATACGGGATCGGCGTGTTCTTGATGCGCTCGCAGCCGGCCACGGTGGCGGCCAGGTCGTTGAGCTGGGTGTCGAGCATCCACAGCAGCTGCGTCTGGCCCCCCTGGCGCTGCACGGCGTCGTGCAGCATGGCGCGCACCGCATGCAGGATGGCGACGGGCTTGAAGTTGACGCCCTGCAAGCGCTGCACGTCCTCGGCCGGCAGGTAGCGCGCCAGGTCTTCCTGCGGGTCCGTCTGGCGCAACTGGTGCTTGAGCGCGTAGACGAAGGCGACCAGGCGACGCAGCAGCAACTCATGGTCGAGGCCGCTCGTTTCCTGCGGCAGATACGTGAGCGCCTGCGAAGCGAGGGCCCGCGCGGCGATCAGCAATTGCCCCCAGATATGCCGCGCCTCGACGAAGCGCGCATAGCTGGCGTTATTGCGAAACCCGAGAAAGATCGCCAGGCTGATGCCGACCATGGGAAACGGCGCCGTATCGAGCGGAATCTTGACGCCGAAGATACGGCCATCCGTCAGCAAGGCCAGCGAACTGACGACCAGCATCAGCAGCAATTGCGGGATGATGGCTTGCAGCACCGAGCCATCCCAGACAAACAGCATGCGGAACCAGTTGGTGGTGGGGCGAATGATCATGATGGAAGACGCATGCTGTGATGTGAATCAATGTTTCCGGGGCACGACTTTGCCCTCGAAGACGTAATATTGGAACAGGTTGTAGCCGATCATGATCGGCAGCATCGTGCCCATGCCGATCAGCATGAAGATCAGGGTCGGCTCATCGGACGCGGCCGCCGCGATGCTCAGCTTGCCCGGCACCAGGTCCGGGAAGAAGCTGATGGCCAGGCCCGCGAACGACGCCAGGAACAGCACGATGGCGCCGCGGAAGGGGCCGCGCACGCCGTTCACGTGCACGGCCCACAGGATGTAGATGAAGGCGCTGGCGGCGATGGCGGCCAGGGCCAGCAGCACGCCGAACACGCCCGGCTGTGCCCAGCGGTCGTGGCCGATGGCGCTGAAGACCATGGTGCCGGCCGACAGCACGATGGCGGCCGCGACCGTTGCCAGCACGCTGGTGGTCGCGTAGCGGCGCGCCGCCGCTTCCAGCAAGCCGCCCGTCTTCTTGATCAGATACGTGCTGCCCAGCAGGCAATAGCCGGCCACCACGCCGAGCGCCGTACAGGCCGTGAAGATGCCGCTCAGCCAGCCCGGCTGCAAGCCCGTGATGACCTCGCCCAGCACCACGCCTTGCGCCACGGCGGCCAGCAGGCTGCCCACGCCGAAGACCACGTCCCACAGGCGCTTGTTGCCGGCAGCATGGCGGAACTCGATCGAGGCGCCGCGCATGATCAGGCTGGCGATCAACAGCATGATGGGAATGTACAGCTGTTCCAGCAAGGTGGCGTAGGCGCTGGGAAAGGCGCCGAACAGGGCGCCGCCCACCACCACCAGCCAGGTCTCGTTGGCGTCCCACACGTGGGCGATCGATTGGAAGATCAGGTTGCGTTCCTGCTCGCGGCGGGTGAACAGGCTGAGGATGCCCACGCCCAGGTCGAAGCCGTCCGTGACGACGTAAAAGATCAGCATCAGGCCGATCAAGCCGAACCAGGCATTGCCCAGCATGGCATGCGAATTCATATCCATTACATACTCCTAGTCAGATGGCGGCGCATTTCAATACCCCACGGCATGGGCGGCGTCCGGCAGCGGCAGCGCCACGTCCGGGCCTTGTTGCAGCCATTTCTTGGCAAACACAAAGAAGGTGAGGAACAGCACGACGTAAAACACGGCAAACATCAGCATGCTGCCGGCCACGGCGTGGGCCGCCACGTCGGAGACGGCGTCGCGCGTGCGCAGCAAGCCGTACACGACCCACGGCTGGCGTCCCACTTCGCGTACGATCCAGCCGCACTCGACGGCGATGTAGGGCAGCGGAATCGTCAGCACCCAGGCCAGCAGCAGCTTGCGGTTGCGCACGAACTCCTGCACCCGTCCACTCACCTTGCGCCAGGCCACGAAGGTCCAGAACGACAGCAGCACGAACCACATGCCGATGCCGGCCATGGCGCGGAAGGCGTAGTACAGCAACGGCAGCATGGGCGGCTGGTCTGCGCGTGCGATGTCGGCCAGGCCCGTGATCTTGCCCGTGGCGCTATGCGTGGCGATCACGCTGAGCATGCCGGGCACTTCGACGGACCAGTCATTCTTTTGCTCCGCCTGGTTGGGCCAGGCCAGCAAGGACCAGGCCGCGCCCTCGCCATCGGGGTTCGTGTGCCAGTGGCCTTCGATGGCCGCGCCCTTGGCGGGCTGGGTCTTGAAGACGTCGACGCCGCTGGAATCGCCGAGCCACACCTGCAACGGCGCGATGACCAGCAGCAACATCAGCGCCAGCTTGAACGAGCGGGCGAAGAAGGCCGGTTCGCGGCGCTTGAACATATACCAGGCGGAAATGCCGGCGATGACGAACAAGCCCGTTTCCACGGCAGCCACCCACATGTGGCCCACGGCCCAGGCCATGTCGGGATTGAAGATGGCGGCCACGTAATCGGTGACGATGATCTTGCCGTCCACCACGCGCACGCCGGCCGGCGTCTGCATCCAGGAATTGGCGACCATGATCCAGAACGAGGAAATGCTGGACCCCAGCGCCACCATGCCGGTGGCAAACAGGTGCACGCCCTTCGGTACGCGGCCCCAGCCGAACATCATGACGCCGATGAAACCCGCTTCCAGCATGAAGGCCATGGCGCCTTCGAAGCCGAGGATGTTGCCGATGAACTGGCCGGAATGGTGCGAAAACGGCGCCCAGTTGGTGCCGAACTGGAATTCCAGGGGAATCCCGCTGACGACGCCGACGGCGAAGTTGAGCACCAGCAACTTGCTCCAGAAGCGCGCGTGGCGGTAGTAGACGGGGTCGCTGGTGCGCAGCCACAGCGCCTCGACGACGAACAGGAACAGCGACAGGCTGATCGTCAAGATGGGCCACAGGATGTGGAAGATGGCCGTCATCGCAAATTGCGCGCGCGACAGGTCCAGGGTATCGAAACCGAACATGGCGTTCTCCTGTTCAGCTGACTGCGGCCGAAGGCGACAGCAGCACGGGAATGGATTTGAAGGTCGGCGTGCGCGAACCGTAGCCGACGCTGTCGAGCGGCACCAGCGGGTTGGTTTCCGGGTAGTAGGCGCCGATGCAGCCGCGCGGGATGTCGTACTCGACCAGCAGGAAGCGGTCGGCGCGGCGTTCGATGCCGTCGTGCCACACGCCGATCAGGTCGACCCAGTCGCCGGCCGCAAAGCCCAGCATGGCCAGGTCGTCCTTGTTGATGAAGACGACGCGGCGCTGGCCGAAGACGCCGCGGTAGCGGTCGTCCATGGCGTAGATGGTCGTGTTGTACTGGTCGTGCGAACGCGTTGTCATCAGCACCATCAGGCGCTCGCCGTATTGCTGGCGGGCGCGGTGGATCGGCGTGTCCAGTTCCACGGCGTTGACGAGGAATTGCGCCTTGCCGCTTTCCGTCTTCCATACCCGTTCGCGCGAGGCGATTTCCAGGTGGAAACCACCCGGTTTGGCCACGCGCAAGTTGTAGTCGAAAAAGTCATCGAACACTTGCTCGATGGAATCGCGCAGCAGCGCATAGTTGCCGGAATAGCGCAGCCAGTCGATCTTCTCGCTGCCCAGGGTCGCTTGCGCCATGCCGGCCACGATGGCGATTTCCGAGCGCAGATTGGGCGAGGCGGGCTGGTTCATGCCGAACGAGATATGCACCATGCTCATCGAGTCTTCCACCGTCACGCCTTGCGCCACGCCCGACTGCACGTCGATTTCCGTGCGTCCCAGGGTGGGCAGGATCAGCGCATCCTTGCCGTGCACGAGGTGGCTGCGGTTGAGCTTGGTGGCGATGTGCACGGTCAGGTCGCACGAACGCAGCGCGTCCCAGGTGCGCGGCGTGTCCGGCGTGGCCATGGAGAAATTGCCGCCCAGGGCAACGAACACTTTCACCTTCTTCTCCAGCATGGCTTCGATGGTGCCGACGGCGTCATAGCCGTGGTGGCGCGGCGGCTCGAAGTTGAAGACGAGACCCAGGCGGTCGAGGAATTCCTTGGTCGGCTGTTCCTCGATGCCCATGGTGCGGTCGCCCTGCACGTTCGAGTGGCCGCGCACGGGGCACAGTCCCGCGCCCCGCTTGCCGATATTGCCGCGCATCATCATCAAGTTCGACAGGATTTGCACGGTGGCCAGCGAATTCTTGTGCTGCGTCACGCCCATGCCCCAGGTCGAAATGACGGCCTTGCCCTTCACATAGATCTGCGTCAATTCTTCGATCTTGTCGCGCGCCACGCCCGATTCGGCCAGCAGCAAGTCCCAGCTTTCCGCGCGCAGGTCGGCGGCGAAGGCGTCGAAGCCGCTCGTGTGTTCGGCGATGAAATCGCAGTCGAGCACGCGCTCCTGGCCGTGGGCGATGGCCTCGTCATCGAGCTCGACGACGCGCTTGGCCATGGCCTTGATCAGCGCGAAGTCGCCGCCCAATGTCGGGCAGATGAACAGCGAGCAGATGTTCGTGCTGCCGCCCGTCAGCATTTCCAGCGGATGCTGGGGGCTGGTGAAGCGCTCCAGGCCCCGTTCGTGCAGCGGGTTGATGGAGACGATGGTGGCGCCGCGGCGTGACGCTTCGCGCAATTCGCCCAGCATGCGCGGGTGGTTGGTGGCCGGGTTCTGGCCGAACAGCAGCAGGGTGTCCGCATGCTCGAAGTCGTCCAGCAGCACCGTGCCCTTGCCGATGCCCACCGTTTCCGGCAAGCCGCGGCTCGTCGCTTCGTGGCACAGGTTGGAACAGTCGGGGAAGTTGTTCGTGCCGTAGGCGCGCACGAACAGTTGATACAGGAAAGCCGCTTCGTTGCTGGCGCGGCCCGACGTGTAGAAGGCGGCCTGGTTCGGGTCGTCCAGCGCGTGCAGGTGGTGCGCCACGAGGGCGAAGGCGTCGTCCCAGGAAATGGCCTGGTACTTGTCGCTGGCCGCGTCGTACACCATGGGGTCCGTCAAGCGGCCATGTTGTTCCAGATCATAGTCCGACTGCTCCATCAATGCGGTGACCGTGTGCTCCTCGAAAAATTCCGGGCGTACGCGCTTGCTCGTCGATTCGGCGGCCACGGCCTTGACGCCGTTTTCGCAGAATTCGAACGTGGACGCGTGTTCGCGGTCGGGCCAGGCGCAGCCGGGACAGTCGAAGCCGTCCGGCTGGTTTTGCTCGAACAGCGAACGGTAATTGCCCGCGCTGACTTTTTCCTTGAACAGATTGATGGCCACGTACTTGAGGGCACCCCAACCGGCCGCGGCATGGGTGTAGGGCGCGATGCGCGCGTCGGACTTTGGCTTGCTCATGATGACTCTCCTGGTGATATGCGATGGGACAATCACATGGTAGGGGCGGCGGCTTGCCCCGTAGGCGCACAGTTCCGGACAAAAAAACAGAGTACAGATGGCAAGGTGACGATGCCGGTCGCGCCGGCGCCGGCCGTGATCTATGATGTGGACAAGGAGAAAAAACATGCACAAGGAAGACAAGGAAGACGGCATCGACGCGGCCCTGATAGCGCTGCTGGCGCTGCTGTGGGAGGCGCGGCAGGAGGCGCCGGAGAAACCGTGGTCGCTGGCCAAGCTGGCCAAGCGGGCGGGGGTACAGATGAGCACTTTGTTGCGCCAGCTCAATGCGCTGTCCAGCGCGGGACTGGTGAACGTGACGACGGCCGAGAGCGGCGGCGGCAGCGCGCTACTCAGCGCGGCGGGTGCGGAACTGTGCGCCACGGTGTTTGCCGTACCGCCATCGCAGTAGGAGTACAGTCCCGCGCGTCTGTACTCTATCGGCCGGCGCCGGACTGTACCTCTTTGCCTGCCCCCATTCGTCCTATGCTACTTCCAGACGAATGCCTATCGAGGGGAAGCACCATGAACACCATCCTGTATCCGCAGCCGGCGCTCCGGCAGCCAAGCCATATCGAACCGTGCGTGGACATGCTGGGCCGCCCCCTGACGGATTTGCGCATTTCCGTCATCGACCAGTGCAACTTCCGCTGCACCTATTGCATGCCGGCCGAGCTGTATCCCAGCGACTACCCGTTTCTTCCATCGAGCGAGCGCCTGTCCTTCGCGCAGATCGAGACGATGGCGCGCGCCTTCGTGCGCCTCGGCGTCGATAAAATCCGCATCACGGGCGGCGAGCCGCTGCTGCGCAAGAACCTGGAACAGCTGATCGAGGCGCTGGCGAAACTGACCACGCCGGACGGGCGCGCCGTGAGCATCGCGCTGACGACGAATGGCAGCTTGCTGGCGGCCAAGGCGCGTTCGCTCAAGGATGCGGGCCTGGAGCGGGTCACCGTCAGCCTCGACAGCCTGGATAACGGCATTTTCCAGCGCATGAATGGCGTCGATTTTCCCGTCGAAAAAGTGCTGCACGGCATTGAGGTAGCGCAAGCCGTGGGCTTGACTCCCGTGAAGGTCAACATGGTGGTGCAGAAAGGCGTCAACGATAGCCAGATCGTGCCGCTGGCGCGCCATTTCCGCCACACGGGCGTGGTGCTGCGCCTGATCGAATTCATGGACGTGGGCGGCATCGGCGCCTGGTCGCGCACGCACGTCGTCACGTCCGAGGCGGCGCGCGCGCTGATCGCCGCCGAGTTCCCCCTCGTGTCGCTGGGCGAAGGCAAGCCTGTCTCGCACGAAACGGCCAGCCGCTACCGTTATCTGGATGGCGGCGGCGAAGTGGGTTTCATTTCCAGCGTGTCGCAGCCGTTCTGCGGCGACTGCAGCCGCGTGCGCGTGTCGTCGGACGGCAAGCTGTTTACGTGCTTGTTCGCCCAGGACGGCCTCGACCTGCGGTCCCGGCTTGATTCTGCGCAAGGTCTGGAAAGCCTGCTGCGCCAGCATTGGCAGCGCCGTGGCGACCGCTATTCGGAAGTGCGCGGCGCACTGGCCCAGCTGGGCGGGCGCAAGCAGTATCCCACCGTGCGCATGTCGCTGGTGGGCGGATAACTGGTTTACAACGCCTAGCAAAACCGTAGCGAGCGGAAGTAAGTTGTGGCTAAGAAGCGCAACTGTACGAAGGTACAGTGAGCATCGCAGGCCGCAAATTACGACGCGCAGTAGGTTTTGATAGGTGTTATTAGAGGAATTCGGTGATGAGCTTGCCGAGCAGGATGATGGCTTGCTCGACGCCCGCGCTCCACGGATAGCTGTAGTTGAGGCGGATGCAATGCTTGTAAGCCTGGCTGACGGAAAACATGCGTCCCGGACCCACCGTGATCTTGCATTCCAGCGCGCGCCGGTACAGCTGCATGGAGTCTATGTCGCCAGGCAATTCCACCCACAGCACGTAGCCGCCCTGCGGGTGCGAGATTTTCGTGCCAGCAGGAAAGAAACGCTGCACGGCGGCCGCCATGATGCGCGCCTGCTGGGCATACGCCTTGCGGGTGCGGCGCAGATGCTGTTCGTAGCCATCGTTTTGCAGGTATTCGGCGATGGCCAGCTGGGGAAACGAGGACGTGGCCAGGGTGTTGAGGAATTTGAGTTCCTCCACCTTGCCCCGGTAGCGTCCGGCCAGGGCCCAGCCCACGCGCTGCGCGGAACTGAGGCTCTTGGAAAACGAGGAGCAGTGCAGCACCAGGCCCTTGCGGTCGTAGGACTTGAGCGAGGTTGGGTGGGCGTCGCCGTAATACAGCTCGTTGTAGACGCCGTTTTCGATGGCCGGCACGTCGTGCTGCTCCAGCAACTGGTACAAGGCCCGCTTGCGCTGGTCGGACATCTGGAAACCGAGCGGATTCTGGAAGTTCGGCATCACCATGACGGCGGCGATCGGCTGCCGGGCCATGATGTCGGCCAGCGCTTCGATGCTGATGCCTTCATACGGGTCGGTGGACACTTCCACCACCTTCATGCCCAGCCGTTCGACGGCCATCAGCATGGCGTAGAAGGTGGGCGACTCGACGGCGATGGTGTCGCCGGGCTTGGCCACCGCTTGCAGGCACAGGTTGATCGCTTCCGTGGCGCCCACGGTGACGATGATTTCGTCGGGATCGACGGCCAGGCCGTTTTCCATGTAGCGGCGGGCGATTTCGCGGATCAGCTGCGGGTTGCCCGGCGGCAGGTCGTCCGTCACGTTCCACGCGCGGTTGCGGCGCGCCACCGCGCCCGCATACTGGTTGATGCGTTCCCAGGGAAACAGCGACGGGTCGGGGTAGGGCGAGCCCAGCGGGATGGCGTCATGCAAGCCGATCGAGCGCAGGGTGGACAGCACCAGCCGGCTCACGTGCACTTCCGCCGGCACGGGGCTGGGGTGCGATGCCTGCATGCAGATGGACGGCGTGGCTGTGTCGCCGGCGCGCTGGCGCACGAAGTAGCCGGACTGGGGCCGGCTTTCGATCACGCCCATGCCCTCCAGCTTGACGTAGGCGCGCAGCACCGTGGTGATGCTCAGCTTGTGCTGCTGGCTGGTCTGGCGCACGGACGGAATGCGTTCGCCGGGCAAGAGCACGCCCTTGGCCACCAGTTGCTCGATGTCGCTGACGAGCTTTTCATACAATTTCATGCAATGGTATCCATTCTTATTCTTGCTCTACGTCATTGCATTATCGTTCAATTCATGACTACCTATAGTTACAGTTATCGCATGTTGCCAAAATGAAACTGCCATCCGGCACTTCTGGTTTAAGATCCACATAGAAACGAAAAAGAGGAACCTCTGTCATGGCAATTCCACAAAGCATGCTGTCTGTCGTCGCGCGCGACGAAGTGCATTTGCAGTTCAAGGTGAAGGCCGGCGTCGACATGCGGCAGCTGTTCCAGCGGCTGGGCAAGCTGTGGGAATCCGAAGTCACGGGCATCCTGGACCCCACCCTGAACCGCCACCATCAGTTGACGGGCGGCACGGCCAATGTGGTGCTGGGATTCAAGCCCGAACTGTGGCGCGCCGCGTGCCCCGGCTGCGTGCCGGACAATATGGCATCGTTCGCGCACGACCTGGTGGGCGCCAACGGCAAGACGGCGCCGGCCACCCAGCACGATTTCTGGGTCTGGATCACGCAGTCGAACGCGGCCACCCTGTACGACAGCATGCGCACGACGCTCACCTTGCTGAGTCCCTTCGCCGAGCTGGCCAGCGAACAGGTGTGTTTTCCGTATCATAACAATGTGACCTTCGACGGCTTTGCCGACGGCGTCGCCAACCCGAATCCGTTCCGCGCCAACGGCGTGGCCATCATTCCTGACGGCGAAGCGGGCGCGGGCGGTTCCACCGTGTTACTGCAGAAATGGCGCATGGACGTGGAGCGCCTGCGCGCCTTGCCCGTGCACGCGGCGGAGCAGGTGTGGGGCCGCACCAAGGCCGGCAGCCATGAATTGTCGCCGTTGCCCGTCGATTCCCACGTGGGCCGCAACCAATTCATCCGCGATGGCGAGGAAGTCGATATCGTGCGCCGCAACGCCAATTACGCCAATGCCAGCGAGGCGGGCGTCATGTTTGTCGGTTTTTGCAAGGACATCACCGTGACCATGGGCATGCTGCGGCAAATGTACGGCGTAGGCTATGATGGCGTCACCAAGACGGACCGGCTGCTGGATTTTTCCACGGCGCTGTCGTCGGCGATCTATTTCGTGCCCAGCATCGACGCCTTGCTGGCCGCGGGCATTTCGCCGGCGGACCCCGGCTGAGGGCCGCCCCGGCGGTCCCTATTTCTACTTTAAAGGAGTTTTCCATGCGTATACGTCCCGCCACACTGCTGTCCGCCCTGATCTTCGGCAGCGTCGTCTTCAGCGCTTCCGCTTCCGCCGTCGGCCTGGGTTTCCTGGCCGATACGCCGATGGCTTACCTGAACAAGAACGACAAGCCCGTCTTCGTCAAGGCCGTCACCGACGTGCTCAATGACAAGAAAGATGGCGAAACCGTGCAATGGAGCAATGAAGGCTTGCGCAATTCCGTGCGCATCGCCGCCGACATCACGGCCAGCGACACGCAAAAGACGGATGAGCAAACTTGCCGCAAGGTACAGGTGGGCTTGAGCGCCAAGGGCCAGGAACAGACCCTCAAGCTGACGGTCTGCAAGGCCGGCACGGCCGCCTGGAAAGTGAAAAAACAATAAGCACCGGCCGCCGCCCTTCCTTGCCGGAAGGGCGGCGTCGCGATGACTGCCCGCAGCGTGCGCTGCGGCTGCCTAGTCGTGGTTGATGGCTGCCACCTGGTGCAAGCATGCCTCGTCGGTGAGCAAGGTGACCACCGCATTGGTTCTGGCATGGACGCGCACGCCCTTGAGCCAGTCCGGCAGGGCAAGGACGGCGCCCGCCACAATGGGCAGGATGACCTGGATCACGGACTCGCTGCCCCTGGGCGGCGTCGCCTCGAAGTCCAGGTCCTGGATGCCGTCCTGCGGCGGCTTGAGGTAGACGCGCGGTGCGAGGGGGACCGCCTGCCAGCCGCCGGAGCTGACTTCGCCGATCGCGCTCACATGCAAATGCGGGGGAAGGCTCTTGTCGATGGCGAGGTGCACGGCCTTTACTTTGTAGATGGGAACGCTCATGGTATCTCCAGGAAGGATGGGGTGCGCCGCCAGGCCCGCGGCGTGTAGGGCCAGTCCCGATGTCTCGGCATCGTTAAGCTAGCTCAGCAAGTGTAGGTCGTATTTTCACCATCACCATCTCCAATTGTCACCATGGCCAGGCGCGCAAGCCATGCTGCTCTACTTTCTTGGGGGAAAGCCACCCGCAACGGTTAGAATCACGTTTTACCTTCTTTTTCCCATCTGCATGCAGCAAAGTCGCCTCCTGTTCTTCCGCCTGGCCGGCCAGTTTCGCCGCTATGGCGCCATCGTCGCCGCCACCTTGCTGGCCGTGGGCGTGGCGTCCGCCACCGATGTATTGTTAATCAGGCAATTGCAAAACGTCGTCGACGCCATGCGCGCGACGGCCAGCACGCAGGCCGCGCCCGCGTCCGGCGTGATGGGCATGCTGCAGGGCTGGGTCGACCGTTTCTTGCCGGCACAGGCGGGGCAGGTGGACTTGTGGGTGATTCCCGCCACCATCCTGGGCCTGGCCGTGCTGCGCATGGTGTCGAGCTTTGCCGGCGACTACGGTTCCGTATGGCTATCGAGCCGGGTGCAGGCGGATTTGCGCGAAAAGATGTTCGCCACCATCATGCGCCTGCCCAGCCGCTTTTTCGACACCACCACCACCAGCCTGACGCAGTCGCGCGTGGCCTTCGACGCCAGCCAGGTGTCGCAGGCGGGCTTGAACGTGCTCAACGTGATGGTGCGCGATTCCGTCGCCACCGTCGGCTACCTGATTTTATTGTTCAGCATCGACGTGAAACTGGCCCTGTTCTGCATGGCGTCGATGCCCATCGTGGCCATCGTCGTGACCCTGGCGGGCCGCCGCATGCGCCACCTGAGCAAGAGTTCGCAGCAAGCCGTGGGCGAGCTGACGTCCGTGCTGGACGAAAGCATCGGCGGCCAGCGCGTGGTGAAAATCTTTGGCGGCCAGGATTATGAACAGGCGCGCTTCGTCAACGTCGTCAAGCGCAACCGCCAGCTGGCCGTCAAGCATGCCGCCACCTCGGCCATGAATTCCGGCTTCATCATGATGCTCGTCGGCATTACCCTGTCGTCCGTGATCTATTTCGCCATGCTGCGCGCGCAAAGCGGCGCCATCACGCCGGGCGCCTTCGTCGCCTTCATGGGCGCGCTGATGGCGATGCAGTCGCCGATCAAGAATTTGACGAAGATCAACGAGCCGCTGCAGCGGGGCTTGGCGGCGGCCGAGTCCGTCTTCGGCTTGATCGACACGCCGCTGGAACCGGACCCGGGCACCATCGCGCCGGTCACGGTGCAGGGCAATCTGTCCTTGCAGAACGTCAACTTCCGCTACAACAGCGACGATCCCGATGCGCCCACGGCCTTGAGCGATATCACGCTCGACATCCGCGCCGGTGAAACGGTGGCCCTGGTGGGCGGCTCCGGCGGCGGCAAGACGACCTTGCTGGGCTTGCTGCCGCGCTTCTACGACGTCAGCGGCGGCCAGATCCTGCTCGATGGCGTCGACCTGCGCGATTACGCCTTGCTGGCCTTGCGGCGCCAGTTCGCCCTCGTCAGCCAGGATGTGATCCTGTTCAACGACACGATGGCGGCGAACATCGCGTATGGCGACCCGGCCCCGGACCAGGTCCGCATCGAAGCGTCGGCGCGCGCCGCGTATGCGCACGATTTCATCATGCAGTTGCCGCAAGGCTACGAAACCCAGGCGGGGCAGAACGGTTCGCGCCTGTCGGGCGGACAACGCCAGCGCCTGGCCATCGCGCGCGCCCTGTACAAGGACGCGCCCATCCTGCTGCTCGATGAAGCGACCAGCGCGCTGGATACGGAGTCGGAACGTTCCGTGCAGGCGGCGCTGGAAGTGCTGATGCGCAACCGCACCACCATCGTCATCGCCCACCGCCTGTCGACCATCGAAAGCGCCGACCGCATCGTCGTCATGCAGGGCGGGCGCCTGGTGGAATCGGGCAGCCACGCCACCTTGCTGCAGCAGGGCGGCGCGTATGCGCGCCTGCATGCGAGCCAGTTGTCGCCCGTCAAGGATGGCGCGGCCTAGAACCTTAGAACACGTGAATTTCCTGTAATACCAGCATGGCGCCAGCCGCCGTGCCTTCCACGCGGAAGGTGGCGGTCAGGTCCGACCAGGCGCCGTTCAGTGGCAGGGCGTGGCGTGCTTCGGCGATCGCCACGCCGCCGTCCTCGCTTGCCGGGCGCTCGACGCAGCGTTCGTGCGGCGCGCCGCTGGCTTGCGCCGCCGGCGTGACGCGATACACGCTGCCATCCGCATACGGCTGCGGCGAACCATAACCCTCGATCACGGCGCGCAGCAGCGCCGGCGTCCAGCCGTAATACGCGTCGTGCGCCGTGCGCGCATGGGCGCACGCGTAATCGCCGCGCGCCAGGTCGGCGATCCAGGCGTCGATGATGTCCAGTATCTGTGTGTCGCTGGGGGCGGAGGGCAAGTGCATGGATTTCTTTCGTGACGGGGAAAAACGTTGCTTTCCATTATGATGGCCGCCGCACGATAACATTGCAACGGAACACAATGCACACACGACAGAAGACACGCGTGGCCCTGGCCGCGTTGCTGGGCATGGTCCTGGCCTCGCCGCTGGCGGCACAGGCACAGCCCGCAGGGCAAACGCCGACGTCAACGCTACAGGAGGAAGACCGGACCATGTATTTGGATGAAAATTTCATGCCCAGCAATCAGCGCAGCGCCGTGTATGCGCTGCGCACGCCGCCCGTGCGCGACGAGGCGCTGGGCGCCTGGCATGTGCGGCTCGAATTTCCCGACACGCCGGGCGTGCCGGCCTTTGAAACCTATGCCACGGACCTGGACTTGAGCCAGGTCAAGTTCGTGAAGTTTCGCAAGTATTACCATGAAAATGGCCAGCTGCTGCGCGAAACCTATTTCGATGCCCAGGGCGAGGAACTGCTCGGCGGCAGCGTGTACTTTGAAAATGGCCAGGTTCAGCAGCGGGTGACCGCGTTGCCGAACGGGCGCGACAGCATCTCGGAAACGTATCACCAGAATGGCCAGCTGATGAGCCGCACGCTGTATCACGGCGACGAGATGGCCGATGGCGAGCAAGTGTCGTATGGCGCGAACGGGGCCGTCAGCAACCGCTCGTATCGACGCCATGGCAAGATGGATGGCGTGCAGGAATCGTTTTATGCGGATGGCAAGCTGTTCCGGAAGGGGTGGTATGTCGATGGCCAGCGCGAGGGCGAGTTCGTCATGTACGCGCAGGATGGCAAGGTGCTGGCCCGGACCGTCTGGGTGCACGGCCAGCCCGACGGCTGGTCGTTTGAAAGCCATGGCAATGGCGTCGTGTCGAACAAGACCCTGTACCAGAAGGGTGCCGTGCTCAGCTTGCAAACGTGGGCCCCGAATGGCCGGCCCGTGTTTGCCTGGCAGAAAGACGCGCAGGGGCGCGACCACGGCGATACGACGGATTGGCATGCCAACGGCGCGCGCGCCAGCGTGACGCCGTTTGTCGAAGGCCAGCGCCACGGCTTGCTGCAAACCTGGTACAGCGACGGCAGCCTGCGCCAGATCGTGCCGTACGACCACGGCAAGAAGCACGGCATCGAGCGCCACTGGGACCAGGCCGGCAAGCTGGTGCTGGAACAGGCGTGGCAAGCCGGAGAGCCAGTTTCCATGCGCTAGGAGTCGTCCGCCTTTGCAGGTATCATGCAGGGATTCCGGCCCGCCAGCAGGCGCGAAGCCGGCAGGATAACTGGAGGCAATGGTGGTGGAAGCGGAAGTTTCGGCGATGGCCAGGGCGCAAGGCATGGCCTTGCAAAACATGCGCGTCGTCATGCGCGCGGCGCAGCGCCACTCGGCGCAAATCGAAAAGCAATGCGGCGTGTCGGGCGCGCAATTGTGGGTGATGCAGGAGTTGCTGGAACGGCCGGGCCTGCGCATGGGCGAACTGGCCAGCAAGATGTCGATCCACCAGACGACGGCCAGCAACCTGGTCGAGGCGCTGGTCAAAAAAACCTATGTGCGCAAGGCGCGCGACCAGCCAGACCAGCGCGTCGTCACCCTGACCCTGACCTTGGAAGGGCAAGCCGTCATCGCCGGCGCGCCGCAGCCGGCGCGCGGCTTGCTGCCCAGTGCGCTGGCCCAGCTGGACCCCGACAGCCTGGCGCACCTGAACCAGGGCTTGAACGCCTTGCTGGCCGTCGTCGCTCCCGATGACCGGCAGGCGGGCATGCAGCCGTTTCCGTTCACCATGTAGTCACGCGCAAGCGTGTGGCGCGCCGCCCCGCTTGCCCGTATCATCGGCGCCGTCGCACCGTTGATGAAAGCATGCATTGAAGATACTCACCTCTGTTTTGCTGGCCTCTGTCCTGGCCGGTTCCCCGCCCGTTTCCATGGCCAGCGCCCCGGCTGCCCCGGCCGTGGCTGCCGAACCGTCGCCGGCTTCCCAGTATTTTGACGGGGATTACCAGCCCGTGGCGCCCGCCGCGGCCGTGTACGAGCAGCGCGCGCCGCTGCGCCACGATGCGGCCCGCCAGGCATGGCATTGGCAGCTGCATTTCGCGCAGCCGCCGGGCAAGCTGCACATGGATGCCTGGCTGCTGGGCACCGACGTGGCGTCGCCGCGCTACGCTGGCCGGCGCAGCGTGTATTTTGCCGATGGCCAGCTGGGCCTGCTGGAAGAGCGCAACGGGGAGGGCGATTTCAATGGCGTGAACGTGGAATACTATGCGGACGGGACGGTGAAGAGCCGCAAGGCGTACCGCGACGGCGAGTACGACGGCTTGCACAGCCACTTTCATGCGAATGGCCAGCTGAGGCATGCCTTGCTGTACCAGGCGGGCCAGCCCGCCGATGGCGAATTCCTGAGCTTTGACGAGCACGGCCAGGTCAGCAACCGCGCGCATTTCGCCGATGGCGTGCTGACCGGTGAAGTGACGGCGTTTCATGCGGATGGCCGGCTGGCCGAGCGGGGACCGTATCTCGATGGCCAGCGCAACGGTCTGCACCAGGCCTGGTGGCCGGACGGCCGTGAAATGTCGCGCCTCAATTTCCTGCATGGCAAGCCGCAGGGCTGGTCGCTGCTGTATTTCGCGAATGGCCAGCTGGACCAGAAAAACCTGTTCGAGGATGGCGTCATGCTGAGCACGCAAAGCTGGCGCGACGATGGCACGCCGCTGCGCCAGCGCCAGCAGGATGAACAGGGCCGCGCGCAGGGCGAGGACAGGCAATGGCATGCAAACGGCACGCTGGCCCGGCTCGCTTCCTACCGCGATGGCGAGCCGCATGGCGCGTGGCGCGAATGGCATGCGGACGGCTCGCCCCGCCACGCCGTGGACTATGCGCGCGGGCGCAAGCAGGGCCTGGAGCGGGCCTGGGCCGGCGACGGCACGCGCACCATCTGCGAGTGGCAGGATGGCCGCCTGTTGCGTGCCTGCCGCAATTTCTAGTGCGGTGGCGCGGGCAGTCGTTGCAGCTGCAACTGCGCCAGCGCCCCGTACAGCGGTTCGCTGAGCACGCGCGAGACCGTGCTGGCCACGACGGCGCAAGCCATCAGGCTGAGCACCATGCCGTGGCCGTCGACCATTTCCATGACAATAATGAAAGCCGTCAGCGGCGCTTGCGTGGCGGCGGCCAGGAAACCCACCATGCCCAGCGCGATCAGGGCGGGCGCGTGCGGGTAGTGCAGCAGTTGCGCAATGTCATGCCCGATGCCGGCGCCGATGGCCAGGGAGGGCGCGAAGATGCCGGCCGGCACGCCCGACCACACGGTCAGCCACGTCGCCACATATTTGAAGGCAACGAAGGCGGGCGTCACGTCGGACGAGCCTTCCAGCATGGCGCGCGTGGCCACGGTGCCGCTGCCGAACGTGGCGCCATGGCTGGCGATGCCGATGGCCGCCACCAGCAAGCCGCAGACGGCGGCGAACAGCACGGGCCGGCCTTTTCTCCATGTGGACAGTTTCCCCAGCGGATTGCCCCTGGCGGACGCCAGCAGCAGGCGCGCAAACAGGCCGCCGGCCACGCCCGCGACCAGGGTCACCAGCAGACCCGGCAAGGCCAGCGCCAGGCCGATGGGGCCGGGGTGGATGATGCCGAAGTGGGTGGCGTTGCCGTGGATGGACACGGCCATCATGCCGGCCAGCACGATGCCAGCGACGATGAGGCCGCTGTTGCGCTGCTCGGGCGAGCGTGACAGTTCCTCGATGGCAAACATGACGCCCGCCAGCGGCGTATTGAAGGCGGCCGCGATGCCGGCCGCGCCGCCCGCCACCAGCAGGGAATGGGCGCTCACCTGCGAGTGGCGGGGCAGCCAGCGGCGCGCGGCCAGCATCACGCCGGCGGCGATCTGCACGGACGGCCCTTCGCGTCCCAGCGAGAGTCCCCCCAGCAAGCCGCCCGCCGTCAGGCCGATCTTCGCGGCGCTGAGTTTCAACGAGACGAACAGCGAGCGCTGTTCGGGCGCCACGGCCGGGTCCAGTGTCGCCATCACTTGCGGGATGCCGGAGCCGGCCGCGCCGATCGCGTAGCGGCGCGTCAGCCAGACGAGCAGGGCGGCGCAGGCGGGCGTCCACAGCAGGGCGAACCACCAGGCCTTGCCGTTAAAAAACAGGAACAAGTCCAGCGCTTCCTCGGCCAGCCACGTAAAGCCCACGACGACGAGACCGGCGATGGCGGCCATGCCGACGACGACGGCGCGCGACCACCACAGGTGCGGGTTGGCAAATTCATGCTTGAAGGCAGAAGGAATATCGTGCAAGTGCTTCATTGCGGCAAGTCCAGGAAGGGGCGCGCAGGGCGTCGGGAAGACTTGCCATTATAAAGATATATTTGTCCGAATGTTTTTCCTCTGCCTTATTTGTGGGCAATTGACGACAACAGCTGCGCCTCGGCCAGGAAATCGACGAGCGCCCGCACTTTCGGCGCCAGGTGCGGCCCGGACGGCCACAGCAGCCAGCAACCGTGAGCCGGATGGCCGCTGATGGCGTAATCCTTCAGCACCTCGATGAGGCTGCCGTCATCGAGTGCCGGGCGCACATGAAAGTCGGGCAGCCAGGCGATGCCCAGGCCTTGCCGGGCAAAGTGCAGCCGCGCTTCCACATTGTTGCAAATCATGGATTGCGGCAAGTCCGGCGCAGTCTCGCCTTCGTCCTGGCGCAAGCGCCACTGCTCGACCTTGCCGCTGTGGCGGAAGCGGTAGTGCAGGCAGGCATGTTGTTGCAGCTCAAGGGGATGCTGCGGCGTGCCGTGGCGCGCCAGATAGGCGGGGGAGGCCACGAGGCAGGAGCGGAACTGGCCCAGCTTGCGCGCGGCCAGGCGCGAATCGCGCGGTGCGCCGATGCGGATGACGGCGTCGAAGCCATCGCCGACGACATCGGCCAGCGCATCGGAAAAGTCCAGCTCCAGCGCGATGGCAGGGTGCTGCGCGGCAAAATCGGCCAGCGCGGGCAGGAATACGCCGCCCAGTTCCGGCAAGCCCAGGCGCAGGCGTCCCCGCGGCGCGCGCGCTCCCGCCAGTTCTTCCTGCGCCGCCTGCATTTCCGCCAGGATGCGTTCACTGCGCGTCAAAAACAGCTGGCCCTCGGCTGTCAGGCTCAGCTGGCGCGTGCTGCGCTGGAACAGGCGCGCGCCCAGCCGCTGCTCGAGCCGGGCCAGGCTCTTGCTGACGGCCGACGGTGAAATGCCGGCCTGGCGCGCGGCGGCGACAAAGCTGCCCGCCTGGGCCAGTTGCACGAACAGGGCCACGCCGGAGAGATTATCTGTTTCCTGGTTTTGCATGATTCATGACAGTTTGGTCAGCAGTGAAACGCATTGAAGCATATTTTTCTTTGTTGCGTGGCTGCTTACCATGGGCTTTTATTTGCGGGGGGTGGCAATGAAGACGATCGGTTTCAACAAGGGCAGCGGCGTGGGCGACGAGCATGGCTTGTTCGACGTGGAGGGGCCGATGCCCGTGCCCGGCCCGCGCGACGTGCTGGTGCGGGTGCGCGCCGTGGGCGTCAACCCGCTCGACACCAAGGTGCGCGCCGGGCTGGTCACAGTGCCGGACAATGTTGTCAGCCTGGGCTGGGATGCGGCCGGCACCGTGCATGCGGTGGGCAGCGAAGTCACCCTGTTTGCGCCGGGTCAAGCCGTGTATTACGCGGGTTCGTTCGACCGCGCAGGCGCCAATGCGCAATACCATCTGGTCGATGAGCGCATCGCGGGGGCCATGCCGGCGTCGCTGGACTTTGCGCAGGCGGCCAGCGTGCCATTGGCGGCGCTGACGGCGTGGCAATTGCTGTTCGAGCGCTTTGCCATCGCGCCCGGCGATATGCAGCCGCGGGGCAGCCTGCTGGTGCTGGGCGGCGCGGGCGGCGTCGGTTCCATGCTGATCCAGTTGGCGCGCCGGCTGACGGGTTTTACGGTGATCGCCACGGCGTCGCGCGGCGACAGCATGGCGTGGTGCCGCGCCATGGGTGCCCATCACGTGATCGACCACACGCTGCCGCTGGCGGCGCAGGTAGCGGCCTTGCACGTGGCGCCCGTGCGCCACGTCGCCGCCCTGTCGCACACGGCCCAGCATGCCGCGGCGCTGGTGGAGCTGATCGCGCCGCACGGCAAGCTGGCCGTCATCGATGACCACGATGTTTTCGACGCGGCGCCGCTGAAGGGCAAGAGCATCTCGCTGCACTGGGAAATGGTGTTTACGCGGCCGTTGTTTGCTACCGACGATATGCTGGAGCAGCACCGCATTTTGCAGCGCGTGGCGCGGCTGCTGGATGACGGCGTGCTGCGCCACACGGTGCGGCAGCGCCTGTCGCCCATGGATGCGGCCACCTTGCGGCGCGCCCACGCGCTGCTGGAGCGGGGCGGGCAGCCGGGCAAGATCGTCGTCGGCGACTGAACCGGCTTGCAAGGCAGGCTTACACGAACAGCTCGCGCCGCGCGCTCTGGCTGATGGCGATGGTGGCCGGGTGGCTCAGGCGCCGTTCCGTGGTGATCGCATACACTTGCTCGACGAGGCTGTCGACCCGGCCCAGCGCCACCACGGCGTATTGTTCGCAGACCTGGGGCGCGATGACGGTGGGCGCGAAGAACAGGCCGGCGCCGGACTGGCCGAAGGCTTTCATCATGGCGCTGTCGTCGAACTCGCCGACGATGCGCGGGTGCAGCTTGTTGTCGCCCAGCCATTGCAGCAAGCGCCCGTAGATGGCGAAGTCTTCGCCGGGCAGCAGCAGCGGCGCCCCATCGAGGCATTGCGGAAAGCCGCCCGCCAGGGTGGCGGCCAGCGCCGGCGTGCCGAACAGGGTCATGCCGCTTTCGCCCAGCAAGTGGTTAAAGCCGCGCACGCTCAAGTGGGCCGGCATGGGACGGTCCGCCATGATCAGGTCCAGCCGGTGCACGGCCAGGTCCGCCAGCAGGCTGGCCAGCCGGCCTTCGCGGCAAATGATGCGCAGCGGCTCGGCCAGTCCCAGCGCCGGCGCGACGAGGCGGCAAGCGATCAGTTTCGACACGGAATCGGCGCAGCCCACGCGGAAGGTCGTCGTCGTCGTGCGCGACTGGTCGCGCACGATTTCCAGCAATTCATCGCCCGTGCTGAAGATGCTTTCCGCATGGCTGAGGATACGCCGGCCCGTGTCCGTCAATTCCAGCTGGCGCCCGCTGCGGCGGAACAGTTCCACGCCCAGGGTGTCGGCAAACTCGCTGAGCTGGCCGGAAATCGATTGCGGCGTCAGGTGCAGCTGCTCGGCCGCGCGCGCGATGCTGCCCGTCTTGGCCACCATCCAGAAATAGCGCAAGTGCTTGAAGTTGAGTGTGGACATGGTGTTTTCCGGAAAATAAATACATCGAATTTTTCGATGCATTCTTAAATTATATTCGATTTGTTCGATGTTTATAAGAAGGCTATGATGGCTGCTCAATTCATGCAAGGAGAGTGCCATGGACTTCAGAATACAAACAGAGCATTGCGGAGGCCGCCGATGAACGGCCTGGAAAGTATTGCAACGGCACCCATGTGGGCCGGTTTCATCGCCTTTGTCCTGGTGATGCTGGCGCTGGACTTGTTCGTCTTCGGCGGCAACAAGGCGCACAAGGTGGGCGTCAAGGAAGCGGCGACGTGGTCGCTCGTGTGGGTCAGCCTGGCCCTGCTGTTCAACGGCGGACTGTGGTGGTATCTGAACGGCACGGCCGGTCCCGAGATCGCCAACCAGAAGGCGCTGGAATTTTTCTCCGGCTACCTGATCGAAAAAGCCTTGTCGGTCGATAACGTGTTCGTCTTCCTGCTGATCTTCAGCGCCTTCCAGGTGCCGATCCAGTACCAGCGCCGCGTGTTGATCTATGGCGTGCTGGGCGCGATCGTCATGCGCGCCGTGATGATCATGGCCGGTGCGTGGGTGGTGAGCGAGTTCAGCTGGGTGCTGTACCTGTTCGGCGCCTTCCTGTTGATTACAGGCATGCGCATGCTGGTGGCGGCCGATGCGGAGCCGGACGTGGCGAACAACCCCGTGCTGCGCTTTGCCCGCCGCCACTTGCGGGTGGCCGACGGCGACCACGGCGAACGTTTCTTCGTGGCAAAGGGCGGTTTGCGCTATGTCACGCCGCTGTTCCTCGTGCTGATCCTGATCGAGGTGACGGACCTGGTGTTCGCGGTCGATTCGATCCCGGCGATCTTCGCCATCACGACGGACCCGTTCATCGTCTTCACGTCGAACCTGTTCGCCATCATGGGCTTGCGGGCACTGTATTTCCTGCTGGTGGATGTGGCTGACCGCTTCCACATGCTCAAGTATGGCCTGGCGATGGTGCTGGTGTTCATCGGCGCCAAGATGCTGATCATGCCGTGGTACCACGTGCCGGTGGAAGCGTCGTTGCTGGTGGTGGCGGTACTGATCCTGTCGAGCTGCGTGGCCAGCGTGTTCATCACCCGCAGCGACAAGAAGTAAATGTTGTACGGCGCGCCCCGCCTGGCGGTGGCGTGCCTTTTAATTGACTAATAGAAAGAGTAGAAAATCATGCGTACCTATGAAGCAAACAGTCCCCAGGCAGCGGGACGTATCCTGGCCCTGATGATGGTGGTCGACGGCAACCTGGCCAGCGCCGAGCTGCAAGCCATGCATCGCAGCAAGATCCTCGAGCATATCGACCTGGCCCCGGCCGCCTTCCAGCAACTGCTGCAAGACTTGTGCGATGACATGCTGACGTCGACCGTGCATGGCGCCGTGCAACTGGCCCATGGCGTGATCGACAGCCTGCTCGATGAAATCGATGACCCGGACTTGCGCCGCAAGCTGCTGCAAGCCATGTGGAAGATCGCCGATGCGGACGACTGGCTGGCCGATGGCGAAGCCGTGTTGCTGGCTCGCGCCAGCGCGGCGTGGTCGGCGGAAACGAACTTCCGCGCGCATGCCGCTTGAGGAAAATCAAGCCGCCTTGTGCCCCATGGCAATGACGGCGGCGCCGACCAGGGCCAGGCCCACGCCGGCGATGTCGGTCCAGGCGGGCGTGACGCCATCCACCAGCCACAGCCATCCCAGCGCCGTGGCGATATAGATGGCGCCATACGTGGCATACACGCGGCCGCTGGCGGCCGGATGCAGGGTCAGCAGCCACACGAAGATCAGCAGGCTGACGGCGGCCGGCAACAGCAGCCAGGCGCTGCCCTTGTTGCTCAGCCATAGCATGGGCAGGTAGCAACCCAGCAGTTCGGCCACGGCCGTGACGGTAAACAGCCCGAAAGTGCGGGCAAGGCTGGTCCATTCGAAGGCGTCGTTCATGCTATTCCTGTTGTGCGGTCAGCCGCCATTGTAGACGGGCCTGCGTCAATTCAGTTGCAGGGCGACATACAGCAGCAGGCGGTCATCCGTGTCGTCCAGGTCCAGCCCCGTCAGTTCGGCGATCTTTTGCAGCCGGTAATCGAGCGTGTTGCGATGGATGTGCAGGGCCCTGGCCGTGGCCATCGGGTGGCTGTGGTGGCGGAACCAGGCGGCCAGGGTGCGCATCAGGGTACCCGACTTGCGGTCGTGCGCCTGCAGGCGGGCCAGGGTCTGGCGCAATTGCTCCGCCTGCCAACCGGCTTGCAAGCCTGACAGCAGCACGGGCAGGCTCAGTTCCAGGTAGGAAAAAGTGGTTTGCGCGCCATCGCGGGCGCGCCCCACGCGCGCCGTCTGCTTCGCCGATTCATACGACGCCGTCGCGCCATCGAGGCCTGGCAAGGCCACGCCCATGGACAGGGTGGCGGGCGGCGTGAGCGCCTGCTGCGCCACCTGGTGCAGTTCGAGCAGGCGCTGCCTTGCCTGCGCCGCGCGCGCCTGCTGCGGGCCGCTGGCGGGAAAGGCGTCGAGCAGCACCAGTTCGCCCGGCGAGACGACGGCCATCAGCAGGGCGGGCCAGCGCGCCGACAGGTCGGACTGCACTTGCTGCAGCTGCGTCAGCACCTGGTCCAGCCGCTCGCCCGGGCCTTCTCCCGCATCGGGTATTTCCAGCACGAACATGGCGCGCGGCACGCGCAAGTCCAGCGCCAGGCGCGCCGCCCACGCTTGCATGCTGGCATCGGAAATGCCCGTGCGATACACGAGCTGGAACACGAATTCCTCGCGGTAGCGCTTTTCATGCTGCAACTCGCTGACCAGCCGCGCCTGCTCCAGCATCATTTCCGCCATGGCCCGCACCAGTTCGCCGAACTGGCGCACGGCATCCGGCTCGCCCGTCAGGCCCAGCACGCCGCAAATCTCGCCGCGCACCGTCAAGGGCAGGTTGATGCCGGCCCGCGTGCCCGGCAGCCTGGCCATGTCGGCCGCGCCGATTTCCACGCTGGCGTGCCGGGCCAGCGCCAGTTGCGCGCCCGGATGCAGGTCGCCCACGCGCTGCGGGTCGCCGCTGGCCAGGATCACGCCGCGCGCATCGATCACGTTGACGCTGAAGGGAATGATGTGCATGGTGCGCCGGACGATGTCCTGCGCCAGGGGGGGATCGATGCTCGGCATGGTATTCACCTTCTGGTTTTGTGCATTTGCATGGAATCATCGGATTCAACACTATGTTTCTTCATGCATCCGCACGATGACTGTTTCTGTGGGCGATTGTACGATGGGCTGGTCGCATCCCATAAAAAAATAGTCAGGAGACACCCATGACCACCCATCCAGGCGCCAGCCTGTCCGCCGGCGCGTCCGCGCAGGACCGCGTGCGCGAAGGCGCCTACCGCAAGGTCACCTTGCATCTGATCCCCTTCATCTTCATCTGCTACCTGTTCAATTACCTGGACCGTGTCAATGTCGGCTTTGCCAAGCTGCAAATGCTCGATGCGCTGCAATGGAGCGAAAGCGTGTACGGCCTGGGCGCCGGCATTTTCTTCATCGGCTACGTGGCCAGCGGCGTGCCCAGCAATCTGTTGCTGCACCGCCTGGGCGCGCGCAAGGTCATCGGCACCCTGATGATCGCCTGGGGCATCGCCTCGGCCTGCCTGATGTTCGTCACCACGCCGGCCGCGTTTTACTCGCTGCGCTTCATCACGGGCGTGTTCGAGGCCGGTTTCTTCCCCGGCATCGTGCTGTACTTTACGAACTGGTATCCCGCTTCGCGCCGGGGCCGCATCATGGGCCTGTTCATGTCGGCCATTCCCATTTCCGGCTTGCTGGGCAGCCCCTTGTCGGGCTGGATGATGCAATCGTTCGCCGGCCACGGCGGTCTGGCCGGCTGGCAATGGATGTTCTTGCTGCAAGGCATTCCCACCGTGCTGCTGGGCTTTCTCGTGTATGTGCTGCTGAACGACGGCATCGCCCAGGCGAAGTGGCTGAATACTGAAGAAAAGCAGCTGCTGCGCGCCGACCTCGACGAGGACGAACGCCAGCGCCGCAACAGCGCGAATACGGCCGACACCTTCGCCAGCGTGCTGCGCAACAAGCACGTGTGGATGCTGGGCCTCGTGTATTTCTGCATCCAGATGGGCGTGTACGCGATCAATTTCTGGCTGCCCACCATCGTCAAGTCGCTGGGTTTCGCCAGCCCCGTGGCCGTAGGCTGGGTCAGCGCCATTCCCTACCTGTGCGCCAGCATCTTCATGATCTGGGTGGGCCGTTCGGCCGACAAGCACAAGGAACGCCGCTGGCATTTGAGCGGCCCCCTGCTGATGGCGCTGTGCGGCTTGCTGCTGGCCACCCAGGCGCACGGCAACGTGGTCGTCGCCCTCATCGGCCTGTCGCTGGCGACCATGGGCGCGCTGTCCGGCCTGCCCATGTTCTGGCCCTTGCCGACGGCGTTTCTCGGCAGCGCGGCGGCGGCCGGCGGCTTGGCGCTGATCAATTCGCTGGGCCAGGTGGCAGGCTTCGTCAGCCCCTTCCTCGTCGGCTGGATCAAGGATGCGACGGGCGGCACCGACGTGGCCCTGTATATTCTTTCCGCAGTCATGCTGCTGGGCGCCATACTGGTGCTGCGCGTTCCCGCGCGCATCGTGAACCGTTGAACGAAGCTGCCATCGAACCGGAGGAATTGACCATGACGACCACCCCGGCGCCGCGCGCCTTGCTGCAAGCCATGTTCCAGGCCGCCATCGAAGCGGCCCAGCCATCGCACTGCATACCGCCCCATCTGCCGCCAGCGCCCAAGGGCCGTTTGATCGTCATCGGCGCCGGCAAGGCGTCGGCCGCCATGGCGCAAGCCGTGGAACGGCACTGGCCGGGGCCGCTGTCCGGGCTGGTCGTCACGCGCTACGGCTATGCCGTGCCGTGCGAACGCATCGAGATCGTGGAAGCGTCGCACCCCGTGCCGGACCAGGCCGGCATGGACGCGGCGCGCCGCATGCTCGAACTGGTCGGCAACCTGCAGGCGGACGATACGGTGCTGTGCCTGATTTCGGGCGGCGGCTCGTCGCTGCTGGCCTTGCCGCTCGATGGCATCACTTTGGCCGACAAGCAAGCCTTGAATCGCGCGCTGCTGGCGTCCGGCGCCACCATCGGCGAAATGAATTGCGTGCGCCGCCATTTGTCCGCCATCAAGGGCGGGCGCCTGGCGGCCGCCTGCCATCCGGCGCAGGTCATCACTTTGGCGATTTCCGACGTGCCCGGCGACAAGCTGGGCGACATCGCGTCCGGCCCCACGGTGGGCGACGCGACGACATGCGAGGATGCGCTGGCCATCGTGCGCCGCTATGGCATGGACTTGCCGGACAGCATACGCGCCACCTTGGAAAGCGGGCGCGGCGAATCCGTGAAACCCGACGATCCCCGCCTGGCGCGCACGCGCACGACCCTGATCGCCACGCCGCAGATGGCCCTGGAAGCGGCGGCGCAGGTGGCGCGCGCGGCCGGCGTCACGCCGTATATATTGGGCGACAGCCTGGAAGGCGAGGCGAGGGACGTGGGCAAGGTGATGGCCGGCATCGCGCTGCAAACGGCGCAGCGGGGCCAGCCGTTTCCCGCCCCGTGCGTGCTGCTGTCGGGCGGCGAAACGACGGTCACCGTGCGCGGCAACGGGCGCGGCGGGCGCAACGTGGAATTCCTGCTGGCGCTGTGCATCGCGCTCGATGGACGCGAGGGTATCCACGCGCTGGCCGGCGACACGGATGGCGTCGACGGCCAGGAAGACATCGCCGGCGCGGTCCTGGCGCCGGACACCCTGCAACGGGCCTGGGCGCTGGGCATCAAGCCCCGCGACAGCCTGGACAACAACGATGGCCACGGCTTCTTCCAGGCGCTGGGAGATAGCGTGGTCACGGGCCCGACATTGACGAATGTCAATGATTTCCGGGCCATCCTGATTACCTGAATTTAGAACCCTTCCAGCACGATCTTCCCTTTTGCCGTATTGCTTTCCAACAGGGCATGCGCGCGTTTCAGGTTTTGCGCGTTGATCGTGCCGAAGCGCTCGGCCAGGGTCGTCTTGATGACGCCGGCGTCCACCAGTTGCGCCAGCTCTTCCAGTAGTTCATGCTGTTTGACCATGTCGGCCGTCTGGAACAGCGAACGGGTAAACATCAGTTCCCAGTGCAGCGACACGCTCTTGCCCTTGAACTTGCGCACGTCGAGGTGCTCGGGGTCGTCGATCAGGGCAAACTTGCCTTGCGGCGCGATCAATTCCACGATCTGGTCGAAATGCCGGTCGGTCTGGTTCAGGCTGATCACATAGTCGACGGGCGGCAAACCCAGGCGCGTGATTTCCCCTGCCAGCGGCAGGCTGTGGTCGATCACGTGGTGTGCGCCCAGTTCCTTCACCCAGTCCGCCGTTTCCGCGCGCGAGGCCGTGCCGATGATGGTGACACCCGTCAATTGCCGCGCCAGCTGCACCAGCACGGAGCCGACGCCGCCGGCTGCGCCGATCACGAGCAGCGACTTGCCCGTCAAACTCTTGTCGCGGCTGAGCTGCAGGCGGTCGAACAGCAATTCCCAGGCCGTAATGGCCGTCAGCGGCAGGGCGGCGGCCGGGGCGAAATCCAGGCTGGCCGGCATGTGGCCGACGATGCGCTCGTCGACCAGCTGAAATTCGCTATTGCTGCCGGGGCGGTTGATGGCGCCCGCGTACCAGACCTTGTCGCCCACGTGGAACAGGGTGACGTCGGGGCCGACGGCCGTGACGATGCCGGCCGCATCCCAGCCCAGCACTTCCGGCTGGCCCTCTTTCGGCGCGCGGTTCTTGCGCACCTTGGTGTCGACGGGATTGACGGAAATGGCCTTGACGGCGACGAGCAGGTCGCGCCCCGTGGCGACGGGCACGGGCAGCTCGATGTCGAGCAGGGCGTCGGCATCCGTGATGGGCAGGCTGTGGTGGTAGGCGATGGCTTTCATGTGCTTCCTCGTTGAGTGGATACCGTATGATGGTGGCAATGCCGCCCTGGAAACAGGGGGCGCGTACGGAAACACTTTCAAAGGAATGTTGAAAATTGCTGCGACTCGATGACTTGCAGGTATTTGTGCGCACGGCCGACCGGGGCAGTTTGTCGGCGGCCGCGCGCGAGATCGGCATCTCGCCCGCGCTGGCCAGCGCCGCCGTCAAGCGCCTGGAAGGCGTGTTGGGCTTGCGCCTGCTGGCCCGCACGACGCGCTCGCTGAGCCTGACGCCGGAAGGCACGCAATACCTGGAACATGCGCGCGAAGCCTTGCGCCTGCTGCGCGCAGGCCACGATGCCCTGCTGGCCGGCAAGGACAGTTTCGGCGGAACCTTGAAAATTGCCATGCCCTCCGACCTGGGCCGCAACCTGATGCTGGGCTGGCTGGACGAGTTCCAGCTGCGCCATCCGACACTGCATTACCAGCTCAGCGTCAGCGACCGGGTGGCCGACATGGTGCGCCAGCAAGTCGACGTGGCCATCCGCTATGGCCAGCAAGACGATTCGAGCATGATCGCCATGCCGATCGCGCCCGCCAACGACCGGGTGCTGGTGGCGTCGCCCGCCTACCTGCGCGAATACGGCCCTTTGCTGGCGCTGGAAGACTTGTCGCAGCGCAATTGCCTGCGCTTCGCGCTGGAAGACGGCTTGCACGACCGCTGGACTTTTTACCGCCTGCCCCAGCGCGAGCAAGTGACGGTGTCCGTGAGCGGCAACCGCAGCGCCGACGACGCCGACCTGGTGCGCCGCTGGGCCGTGGCGGGACTGGGCATCGCCTATAAGTCGCGGCTCGACGTGGCGGGCGACCTGGACGCCGGCCGCCTGCAAGCGCTGTTGCCCGACGTTGCGGGCGAGGCCACGCCCTTGCACCTGGTCTGCACGCACCGGGCGCAGGTGACGCCGCTGGTGCTGCAGTTGCGCGATTTCCTGCGCGACAAATGTGCGCAGTTATTAAAACGGCAGAATTGACCGGAGAGCGTTGCTTATCTGATATCAGCGATTTTTTAAAATCACATCGCTCATGTATTGATTCAAATCGCGAAAGTCTTTCACCCGCCAGGCATATGGCGCAATCTTGACGCCATTCTCTTTCAAGGTCTTGGGAATCAGATCGCCATTCGGACGCAGGATGACCGACGATACGATCACGCCAGGATAATCCTTCAGGCGTTTTTTGAAGGCGGCGGTGGTCAGGTCCGGCGTGGGCGGATTGCTTTTATTCGCCAACGGCCCCGTTCCCTTGATCTCCGCGCCATGGCACACGGCACAGCGCTGTACATACAGGGTTTTCCCATTCAGATTCTCCGCCAAGGCTGA
This sequence comes from Janthinobacterium sp. SUN100, assembly GCF_030397705.1. NCBI lineage: Bacteria > Pseudomonadati > Pseudomonadota > Betaproteobacteria > Burkholderiales > Oxalobacteraceae > Janthinobacterium > Janthinobacterium sp. SUN100. The sequence goes on along the minus strand of NZ_JAPUBU010000002.1, from coordinate 714,157 downwards.
CGGCGCTTGAATCAGCGATAACGTTCCTAATGCAGCGATAAATAATATTTTCATTTCTTTTTAATGTGGACGTATTGTATGGATAATGTCTGGTTCGAGAGAAAATACGGAATGCCATTGCAATACGCCATTCTCCCGATAACATTTTATCCGAGATGATTCATGATAATGTGCCCGTAATGTGCCCCTGCCCGCGAGAGCCTGGCTGCTGAACCATCGTGCTTGATTACAACTCGTTGCAAATGGCAATCATGCGCAGGTCAACCTGGGCGTACCCTCAAGCATTCTGCATGAAACCGCTTGAAGGACCGCCATGACCCCGCACCGATTATTGCCGACGACCTTGATTTCGCTGCTCTTGCTGGCCGGCTGCGCCGCGACCGGACCAGGACCGGCCGCCCAGGCCGATCATCGCGCGCAGAGCAGTCCCGCGCAGACCAGTTCCGCGCAGGACGTCGCCATGCTGGAACGGGTCAGCTGGGGCGTGAGCGGGGGCAGCGTGCGCCAGGTACAGGACAAAGGCTGGAACGCCTGGCTGCGGACGCAGTTGCATCCAGGAAAAGCGGCCTTGCCGCCAGCCATCGCCGCGCAAATCGACGCCATGACCATCAGCCAGGTGCCGCTGGAGCAATTGGTGATTTCTATGGAGCAAAAGCGCAAGGAGTCGGCCGGCTTCATGGACGACATGGCGAAGCAGCAGGCGCAAAAGGATTATCAGCAGGAACTTAACCGCCTGGCGCGCGAAGCGGCCACGCGCTCCTTGTTGCTGGACGTGTATTCGCCGAACCAGTTGCAGCAGCAGCTGAGCTGGTTTTGGCTCAACCATTTCAGCGTGCACCAGGGCAAGCACAACTTGCGCGCCATGGTGGGCGATTACGAGGCGAACGCCATCGCGCCACATGCACTGGGGAAATTCCGTGACTTGCTGGGCGCCACCGTCCACCATCCGGCCATGCTGCGCTACCTGGACAATGAAGCCAATGCCGCCAAGCGCATCAATGAAAACTATGCGCGCGAGCTGATGGAACTGCATACGCTGGGCGTGAACGGCGGCTATAGCCAGATGGACGTGCAGGAACTGGCGCGCATCCTGACGGGCGTGGGCGTGAACCTGGGAGCGGACACGCCGAAAGTGAAGCCGGCGCTGCAGTCGCAATACGTGCGCCGGGGCTTGTTCGAGTTCAACCCCAACCGCCACGATTACGGCGACAAGCAATTCCTCGGGCAAACGGTGAAGGGCAGGGGGCTGGCCGAGCTCGATGAAGCGCTGGACCGCCTGAGCCGCAGTCCCGCCACCGCGCACTTTATCAGCGGCAAGCTGGCCCAGTATTTCGTCGGCGACAATCCGCCCGCGCCGCTGGTGGCGCGCATGGCGGCCACCTTCCAGCGCAGCGACGGCTTGATCGCCGACGTGCTGCAAACCATGTTCGACAGCCCCGAATTCAGACAATCGCTGGGCAAGAAATTCAAGGACCCCATGCATTATGTCGTGTCGGCCGTGCGCCTCAGCTATGACGACAAGCCCATCCTGAATGCGGGACCCATGCTGAACTGGCTGTCGCGCATGGGCCAGCCCCTGTACGGACGCCAGACGCCCGATGGCTATCCGCTGACGGACGCTTCCTGGGCCAGTCCGGGGCAAATGACGACGCGCTTCGATATCGCCCGCACCATCGGTTCGGGCAGCGCCGGCCTGTTCAAGACGGATGGCCCGCAGCCGCAGGAAAAAGTGGCGTTCCCGCAACTGGCCAGCGCCCTGTATTACCAGTCGCTGCAGCCAGGCTTGAGTCCGGCCACGCGCCAGGCACTGGATCAGGCCGCTTCGCCGCAGGAGTGGAATACATTTCTTCTTTCCTCGCCGGAAATGATGCACCGTTAAGTTGAAATCGGAGGATTGCCATGAATCGTCGTGACCTGTTGAAAGCCCTGGCCGCCGCACCCTTGTTCACCCACGCGGGCAGCCTGCTGGCCGCACCCGCCACGGATGCGAAGCTGCTGTTCGTCTTCCTGCGCGGCGGCTATGACGCGAACAATCTGCTGGTGCCGGTCGGCAGCGATTTTTACTATGCGGCGCGGCCGAATATCGCCATCGCGAAACCGGGCGAGGAAAACGGCGCGCTGGCCTTGACCGCCGACTGGGCCTTGCATCCGGCCTTGCGCGAGAGCATTTATCCCATGTTCACGGGCGGCGAGGCGGCCTTCATCCCGTTCGCGGGCACGACGGATTTGACGCGCAGCCATTTCGAGACGCAGGATACCATCGAGCTGGGACAAGAGATCAACACGCGGCGCGACTTCCGTTCGGGTTTCCTGAACCGCCTCGTGCAGACCTTGAATGGCAGCAAGGCCGGCCCCGCCATCGCTTTCACCGACCAGCTGCCGCTGATCTTCCAGGGCGGGGTGCAAGTGCCGAACATGGCGCTGCGCTCCGTGGGCAAGTCCGGCATTGATGCGCGTCAAAGCCAGATCATCGCCGCCATGTACCGGGGCACGCCCCTGCAGCAACCCGTCAGCGCGGGCTTTGTCGTGCGCGACGACGTGACGAAGGAATTGACGGGGGAAATGCAGGCGGCCAACCGCAACGCCATCAGTACCAAGGGTTTTGAGCTGGAAGCGCAGCGCATCGCCCGTTTGATGAAGGACAAGTACAACCTCGGCTTCGTCGACGTGGGCGGCTGGGATACGCACGTGGGGCAGGGCGGCGCCAGCGGTTACCTGGCGGGGCGCTTCGATGAACTGGGACGGGGACTGGCCGCGTTTTCGCAGGAAATGGGCAGCGCCTGGCGCAATACCGTCGTCGTCGTCGTCAGCGAATTTGGCCGCACCTTCCGCGAAAACGGCAACCGCGGCACGGACCACGGCCACGGCAGCGTGTTCTGGGTGCTGGGCGGCGGGATCAAGGGCAAGCAGGTGGCGGGCGAGCAAGTGGCGATTGCCCAGGCAAACCTGTTCCAGAACCGCGACATGCCCGTGCTGAATGAATACCGGGCCGTACTGGGCGGCTTGCTGCGCCGCACCTTCGGCTTGACGCCGGCGCAACTCGACCACGTGTTTGCCGGCGTGAAACCGGCGGAACTGGGCCTCGTGTAAATCGGCGAATCTCCGTGTTACGCTACGCCTGCGCAACTGGCGCATAGCGAATACTGGCGGCCCATGGCGCCGGGCACGAATGGAGTGGCATGAACGATACCCAGCGCGACATTGTCAGCGCAGGCTTTTCCCTGGCCTTGATCGCCGTGACGGCCTTCGTCATGCAGCGTTTCTTTTTGCCGCTCGTGTGGGCCGGCATTCTGTGCGTGGCCACCTGGCCTTTGTATGTGCGCGTGCGCGCGGCGCTGGGCCAGCGCACCATCGTCGCGGCAGCCGTGCTGACCCTGGCGTTTGCCTGCATCTTCATCATTCCCGTGCTGTTCGGCGTGGCGCAGGCGGCGCGCGAAGTGCCTGTGCTGGCCAATTTCGTCGTGCATGCGAATGCCGACGGCTTGCCCGTGCCGGACTGGGTGGCGCATGTCCCGCTGGCCGGCAGCGCCATCGGCGACTGGTGGCAAGCCACCCTGAGCCAGCCGCATGGCCTGGGCCACTTCTTTGCGGGCAGCGCCGTGGGCGGCTTTCATTCCGCGCGCGACATGCTCAAGGTGCTGGGCGCGGACGTGTTCCACCGCCTGGTCGACTTCGGCCTGGCGTTTTTATGCCTGTTTTTCTTTTACAAGGATGGTGAAGCGCTGACGCGCCAGATCACGGCCGTCGGCAGCCATTTTTTGCGTCCCGAACGGTGGGGCCGCTATGCGCAAAAGATCCCCACGGCCATCCGCGCGACCGTCAACGGCCTGGTGCTGGTGGGCCTGGCCGAAGGCGTGCTGATCGGCATCGCCTACGCCATCGCCGGCTTGCCGTCACCGGCCCTGTGGGCGTTTGCCACGGGCATCCTGGCCATCATCCCGTTTGGCGCGCCGCTCGCGTATGGATGCGCGGCCGCCTTGCTGGTGTTCCAGGGCAATGTGGGCGCCGCCATCGGCGTGGCCGCCTGGGGCACCGTGGTGCTGTTTGTTGCCGACCACTTCGTGCGCCCTGGCATGATCGGCAACGCCACCCGCTTGCCTTTTCTTGCCGTGCTGTTCGGCATCCTGGGGGGCGTGGAAACCCTGGGCCTCGTGGGCCTGTTCATCGGCCCTGTCGTGATGGTGCTATTTGTTACCTTGTGGTACGAAGCGAATGCGACTGACCGCGTACCGCCGGCCAACATGCCTTCCAGCACAGCTGCCGAAACACCTGCCAGTCCGGCCGCGCCGGAACGCACACAGTAGTGAGGGGTCGGTCAGCGTGCTGCTGGCCGGTACTGAGGCGTTCCCGGCGTGGCCGGACGGAGCTGACTTGATAACAGGGTACGAACACCTTGTTTTAAAGTCATTCTTAATGTGCCTTGGATAGAATAAGCAACCAACGGCGCATCAGCAGCACTTCAACATAGCCCGGCTCGATGCCCGTACCGCACTCGATCAAGGGATTGACGGTGTAGTAGCGCTTGCGGAAGTCGCGGCAGACGAGGATTTCGCGCTTGCCCATGCGGACGAGGAAAGAGCTTGGGGCGTATTCCAGGCCGAACCGTGAGCCAAAACCGCTATTCAATGTTGCCATGACAATTCCTTTGAGGGAGATGTGTTGAACGAGTCATCAGAATAGCATAACTACTGTATGAATACACAGCTACTGTATGAATAAACAGTATTTTTTTACTGGTGTGGTTTTTTTGATCAGTACCGGGAACATGAAAGAGAGATGAGTTTGCAAGAGAAAAATGACATGGGCATGACCACGGGCTGGACCACGAAACTGCGCCGCTTCGTCGAGGCGCGCCTGTCGCCCGAAGGCGAACTGGGCCTGCATATGACGGTGGGCCTGGCCCTGATGCTCGTCGCCATCGTGGTCTTCCATGAGATCGCCGAAGCCGTCATGGGCATGCAGCAAATTACCGTGATCGACTTGCAGGTGGCGCAGTGGTTCAACCAGCATGCCGTGCCGTGGATCACCAGCTGCCTGCTGGTCGTCACGCACATGCATGGCGTGATCGGCGCCATCACCCTGGCCGTCTTGCTGGGCTGGTATCTGCACCGCAAGGGCGCCAGCTACTGGTTGTTTACCCTGGTCATTACCATGCCGGGCGTCATGTTTTTGAACCTGCTGCTAAAGTACATTTTTGTGCGCGCGCGGCCCAGCTTTGACGAGCCCATCCTGCAGACGGCCCTGAGCACGTACAGCTTTCCCAGTGGCCATACGGCCACCTCGACGGCCCTGTACGGCTTGCTGGCCGCCTACCTGATTTGCCAGACGGCGCCGGGTGCGTGGGGCAAGCGCATCGCCATCGCGCTGGGCGCCTTCCTGATGGCGTCACTCGTGGGCTTCAGCCGCATTTACCTGGGCGCGCATTACCTGAGCGATGTGCTGGCGGCCATGGCGGAAAGCTATGGCTGGCTGGCCATCTGCATCGCCGGCGTGTCGACCCTGCGCCGCCGCCGGCATATCCGGCAAACCAGATAAGGGGAAACCATCCTGAGCAAGATTGCAGTCATCATCAATGCGGGCGCCGGTTGCGGCTATGCGCCCGACTGGGCGCAGCAGCTCGAAGCGAAATTCGCCGCCGTGGGGCTCGACGCCGCCATCACCCTGGCCGCCAGCGGCGCCGAGATGATCGCCACGGCCGGGCAGGCGCTGCGCGATGGCGCGCCCATCGTCGTGGCCGGTGGCGGCGACGGCACCATCAATGCCGTCGCGTCCGTCGTCGTCGGCAGCGGCACGCCGTTTGGCGTCTTGCCGCTGGGTACCCTGAACCATTTCGCCAAGGATTTGAACATTCCGCTCGAACTCGATGCGGCGATCGCCAACGTGGCGCAGGGCGTGCCGCACCAGGTCGACGTGGGTGAAGTCAATGGCCGCATCTTCCTGAACAATTCCAGCCTGGGCCTGTATCCCGACATCGTGCGCGACCGCGAAAAGCAGCAGCGCCGGCTGGGACGGGGCAAGTGGCTGGCGTTCAGCTGGGCGCTGGTGGCGGCCTTGCGCCGCTATCCCTTCCTCAGCGTGCAATTGAAACTGAAGGACGCCGTGCATGCGCGGCGCACGCCGTTTGTCTTTATCGGTAACAATGAATACCTGATGGAAGGCTTGAATATCGGCGAGCGCGAACGGCTCGATGGCGGCCAGTTGAGCCTGTACGTGGCGCAGCGTCCGGGCCGCCTGGGATTGCTGAAGCTGGCCTTGCATGCGCTGTTCGGCAAGTTGTCGCAGGCCAAGGATTTCGACGTGCTGACGGCGACCGACCTGGAAATCGCCACGAAGCACCGGCGCCTGCGCGTGGCCACGGATGGCGAAGTGACCGTCATGAATACGCCGCTGCAGTACCGCATCCGCCCCGCCGCGCTGACGGTGCTGGTGCCTGCGCCGGCACCTTCCGGGGAGTAAGGCCATGCGTACCATCGTGCATTTGTCCGACTTGCATTTTGGCAAGGTCGACGCGGACTTGCTGGCGCCCTTGCGCGCGCTCGTCGAACGGCTGGAACCGGACGTCGTGGTGGTGTCGGGCGATTTGACGCAACGGGCCCGCAGCGCCCAGTTCCAGCAAGCGCGGCAGTTTCTCGACAGCTTGCCGGGGCCGCAGATCGTGGTGCCGGGCAACCATGACGTGCCTCTGTATAACGTCTTTTCCCGCTTCCTGACGCCGCTGGTGAAATACCGGCGCCATGTGACGGACGATTTGTCGCCCGAATATGTGGACGAGGAAATCGCCGTGCTGGGCATTAATACGGCCCGCTCGCTGACGTTCAAGGATGGCCGCATCAGCCACGAGCAGATCGATTTCCTGCGCGAACGCCTGGGCCGTTTGCCGCCCGGGTTGACGCGCATCATCGTCACGCATCATCCATTTGACTTGCCCGAGCACTTCGACGACGATGATCTGGTCGACCGTGCGCCGCTGGCGCTGCAAATGTTTTCCGAATGCGGCGTGGATCTATTGCTGGCCGGGCACTTGCATGCGAGCGTGGCGGGCAACACGGCCGAGCGCTACAAGATCGCCGGCTACGCTGCCCTGATGGTGCAGGCGGGCACGGCTACGTCCACGCGGGGCAGGGGCGAATCGAATTCCTTCAACGTGCTGCGCGTGGAAAACAGTTGTATCCGCGTCGAGCGCTACAGCTGGAATGAAGACAGCGCCGACTTTGAAAAAGTCAGCACGGAAGCATTCGCGCGCCAGGGCGGCGTGTGGGCCAGCTTGCGGCCGCTGTAGCCAGAATTAATGGGGTAGGCGGCAACCGGCATCAGGAGTGGCCGGCAAAATGGCCAGGGCTAGGCGCGTTGCCGAAGACAGTACGAATAGTACGGCGAGGCAATGCAACAACGCCCTGGACTTTTTGATGGCTACTCCGCTACAGCCAGTAGTTCATGAAGCGGGCCGCCCACTCCTTCATGCGGTCGGCAATCGGCCGCGTTTCCCATTTCGCCCTGGTGATCTCTTCCGAGTCGCGCAAGTCTTCCTGGAAGGCGTTTTCCATTTCGCGGCCGAAGCTGTCGCCCAGCACGATCACGTTCAGTTCGCTGTTATGCAGGAAGCTGCGCATGTCGATGTTGGTCGAGCCGACCGTCGACCAGGCGCCGTCGATGACGGCCGTCTTGGCGTGCAGCACGGCCAGTTTCAAGTGGAAGATGCGGATGCCGCCGGCCAGCAGCTGGTCGTACAGCGCGTGTCCCGCATGGAATACGAGACCGCTGTCGGACACGCCGGGCAGCACCACGGTCACATCTACGCCACGTTTCGCGGCGGCCACCAGCGCATCGACCGTCTGCTGGTCGGGCACGAAGTAGGCGGACGTGATGTGGATGGATTTTTTTGCTTCCTGGATGGCCAGGATATACGCCTTGTAGATTTCGAAGCCGCCGTCCGGCTCGCTGGCCACGACGCGCACCAGCTTGTCGCCCACTTCCGACAGGGTGGGGAAGTAATTCGCGTCCGGCAAGTCGGCCTGGTCTTGCTGGGCCCAGGTGCGGATGAACAGCCACTGGAAGGCGGCCACGGCCGGGCCTTCCACTTTCACGTGGGTATCGCGCCAGCCCACGTCGCTCTTGTCGGCGGACTTGTTCTTGGAGCGGAACAGCGAGCTTTTCGCATAGGTGTCGCTGATGTTGACGCCGCCCGTAAACGCCGTCTTGCCGTCGACGATCAGCACCTTGCGGTGGTCGCGGTTGTTGATCTTCCAGTCGTCGCCCTTGAGCTTGGCGGGATTGACGGGGTTGAAGGCCACCAGGTGCACGCCGGCCGCGCGCATGCGCTCGAAGAACGCCTGCGGCACGCCGAGGGTGCCCACGCTGTCGTAGATGACGTTGACCGTCACGCCCGCCTGCTGCTTTTCGATGAGCATGTCGGCAAACTTCAGGCCCAGCGGGTCCTGGTCGAAGATATACGTTTCCAGGTTGATGCTGTTCTTCGCTTCGCTGATGGCCTGGAACATGGCTTCCATCGTTTGCGGGCCGTCAAACAGCAGGGTCACCTTGTTGCCCTTGATCAAGGGCACGCCCGTGGCCGCCTCTTCCAGCGCGGCCTGGGCTTTCAAATCCATGCCGGACTTCGCCCAGCGCTTGTTGAGCAGGGCGGCGCGGCTGTTGACGTTCAGCACGGCGCCCTTGCCCGTGATCACCTTGGGCTTGGCCACGGGCTCCAGGGTGGTGTTGAGATTCTTGACATTGGGCAGCGAGGCGCATGCAGCCAGGGTCCAGCACAGCAGTAGGGCGGTGAGGCAGGGTTGCATGCGCCTGGCGGTCATTTTTGAGCCTTGGTCGTGGGTGACAGGTTTGCCGAGTCATCGGCCAATGCCAAAGGTGGCGGGTTTTTCGAGCCGAAGAAGAAGACGATGGGCGAGCGCAGGAAGCGCTTGCCCAGGATCTTCAGCAATTGCATGCCGTGCTTGAAGCGTACCTGGCGCGAACGCAGGGCCACCCACAGGGCCAGGCCGAAGCTCACCAGCAGGTTGGCCGTGCCGATGGCGAAGATGCCCGACAGCGACTTGACGGCCAGTTGCCAGCTCATGTTGTGGTCCAGGCCCACCAGCGCGGTGGCGAAGTTGGCGGCCGAGAAGGTGATGTGGCGGATATCGATCGGCAAGCCGATCAGGAAACCCAGGGTGCCGATGGAACCGAGCAGGATACCGAAATAGAAGTTACCCATCAGCCCGCCCAGGTTGTTTTCCAGGTACAAACCCAGCCGCTGCAGGCGTTCCTGGCCGATGACGCGGCCCAGGCCGCGCAATTGCGCGATGCGCTGCGCCCAGCGCGTGTACAGGGCCTGGTTGTCGTAGTAGCCGGAAATCAGGCCGGCGACGAACAGGCACACGCCGGCGATCATGGCGTAAAAGATCGCGGGGCTGCCGATGGGATCGATATCGTGCAGCAAGCGCATGGCCTTCTCGGGCGTCACCAGGTTGTGCCCGGTGATCGCCTTGTAGCCGAGCGCGATCAGCCACGCCGTGGGGATGGCCGTGGCCAGGTTGCCCAGCACGGCCATGTTTTGCGTGCGGAACACTTTATTGATCAATTCCGCCATGCTGTCGAGGTCGATATTCCGTCCATCCTTGCTGTGCAGGCCGGCTGCGATGCGCGACGCCGTCATGGCCGGCTGCTTGGTGGCCACCGTGAAGTGCAGCAAGTGGATGAACATGAAGCCGATCGAGTAATTCATGCTGAACATGAACGCTTCGACCAGCGGCGCCGAGCGCAGGTAGGACATCAATATCTTGAACAGGGCCATGAAGCCGATGATCACGCCCGCGCCCGCGGACGACAGGAACATGGCGCCCATTTCGCGGCGGTTTTCCGCGATGTAATGCTCGCCCGTGCGGCTGGCGTTTTCCGTCACATTGCGCGCCAGCAAGTTGATATTGTCGGAAAACAGGTCGCTGACCTTGTATTTGTTGTTGTGCGCCTGGATCAGTTCCAGCGCCAGCCCGACGGCGCCCGCGCGGCGGCGGCTGACGGGTTGCGGGTGCAGCAAGTCTTGCGTGGCGTCCACCGTGATGGCGGCGATGTCCACGTTGTTCGAGGCCGGCAATTCGCCGCTCGTGTCGACGAGGAACAGCAGCTTGCGCAGGCGCTCGATGCTTTGCGCCAGCGCCACCAGCAGATACGTGAGGGGAATGCTGGTGCCCTGGTACAGCGCCTTCTTGCGGATCTTGGCGATGACGGCGTCGCACTGGTCCAGCATCACCAGCAAATGGCGCGCATCCTCGATGTGCTCGATATCGCCGTGCAGCAGATTCGTATAGGCGTCCAGGTAGGCGTTCACTTCCGTGTTCTGCACCATGAACGGCGACTGGAACACTTCAATTTCGCTATGGAAACGCGTCAATTCCGGTTCCAGGCCCATGGCGCAGACGCGGTAGGACAGGGTGCGGATGGCGTCGAGCATGCCTGGCAGCATGATATTGCCATCGCCGACGGCCAGTTCGATGTCGTCGCTGGTGAGCACGTCGAACAGTTCCAGCCAGTCCGTGGCGGGCACGTTGCTGATCCACAAATAATCGGTCTTCAGGTACAGCACCTGGTCAAGCGCGTCGTTCAGGTATTCGTCGCCGAGGGCGGGCGGCAGCATGCGGTAGGCGATGCGGCGTTTCAATTCCGTGAAAAAGCCGCTGTTCGACAGCACGCCGATATCGGTGTAAAGGCTGGCGTGGCGGCGCGCGGCCAGCACGCGCAGCACGTATTCGTGCAGGGCGCGCGCTTGCGCGGGGTTACCTTTGAGAAGCTGGCGCAGGGTGCGCACGTTGGCAATCGCGGTAGCGCTGTCGTGGGGGCGCTTGGGACGCAGTGAGTTGAATAGTTCCACCAGCAAGTCGATATTGCTGGAGTTGGGGTCAATGCGTTCGAGGATAGCTAGCATGCAGAAAAAACGGGCGAGCCGCTGTCGGTAAAACCAGTAGTGTACCGCCTGCGTCAATTCTCGCAACGTTCGCCACCGAACATTGCTTTACGGCAGGGCCTGCATTTAACGCCATTTTGCCGCAAATTGCCTGAATCATGCTCACTCTTGCGTGTTGTCAGTACGCGACGCGGTTTCATGGCCTAAGCTGAAGTTTCTGTTGTACAACGCACGGATGGCTGGACAAAAAGCGAGGATAAGGTAACACTAAGATCAGACACACAGCGCATGTCCTGATCAATACCGGGAAGTTTCAATTCACGTTACCGAGATATTTATCATGCAGACCTCGTATTTTGCGCTTGCTGTGATAGGGATGGGGCCGTGGATGCTTTTTGCACCGGCCCAGGCTGCCGATGGCGCAGGCAGTGCCGCATCCACTAACGTTGCCGTGTACGGCGTGCTCGACGCAGGCATCGTGGCCGAGCGGGGCTGCGCCGCCAATTGTGCCAACACCAAGGTATCCGGCGGCGTCGCGTCCGGTTCGCGCCTGGGCGTGCAGGGCCGCGAAGCGCTGGGTAATGACGTGTCCGCCGTATTTACCCTGGAAGCGGGCGTCCAGAACGACACGGGCCAGTCGGAAGAGGGCCGTTTGTTCGGCCGCCAGGCCTACGTGGGCCTCGACAGCCGCCTGGGCGCGCTGACCCTGGGGCGCCAGTACAATCCGCACTACCTGGCCCTGACCGACGTGGCCGACCCGTTCAAGGGCGGCATGGCCGGCAGCGCCGGCAACCTGGCCGGCTACAGCGTGAAACGCTACGACAATACCGTCAAGTACGTGACGCCCGCCTTGCGCGGCGTGACTGCCAGCGCCATCTACAGCTTTGGCGAGTCGCCGTACAGCAACGCCAGCAACCGCGCGTATGGCGCCACGCTCGGCTATTCGGCCGGCGCCGTGAATGTCAGCGTATCGCACCAGCGCAAGAATAACCTCATCCTCGCTTCCGGCACCTTGCCCGCCATCGACATGTCGGCCCGCAATACCCTGATCGCGGCGAATGTCGACCTGAAAGTGGCCACCGTCTTTGCCGCCGTGGGCGTGAACAAGGGCTATGGCAGCTCGCCGTGGGACCCGAACAATGCCTACAGCGCGCTGGCCCTGTCGATGTCGTCGTCGGACAGCCGCGACACCTTGCTGGGCGTGTCCGTGCCCATGGGCGGCTTCAAGCTGCTGGCGTCCTGGGTGCGCAAGGATGACCGCGACCTGGCCAACCGCGACGCCAGCCAGGCAGCCGTCGGCCTCACGTATTCCCTGTCAAAGCGCAGCGATTTCTACGCGTCCTACGCGAAGATCCACAACAAGAACGGCGCCCGCTACACGGTGGGCAATGCCAGCGACAGCGGCCGCGGCGATGCAGCGTTCAACCTGGGCTTCCGTCACGGCTTTTGAATTGACGCCGCGGCAGGGGCCGGGGCCGGGCAGCTGGCGCCCAGCCACTTGCCGCTGCTCGTCACGTTCACCTGTTCCGGCGCGCCGCGCGCGCTGGTCGTCACGGCCAGCTGCATGTTGAAAGCCTGGTCGCCCGTGAACATGACCTTGCCTTCGCCGCTCGATTTCGGGTTGGCGCAAGTGAACGATACCTGCATGCCGCCCGCGATGTCCGTGTTTTTCGACTTGCAATCACCGGGCTGGCCCGTGGGAATCTGCTTGCGCGCCGCCATGTCCGGCGTCACGCACGCCGTCACGCGCACGGCGCCGTCGGCGCCCACGGTGGGCATGGCCATGCCGCGGCTGGCCGCCATGCTTTCCAGCTGCTTGCGTTGATCGGGAGGAAGGTTGCCCAGTTGTTGCAGCACCATGGACATGGCGTTGTCGGTGGCGGCGTCCGGCGACGCCATCTTGCTGTCGACTTGCCACAGGCCCGGCTTGATGGTGGGCGATGGCGCGGCGGCGTGGGCGCCGGCGTGGCTGCCTAAGGCGGCGCAAGCCAGCAGGGTCAGGCGTAGCAGGGATTTTTTCATCGTGGGGTCTCCGGTATGGGCAGACCCAAGCATACGGCATGGCAAGCGGGGCACGCTTGCCATTGTGTTACAAACTGTGATCGGGCTCGATGCGCCGCACGTCCACGCAGGCGATGCGGCGCTCGTCGGCCTCGACGATTTCATAACGCAAATCATCGAGTTCCAGCACTTCGCCCACGGCCGGCATGTTTTCGAAATGCGCCAGCAGGAAGCCAGCCAGCGAGTTGTATTCGCCATCTTCGCTGACCAGGGTTTCCGTCTCGAACACTTGCTCCAGGTAATGCAGGTCCGTCGCGCCATCGATGCGCCAGTGGCCGGGGCCCAGCACTTCCACGTCCGGCTGCTCGTCCTCGTCGGGGAATTCGCCGGCGATGGCTTCCAGGATGTCGATGGGCGTGAGCACGCCTTGCACGGTGCCGAACTCGTCGACCACCAGCACCAGCTGGCCGCGCGAGCGCTTTAACGTTTCCATGGCTTTCAGCACACCGGCCGCTTCCGGCACGACGACGGCTTCGCGCATGCTGTCCGGGTCGATCTTGCCGCGCGACACCAGGTCCTCGATCAGGTCCTTGCTGCGCGCGATGCCGACCACGTTATCCAGGTCGTCATTGCAGACAGGAATCATGCTGTGCGGCGTTTCGCGCAGCAATTGCAGCATCTTTTCGCTGCTGTCGTTCAGGTTGACCCACGACACGTCGCCGCGCGGCGTCATGACGGAGCGGATCGAGCGTTCGGCCAGGGTCAGCACGCCGCTGACCATGTTGCGCTCTTCCACGCCGAAGGCGGAAACGTCGGGCAGTTCCTTGACTTCGTGCTCTTCCACGGCTTCGCGGCCCTTGCGTCCGCCCAGCAGGCTCAGCACGGCTTGCGCCGTGCGGTCGCGCAGCGGGGCGTTCGACTGCAGCTTGAGGAAGTTGCGGCGCGCCAGCTGATTGAAGAATTCGATGACAATCGAGAAACCGATAGCGGCGTACAAATATCCTTTCGGAATGTGGAAGCCCAGGCCTTCGGCCACCAGCGACAGGCCGATCATCAGCAGGAAACTCAGGCACAGCACGACGACGGTGGGGTGGGCGTTGACGAAGCGCGTCAGCACTTTCGACGCCAGCATCATGACGACGATGGAAATGACGACGGCCGCCATCATCACGTACAGGTTTTCCACCATGCCGACGGCCGTGATGACGGCGTCGAGCGAAAAGACGGCGTCGAGCACGACGATCTGCGCCACCACGAGGCCGAAGCCGGCGTAGACTTTCGGGCCCGTCTGGGCGTGCGTGACCCCTTCGAGGCGCTCGTGCAGCTCGCTGGTGGCCTTGAACAGCAGGAACAGGCCACCGACGAGCAGGATCAGGTCGCGTCCCGAAAACGAGAATGTCAGTATGGAAAACAATGGCGTGGTCAGGGTGACCAGCCAGGAAATCAGCGAGAGCAGGCCCAGGCGCATGACGAGGGCCAGGGTCAGGCCCAGCACCCTGGCCTTGTCGCGCTGGTGCGGCGGCAATTTCTCGGCCAGGATGGCGATGAAAATCAGGTTGTCGATCCCCAGTACGATTTCCAGTACGACCAGCGTCAGCAGGCCGACCCAGATTGTCGGGTCAAATAACCATTCCATGTGTATAACCTTGTAAAGTCGATCAGTGTAAAGCGTGCCTGGTGGCTAAAGCCCCGGGCGCGTGGGTGCTGCATGCATGTCTTCAGGGGCGGACGCGCGGCGGCCGGGTGGCCAGCCGCACGTCCGCTTCGGCAAGTGCGCCCGGTCCCGCTTGCCAAATGATGGCGCAAAACGGCGCCCCCTGGCGCGAGCTCGGGTACAGCGTGATGGGGTCGTTGTCGCATTCTTCAGTATCGCAGCTGTCGCCAGGCAGGTCCGCATGGAGGCTGGCGTCAGCACAATCGATGTCGAAGGCGGGCGTGGCGGCAGCGCCGGCCGCGATTGCATGCTGGAATGGGGAAGGACTGGCGTAGGCCATGTTGGCGAACGCCTGGGGTAACGCGATGAAAACAAAAAGGCAGAGCAGGACGAGAGCTCGTCTCATATACAGGCAGATAGTTCTGGAACCATGGAGTATAACACGGGCACATAACAGCTCGATGACAGGACTTGCGTAAGTGATAAGTATGCCGTAAATTGCGAGAGCAATGATTTCCCTGGGCGGCGAAGACGCAGCGCGGGTCCATGGCAATTCTTGCGTTTGTATTCCATGGCGCCGCTTTTGCGCTTGTCTAAAACGTAGTGTTACCAGGACTCTGCCTTGAAACCCATTACCGCCCTCCTGCTTGCCGCCGGCATCCTCTCGCCTTCGTTCATCCTTGCCGCCACTCCGGTGGAAGCGGCGCCGACCCAGAAAGCCGGCAAGGCTGCGCCCGGCCGCGCCGCCGTCAAAGTCACGTCCGTCGAAGGCATCACCGAGTACCGCCTGGCCAACGGCTTGCGCGTGCTGCTGTTCCCCGACGCCAGCAAGCCCACTTTGACCACCAACATCGTTTACCTTGTCGGCTCGCGCCATGAAAACTATGGCGAAACGGGCATGGCCCACTTGCTCGAGCACTTGCTGTTCAAGCCCAGCGCCAATTTCGGCGTCAAGAAGGGAACCAAGACCCCCGTCGAGATCCTGAACTCGACGGGCGCCCAGTTCAACGGCACCACCTGGTACGACCGCACCAATTACTACGCCACCTTCCCCGCCAACGACGACAACCTGCGCCAGATGCTGGCCATGGAAGCGGACCGCATGGTGAATGCGGCCATCGACCAGAACGACCTGTGGAATCCGAAGACGCAGAAGGGCGAAATGACCGTCGTGCGCAACGAATTCGAGATGGGCGAAAGCGACCCGATCGGCGTGACGAGCGAACGCATCCAGGCCGTCGCCTACGACTGGCACAACTATGGCAAGTCGACCATCGGCGCCCGTTCCGACATCGAACAGGTGAACATTCCCCGCCTGCGCGCGTTTTACCATAAATATTATCAGCCGGATAACGCCGTGCTGATGGTGGCGGGCCGCTTCGACGAAGCCAAGGTCTTGAAGCAGATCAATGAGCTGTTCGGCAAGATCCCGAAACCGACGCGCGTGATCGAGCCGACCTACACGGCCGAACCCGTGCAGGATGGCGAGCGCGCCGTGACGGTGCGCCGCAGCGGCGGCACGCAGTTCGTCGGCGCCGGCTACCACGTGGCGCCGTCCGGCAACCCGGACGCCGTCGCCATCGAGGTGCTGGGCCACGTGCTGACGGACGCGCCGGCCGGCCGCCTGCACAAGGCGCTGGTGGAAACCAAGCTGGCCAGCAAGATCGAATACAATTCCGTGAGCAACCTGGAGCCCGGTTACAACCTGTTCGGCGCGCTGGTGCCCGTCGATGGCAACCTTGATGCGGCGCAAGCGGCCATGCTGAAAGTGCTGGAAGACTTGAAATCGCAGCCGGTCACGGACGCGGAAGTGGCGCGCGTGAAACAGCAGCTGAACAAGCAGATCGAACTGGCCACCTCGAACACGGCGAGCCTGACGATCGCCCTGACGGAATCGCTGGCGGCCGGCGACTGGCGCCTGTTCTTCCTGCAGCGCGACCAGCTCGACAAGCTGACGACGGCGCAAGTGCAGGCGGCGGCCGAGAAATACCTGAAGAGCTCGAACCGCACCCTGGGCCGCTTCATCCCGACCGATGCGCCGGACCGCACCGTCGTGCCGGCCTACGCCGACGTGGCGCCGCAACTGGCCGGCTACACGGGCCGCGCCGTCGTGGCGCAGGGCGAGGCGTTCGACCCCAGCCCCGACAATATCGAAGCGCGCACCACGCGCTTCACCTTGCCGAACGGCTTGAAGGGCGCCTTGCTGCCGAAGAAAACCAAGGGCAGCACCGTCAGCGTCGTGTTGAAACTGCGGATCGGCAGCGAAGAGAGCTTGCGCGGCAAGGGGCAAGTGGGCAGCTACACGGCGAATCTGTTGTCGCGCGGCACGGATAAACTGTCGCGCCAGGAAGTGAAGGACAAGTTCGACCAGCTGGGCATGCAGGTCGCCATCACGGGCGGCGCCGAGGGCGTCACCGCCATGCTGACGGGCAAGCGCGAAAACTTGCCGGCTGCCATGGACTTGCTGGCGCAAGTGCTGCAAAAGCCGGCCTTGAACGAGACGGAATTCCTGGAATTGCAGCGCGAGCGCGTCGGCCGCGCGGAGCAGGAACTGCCTGAACCGCAACCGCTGGCCGTGAACGCCTTCCGCCGCCTGCTCGACGCCACGCCGGAAGGCCATGTGCGCCACGTGGCCACCTTGCCGGCCGAGCTGGCGCAATGGAAAGCCATCCAGGTTGCCGACGTGAAAGCCTTCCATGGCGCCTACTATGGCGCGTCGAACGCGACTTTCGCTGCCGTGGGCGACTTCGACCCGGCCGCGCTGAAGGCGCAAGTGGCCAGCCTGTACGGCAGCTGGAAGGCGCAGCAGCCGTATGTGCGCATTCTTGACACCGTCAAGCCCGTCAGCGGCGAGAAAGTTAAACTGGAAACGCCGGACAAGGCGAACAGCGTGCTGTTCGCCATCCAGCCTATTCCCCTCAAGGATGACGCCGCCAGCTATCCCGCCTTGCTGATCGCCAATCACATGCTCGGCGGCGGCGCCTTGCGCAGCCGCCTGGCCGACCGCATCCGCCAGAAGGAAGGCCTGTCGTACGGCGTCGGCTCGCAAGTGAGCATTCCATCGCGCGAACCGGCCGGTTACTGGATGGCGTATGCCATCAGTGCGCCGCAAAACACGGTCAAGGTGGAAGCGGCCCTGCGCGAGGAAATCGCCAAGGTGCTGGCCGACGGTTTCACGCAAGACGAATTGACGGAAGCGAAAAAGGGCTGGCTGCAATCGGAAGAAGTGGAGCGCACGCAGGATGCGGGCCTGGCGCGCGAACTGGCCGGCTATCTGGCGCAAGACCGCACCATGGCTTACAACAAGGACCTGGAAGCCAAAGTGGCCGCCTTGACCCTGGCGCAAGTGAACCAGGGCTTGCGCGACTACCTGAAGCCTTCGGCCGTGTCGATCGTGACGGCGGGCGACTTCGCCAAGGTGGCGAAAGAGGGTGAAAGCGGCGCCAAGGCAACGACGTCGAAATAAGCTGCTTCAAAATAAGCTGCTTTAAATGGAAAAAGCCCGTTGGCAAGTGACCTTGCCAGCGGGTTTTTTTACGATCTTGATATTGATGTCAACATCCCGACACGGAACAAAACCGTAGCGAGCGGAAGGGAGAGGTGGCCGAGAAGCGCAACCGTACTTTAGTACGGTGAGCATCGCAAGCCGCCTATACCGACGCGCAGTAGGTTTGGTTCGGTGTTACCCCCGCGGGGCTAGCTCTGCTACGTAGATTTCCACGCGGCGATTGCGTGCGCGTCCCGAGGCATCCGCATTCGAGGCGATCGGCTCGCGGGCGCCGCGGCCTTCCGTGACGACGCGGGTCGGCGAGACGCCGCGCATGGACAGGTAGTCGCGCGTGTGGGCCGCGCGTTCCACCGACAGCGGTTCATTGATGGAATCGCTGCCCGTGCTGTCCGTATGGCCGATGATGCTGACCGTCGTGTTCGGGTTTTCATTCAGGGTGGCGGCAAAGCGGTCGAGAATCGGGCGGAAGTTGCCCTTGATGTCGGCGCGGTTGGTGTCGAAGGAAATGTCGCTTGGAATTTCCATTTTCAGGCGGTTATCGGCCGTCTGCGACACTTGCACACCAGTACCCTGTGTCGCCTGTTCCATCGCGCGCTTCTGGTTTTCCATGCGGTTCGACCAGATATTGCCGACCACGGCGCCAGCTGCCGCACCCAGCAGGGCGCCGCCGGCCGTGCGGCCGCTGCTGCCGCCACCGGTGGTGCCGCCGATCAAGGCGCCCAGGCCCGCGCCGATGCCGGCGCCCGTGGCCGTGCCACGTTGCGTCGAGGACATGTCCGCGCAGCCGGTGGCGGCCAATGCGATCACCAGCATGCCGATCAGGGATTTGGCGCCAGGGCCTTTTTTGAATGTTTCTTTCATGGATTTTCTCCTTGTTTTGTTATGGGGACATACCCAGGACTACCTGTACACGTTACTGCAAAACGACGCCGCTTGCCAGTGCGCGCACACCGTGCGAAAAATACGGCAAAAGGCGGCGCCCGTTTGCACGCGCGCCGCTCTTGTCAGACCCGGCTAAGGGCCTGGGCTATAAGCCGCGCCCGCTGATCAGGCGCAGCAGCACCATGATTACGGCGACCACCAGCAGGATGTGGATGAAGCCGCCAATGGTATAGGAAGTTACCAGGCCCAGCAGCCAAAGAATGATGAGTACGACGGCGATTGTATACAGCATGATGTGTCCTCCGAGAGTAATGTGTGGATGACGGCGACTGCCGTGGCCTTGCAGGCGCTGGCGCGTGGCGCCGTCATCGGTTCTTGTCATTGCGCGGCGACCGGGTCGCTGAACGCTGATGCCATGACTAAGTGTCTACTTTGTTTCCCTTGCGTTCTGTACGCTGTCGTACACAAGGCTCAACTATCGGGGGCGGTCCGCGTGTTCATCGGCCATGCCCGGCACCCACGCCAGCATGCCGGCCATGCCGACTGCGCCCGCCAGGCAGCTGACCATGCCGCCCGTGAGCAGCAGCATGACGCCGAATACGGGGCTGCCCGCCGGCGGCGCCAGGTCCAGCGCGCAGAAGCCCAGTGCGGTGGCCAGCAAGCCGCCGCCAATAAAGCCCAGCCAGATCCTGTTGCTGCCTGTCTTGTCGTCTTCCATGGCGTCTCCTTTGACATTCCGTTGAACTTTCCTGAATGCATCATCTCGCGGGACTGCAAGCTCATCTGTACGCCAGCGAACATTGCCAAAAAGAAAACGCCCGGACAAGCCGGGCGTGTGTTTAATTTACAACTAATCGCGGCAGCGGCGCCGCCGCGGTTCGCTTAGCCCATGGCGCGCAAGCCGCCGTTGACGACGCGCACGCGGTCGCCCTGGCGCCAGTTCGGCGCGGCGCTCTGGTGCACGGTGCGTGTCTTGCCGTTATCGAGGCGCACGACGATGTTGTAGCTGCGCGTGGCGCGCACGCTGCCTTCGATCTGGTTGCCGGCCACGGCGCCGCCGACGGCGCCCAGCACGGTGGCCAATTGCCTGCCGTGGCCGCCGCCCACCTGGTTGCCCAGCAAGCCGCCGACGACGGCGCCGCCGGCCGCACCCACGCCGCTGCCTTCGGCGCGCGTATTGACTTCATGGATGGCTTCGATCACACCGCAATTGGCGCACACTTGCGGCGCCGGGGCGGCCGCGTATTGCGGCTGCGGCTGGCGCACGGGTTGCGGCTGTGGTTGCTGCTGCTGCGGTGGCAGGGCGGCCAGCGGCAAGGCGCCGGCAGGCTGCAGGTTCGCTGGCGGCTGGTTCGCCTGCAGATTGGCCATCTGCTCGGCCGAGGTACTGGCCGCCAGCGGCTGGGTGTCGCCCTGGGAAGAAGGCAGCCAGCCCATCAGGGCAGCCGTGCCCACGCCGCAAAACAGCAGGACGGCGACGGCGGCGGCAAGCACCAGCGGATGGAGGGATTTGGTGGTGGTAGTCATGGAAGGCTCCTTGGTTTTTTTAAAATAGTAAAAAGGGTAGTGCGTGTTTTGCGTGTTATGTGCGTCTGTTGCCAGTGTGCTGTGCCGCTTGCTCCGCTTCCGTGCGTCACCGTACATACAGGGCCGGTACTGCACCGTAGGCTAGGTAAAAATTATGTCGAGTTGTAACGACACCGAGGAAAAGCAATGCCACCAACGACTGCCAGCATGACCCTGCCCCGCGATGCAGGCCGATCCGGCCTGGGTTCGCCCGTGGGTGCGCCAGACGCCGGCAACCGCTTGCTGGCCAGCCTGCCCGAGCACGACTTGCGGCACCTGACGGCGCTGTTCGATACCGTCACGGTCGAGGTGGGCGAGGTGTTGTACGAACCGGGCCAGCCTATCGGTCACATCTATTTCCCCGGCGATTGCCTGATCTCGCTGCTGGCCGTGGCGGAAGGGCGGATGACCCTGGAAGTGGGCTCCGTCGGCCGCGAAGGCGTGCTGGGCGCGTCCGTCGCACTCGGTCATGACCTGGCGCAAGTGCGTGCCGTGGTGCAACGTTCCGGTACGGCCAGCCGCATCGCGCGCGCGGAGTTCTGCGCCGAGTTCGCCCAGCTCGAATCCCTGCAGCGTTTGCTGTACCGCTACACGGACACCTTGCTGGCGCAAGCCATCCAGATTGCCGTATGCAGCCGCTTCCACGTGCTCGAGGCGCGCCTGGCCCGTTCGCTGCTGATCACGCGCGACCGCCTGCAGTCGGAAAAATTTCACCTCACGCATGAATTTCTTGCCCACACCCTGGGCGTGCGGCGGGTCGGCGTGACCAAGGCGGCCAGCGCGCTGCAACAGCAAAAACTCATCACCTACAGCCGCGGCAATATCGAGATCCTCGATTCGGCGGGCCTGGAAGCCGTTTCCTGCCGCTGCTACGAGCTGGTCAAGGATAGCGGCGCCATCGGCATGGCCAACGTCTTCGTCTGATTTCCTCGGAGTAACTTTTCAATTTCATCAACGGAAGCCGGACGCAAAAAAGCGGGGCGGGCGCCTGGGCACCCACCCCGCTTTTTTGATCAACGATTACTTCGGCTTGACCTGGTTGCCGATCACGCCGCCGACGGCGGCGCCGCCGACTGCGCCGACAGCGCTGCCGCCCGTCAGCACGGCGCCGGCAACGGCGCCGATGCCGGCGCCGATGGCCGTGTTCTTATCCTGGCCGGACATGTTGGCGCAAGCCGTCAGGCTCAGCAGCAGGGCGGCAACGGAAGTGGTGGTGGCGATTTTTTTAATGATTTGCATGATAGTTCTCCTATGAATTCGGACCTCGTGGCGCCGGCATGGTATGGGCCGGTGGGATTTCGTATCGCCACGTCTTGGGTGTTTCAGGCACGATCACAGAATAGATTTGCGGCAAGGCAGGGTCTGTTCGGCAACGCACATAGGGGTGTAACAATTGTAAAAGCACACACGCCGCGCTTAACGTGCCTTGCGCACGGGCTTGCCCGGCTTGGGCGCCACCGGTTTCACGCGCGCCTGGGCCAGCAAGGCCGCGCATTCGCTATCCTCGACGGGGCCGGTGTTGACCAGCGGCAGCAGCGCCGCCACGGGCGCCACCACGGCCAGCGCCAGTGCGCCGCCGGCGCGCAGGGCCAGCACGCCCTTGTCGACGCTCACGTCGGGTTTGCTGAAAGTGCCATGCACATACAGGGGCGAGCGCAGCGAAAAGATGCGCAAGCCCTTGCTGTCCGGCCGCAGGGTGAGGTCCAGCCGTTCATCGGCCAGGTTCACCGTGCCATCGATATGCAGGATGGCGTCATCCGTGTCGACGATGAACTGGCGCGTGCGCATCAGCCCCTTGGTGACGGCGAAGTCGGCCGCCATGCAGTTCAGCTTGACCTGCTTGTCGCCTGCCAGCTTGGCCAGCACGATACTGCCGATATTCAAGCCCATTTCTTCCAGTAACAGCTTGCTGATGCTGCCCCGGTTGATCAGCGCGCGCACTTCGCCGTTCGAGCTGCCCAGCAGGGTGGCGACGGAATTGCCCGTGGCCGACAGCGACGCATCGCCATTGATTTCGCCCACGCTCGCTTGCAGGGCCGGCAGGCGGGGGAACAGTTGCTGGATGTGCAGATGGCGGGCACTGGCCTTGAGTTCGGCCGCGATGCCGTTGGCGATGACCTTGCCGCTGCCGTCGAGCTTGATCTGCGACGTCAGGGTGCCGCCCGCCACGTTGAAGTTGAGCGGCGTCAAGGACAGCACGCCATCCGTCAGCACGACATGCGTGTCGAGCTTGCTGATCGGCAACTCGGCATCGCGCGTGATTTTATCCGCCGTGTAGCGCACGTCGGCGTCCAGGCTGGTCCAGCGCTCCGTCTTGAAGGTTTCCACCGGCAAGACCCGGCCGGCCGGCTGCGTCGATGGCACGCCCCGTTCCTTCTTGCTGGCGCTGGAATCGGCGCCCACCAGCGGACCCAGGTCGGAAAATTGCAGCAGGCGCGAGTGGACTTCGCCCGTCAGCCGCTTGCGCGGCGTGCTGGCGGAAAAGGCCAGCTTGCCGTTGATGTCGCTGGAGCCCACCTTGCCGCTGAACTGGTCGTACACCCATTCGCCGCCGCGCGGCGCCAGGGTGCCCGTCAAATGGCCTTCCGTGCTGAAGTGCGGCGTTTCCGGCAGCAACACGCCCGTCAACGGATACAGGCGCGCCATGCTGGGCCCGGATAGCTTCAGGCGCACGTCGAGCGCGGCCAAGTCTGTCGGGCGGGTCAGGGTGCCTTCGATGGCCACGCTGCTGCCGCTGGCGCGCATGTCGGCCTGGATGGGGAAGGGCGTGCCTTGCCGCTGCAGCGACAGCACGCCGCCCGCCTTGCCGCCGCCCTTGACGGTTTCGCCGCGGTAGGTGCCGGACAGCGTCCACGCGATGCCGTAGCGCGCATCGTCCGCGATGGTGTCGACATCGGCGCGCATCGCCGTCTTGCTGACGCCATCGTCCAAGGTCACGGTACCCTTGCTGAAGACCACGCTTTGCAATTCCAGCTGCCACGGCGACGGCTGGTCCTGCTTGTCGAAGGTCCAGTTGTTCTTGCCATCCTTGCTGCGCAGCAAGCGCACCTGCGGCGTGTCGAAGCGCAATTGCGGGATGATGATTTTCTTGTCCAGCAGGGCCAGCGGATTGAGCGAGAACGCCAGCTGGCTCACGGTGACCAGTTGCCCCTTCTCCCCCGTGTCCGCCATGGCGTTCGGGTTGCCCAGGCGCACGTCCTTTGCCTGCAGGTGCGGCCAGGGCAGATAGTCGCGCCAGGTTTTTTGCCCCGCGGTGGTTGGCTGCTGCCACGTCAGCGCCAGGTCGCCCTCGATGGCAAACGGCCGCCCCAGCGCATCGCTGGCGCGCGCATTGAGCCAGGGCTTGGCGCGGTTCCAGTCCATATTCAGCAGGACGACGGCGGCCGTGACGGGCAGGGCGATCAGCACGGCGGTACTGGCGAGGGCGATTTTTTGACGGCGGGAGAGCGGCATGAGCTGATTCTTTCTGGACAAGTAGTCACGATGCTACAGGAATCGCTCCAAAGCCGGGCCTGTTTCAGGTTTTGCTGGCGGACACGTGCGCTGGCGCACGTTGCCCATGCAAGTATTGTCGATTTCCTACCCTATGTGCGGCACCGAACGGATATGCGGGGATGCGGGGCCTATAACGTCATACATCAAACGCAGTTCCTGATTCGTTCCATGTATGACTTATATCGTTACCTCACTCTCCAGGAGAAGAAAAATGACAAACCGAGATTCCATCAAAACCCCCTTGACCGCCCTGGCTGCCTGCATCAGCGCCGTTGTCCTGATGACGGGCTGTTCCAGCCTGAAAACGCCAGCCACGGCCGATGTCGCCGTGTCGCGCGCCGCCGTCGATAACGCCGCCAGCGCCGGCGCCGCCGACCTGGCTCCCGATGAAATGCGTTCGGCCCGCGAAAAAATGCGCATGGCTAACCAGGCCTTGAAAGACCGCGACTACAAGACGGCGCGCGACCTGGCCGACCAGGCGCAAGCGGACGCCAAGCTGGCGCAAAGCAAGGCCAACTCGGCCAAGGCGACATCGGCCGCCGATGAAATCAACGAGAACATCCGCGTCATGCGCGAAGAGCTCGACCGTGCCAATCAGCAAGCCCCAAAACAATAAGCAACAACAATAACAGGACCCCATCATGAAAAAAGCTACCTACACCACCATTCCCGGCCTGCTGGCCATGGCCGCCCTGGTCGCCGCCTGCAGCTCCGCACCGACCACCACCAGCCTGCTCGACCAGACGCGCGGCGACTACATGGCGGCGCAATCGAATCCGATCGTGTCGACCTATGCGCCACGCGAATTCCGCGAAGCGAGCGCGGCCCTGGAAGCGGCAAATGCGGCCGCCACGCGCCAGGAAGATAGCGAAAAAGTCGACAAGCTGGCCTACCTGGCCAAGCAAAAGATAGCCACGGCGCAAGAAGTTGCCAAGCAAAAGGCAGCGGAAGCCGATATCGCCAACGCCGGCAAGCAGCGCGACCAGTTGCGCCTCGATGCGCGCACGCAGCAGGCTGACCAGGCCACGGCCCGCGCCCAGTCGGCGCAAGCGGATGCGGAAGCGGCCAAGGCCCAGGCACAAGCGGCTGAAGCGTCGGCCCGCGATGCGCAAGCGCGCGCCGCCGGTCTGGAAGCGCAGCTGGCCGACCTGGCCGCCAAGAAAACGGAACGGGGCATGGTCATCACCCTGGGCGACGTGCTGTTTGGCACGGACAAGGCGAACCTGACGGCCGATGGCGCGAATACGGCGCGCAAGCTGGCCGACGTGCTGAAAAACAACCCGCAACGCACCGTGCTGATCGAAGGCTTCACGGATAGCACGGGCGGTTCCGCGCACAACCTGGAATTGTCGCAACGCCGCGCCGAGTCCGTGCGCAATGCGCTGCTGGAGCAAGGCATCAGCCGCGACCGCATCGCCACGAAAGGCTACGGCGCCGCTTACCCGGCCGCCGGCAACGATACGGCGGCGAACCGCCAGCTGAATCGCCGGGTGGAAATTGTCCTGTCTGAGGACAACACGGCCATTCCCGCCCGCCGCTAAAACACCAGGCCAAACCTGCTGCGCGTCGCGACTTGCGGCCTCCGATGCTCACTGTGCTATAGCACAGCTCCGCTTCTCGGCCACAATTCACTGCCGCTCGCTACGGTTTTGCCAGGTGTTTGATTTGTTAGTAGGCAGCACCGGCCGCTACCTGGCCGGTGGATACCCATGCAAGACTTGAAAGGAAACATCATGACCCAAACATCTGTTGAGATTCCAGCTGGCATCGATACGGCCGCCATCCGCGCCGCCGCGAAAAACCTGGACGACGGCGCCGTCACGGCCGGCTATCAGGGCGACCGCCAGGAGTTGATCACCCTGTTGAATGGGGCGCTGGCCACCGAACTGGTGTGTATTGCGCGCTATAAACGCCATTACTACACCGTGAGCGGACGCGACAACGGCACCATCAAGGCCGAGTTCCTGGAACATGCGCAGCAGGAGCAGGAACACGCCGACTGGCTGGCCGAGCGCATCGTGCAATTGAATGGCAAGCCAGATTTTAATCCTGCAACATTGCTTGCGCGTAGCCATGCCGAGTATGATGACTCCGAAGACGTGCAAAGCATGGTGCGTGCCAACCTGATCGCGGAACGGGTGGCAATCGAGTCGTATCGCCAGATGATCGTGAAAATCGGCGACAAAGACCCGACCACACGCCATTTGTTGATCAAAATCATGGCTGTCGAGGAAGAGCACGCCGATGATATGCGCGATCTAATGGAATAGTGTTTTTGAGTAAAGTAGGTATAGTAACTACATTCATCCACAGCTAAGGAGCTAAACCATGTTGGAAAACAATATCACCACCGTCAATAACGATGTCAAAACCCTGGTCAAGGACGCTCAGGCCCTGTTCAGCGCCGCTGCCGCCCTGACCGGCGAAAAAGCCGACGAAGTGCGCGTCAAGGGCATGAAAACCCTGGATGCCGCGCTGGCCAAGGCACATGAAGCGCAAGCGTCGGCCATCGTCGCCACCAAGCAGATGGCTGCCCAGGCAGACGGTTATGTCAAGGAAAACCCATGGCGCACCGTGGCCGTCGCCGCTGGCGTCGGCGTGCTGGTTGGCTTCATCCTGGGCCGCAAGTAATCCACTGTCAGGAGCGATATGGACAAGTCTGCTTCGTCTCACCAGGGGCCGGGATTGATCGGCTCGGTCGCCGGCCTGGCCAAAAACGCCGTCGGACTGATGTTGTCGCGGCTGGAGCTGGCCACCATCGAACTGTCGGAAGTGCGCAATCACATGTTGCAGCTGATTGTCATTTTCGCGTTGGCGACCGTGGCGGGCTTGTTTGCCATCGCTTACGGCAGCGTGCTGGTCGTCTTCCTGGCCTGGGATAGCCTGGGCTGGAAGATCCTGGCGATCATGACGGTCGTGTTCGTACTGCTGGCGATCGCCCTGGTCATGTATGCGCGCGCCATGTTGCGTCAAGGAAAGCTGTCCATGCCGGCCACCATGGCGGAATTGAAGGCCGACCGCGACATGCTGATGTAAGCGGCCTTACGAGGAGAATTCATGTCGGAAAACGACAAACTGGCGGCGCAAGCCGCCCGCAAGCGCCTGCTGATCGCCCAGGGTGAAATGTACCGCGTGGGCATCGTGCATGCGCGCGCCAACGTGGGCTACGCATTGCGTCCCGAATCGATGCTGCAGGGCGTGGTCGAAACGGCCGTCGGCTTTGCCGGCCACCGCGTCGAATCCCTGCTGGCGCCGGGCGGCATGCGTTTGCAAGGCGCCATGCCTTACGTGCTGACGGCGCTGTCATTTATCGGACGCAAGAAGCTGGTGAAGCCGGCCCTGGTCCTCGTGGCCGTTGCCGCCGTTGCCGCCAGCTGGCTGCGCCGCAAGCGCTGAACGCCAGCCGTGTTGCACAGGAACGCCGTCATCGACGGCGTTTTTTTTGCCCGTACCCAACGTCCGGCACGTGCAGGCGCAATCCCTTACAATGATTCACGCCGCACCCGCGCGGCGGACAGAGGGCCATCTCGATGACGAATTCAAAGACACCGATCAATCAGTTAAATCCCTTGCGCCTGCGCATCGTGCTGGTGCTGCAAGGCGGCGGCGCACTGGGCGCCTACCAGGCTGGCGTCTACCACGCGCTGCACGAACATGGCCTGGCGCCCGACTGGGTGGTGGGCACCTCGATCGGCGCCATCAATGCCGCCATTCTTGCCGGCAACAAGCACGAAGACCGGCTCGTGCGCTTGAAACAGTTCTGGCAGCGCGTGGCGCACCGTGACAGCATCGACATGAACCTGGTATCGGACCAGCAACGCCGCTCGAACATCTGGCTGGCCACGCTCGATACGGTGTTGCGGGGCGTGCCCGGCTTCTTCAAGCCGCGTTCCTTCAGCATGTTTCCGGCAGGAATCGCCGTCAAGCCGGAAGAGGCCAGCTTCTATGACACCAGCGAACTGGCCGGCACCCTCGAAGACCTGGTCGATTTCGATTACCTGAACCAGCCTGGCGGCATGCGCCTGACGGTCAACGCCCTGCGCGTCAAATGCGGCAGCCTCACCAGTTTCGACAGCCAGCAGCAACCCCTGACGGCGGACCATATCCGCGCTAGCGGCGCCTTGCCGCCCGGCTTTGCCGGCGTGCGCGTCGATGGCGACTTATATTGGGATGGCGGCCTGTACTCGAACACGCCGCTGGAAACCGTGCTCGACGACACGCCCCACGTGGACACCCTCGTCTTCATGGTGGACCTGTGGAGCTCGGAAGGGCCGGAACCGACCACCCTCGACGAAGTGCAGACGCGGCAAAAGGACGTCACCTTCGCGTCGCGCTCGAAGCGTCATATCGCCGATTATGTCAATACGCATACCTTGCAGCGCAAATTGCGCGAACTGTACGCCGGGCTGCCCGATACCAAGCACAACCGCCAGCAGACGGAAGAGCTGGTCGCGCTCGGCTGCGACAGCACCATGCACATCGTGCGCCTGCCGTACGCAGGACGCGACTGGCACATGGCGGCCAAGGACATCAATTTTTCCAAGGGCTCCATCGAGTGGCGCTGGGAGCAGGGTTACCAGGATGGCTTGCGCGCGATCAAGGCGGCCGGCTGGCTCGCCTATGTCACGGAAGACACGCCGCTCGTGGTGCACGAACTGCCCCCTTACGAGCGCGACGCCGCCTGATTAGGCCGAGTCGCAAGAGTACGCTTCACTACTGCGGATGGGCTGCTTCGCGCAGTTTTTCCGCGTTCGCCATGTCTTGCCGGTAAGTGTCTTGCGCCTCCTTCAGGCAGGTGGCGCGCGCCGCGGAAGGTTCCGAACGGCAGGCTTTCTTGGCTTCGGCCAGGGCGGCGGCGATTTCCTTGCGCAGGGTGCGCAGCTGGGCTTGCGCCGTGCTGTCTTCCTGATACCAGCGTTGCGGGTCGCCCGGCTGCGGCGCGGCCGTCTGGGCCAGTGCCAGCGGCGCCAGGCTGCAGGCGAACAGGGTGGCCAAGAGTGTGTTGTGGATAGTCATGATATTTCCTCCTTGAAATAAAAAAGGCGCCGTAGCGCCTTTTTTTACAACCTGCCCGTCAGTAATAGCAGGATCAGTATCACTACGACGAGGCCGGCGATGCCGCTGGGGCCGTAACCCCAGTTGCGGCTGTGCGGCCAGGTAGGCAGGACGCCGACCAGGGCCAGGATCAAGATGATCAGAATGATGGTGCCCATGGTATCTCCTAGTTGGTGCATGGTCCGGCGCAGGCTTGCGGGCAAGCCTGGCCAGGGGATTAATAGCGGTAGACGCGGCCGTCAACGATGCGCACGCGATTGCCGGGGCGCAAGTCATTCGCGTTGTCCTGCACCACGGTGCGGTATTCGCCGTTATCGAGGCGCACGCTGATCTGGTAGCCCTGCGCTTGCTGCCTGCGGCCTTCCACCTGATTGCCCACGACGCCGCCGGCGACGGCGCCCGCCACGGTGGCGGCCGTGCGTCCGCCGCCCGAGCCGATGGTGTTGCCCAGCAGGGCGCCCGCGATGCCGCCCACGACGGCGCCGGCGCCGCTGGTTTGCCCGCCGCCCTGCACAAGCTGGATGGAATCGACGGTGCCGTACATGGCGGACTCAGGCTGGTTGGCTGGATAGTATGGTTGTTGTGACTGGTAAGAGGGGCCGGTGGCGCAACCGCTCAGTACGGCGGTGGCGGCGAGCATCAGTGCAGCCATGGTGGCGTTGGTTTTCATTTTATTCTCCTGACGAGGTGAGGGTGTAGTGCCATCTTAGTCATGCCCCCGTCCCCGGTCTGTACGCTGCCGCACGTACTTATTTCGTGTCGAAATGGTATTTTTTACCACGGCGATCCCGCGAAACGTTGTTATTTCTCCCTGTCTGCCTCCCGCTTTCAAAATAAATTACTTGTGTACGGCAGCGTACAGAAGAGAGGCGGCGATCCACGTAAAACGGTAGTCATGCCAAGCAGACATGCTTGCTACCACCAGGGAGAAATACATGAACAAGAATAAGCTTTTCACCGCCATCGTCGTCAGCCTGGCGTGCGCCGCCTGGGGCGGCCAGGCAGTGGCTGCCACGCCGGAAGCGAAAGCGGCGTACAAGGCGGCCAACGAGCAGGCGGGCCTCAATTACAAGCTGGCGCATGCCGAATGCGAAAAAATCACGGGCAACCCGAAGGATGTCTGCATCGCCGAAGCGAAGGCCGTGCGTGCTTATGATGAAGCCGTGGCCCAGGCGCAATACACGAATACCCTGCGTGCCTACACCAAGGCGCGCATCAAGATTGCCGATGCCAACTACGACGTCGACCTGGCGCGCTGCAATGCGCTGACGGGCAACGACAAGGATGTCTGCGTCAAGCTGGCCAAGTCCACCAAGGTGGCGGCCCTGGCCGACGCCAAGGCGGACAAGAAAGTGATCGAAGCGCGCAGCGATGCGCGCGAAGCAAAAAGAAAAGCCGAGTACAAGGTCGCGACAGAAAAATGCGATGCATTAGCCGGCGCAGCCAAGGATGACTGTATCAAGGCTGCAAAAACCCAGTTCGGTTACTGAGCTCCCTCCGGCGCGCAGTCACCAGACTGGTATAAGAAGCTCATTGTGAGCACATTGATTGACCACTCCTAAGGAAACCACCATGAAATTCACTAAATCTATCGCTACTGGCCTTTTCGTCGCTTCCCTGTTCGCCGTTGCAGGCTGCGCTTCGACCCCAACCAAGGAAGGCACGGGCGAGTACATCGACGACGCGGCCATCACCACCAAGGTGAAAGCCAGCATCTTCAACGAGCCTACCCTGAAATCGACGGAAATCAACGTTGAAACCTTCAAGGGCGTGGTTCAGCTGAGCGGCTTCGTGGCCCAGCCGTCGGATGCCGCCAAAGCAGGCGAAGTCGCCCGTGGCGTCAAGGGCGTGAAGTCGGTGAAAAACGACATCCGCGTCAAGTAATGGCCTGACCTGCCGCAGCGGCCCGCCCCACGGCTGGCCCTGCGGCCCACCACCGACCGTCGCGGGAATCGCATGCATATCCAGCCTACAGATACCCCGCCCGAGCCGGTGGCGGCCGCCTCCACCGAGCCTGCCGGGCCACCTCCCGGCGCGCCCGTGGAGAATCCGGACGCATCCCTGCGTTTGCCGCTGCATGTCAATGCGCGTGGCATGGCGCTGGGCATCATCGCCACCGTCAGCTTCATTTATGCGCTGCAGTGGGCACAGAAATTCCTCATTCCCGTCATCTTCGGCATTTTCATTGCCTATACCCTCAATCCCGTCGTCGCCTGGCTGGAAAAGCTGCGCCTGCCGCGCGCCATCGCCGCCACCGCCGTGACGGCCCTGATCCTGTTCGGCTCCATCGTCGTCGTCGAGCGCGTGCAGGGCGAATTCGAATCCATCGTGGAAGAATTGCCGGCCGCCACGCATAAACTGTCGCGCCTGATCGCCGCCAATACGGGCGGCAAGAACAGCACCTTCCAGAAGATGCAGGCCGTCGCCAATGAAATCGAGCAAGTGGCCGCCGGTGCCGAGGCGCGCCGCAACAACCGCCGCGCCGCCGCGGCCGAGGCGCCCAACTTCAAGATCATGGACTGGGTCTGGGCCGGCTCGCTGGGCCTGGTGGGCTTCCTCAGCCAGGCCACCATGGTCATCTTCCTCGTGTTTTTCCTGCTGCTGTCGGGCGATACCTTCAAGCGCAAGCTCGTCAAGCTGACGGGGCCGTCGCTGAGCCGCAAGAAAGTCACCGTGCACATCCTGGAAGACATCAATACCTCCATCCAGAACTATATGTTCATGCTGCTCGTCACAAATGGCTTGCTGGCCGTCCTGATGTGGATCGCCCTGCGCGTGATCGGCCTGGAAAACGCGGGCGCCTGGGCCATCGTGGCCGGCTTGCTGCACATCATGCCGTATTTCGGCCCCTTGCTCATCACCATCGCCACGGGCCTGGTGGCCTTTTTGCAGTTCGAATCGCTGGAAATGGTCTTGCTGGTGACGGGCACGTCGATGGCGATTGCCACCCTGGTGGGCACCTTTGTCACCACCTGGATGACGGGGCGCATCGCCCGCATGAATCCCACGGCCGTGTTCATCAGCCTGCTGTTCTGGGGCTGGCTGTGGGGCGTCTGGGGCTTGCTGCTGGGCGTGCCCATCATCGTCATCGTGAAAGTCGTGGCCGAGCGCGTGCAGGGCATGGAAGTGGTGGCCGAGCTGCTGGGCGAATAGTTTGCGGTAACTCAAGAAAAACGGCGCCCGCGGGCGCCGTTTTGACTTGCCGCAGCCGGCTCAGGATTGGTGGCGTTTCAATATCTTGACTTGCACGTCGCCATCGTCCGTCTTCGGCATATCCTTCATGCTGCCCAGCTGCAGGGCGAACTGGCGCGTGAATTCGGCGCCCAGGAAGAAGATTTGCGCCGAGTAATATACCCACAACAGCAGGGCCACGAGCGAACCGGCCGCGCCATAGCTGCTGGCCACGCCGCTATTGCCGATATACACGCCAATTGCATATTTCCCCAGGGAAAACATGAAGGCCGTGCCCACGGCGCCGATCACCACGTCGCGCCAGGACAGGCGCACGCGCGGCAGCATTTTATAGATGACGGCAAACAGGCTGGCGATGACGGCAAAGCCGATCAGGTTCGACAGGATGGTAAACAACACGGCCGTGTCTTTCCACACGCCTTCCCAGAAATTGGCGAGGATGGCCATGGCTGCATTGACCACCAGCGACACCATCAGCAGGAAGGCCAGCACCAGCACGAGGCCAAAGGACAGCAAGCGCGTGCGCAGCATGTCCCAGGCGCCCGCTTCCTTCAAGGGCGGCACTTGCCAGATTTCATCCAGGCTGGCTTTCAGTTCGGCAAACACGCTGGTGGCGCCAAACAGCAGCAGGGCGCTGGCGATGAGGGTGGCGATGCGGCCCTGCTCATGATTCTTCGCGCCGGCCAGCACCAGCTGGATGGCTTCGGCGCCCTGCGTGCCCAGCAAGCCCTGCAATTGCCCCATCAGCTCGCCGCGCGCGGCGGCTGGACCATAGAAAAAGCCCGCGATGGCGATCACCAGCACGAGGATGGGGGCGATGGAAAACAGGGTGTAATAGGCGAGGGCGGCGCCCTTGCTCGAGGCGCGGTGTTCCAGCCATTCGGTGACGGAACAGACGATGACGCTGCGCATCTGCTTGCTGAACGGCGCCAGGCCGGCCAGTCTGGGATAGCGGGGGGAAATATTCATGATGGCTTTCAATGCAAAAAAGGGGCGCGAGCCCCTTTTTCTATTCACGAGTGGCGTACCACTGTTGAGCTTACTGCACGCGGCGTTCGATGGTGATCTGTTCCACTTCAACGCGGCGGTTTGGTTCCAGGCACTTGATCAGGTCGGCACGCTTCTTGTTATCGCAGGTGACGACAGGATTGGTGGAGCCCTTGCCTTCGGCCGTCAGGCGGTTGGCGGCGACACCGTGAGCGACCAGGTATTCCTTGACTGCATCAGCGCGCTGCTGCGACAGTTTCAGGTTGTACTTGGGCGAACCGATGCGGTCGGCATAACCGCTGATGACGACGTTGTTGACGTCCGGCGCTGCGTTCAGCACGCGGGCGATTTCGTCGAGCTTGGTCTGTGTCGGACCCAGCTTGGCGCTGTCGAACGCGAACAGTTCCGTTGCCGCCATCGTCACTTTTTCAAAGCGTGGCGGCGGTGGTGGCGGTGGTGGCACGACCACGACGACTTCTTCACGCACTGGCGGCGGTGGCGGTGGTGGCGGCGGTGCAGGCGGTTTGTCGAACGCGTAGTTCAGGCCCACGGTGACGTAGTAGTTGTTGGACTTGCTGCTCGGGTCGAAGGTGTTGCCACGCAGGAAGCCGTGCACATTGCGTACGTCAGCTTGGAGGGACAACTGATCCGTGATGCTGGACTGGAAACCCAGGCCCACGCTGGCGTACGGCGAGCTCTTGCTGCGTTCACCGAAGGCGAAGCTGGTGTCCTTGTCGCGCTGCATGCCGGCACCGACCAGCAGGAAGGGGCGGAAGGCTTTGCGCGAGAACATGTACAGGCCGTCTACGCCCAGCGTATTTTGCTGGTAGCGCTGACCGCCATCCTTGGAGCGGGCATACGTGGTGCCCAGCTGGATATCCCAGTCCGGCGAAACGGGTTTACCGAAACGCAAGCCCGCGCCATAGCCGGTTTTATCCGTGGCGAAGTCGGAATCTGGCTTGAGTGCGTTGATGCTAGGTTGAATGTACCAGGAGGGATTGATTTCCTGGGCCTGTGCGCCGAGGGCGGAGCACAGTACTGCGGCGGCGACGGCGATTTTTTTTAGATTATTCACAAGTAACTCCCAACGTTGATAAGAGATTTTCTCTACTGCATCAATGCGACAACTGCCAGACATGCTATTGCTAGAGGTAGACAACAATTCCAGGTGCGCTTTCTTGCGATAAATGCACTGCTGTTGGACTAGAGAATACGGTTGCAGGTTCAACTGGTCGGTGCGTTGGCGCACAAAGCATTGTTGTATATCAATGGTGTTGCAGATTCACGACAAAGACTTCGGTGTTGAAAAAAACTAATTCGCCTCGGGAAACTTTTGCAATCACGGCCACTTCCTGGCGCCGCGACCAGAGGCAATCGTACGACTTGTTACCAGCGTGCCACTGTATATTAGCAACAATGATGAGCTTGATAACTAATATTACATTGATGTTGTATTCCTGCCGCGTTCTGTTGCCTTGCCGGGCTTCTTCCAGGCAACTTTTACGCGCCGCAGCCAGCTCCGCCACTTTTCATCAAGGAGTCACCCGTGCCTGATCACCCCCGTGTTGTTTCCTCCCCGCTGTCTGGCAAACTGGGCCCGCTATGTCTGCTGGGCCTGCTGCTATCGCCGGGTCTGGCCATGCCGGCCTGGGCCGATAGCGGCGTGTCCCTGTTTTCGCCCAGCGGCACGGTCAAGGCCGTGCGCCAGGTGCGGGCCCAGTTCGCCACGCCGATGGTGCCGTTCGGCGACATGGGCTTGCCCGCGCCGTTCGCCATCGATTGCGGCAAGGCCGAGCCTGCCGTCGTGGCGGGCGCGGGACGCTGGGCCGACGAGCGCAACTGGAACTACGATTTCGAGCGCGACTTGCCGGCCGGCGTGGCCTGCAGCTTTACCTTGAAAGCGGGGCTGAAGGACGTGGCGGGCCAGGCATTGCAGGGCACTGGCGCTTACCGCTTTTCCACGGGCGGCCCGGCCATCGTCGAGGCCGTACCATATGACGGCCAGCCGTATATCGATGAAAACCAGATCTTCGTGCTGGGCCTGGACGCCGCGCCGAACGAGGCCAGCGTGGCCGCCAACGCGTATTGCCGCGCCGATGGCATCAATGAAAAGATTCCCGTGCGCTTGCTCAAAGGCAAGGAACTGGAGCAGGTATTGACCCTGCGCAAGAGTTTTCTCGACCGCTACCTGACCGTGTATTTCAAGAAGCGGGGCACGCTGTGGAAGGTGGGCATGCCCGTCGCCAGCAAGGGCGCGCCGCCGCTGCCCGTTACCGTGCTGCAATGCAAGCGCAGCTTCCCCGCCAACGCCAAGGTGTCGCTCGTGTGGGGCGAGGGCATTGCCAGCGCCAGCGGCATCGCCACGGACAAGGCGCAAACCCTGCAGTTCAAGACGCGGCCCGACTTTACGGCCAAGTTCAGCTGCGAACGCAGCAACCCGAAGGAGCAGTGCATTCCCTTCCTGCCCATGCGCGTGCAGTTTTCCGCGCCCGTGAGCGCGGCGCAGGTGCGCGCCATGACCTTGAAGGGCGGCGGCAAGACGTATGCGCCGACGATATCAAAAGACGAGGAAAAGGCGGAATTCCTGTACGGCGCCACCTTCAACGGTCCGTTTCCCGTGCAAGCCAGTTTCGTGCTGAATTTGCCGCCGAAATTGACGGATGACGCGGGCCGCGCCTTGCTCAACCGCGCGCGCTTCCCCATGACGGTGCGCACGGGCGAACAGCCGCCGCTGCTCAAGTTCCCGGCCCCGTTCGGCATCATCGAAGCGAAGGGCGACGGCTTGCTGCCCGTCACCGTGCGCAATATCGAGCCCGTGCTGTCTGGCAAGGAAATCGCCCAGCCAGCCGCCGCCACGGGCGCCACCTTGCGCGTGCCCGACAATGACGACAAGTTCGTCATCGAGTGGATGCGGCGCCTGGCCGGCAATGGCGACGGGGGAGAGTACTGGCAGCCGTACGCCCAGTATGCGGGCAACATGAGCAAATCCGTGCTGGCGGACGCGGCCGGTACGCGCCCCCTCAGCTTGCCCCGTCCGGACGGCAAGAAAACCTTTGAAGTGATCGGCATCCCGTTGCAGAAGCCGGGCTTTTACGTGGTCGAGCTGGCCAGCCCCATCCTGGGCAAAGTGCTGCTGGGCAAACCGACGACGGCCTACATCCGCACGGCCGCGCTGGTGACGAACCTGGCGGCCCACTTCAAGCATGGCGCGCAATCGTCGCTCGTGTGGGTGACGTCGCTGGACAAGGGCGCGCCTGTTGCGAAAGCGCAAGTGGCCGTGCGCGACTGCGCCGGCAAGCTGCTGTGGCAAGGCGCCACGGGCGCGGACGGCGTGGCACACATTCCCGGCGAGCTGGCCAATTCCAGCTGCAAGAACAATGGCCGCTACTTTATCAGTGCGCGCAGCGGCGGCGACATGACGTTCACCCTGTCGGACTGGGTGGGCGGCATCGAAGCCTGGCGCTTCAATTTGCCCACGGACGACACGCGCGCCGACAACACCTTGCTGGCCACCGTATTCGACCGCACCTTGCTGCGCGCCGGCGAAACCGTGCACATGAAGCATTTCATCCGCAAGCACACGGGCGAAGGCATGAGCCTGGTCGACAAGAACAACGGCCCCGGCAGCGCCACCTCCATCGTCATCACGCACCAGGGCAGCGACCAGAACTACCAATTGCCCCTGCGCTGGTCGGCCGGCGGCACGGCGGAAAGCGACTGGCTCATTCCCGCCGACGCCAAGCAGGGCGAGTACAGCGTGACGATGGCGGGCCGTCCTTCCGGCAGTTTCCGCGTAGAAGCGTTCCGCGTGCCCACCATGAAAGCCGTGCTGCAGGGACCGAAGGCCCCCGCCGTGCAGGCGAAGCAGCTGGCCCTGGATGCGCAAATCACCTATCTGGCCGGCGGCGCCGCCACGAATGCGCCCGTCAAGCTGCGCACGGTGCTGCAAGACAAGAGCGTGACGTTTGCCGACTATCCCGATTACAGCTTCAGCAATGGCGACGTGAAGGAGGGGCTCGTCAAGCAGGGCACGGGCTACGACGACGATGAGGGCGAATGGCAGGACGAAGGCCATGGCGCGGCCGGCGCGGGCGCGGCGGCCGCGCGCACGCAAAGCTTGACCCTGGACAAGGCGGGCGGCGCGCGCATCGTCATCGACCAGCTGCCGCAGCTGTCCACGCCGCGCGACCTGGTGGCGGAAATGGCCTTCCAGGATGCGAATGGCGAGACAGCCTCGGTGGCTGCGCGGGTGCCGCTGTGGCCGTCCAACTATGTGATCGGCATCAAGCCCGACGCCTGGGCCTTGAGCAAGGATGCGTTCAAGTTCACTGTGGCCGTGCTGGGCACCAATGGCAAGCCCGTGGCGAACGCCCCCGTTGCCGTGGATTTCTTCCAGCGCAACAGCTATTCGCACCGCCGGCGCCTGATCGGCGGCTTCTATGCATATGAAAACAGCAGCGAAGTGGTCAAGC
Organism: Janthinobacterium sp. SUN100; assembly: GCF_030397705.1. Taxonomy (NCBI): domain Bacteria; kingdom Pseudomonadati; phylum Pseudomonadota; class Betaproteobacteria; order Burkholderiales; family Oxalobacteraceae; genus Janthinobacterium; species Janthinobacterium sp. SUN100. Next base: position 676,448 of record NZ_JAPUBU010000002.1, on the reverse strand, counting down.
TGGGCCCCGCGTGCTCGGGCAAGACGGACAACAAGGGCCTCTTGATCTGCGACGTGAAGGCGCCCGCCAGCGGCAATCTGATACTGCGCGCCCGCACGCAGGACAGTGCCGGCAATGCGGCCGTCGCCAACCGCGAAACCTGGGTGGCCGGCAGCGGCGACTGGTGGTTCAACGCCAGCGACAATGACCGCATCGACGTCTTGCCTGAAAAGAAACGCTATGAACCGGGCCAGGAAGCGAGCTTGCAAGTGCGCATGCCCTTCCGCTCGGGCACGGCCCTGATCACGGTCGAGCGCGAAGGCATCCTCGACACCTATGTGCGCCAGCTCAATGGCCGGGAACCGGTGGTGGCTATCCCTGTCAAACCGAATTACGCGCCGAATGTGTATGTATCCGTGTTTGTCGTGCGGGGCAGGGTCGATGGCGTGCAGCCGACGGCCCTGGTCGACCTGGGCAAGCCAGCCTACAAGATGGGCATCGCACCGCTGAACGTGGGTTGGCAGGCGCATGAACTGAACGTGATGGTCGTGTCCGACAAGGAGGTGTACAAGACGCGCGACAAGGCGGAAGTGTCCGTGCGCGTGCGCCGCGCCGACGGTAAAGCCTTGCCGGCCGGCGCGGAAGTGGCGCTGGCGGCCGTCGACACGGGTTTATTGGAACTGATGCCCAACGATAGCTGGAAGTTGCTCGATACCATGATGGCGCAGCGCAGCCTGCAGGTGGAAACGGCGACGGCGCAGATGCAGGTGATCGGCAAGCGCCACTTCGGCCGCAAGGCCTTCCCGGCCGGCGGTGGCGGCGGCAAGGGCGCCAGCCGCGAACTGTTCGACACCCTGCTGTTCTGGAAGGGCACCGTCAAGCTCGACGCCAAGGGCGAAGCGATGGTGCAAGTGCCGCTCAACGATTCGCTGACGGGCTTCCGCATCGTCGCCATCGCCAGTGCCGGCAAGGAATTGTTTGGCACGGGCAGCACGGACATCCGCAGCTCGCAAGACTTGATCCTGCTGTCCGGCTTGCCGACCCTCGTGCGCGAAGGCGACCAGTTGCGCGCGGGATTCACCGTGCGCAACACCTCGGCCACATCCTTGAACGTGGACCTCAACGCCACGGCGGCCGGCAAGGCCTTGCCGCGCCAGAGTGTGACCCTGGCGGCGGGCGAGGCGCGCGAAGTGGGCTGGGATTACCAGGTGCCGCTCGGCGCGGCCAGCATTGTGTGGGAGATCGGCGCGAAGGCGGGTAGCGGGTCTGGCAACACTACGGACAAGCTGAAAATCACGCAAAAAGTGGGCCAGGCCACGCCCGTGCGCACGTATCAAGCCACCTTGCAGCAGATCGACAAGCCCGTCAATATGTCCGTGCAAATGCCGGCCGGCGCCTTGCCGGGCCGGGGCGGCATCCAGACCAGCTTTGTCGCCAAACTGGGCGGCGAACTGCCCGGCGTGCGCGAGTACATGGCTGCGTATCCGTACACCTGCTTCGAGCAAAACACGTCGAAAGCCATCGCCCTGCAAGACCAGGAGGCGTGGAACAAGCTGGCCGCCAGCTTGCCCGCCTACCTGGACAGCGATGGCATGCTGAAATACTTCCCCATCATGGAGCAGGGCAGCGACAGCTTGACGGCGTATGTGCTGTCGGCAACGAGGGAGGCGGGCTATGCGATTCCCGAACAGACGAAGAACCGCATGGAAGAAGCCTTGACGGCCTTCGTGCAAGGCCGCCTCGTGCGCCGTTCCGCGCTGGACACGACCGACTTGGCCGTGCGCAAGCTGGCCGCGCTGGAAGCGCTGTCGCGTTCCAACAAGGTGCCGCCCGACGCCCTGGAGAGCATCAGCATCAACCCGAACCTGTGGCCGACGTCGGCCATCATCGACTGGAGCTTGTTGCTGCAACGCACGCCAAGCCTGGCGCGCCGCGATGCATTGCTGGCCGAGGCGCAGCAGATTCTGCGTTCGCGCCTGAACTTCCAGGGCACGACCATGGGCTTTTCCACCGAGCGCAAGGATAACTGGTGGTGGCTGATGGTGTCCGGCGACGTCAACGCCAACCGGCTGTTGCTGGCCGTGATGGACAATCCCGCTTGGAAAGATGACATCGGCCGCCTCGTGCGCGGCAGCATGGGCCGCCAGAAGAAGGGCCGCTGGGATACCACGGTGGCCAACGCCTGGGGTACCCTGGCGATTGCCAAGTTCTCGGCCAAGTTCGAGTCCACCCCCGTGACGGGCGCCAGCGCCGTCAAATTGGGCAGCGATACGCAAGCGCTCGTGTGGAATGGCGCGGCGAAAGTGGGGCCCGTGCTGCAAGCGTGGCCGAAAGGCACGGACACCCTGGGTCTGGCGCACAGCGGCACGGGCAAGCCGTGGGCCACCGTGCAAAGCCTGGCCGCCATCCCGCTCAAGGCGCCCGTGTCCAGCGGTTACTCGATCAAGAAAACCATTACGCCCGTGGAACAGAAGACGGCGGGTGCGTGGTCGCGCGGCGACGTCTACCGCGTGCGCCTGGACTTGTCGGCGCAGGCGGACATGAGCTGGGTGGTGGTCGACGACCCGATCCCCGCCAGCGCCACGGTGCTGGGCAACGGCCTGGGCCGCGATTCGCAGCTGCTGACGGCCGGCGAAAAATCCACGGGCTGGGTCTGGCCCACGTTCGAGGAACGGGCCTTCGACGCCTTCCGCGCCTATTACGCCTTCGTGCCGAAGGGTAACTGGAGCGTGGAATACACGGTGCGCCTGAACAATGCCGGGGATTTCAGCCTGCCCGCCACGCGCATCGAAGCCATGTATTCGCCGGAAATGTTTGGCGAGTCGCCGAACGCGAATGTGAAGGTGGGGCAGTGAAGAGTTTGATTTTTGTCACGGGCTGCCTGCTGGCCGGCCAGGTTCTCGCCGAGGTGGTCCTGACGCAGGCCCAGGTGCAGGCCGCCTACCGCAGTTCGGAAGCGCAATTGCTGGACCGCAGCGGCGCGCCCCTGCAATCCTTGCGCGTGGATATGAAGGTGCGGCGCTTGCCGTGGGTGCCGCTGGCCGACATCTCGCCCGCCGTGCAGCAAGCCGTGCTGCTGGCGGAAGACCAGCGCTTCATGCGCCACGGCGGCGTGGATGTGTCCGCGCTAGCCACGGCCGTCTGGGACAATCTGTTTTCCAAGAAACCCCGGGGCGCTTCCACCATCACCATGCAGCTGGCGGGCCAGCTGGATGCGGACTTGCAGGCATCCTCGGGCGGACGCAGCCTGCGCCAGAAGTGGGACCAGATGCGCGCCGCCCAGGCGATCGAGGATAGCTGGAGCAAGGCGCAGATTTTCGAAGCGTATTTGAACCTCGTGTCGTTCCGCGGCGAATTGCAGGGCATCGCGTCCGCCTCGTACAGCCTGTTCGGCAAGGCGCCGTCGGGCCTGAACCAGACGGATGGCATCATTTTGGCCAGCCTCGTGCGGGCGCCGAACGCGCCGCCGGCCACCGTCACGCGCCGCGCCTGCGCGCTGGCGAAGGAATGGCGCATGGACAGCAGTTGCCAGCTGATCGGCCAGCGCGTGCAGACGGCCTTGCAGCGCAACGCGCTGTACGCGGACCTGGCGCCGGCGCCGCAAGTGGCGCAGCAACTGTTGAAACAGCCGGGCGCGCAAGTGGCCAGCACGCTCGACGGTCCCTTGCAGCGTTTCGCGCAGGAAAATCTGCGCCAGCAACTGGCATCCTTGCGCGAGCGCAATGTCAACGATGGCGCCATCATCGTGCTCGACAACCGCAGCGGAGAGATTCTCGCCTATGTCGGCAATGCGGGCGGCAGTCATGTGGATGGCGTGGCGGCCTTGCGCCAGGCTGGTTCCACCTTGAAACCATTCCTGTATGAACTGGCCATCGAGCGCCGGCTGATGACGGCCGCGTCCGTCATGGACGACTCGCCGCTCGACGTCGCCACGGCGTCCGGCATGTATGCGCCGCAAAACTATGACCGCAATTTCAAGGGATACGTCAGCGCCCGCACCAGCCTGGCCAGTTCGCTCAATATTCCCGCCGTGCGCACGGTATTGCTGACGGGGCAGGACGGCTTCTACAACCGCCTGACGGACGTGGGCCTGTCCAGCTTGACGGAACCGGCCGAATACTACGGCCCTTCGCTGGCGCTGGGCTCGTCCGAAGTGACCTTGCTGGAACTGGCCAACGCCTACCGCGCGCTGGCGAATGGCGGGCTGTACAGCACGGCCAGCCTGCAGCCGGGCCAGGCTGGCAAGGACAAACGCCGCGTGATGGAAGCGGGCGCCGCCTTCATCGTGGGCGACATCCTGGCCGACCGCGCCGCGCGCAGCATGACCTTTGGCTTGCGCAACGAACTGGGGACGAATTTCTGGAGCGCCGTCAAGACGGGCACGAGCAAGGACATGCGCGACAACTGGTGCATGGGCTATTCGGCGCGCTACACGGTGGGCGTGTGGGTGGGCAACTTCGATGGCAAGCCCATGTGGGACGTGTCGGGCGTGACGGGCGCCGCGCCCGTGTGGCGCGACGTCATGGATTACCTGCACAAGAACGTGCCCAGCCATGCGCCGAAAGCGCCGCCCGGCGTGCTGCAGCAAATGGTGGCGTACCAGCCCGCGCTGGAAGCGCCGCGCCGCGAATGGTTTATTGCCGGCACGGAAAGCCCCGTCATCGCCGTCGTGGGCGACACGGTGAAGCCGCCCGCCATCGTTTATCCGGCCGACGACAGCATCCTCGCCATCGACCCCGACATCCCGCCCGCTTTGCAGCGCGTATTCTTCCAGGCCCAGGGCAGCCACGCCTTGCGCTGGGTGCTCGACGGCAAGGACCTGGGCGGTGCAGCGGAGAGCATCAGCTGGCGCCCCGTGCCCGGCAAGCACGCGCTGGCCCTCGTCGACGACGCCGGCAAGACGGTGGCGCGGGTGGCGTTCCAGGTGCGGGGAAATGCGCTGGCGCAGCTTGCCGCACAGGGTAAGTAATCAGTTCGATGGATAGTTCGCCGGGTCGATGGCTGGCGTGACGTAATGCCGCAATACATCGCCGCCGTGCGGGTGTTTTTGCGTGCGGCGTCTTTCGTCCGATGGCGGACTGACCAGCACGATGGTCGCTTCTTCCGGATTACGCAGATTCACCACGGCGCTGACGCCGCCGTCGCGGTAGCTGCCCATCACGCCGACGGCCATTTGCACGAACAGAGTGGCCGCGCCCGTGTTGCCCAGGCGCTGGTCCGTATCGATCCACTGCTGCGGCTTGCCGCTGTCGAGTTCCGTGCCGCCGTCTTCCGCATGTTTCAACAAGGTCTTGTGCAATGCAATTAGTTGCGCCTGCTTGCCGCCCGTGGCGGCGACCAGGCGTGCCGGGGCGGCGGGGCGCTCGGCTTCCGGCAAGCTGTGCAGGGCCTCCTGCCAGCCCGCCTGCAAGGCCTGTTCGCGCTGGTCGCGGCGCGTGAGCGGCTTGCCGTGTTCATCCGTCATCCTGACGAACGTGGGCCTGTGGATGAAGCCGAAGGTCGGCAGGCGGTCCAGTTGCGCCAACTGTTCCTTGTTGAAGGGCACAGGAAACCAGGGCGTGGGCTGCCACTCTTTCGGCGGATGATAGGTCTTGTGCTGGAGCTTGTCGAGCATGCTGAAGCTGCCTGTGCCACGGATGTCGGGACGCTGCGCGAATTGTGCGGCGACGGGCAGCCATTCGGCGATTGAGGGCTGGCGCCGGGTGGTGGCTGCCGGGTCGCTTTCCAGACGTTCCTGGGGCACGGTGCCCATCAAGTCATAGTAGGCCAGATACAGGCGCCGCGCCACGCCGTAGGTATTCAAGTCATCGACGCTGTCCTCGGGCGGCGCATCGTCGTAGGCGAACTTTCGCACGGCATCGATGCGTTCGCGCCGGGCCAGCACGAACAGGGCCGAGGCGTCGGGCATTTCGGGAATGTAGCGGCCGTCATGTGTGAGCGACGGAGAGTTGTCCGGGCTGTACAGGTTGCGCGTGGGCATGCTGTCTTCGGAATTGAGCACGATGTAAGGCACGTCGGGATGGGCATCGAAAAAGGCGAACACGTCTTCCAGGATGCGGTCCGGATGTTCGCTCAGGCGGCGTGGACCACTGGCGAACAGATGCCAGTGCAGACCGGATGACGCGGCGCCACCGGCCAGGCCTATGGCTGGAGAGTCGGGGCTGTCCAGCATGCGCGAATTAAAGATTGGTGGCTCAGCATTGAAAACGGGGACGCCAAAATACATGGGAGTATCCCTCGCCCCATTCTCCAGTGTGTCGCCACCGCGGCCACCTGCTATTCCAGCTCTTTGCATGGCATCCCAGGTGTACTTTTCCTTGTCCCGTTCGCGGATGCTGGCATAGGCGTTTCCCTGCTGCAGCGCTTCCCACAGTTTTCCCTGCCGGTATTTGTCCAGGGTGACGCCGAGACCGATCACTTCCAGCACATATTCCCGCTTGTCCTGTTCGCTAGGCGCCGCCTGCTGCACTTGCGGCTTTGCGACGGCCACGGGCTTGGGCGAATGCAGCCAGCGAGAGCCGAGCAATGTAGCTGCCACGATGGGGGGGATCAGCAAGAACCATTGCAGGTGCTTCCATATTTTTCTGCTCATTGTGAACTCCAGCAAGAAAGGGGATGGAATGAACATTAGTAGCAGTGCCAACACGATGGCAGCTGCACCAATCGAATACTGCCAGCGTGGGAATAAATTTTTCATCTTGGAATATCGTCGCTTGATTTATGGACGACCGGAGTGATGAGCGACTCAGTGCGTCTACCGTTGACTATTTCACAAATGACGGTAGACGGCAGGCCTGCTTGCAATGCGGGCACAAAGGCTGGTAACTCTCCCGAACTGTAATAATGGGCATTACCTTCAATGATTTGCTTGCGTTGTAGAGGTTCTGCAGCCCAATAGGCTGCAAATTTTTTCATGAAATCCTCCCATCTCAGGATGGATTGTCTTATAGGATTTTTTTTGTCGTTTTGCAGCCGCCAATCCGCCACCGCACACAAATACCGGTAAAACCTCGGATCGCTGCTCGCCTTCCCGCTGCCGATGGCCACGTCATACGCAGTCACGTTGCGGTGGTTTTCCGCGTTGCCGATGATGGCGCCGTGGAAGGATTTGGGGCTGACCTCGTTCTGCCAGCGCTGGCGCGCCTCGTTCGGGGTTTCTTCGCGGTCCACGCGCAGCCTGTCGCCGCCGCCCGGGTGGCGCGAGACGCGGTCGAGCTTGCATTGGTCGCCCGCTTCCTTGCCCAGGTTCAGGGCCTTTTCCACTTGCTCGCGCTCGCCCGCGCCGAACATGCCGGCGCCGAATTCGGGAATGCGGTGTTTTAGCGGGCGCGGGTCGGCGATGATTTCCTGCTTGCGCATGCGCAAACCTTGCTTGCTGGTCACCGCGATGGCCGCGTCGATCGGGTCGACTTCCTCGCACGGTCCTTGCTGGTCGCGCGGCAGCCTGGCCTGGTCGGAATCCTTCGGGAATTGCCCAGGGCGGATCTCGCCGCCGTCCAGCACGGCCGCCCTGGGTACGCGCAGCGCTTCGCCATTGATCGTGCGCAAGCCTTCGCGCCTTCCCGCTGCCGTGGAAAAGACATTCCATTTGCTGGGCTTGACGGGCGGCCAGGGCGCTTCGTCATGGCTGGCGCGGTGACCCCGGTTGGCGCCCGCCACGTGGGCATGGTCATCCTCGCCTTCCACGCGCAGGGCGAAGTCGTGCGGCGGCAGGCCCACCGGCACCGGCCCGCGGTTCTTGCCGGCCGCATCGGGGCGTTGTTTGTTGGTAAATACGCGCTGGTAAAACCCTTTGCCCAGTTCCGCCAGCGGCTGGCGGCGCTGGAATTCCTTTTCCCAGTAGGTGGGGCCGTCGCCCCAGATGCTTTTGTTCGTCTTGCCCTTGGTTTTGGACAGGCCATGGCCATCGACGTGGTCGGGTATGCCTTGCCAGCCTATGCCCTGCATATTATCCAGCGCCACAGTCATGTCTTCGGGGCAAAAGTACAGATAAACCTTGCCCCGGTTGTCGCGGTCCGCTTCCGCGCGCCATGCGGCGCCCGCCATGCCATGGCAGATCGTGTGATCCTTGATGTGCGCAAAGGCGGGCGTGGCGTGCTTTTTTGCCACCACGCCCTGCACGATCTGTACGAGGGTTTGCAAGCGTGCATGCAGGGTCTGGCGGTTGTCGATGGCGTCGTACTGGCTTTCCATCACAGCATCGCGGCCGCCGCCGAAGATGCGGCTCGCCTCCGCCGCGCCGAAAAACATCGTCGTGTCTTCCACCAGGCTGTAGGGCGGATGCGTGAGGATCAGGGTGTCGGCGGGGCGCTTGCCCTCATCGAGCAGGAAGGCTTGCGCCAGCAGCGAGATCAGACAGCCCTGGCTGTGCGCGACGATGGATACCACGTCGTTGCTGTCGTAGTCGCGGATCATGGCGATCAGCGCGGCCAGGCGCTTGGCCGCCAGCACCATGTACATGCGGCCCGGCGCCGTCATCAGTGGACGCACGGGGTCGCCGCCCACATCGTAGGGTGAAAACAGCCCCTTGTTCCACATGTCGGGCAGGGTGTTGGTGGCATTGCCGAACGGACCGCCGTTCTTCGACATGTCCTTGTCCAGGCGGTTGCCGTAGCGGTCAGTGTTTTGGCCGTTGACCACTTTGCTGGCGTTGCCGCGTTCGCGAAAGCCCCAGTAAAACGGAATGACGGGGCTGTACGTCGCCTCATCAGGCTTGCGCTTGAAATACACATCGTCCGGGTCGGCGATGGTTTCACGCTTGTCGGCCTCTTGCGGCAGGCGGTAGGCGGCTGGGGTGAAAACGTGGCCGCCGCCGTACATGCGCGCGTCGAGTCCCTGGCACAGCCCCTTTTCCACGGCACTGAAACTCGTGCCCACGTCATTGACGCCATGGATGACGATGACGTTGCCCGGCAGTTCGGGGCGGATGCGCACGATGGCTTCCTGCGTGCGGTCGCAGTGCAGCAGGGCGGTGCTCTTGCCGCTGATATACGGAAGTTTGGGATACGCCATCGCCGCTCCAGGCTGACCAGACAGGTCAGTGTAGAGGGGCGGGATGACTGATTAATTGCGTTTCCGCAAGCATTGCGGAAAAGAAGGCGTCCTTACGGCGCGCTGATGATCTTCGTCAGCGCGATGCGGTACGCGGGCTGCACGTCGCCATCCTTGTCCAGCTTGTCCGTCATGATCGCGCCATAGCCTTGCGCGTACCACACGTATTCGCCGCTTTTACCACGGCTCTTGCCGCCGACGTCGCGCAGTTCGAACTTGCAGGCGTCTGGGAAGCGGCGGCCGCCCAGTTCCAGGCGTTCCCAGCCGAGGAAGGTGATGGAGAAATCGCGTTTATCGGTGCGCGTGGAGGTGGTGATCTTGTCGGACAGGCCCGCCAGCGGGTAGTGGGTGCTCGTTTGCGTGTCCGTGAACTGCACGCGCACTTCCTGGCCCGGGCGCATGTTGGCGGGGATGGCGGACTGCGGCGTGTAGACGTTCTTGCTGCGCACGGTGCCGTCTTCGTTGTAGTGGATGGCGCCCGTCAGGAAGACCTGGCCGTCGCGGATATCCTGGTAGGACGTGGCCAGCAGCACGCCGCCGTCGAGGATCAGCTGCGTGCCTTTCTGTTTCTTGCCCTCGAACATCTCTTCGACGTTGACTTGCGCGTCGCCATTGTTCTTGCTGAATTTGATGCCTGTCGTCAATTCCATGCATTCGCCCACCGTGGGCGCCGCCTGTACGCTCGCGGCCGCGAATACGCTGGCCGCCGCCATTCCACACCATGCTGCTTTCATTGTCATCCTGGATATATTGCAAAGGCGCGATGATAGCGTGCCTTGGAGCAATGTGGCGCAGCGCTGGAGGCAGACTTAGCGGGCCGGTGCGACTGGCGTCGCTGACGGCGCGGTGGCCGGTCCGCTGGCGGCCGGGGTGTCCGGCGTGGCCACGGGCTTGCCGCGCCGCGTGCGCTTGTCCGTGCGCGTCTTGCCGGGCTTGGCGTCGTGGATCGGCTTGCCTTTGTTATCGAGCTTGTCGGATTGGTCCGATTGCTGGCCAGGGTCCCTGGCATTGTTGGTGTGGTTGCCCGTCTGGTTCACATTCGTCGTCGACTGGGCTTGCACCCAGGCGCCGCCGACGGTCATCAGGGTGGCGGCCAGCAAGAGAGCGGCGGTTTTCATGGCGGTATCCTGTGAGAAATGAGGTTGAGCTTGCATTCTCACACAGGAGTCCGTCCGCACGGGTAGGACGCCGCCTCATGGCCGTGTCGGCTATTTGCTTCAGATCAACGGAACTGTTCCGTCGAGATATCGAAGCGCTTGAGCTTGTCGTACAGGGTCTTCTTCGGGATATTCAGGCTGGCAGCCGCGTCGATGACGTTGCCATTGTGGCGGCGCAAGGCTTCCTCGATGATGGAAATTTCGAAGGTGTCGACTTGTTCGGCCAAGGATGCTTCGCGGCAGCCTGCCGGGCTCAGGGTGTCGTCGAGCAGGCCCAGCACGAAGCGGTCGGCCACATTGTGCAGCTCGCGCACATTGCCGGCCCAGCGCTGCGCCATCAGCGAGGCGATCAGTTCGCCGCTGACGAGGGCGGCCGGCTGACCGTAGCGCAAGGCCGCCTGCAGTACGAAGAATTCGAACAGCAGCGGGATATCCTCGCGCCGGTTGCGCAGGGCGGGCAGGGTCAGGCTGGCCACGTTCAGGCGGTAATACAGGTCGGGCCGGAACTTGCCCTGTTCCGCCAGCACATTCAAATCCTCCTTGGCGGCGGCGATGACGCGGAAATTGACTGAAATCAATTTGTTGGAGCCGAGCCGTTCCACTTGGCGTTCCTGCAGCACGCGCAGCAGTTTCACTTGCAGGGCCAGCGGCATGCTTTCGATTTCGTCTAAAAACAAAGTGCCGCCGTTGGCGTATTCGATCTTGCCGATGCGCTGGCGCTGCGCGCCCGTGAATGCCCCTTCCTCGTGGCCGAACAGTTCCGATTCGAAGATCGATTCGGGCAGGGCGCCGCAGTTGATGGCCACGAACGGGTGGTCGCGCCGCTCGCTGAAATCGTGCAGGCAGCGGGCGATGAGTTCCTTGCCGGTCCCCGTTTCGCCGAGGATGATGATGTCGGCCGATTTCGGCGCCAGGTTCAGCACCAGCTGGCGCACCTTGGCCATGGCCGCGCTGCGGCCCACGATGCGCGCCTCGATGCCGACCCGCTGTTCGAGCTGGCGGCGCAAGTTCATGTTTTCCAGCACCAAATGGCGTTTATCCAGGGCGCGGCGGCACACTTCCACCAGCAAGTCGGCGGAAAACGGTTTTTCGATGAAATCGTAGGCGCCACGGCGCATGGCGCCCACGGCCATCGACACGTCGCCGTGGCCCGTGACGAGGATGACGGGCAGGCTGGCATCCTGCGCCACGGCGATATCGAGCAGTTTCAAGCCATCCATGCCGGGCAGCTTGATATCGCTCAATAAAATGCCCGCAAATTCCGGCACCAGGTAGGGCAGTGCTTCCTCGGCCGTGGCGACGGCCGTCACTTGCAAGCCCGCCAGCTCCAGCGATTGCCGCGCGCCCTTGCGCACGACGGCGTCGTCTTCCACCAGCAGCACTTGCATGCCTTCAAAATTATTCTCGTGCATCGGGTGTTTCCTCTGTCTCTTTATTCTTTTCCCCCGGGGCGCAGCTGAGGGTGATGGTAAATTGCGCGCCGCCCCCTTCCTGCGCGCTGCGGTTGCGCACGGCCAATGCGCTGCCGGCCGCGCGCAGTATGCCAGCGCTGATCGACAATCCCAAGCCCAGCCCGTGTTCCTTGGTGGTATAGAAGGGGTCGAAGATCTTGTCCAGCGAAGCGAGCGGGATGCCGGGGCCATTATCGGTGATATGCAGCACGGCGAGGTCGCCTTCGCGGCGCACCTGGAACCAGATCTGCACGGGCTCGTTTTCCGGCACGGCATCCATGGCGTTCGTGATCAGATTGGTAAACACCTGTTCCAGGCCGATGGCGTTGCACAGGACGATGATGTCGTCCTCCAGCCAGCTTTCATGCAGGGTCAGCCGCTGCGAATGCTTGCGCGTGCGGATTTGCAGCATGGTTTGCGCAAACGCCTGGCGCACGCTGACGGGTTTGCGGGCATCGTCGCTGCGCCGCGCAAAGCCTTTCAATTGCGACGTGACGTAGCCGAGACGCTTGACGAGGTCGGAAATGGTCGACAGGTTGTCGAGCGCGTCGTCGATGCGCCCGCGCGCCAGGAACACCTTGGCATTGTCGGAAAAGGTCTGCAGGGCGGCCAGCGGCTGGTTCAGCTCGTGCGTGACGCCGGCCGCCATCTGGCCGATGGCGGCCAGCTTGCCGCTTTGCACCAATTCCGCCTGGGCATAGCGCAGGGTCTGCTCGGCCCGCTCGCGCTCGGCCACTTCCGCCTGCAGGCGGCCATTCGCGTGCACGAGGTCGGCTGTGCGCTGCTCGACCTTGATTTCCAGCTGTTCATAGGCGCGTGCCAGCGTCTGTTGCGCATTGAGCTTGTCGGCGATGCGGCGCCGGCGCTGACGCGCATACATCAGGGCCAGCAACAGCAAGGCCCAGCCCAGCGCGGCGGCGATGGCAGCGTTGCGCGCCGCCTCGTCGACCTGGTCGAGCTCGGCCAGCACGGTGATCTTCCATTGCAGCGGGCCCAGGGCGCGGTTCACGGCCAGATAGTCTGCGTTGCCGGACAGGGCGGGCGTATCGCCCGTCTGCGGACGTTCCAGCGTCATCACGCTGGCGCCATCGGCGAACTGGCGCCGCAACCGGTGCGGCAAGATGGGTAGGTTTTCCTGCAGGAACTGGCGCTGCGCGCTGATATCGTTCTTCGCGGCCGGCGACAGGGGCGCCAGGGTCTTGAACTTGAAGGCGGGCGTGGTAGCCAGGATCAGCACGCCATTTGCATCCTTGACCCAGATCTGCTCGCCGGCGCCGGGCGTGCGCCACGATTGCTCGATCCAGTCCAGGTTGACCTTGGCGGCGACGATGCCGATGATGCGCCCGTTGCGCTGCACAGGTTGCGAAATGAAATAGCCGGCCTCGAAGGTGGAGGCGCCGATGCCGTAGAAGCGCCCGATGCCGCCCGCGATCGCATCCTTGAAGTAGGGCCGGAAACCGTAGTTGACGCCCACGTACGAGCTGCGGTCTTGCCAGTTGCTCGACGCCAGGGTCGTGCCCTTGTCGTCGAGCACGTAGACGGCAAAGGCGCCCGCGCGGCGGTTCATGTCGACCAGGTAGGCGTTGATCTGCGTGACCTTGTCGGCGCTGGGCTGTTCCAGCAATTGCGCCACGGCATCGCTCTGGGCCACGGCCAGGGGCAGGAATTCGTACTTGTTGAGGGCGCCGCCGATGGACGCCGCATACAGTTCCGCGCGCGAATCGAGCGTGCGGTGCAATTCATCGAGCTGGCGCTGCTTGACCCAGGCATACGACGCCCACGTCAGCACGACCAGCGATCCCACGGCCAGCAGGGGGCCGAGCGCGGGTCTCAGGGTCCATTTGCCGAATGCCATGGTGCTCCGTGTGTCGGGTTAAGCTTGCGTGTGCCGCAAAGAAGGAATGGTAGTGTACGGCGGGATTCACCCGAATGGGTGAATCCTGATTTACGACTGACATGCAAAGTTGCAGTGTCTGACAAAACCGTAGCGAGCGGAAGGGAGAGGTGGCCGAGAAGCGGAACCGTACTCTAGTACGGTGAGCATCGCAGGCCGCCTATACCGACGCGCAGTAGGTTTGGTCAGACACCACTAATCAGCGGTGCTGGCCATCGTCTCGGCGTTATGATGACGCTGTTGCTCTTCCATCACCATCTCGCCCAGCATGCGCTTCAGGCGGTTGAACTCCGGGTCGCTCGGGTCGCGCGGGCGGGGCAGTTCGATGGCCACGTCGCGCTTGATGGTGCCGGGACGGTAGGTCATGACGATGGTGCGGTCGGCCAGGTAGATCGATTCCTCGATCGAGTGCGTGACGAACACGATGGTGGTGCCGAAGACTTTCCAGATTTTCAGCAATTCATCTTGCAGGTTGCGCCGCGTCAAGGCGTCCAGCGCGCCGAACGGTTCATCCATCAGCATGATCGGCGAATCGAGGGCCAGCACGCGGGCAATCGCCACGCGCTGGCGCATGCCGCCCGACAAGTCTTTCGGGTAGCGGGCACGGAATTCCGTCAAGCCCAGCATGCTCAGCAGCATGTCGACCCGTTCCTTGATTTCGGCTGGCGTCTTGCCGGCGATTTCCAGGCCGAAAGCGATATTGCTTTCGATGGTCATCCAGGGGAACAGCGCGTATTCCTGGAACACCATGCCGCGGTCGGGACCGGGTTCGGTGATCAGCTTGCCGCCGGCCAGGATCTGGCCCGACGTCGGCTGCGAAAAGCCGGCGATGGCGTTCAGCAGGGTCGACTTGCCGCAGCCGGATGGTCCCAGCAGGCAAATGAACTCGCCGCTGGCGATTTCCAGGTTGATATCCTTCAGGGCGATGACGTCCGCGCCGCCCGTGGTGAAGATTTTATTGACTGCATTGATATTGATCGTGGTCATGGCCGTTCCTCTCAGTGTTCCAGGCCGCGGTGCCACTGCAGCAAATGATTATTCAGGGCATTCATGGCCATGTCGATGGCCAGGCCGAACAGGCCGATGGTGAACATGCCGGCGATAATCTTGTCAGACCAGAAATATTCGCGCGCTTCCAGGATGCGGAAACCGAGGCCGCTATTGACGGCGATCATTTCCGCCACGATCACGACGATGAAGGCCGTGCCCATGCCGATGCGCGCGCCCGCCAGGATGTAGGGCGTGGCGGCCGGCAGGATGACGCGGCGGAACATGGTCATCTGGCTGGCGCCTAGGTTGCGCGCGGCGCGGATGTAGATGCCGTCGACCTGGCGCACGCCGGCGATGGTATTCATCAGCACGGGGAAGAAGGAGCCGATGCTGATCAGGAAGAAGGCGGGCGGGTTGCCCAGGCCGAACCACAAAATGGCCAGCGGAATGTAGGCGATGGGCGGAATCGGGCGCAGCACCTGCACCAGCGGGTCGAACAGTTTATAGATGGTCTTGTTGGTGCCCATCAGCAAGCCCAGCGGCAAGGCCAGGCCGGCGCCGATGGCGAAGCCGCCCAGCACGCGCGACAGGCTGGCCCAGGCGTCATGCGGCAACTCGCCGGAGAACATCCACACCAGGTAATTGCCCGTTTCGGGCGTGTAGGCTTCCATCGGCACCAGGTATTCATACCATTTCACCAGTACGGCCACGGGCGAGGGCAGGATTTGCGGGTTGATCCAGCCGAACGTCGACATGGCTTGCCACAGCAGCAGCACGGCCACGGGCACGGCGGCACCGTGCGCGAAGCGTTTCATCATTTGAATATTCATCGTGATACTTTCAGATTAGCGTGGTCATGGTTAGCGTGGAACATAGGACTTCTTGGCTTTGTCCAGCAGGTCCAGCTTGACCCAATCCTGTGCTGCAGGCGGTTTGGCCATGCGGCCCACGCCGAATTTCACCATGTAATCGGTGGTCAGCTGCACGTGGCTTTGCGTGATGTCTTCCGTGAAGATGGCGTTGTCGATGGCGTCGCGGTAATCCTCGGTGGTGATCTGGTTCTTGAACATCGATTCGCGCACGTATTTTTCCGCCAGTTTCGGGTCGGCCAGGAAGGCGCGCGTGGCGGCGACGAAGCAATCCATGAAGCGCTGGGCCACGGCAGGTTTCTCTTTGTACATCTTTTCCGTCATCACGAGGGCGCGCACGGGCTCGCCCAGCGGCGTGTCGTAAGGCTTGATGATGGCCGCGCCGTATTTCTTGTGGATGGCCTGGGTCGAGTACGGCTCGGACTGGCTCATGACGTCGATATCCTTGGTCAGCAGCGCCTGGTTCAAGTCCGGGTAGCCCATGTACAGGATTTGCACGTCCTTGCCCGGCTTGTCGGACCAGGTCAGCTTGGCCTTGGTCAATTCGGCAAACAGCAGGATTTCCTGCGGGCCGCCGCGCGTGACGCCGACTTTCTTGCCTTTCAGGTCGGCGATGCCCTTGATGTTCAGGTCGGGACGGCCGACGATCTGCACGCCGCCCTTGGCGAAGCCGCCCACCAGGTACACGGGCAAGCCCGTGGCGCGGCCCGTGATGGCCGCTTCCAGCGCGCTGGCGGACACGTCGATTTCACCGGCAATCATGGCCGGCACGATGTCGAGGCCCTTGGCGAAGATGCGCTCTTCAATTTTCAAGTCGTATTTGGGCGCGATTTCCTTCATGTAGGCGACGGCGCCGTAATGGGCGAATTTCAGGTTGCCCAGGCGGACCAGGTCGGCCGCATGGACGGCCAGCGGGAATTGCGCGGCCAGTGCGACGGCGACGGTCAGTGCCTTGGTGTTCAGGAAGGACGAGATGCGGAAGGTGCGTGCCATGCTGTTGTCTCCAAAAGGTAGATGGTTTTATATAGTGGGTCGGGCTGCCGCTCTGACGGCGGTTATGAAAATATAAAAGCATCTTCCGTGCCAGTGGAGCGCATTTTGACGTTTATTGCAAGTGATTGTTTATAAAGGTTTAATTTGAATCTAGTGAAAATAGGAAATGGCGTGATTCCGTCTTTCCGCACGACGAGGGGAAAGGCTGTGCGGATTGCCGCATTTTCGGGGCCGCATGCCGGTGAACCTTCAGGGCGTGGCCGACTCCAATCGTAAAAAAACGCGTTGCAAACAGGCTGGCAACGCGTAACTCCCCCGTGGAGTAGGGATGGCGCCGCGCGGGCGCCCGTCTGAGGCCGTGTGCCGGCCTCGACTGTAGGCTTACTTCGGCGCCGTGGCCGGCGGCAGGGCGGGCGCGGTGGCGGGATCGGTCAGCGGCGCAGGCGGCGTCGTGCTGCCGGCACCCG
Organism: Janthinobacterium sp. SUN100; assembly: GCF_030397705.1. Classification (NCBI taxonomy): domain Bacteria; kingdom Pseudomonadati; phylum Pseudomonadota; class Betaproteobacteria; order Burkholderiales; family Oxalobacteraceae; genus Janthinobacterium; species Janthinobacterium sp. SUN100. The sequence continues at coordinate 659,597 of NZ_JAPUBU010000002.1, read as the reverse complement.
CTTCCGGCATGGCTGGCGCGACGGGGGCAGGCATCACTTGTGGCGTGGAAGCGGGATTGGGCGCCGTTTCGGGCAGGGGCGGCTCGGCCGGTTTTTTACAGGCGGACAGGGTGACAAGCAAGGCGGCGGCCAACAGGGCGGGCATTTTCATGATGTTTCCTTTGCAAGAGTCGAAGATTCGCGATGCGGGCGGCAGGCGCCGCGCGCGAAGCTTGAATTTATTGCAATGGCGTTTCCGCTTCTGTTCGCTATTTCACTTTGCGCCACGAATGGCGGCACAGGCTCGTCATGCCGGTTTTTAGATGTCTTTTTTAGATGCCACGAGAGAAAGAATTCAGTAGGGCAATATTTTTCACTTTCTTGCTTCTAATGTTCGTTAACGCACAGACCGCAGCCGCCGACACGGGCATTCTGTGCCCAGACGCTCAGGATTCGTGGTGTTCTGGTATAAAAATTGCCAAGAACTTAACAATCCGGGCTACCGGCAATCGTTTAAAAGGAGTATTCAAATGCATGCAATGACTCAGTCTCACGTGAAGAGCGAATTAAAGGCAGCGCACCAGGAACTTCGTAGCCCCGAAAAAGGCTCGCAAATGGTAGAACGCGCAGCACCTATCCCCCCGGAACGCATGAATCCCATTTCCATGGCACCGATCGAGCGCGTGCGTTCGACGTCGGCCACCCTGCGCCGCATCGAAAACATGCAAAAGCTGATCGGCGAATTGTCGCTGCACGAGATGCTGGCCGACGAAATCGCCTGGTTCCTCAAGTTTTCGCCATCGGGCGCCCGCAAATACATCCGCGACCTGCGCGAAGCGGGCGTGATCGAACTGGCCCGCTACATCGAAGGCACCGCCACCTACCTGGGCAAGGCAGTGTACCAGCTGACGCCAGACCCTGAGCGCGTGCGCGCCTTCCTGGCCGCCATCGTCCAGCCAAAACGCGAAGGCGCGCCACCGCGCAAGGATCGTCCAGGCTTGCGCGAGCAAAGCATGGCAGGCAGCGGCCGTCACTTCCACATCCTGGCCGATGACACGCATTACGCCATCCGCGTCAACCGTGGTCCCGTGACGCGCGATCCGCTGGTCGCCGCCCTGTTTGGTGCGCCGCAGCAAAAGGCTGCCGAGTAATACGGCGCTTGAACGGCCGCCTGGCGGCTGGCGGGCGTCGCTTGTAGTTCGTATTATCAGACGCATGTCGAAAGCCGGGTTGCGACCCGGCTTTTGGCGTTATGCCGAACCATCCGAGGTGAGTCGATTGAACGTGGTCTGATTGAAAAGACTGCAAGCATCCCCATGTGGGCTGGACTGCTGCCCGCGCCGTGCGGGTTCACTTGAAGGAGCTTGTCCTTGTCTGCCTACGCCGTGTTCTCCTGCATTGCTCTTATTGTCCTGAAACGGGCCGCCGCATGAACCCGCTGCTGTGGATCGCCCTCGTCACGGTGGCCATCGTCTTTTCGCTGTGGTTCCCCCGCTGGCGTTTGAAGCGGGCCCTGGCGAAACCCTTGCCGGCCGCAGGCCTGGCCGTGCTGGAGAACAATATCCCCGTCTATAAGCATATGCCGGCGCCGCTGCAGGAGCAGTTGCGCCGCCTCGTCGTGCAATTCCTGTATCAAAAGAAATTCGTCGGCTGCGGCGGCCTGGAAATCACGGACGAGATGCGCTATACGATTGCCGGCCAGGCTTGCTTGCTGCTGCTGAACCGCCAGACGCAGGTGTATCCCGAACTCGACACCATCCTCGTGTATCCGACGGAATTCATCGTCACGCGCAATGAAGTGGGGCCGGGCGGCGTGGTGACGCCGTCGGCGAATGGCTTGCTGGGCGAATCCTGGGGCGATGGCCGCGTGGTGCTGGCCTGGGACCACGTGCAGCGGGGCGCGGCCGACTGGAGCGACGGCCACAATGTCGTGCTGCATGAATTCGCCCACCAGCTCGACAGCGAATCGGGCGCCGCGAATGGCGCGCCCTACCTGCCCAGCGTGTCGAGCTACCGCAGCTGGGCCACCGTGCTGTCGCGCGACTTCGACAACCTGCGCCACGACGCCATGTACCAGCAGCAAAGCGTGATGGACCATTACGGCGCCACCAATCCCGCCGAATTCTTTGCCGTGGCCACGGAAACCTTCTTTGAAAAGCCGTACCAGATGGCGGAACACCATGAAGAACTGTATGCGCAATTCTTGCAGTACTACAAGGTCGACCCGCGCGACTGGATGGCGCCGCCCGTGGAAGCCGAACACATGGCCTCGCCATTCCCCAACTACGCACCGCACTGGTAAGCGGGAACGTCAGCCCAGCAGCCGCTGTTTCAGCGCGGGATAGCTGCTGCGCGACACGGGGATGCCCGTGCTCGTCTGCGTGTCGAGCGCGTATTTGCCGCCCGCGCCGATCTGCAGCCGCTTGAAGCCCAGGCTGTTGACGATGTAGGAGCGGTGCACGCGCAGGAAGTGGGGCGGCAGCAGGGCCATGAGCTTGTCGATAGGCAAGTCGTGAAAGCACTGCTCGCCGCTGCACAGCACGATATTGCTGTAGTGGCCATCGGCTTGCACGTGGTCGATGTCGGCCATGGCGATCCATTCCAGCGCCCCCCGTTTCTTGACGGCCAGCGAGGCCGCTTCCGTGTGCCGCCCCGTATAGCGTTGCAGCGCCTTGTGCAGGCGTTCGCGGCTGAAGGGCTTGGCGACGAAATCGAGCACGCCGAATTCGAAGGCCGTGATCGAGCGTTCCGCGTGGGCCGAGACGATGATGGTCTGGAAGCGCGCATCGGCGGCCAGGCGCAGCAAATCATAGCCGTTCGCGCCGTGCAGGTTCAAATCCAGCAGCAGCAAGTCGATCTGCTCCTGCGCCAGGGCGGCCAGCGCTTGCGGCACATTGTCATGCAGCACGAGATTGCCGAGGCGCGCGCCGAAATGCGCGCGCACTTCGCGTTCCAGGCCTTGCGCGATCAGCGGTTCATCTTCCAGTATCAACACATTCATGGCGCCGCCGGCAAGGTAAAGGTGAGGCGCCAGCCTGCTGCTTGCTGTGCGCTGGCATAGTTGGCCGCATCGCCGAACACGGCGTGCAGGCTGGCGCGGATGTACTGTTCGCCCACGCCGCTGCCCGCATGGGGGCGCGCCTCGCCTTCGGGCAGCAGCAAGGTAAGTATTTGCGTTTGCGCATGTTGTGCGATGCGCAGGATAAAGGCCGCGCCGTGGCGGTAGCGGTTGTGGCTGAACGCATTTTCCAGCGCCGTCAGCAACAGGGCGGGCGGCACGGTGATGCCCGCCGCCTCGCCGTCGAGCTGCAGGCGGCACGGCTGCTGCAGGCGCGTGCCCATGATGCTCAGGTAATTCTCGCACAGGGCCAGTTCCTGCGTCAGGGCAATGCTGGGCTGCTGCGCGAATTCGTTGAGCATGCGCAATTCGGCCCCCAGCGCCTCGATGAAGGTTTCGGCCGCTTGCGGCGATTGCGCGTTGAGTTCGCTGATCAGGCTGAGGGAATTCATCAGGAAGTGCGGTTGCATGCTTTTGCGCAAGAGCTGGTTTTCCAGCTGCTGGGCGCGCGCCGCCTTGCTGCGTTCGCGCAATAGCTGCGCCAGCAATTGCGCGCATACAGGCAGCAGCAGGAAGCACACGACGAGGGCGAAGCCGCCTTCGGCAAACTGGCTGCCCGTCAGCAGGAACAGGGCGCACGACGCCAGCGCGATCAAGGTGCCGCCGCGGCTGCCCGGCAGGCGGCGCCACAGGGCGCCGAGGTTGAGCGCCAGGCTGGCCGCCAGGCCCGTCAGAAACATCAGCCAGCAGCGCGCGTCGAAATGCGTGGGCAGCGCGCCGGCCAGCGCGATGCCCGCCAGCAGGACCGCCGCCGCCAGCGGCCAGCGGGGCAGGCGGTAAGCCGTATAAAAATACAGGGGCAGCAAGGCGGAAAACAGCCAGGTCAGGGCGCTGACGGCGTACAGGCGCGGCATGTGCGAGGGATAGGCATAGCCGGCAAAGCTGCGCCACAGTTCCGCCACCAGCAGCAGCGCCGCCGCCAGGCACAGCGCCGCAAACATGGCCCAGTGCCGCTGTCGCTGGTACAGTACCGTCAAGGCGAGAAACAGCAGGGCGACGGCGCCCAGCGCCCCGGCCAGCAGCAGTGGCGGCAACCGGTACCAGGCCAGCGCCGCGCGGTAATCTTGCCGGTCGACCAGGTACAGCGCATAGAATGGCGATGCAAGGTGGGCCGGCACCTGCTGCGTCGACAGCAGCAGGCGCAGGTGGTGCGTGCCCATGGCCAATTGCTGCGGCCTCAGGTGGAGGGCGAAATCGACGTCGCCCGCGCGTTCCCCGCTGGCCTGGCGGGCCGGCTGGCCATTGCTGCCGATCAAGACCCCATCGAGCCACAGCTCGCTGGAAGCCAGCGCCGACAGCACCAGCAATTGCGTCGACGACGGCGTGGCGGGCAGGGCGACATCGCGCTCGACGCACAGCAGCTGGCCCGGCCGGACCAGCTGCTGCAGCGAGGCGGGCGCGGAAGCCGTGTTGCCGCAGGTGCGCCAGCCGTCGTCCAGCGAGAGCGGATGCATGGCGCAGGCGAAAGAGGGCAAGGCCAGGCAGCACAGCAACAGGTAGCGGAAGAGGGAGGGCATGGCGGGCATTGTAGCTGCTCATATGCTACCCCGTTGCTACTCCTTTGCAACATTTTTATCGACGCCGGTGCCGTTCGTGCGGGCCACGTGCATTTCGTGCACGGCCCGCCAACGGCGTGTGAAAGACACTTACCATGCATTAGCGCCGTGCTGTGCACACGGCCCTCACCATGGAATCATGACTATGCAAAGCAGCAAATACTACGGTTTCGCCAGCGCGCTGGCGCTGTTCTGCGGCGTGGCGCAGGCCGCTTCCGCCTCTTCCTCTGTTTTACCCGCTGCTCCTTCCGCCGCGCTGGCCGCGCGCCTGGCCGATTTCGACGGCTGGGCGGCCCGGCGCATGGCCACGGAGCGCATTCCGGGCGTCACCGTCGGTTTCAGCCAGGGCGATGTGGAATGGGTAAAAGGCTATGGCTATGCGGACCTGGAAAACCGCGTGCCGGCCACGGCCCAGTCCAGCTACCGGCTGGCGTCCGTCACCAAGCCCATGACGGCGGTGGCCATTTTGCAACTGGTCGAACAGGGCAAGATCGACCTGGATGCGCCCGTGCAAACCTATGTGCCGTATTTCCCCGTCAAGCCGTTTCCCGTGACGGTGCGCCAGCTGCTGGGCCACCTGGGCGGCATCGACGCCTACCGCGATAGCCGCGTCGAGCAGCATTTCAAGGAACACAAGGATACGCGTCAGTCGATCGCCGTCTTCGAGCAGTTCGACCTGATCGCCGAACCGGGCACGCGCTTCCGCTATACCAGCTATGGCTACAACTTGCTGGGCGCCGTCATCGAGGCCGCCTCGGGCGAAAGCTATGGCGGCTACATGCGGCGCCACGTGTGGGGGCCGCTGGGCATGGACGCCACCGTGATGGACGACCCGGACGCCGTGATCGCGCACCGCGTGCGCGGCTACCGGCTGGCCGGAAAGGAGTTGAAGAATTCGGAATTCGTCGACATCAGCAGCCGCTTTTCGGCCGGCGGCACGCGCGCCAGCGTGCCCGACATGCTGGCCTTCGGCCGGGGCGTTCACGCAGGCAAGATCCTGTCGGCGGCCAGCGTGGCCGCCATGGTGCAGCCGATGGCCACGCGCGCGGGCCGCTTGACGAATTACGGCATGGGCTGGGAAATCTTGCCGACGGGCGGGCGCTACGCCATCGCCCACGGCGGCCAGCAGCCGGAAACCGTTACCTACCTGTACAGCTTTCCTTCGCGCAAGCTCACCATCGCCGTCGCCGCCAATCTCGAGCGCGTCAATCCCGAGGCCTTCGTGCAGCGCCTGTTCGAAGTGGTCACGGGTGAACCGTGGCAGCTGAACACGTATATCGCCGACGCGGGCGCGCAGCGCGCCTACCAGGTGGCGCAAGGCCTGTTCGAGGAGGGCCGGGCCTACGCCGAACGCACGGATCAGGCGTATGCCGATGCGGCCGCCACGCGCGCAGCCTTCACGCACATCAACCGCCAGGCGCTGGCGCCCGACGCCCAGGCGGCGCGCGCCTACATCGAGGCGGCCCGCCATCCCGCGGGCGGCCGCGTGTTTCTCGTGGCCGGCGCCAGCATGGCCGGGGCCTTGCGCGCATCGGGCGTCGACCTGAATACCTACTCGCGCGGCGGCGCGCTGGCGTTTGCGCGCGACTATATCCGCTTGTCGCAAGATGCAAAGGCCGGCACCGTGCCCCGTTTCGATCCCGCCTTCGAGCAAGCCATCGTGGCCCTGGCCGCCAGCTGGGACCGCACGGCCGCCATCGCCTGGCCGGCCGCACCCGCCTCGGCATCCATCGCCGCCCTGGATAGCCGGTTGCGCACGGCCTTCCGCGGCCAGCGCGCCTATCCCGATTTCGTGCCCGAACTGCTTGATCTGGCGCAAGCGTCGGCCGCGCGCGGCGAGGCGGACGCGGCGCTGGCGGCCAGCCGTCTGGCCGTGGAACTGTATCCGCTCAGCGACCGCGCGCATGCGCTGCACGGCTTGACCTTGTTGCGCGCCGGAAAGACGGAACCCGCCCTCGCGGCCCTGCGCCTGGCGCTGGCCCGCGACCCGCTGGGCGCGGCCAGTCCGGCGGCGCTGAACGGGGAAGCGTACCGCTTGAAAGGCAGCGGCGCCGTGGCGCAAGGCATGGCCGTGCTGCAGGCGGCCGCCAGCCTGCATCCGCGCGACGCGAATCTGCAGGACAGCCTGGCCGAGTTTTATGTGGAGCAAGGCTTGCGCCCGCAAGCGCTCGAGGCGTACAGGCAGGCGCTGCAGCTCGACCCCCGCTATCCGGGCGCCGTGGGGGCCAGGGCGGCGATCATCCGCCTCGGCGGCGAGACGAAGGCGCTGGCGCCTTAGATGACGCCTTACAACACCTAACAAAACCGTAGCGAGCGGAAGTAAGGCTCGGCGCCCCCGTTGGCTTGAGAAGCGCAACTGTACGAAGGTACGGGGGCGCCGAGCCAGTGAGCATCGCAGACCGCAAATTACGACGCGCAGTAGGTTTTGATAGGTGTTCTTAGATGAATTCTGCATAAGCAAGGGTGAAAAGATTCCTTTTTGGAAATAAGAGCGCTGCGGTCTAATGGCGGCATTCATTGTCCACCAGAGGAATTTCATGCAGACCCGCCTACACTTCGCCGCGCTTCTTTTCACCTCCATCGCCTTCACGCAGGTGGCGCAAGCGGATCAGCTGGCCGCCATCAAGGCGAAGGGCGAGCTGGTCTGCGGCACCCTGGGCACGGACGAGCCGAACAGTTTTATCGACGCCAAGTCGCGCCAGCTGGTCGGCTATGAAGTGGACCTGTGCCGCGCCATCGCCCAGGGCCTGGGCGTCAAGCCGGTGATCAAGCAGCTGGCCGTGGCTGCCCGCATTCCGGAACTGCAGCAGGGCCGCATCGATATCCTGACGGCATCCTTGACGCACAACAAGGAACGCGAAGCGCTGGTCGATTTTTCCCTGTCCACGTTTTACACGGGCCAGCGCGTACTGGTGAAAAAAAGCAGCAATATCACGACGGTCGCTGGCCTGGCCGGCAAGAAAGTGCTGACCGTCAAGGGCGGCACGCAGGAACCGAATATCCGCAAGGCCGTGCCCGGCGTGGACGTGGTGACGTTCGAGACGGCGGGCCAGGCCTATCTGGGCTTGCAGCAAGGCAAGGGCGTTGGCTATGTCGACGATGAAGTATCCCTGCTCAACAACTACGCCAAGCTGGGCGCCGCGCAAAAGGATTACATTGTGCTGCCGCAAAACATCAGCCAGGAAGTGTTTGCCTTCGGCATCCGCAAGGGCGAGACGGGCGTGAAAACCGCCGTCGACAAGGTGCTGCGGGAGCTGGAAAAGTCGGGCGAGGCGGAAAAACTGTTCTTCAAATGGTATGGCCCGACGAGCAATGTGAAATTCCAGAAACGCACATTTAAAATTGAATCGGACAAGATCGACGCCTGAACCTTGCCTGACTCTTCCGCATGTTTGATCTGAATTTTTTGCTGGCCGGCGACTACCGCGACTGGTTGCTGTCCGGCTTGCTGCTGTCATTGCAACTGATGGGCATCACCTTGCTGTTGTCGCTGCCGCTGGCGTGCGGCGTGGCCATGCTGCGCCTGGCGCCGTCGCGCCTGCTCAACGGGCTGGGCGCCGCGTATGTCGAGCTGATCCGCAACGTGCCCTTGCTGGCCCACTTCCTGTTCTGGTATTTCGGCGCGCCCGAACTGCTGCCCGACGCCTGGAAGGAGCGCTTGTATGCCGGCAATATCGAAGCCGTCAGTGCCGTCACGGCCCTGACTTTATATACGGCCGCCTACATGGCGGAAGACATCCGCAGCGGCATCCGCGCCATTCCTGCCCAGCAATTCGAGGCGGGCCGGGCGCTGGGCTTCGGCTTTCTCGCCACCATGCGCCTGTGCATCGTGCCGCAAGCCTTGCGCCTGGCCGCGCCGCCGCTGCTGTCGCAAACCCTGAACCTGTGGCAAAACACCAGCATCGCCACCGTCATCGGCGTGGCTGAGCTGATGTACCAGACGCAGCGCGTGGAAGCGGCCTCGTTCCGCAGCGTGGAAGCGTTCGTCTTCGCCAGCGTGGCTTATCTGGCCGTTTCGCTGGTGATCGCGGGCCTGGCGGCCTTGCTGCAAAAGAAGGTATCCTGATGCTGGAACTGATCCACGATTACTGGCTGTATTTCCTTGTGGGACGCTATCCCGAGGGGCCGCTGGGCGGCCTGGCGCTGACGGTGCTGCTGGCCAGCCTGGCGCTGGCGCTCAGCCTGCCATTCGGCTTGCTGCTGGGGCTGGCGCGCCTGAGTCCCTGGCGCCTGCTGCGCTGGCCCGTCGCCGCGCTGATCCACGTGGTGCGGGGCATCCCCTTGCTGCTCGTCATCTTCTGGGCGTATTTCTTCCTGCCCAGCATCACCGGCCATGAAAGCGGGCAATTCGGCACCATGCTGGCGGCCCTCGTCATCTTCGACGGCATTTATCTGGCGGAAATCGTGCGCGCCGGCGTGCAAGCCGTGCCGCGCGGCCAGGTGGAGGCGGCCCGTTCGCTGGGCTTGAACTATCTGGACAGCATGCGCACGGTGGTGCTGCCGCAGGCGCTGCGCCACATGCTGCCCTCGCTGGTGAACCAGTTCGTCTCGACCATCAAGGAAACCTCGCTCGGCACCATCATCGGCCTGGCCGAAGTGTCGTTCATCGCCTCGCAAGTCAATGGCCTGGTGCTGACGAAACCCATGCAAGTGTATTTCTTGTTGGGCATGACGTACTTTGTTTTATGTTTCAGCCTGTCGCGCGCCGCCTTCTGGCTTGAGCGGCGCCAGGCGCGACTCTTGAAAGCGGCTGCATGATTACCTTTGACAACGTCAACAAATACTATGGCGAGTATCACGCCTTGAGCGGCATCAATGAACACGTCGCCAAGGGCGAAGTGCTGGTGGTGTGCGGGCCGTCCGGTTCCGGCAAGTCCACCCTGATCCGCACCATCAACCGGCTGGAACCGATCGCCTCGGGCCGCATCACGGTGGCGGGCCAGGACATCCACGCGCCGGGGCTGGACGTGAACGCCTTCCGTTCGCATATCGGTTTTGTCTTTCAGCAATTCAACCTGTTTCCGCACCTTTCCGTGCTGGACAATTGCGCACTGGCGCCGCAGCGCTTGCGCGGCCTGAGCCGCAAGGAAGCGGAAGAGCGGGCGCTGGCCCTGCTGGAACGGGTGGGCCTCGCGCACAAGGCGTGCGCCATGCCGGCGGCCCTGTCGGGCGGGCAGCAGCAGCGCGTGGCGATTGCCCGCGCGCTGGCCATGCAGCCGCCGCTGATGCTGTTCGATGAACCGACCAGCGCCCTGGACCCGGAAATGGTGGGCGAAGTGCTGCAAGTGATGCGCGACCTGGCGCAGGGCGGCATGACGATGGTGTGCGTGACGCATGAAATGGGCTTTGCGCGCGAAGTGGCGGACCGCGTGTGGTTCATGGATCACGGGCAAGTGCTGGAACGGGCCGCGCCCGAGGATTTCTTTGCGCGGCCTCAACATGCGCGCGCGCAGCAATTCCTGTCGGATATCCGCAGCCCCTTCAGCGCGTCTGCTTGAGTGAGCATATGATTGGGCATGGGAGTAAGCGGCTGTGTGCGTAAGCGAACGGTATCCTGGCGTTGTCTGGCGCACGCTATCGAGGCGGCGCATGGTGCGCCAGCAGCCGACGAGGAGGGCCGTATCATGTCACGCATCATCGCAGGTCATTTTCAGTTGCAGGAGCAGATCGACGTCGCGCGCGCCGCGCTGAACCAGGCGGGCTTTTCCGACAGCCGCATCAGCGCCTTTTTTGTCAACCAGCCGGGGCAGCATGATCTGCACGCGCTGGGCGGCGACCGCGACATGTCGCCGGGCGCGAAGGAAACGCCGGAGGGCGTGGTGGAAGGCGTGGCCGTCGGGGCCGCCTTGGGCGCGGGTATCGGCGCGGCCACCGCCCTGGCGACAGGGCCGCTGGGTCCGGTCGTCGGGGCGCTGGTGGGCGCCCACGTGGGCTCGCTCTACAGTTTCAACAAGATGAAGGAAGCGGGCGAAGCCGAGAAGAATGGCGAAGACAACGGTGAAAACCGCCGCCAGCCACGCCATCCGGGCATGCTGATCGCCGTCGCGCTGGGCGGCCTCGACGAGCGCGAACGGGCGCTCGAGGCGCTGCACCGGCTGGGCGCCGAGCATATCGAGGAAGCGGAAGGCACGATCGCCAATGGCGACTGGCATGATTTCGATCCGCTCAGCATTCCCGTGCTGGTGGCGTGAATTGGCGCTTCTGTGGCGCAAGATGCATAAATTCCGCGCTGCATGAAATTTAGGTATGATCCTTGTTAGTATTAGTAATTATTGGTAAACAATGCCGACAGGGATAGTTTCCGCGCGCCCGAAGTGACACTGGACCAAGGTGACTGCCCGTAGTACTTGCCTCGCATGCTAACGAGTATGGATAGGAGGGCGCGTCATGACACAGGCATGGTTCATTCTGACACGGGCCGATGGGCGCGACATCTGCGCGCCCTCGCCGGCACAGCTGGCCGATGCGCTGGCCGAGGTGTACCGCGGCGGCGCCGTCACGCCGGACGGCAGCCCGGCCGCCGTCCTGTTGCGCTTTGGCTACGACGATGGCTTGATGTATCAGGTCGAGGTCGCTAGCGGAGGCGAAGTCACTTTCGAGGAATGGTCGGACCGCGATTGTGAAATCGCCCTGGCCACGCCGCGCCACATGTCGGCGCTGCCGCAGGACGCGGCCCTGCAGCTGTGGCAGTGGCTGGCGCAGCGCCAGGTGGCGAAGATCCGCAGCCAGCCCTGGCAGGGCGGCTAGTCCTGCCATCAGTCCGCCCGCCTAGTGCGCCATCAGCACGGGGATCGTCATGCTTTGCAAGATCGTGCGCGTGACGCCGCCCAGGATGGTTTCGCGCAGGCGCGAATGGCCATACGCCCCCATCACCAGCAAGTCGGCCGACAGGTCGGCCGCCTGCGACAGCAGCGCTTCGCCGATATCGCCGCGCCGCACGCCACCGCCATCGAGCAAATGCAGCCGCGCTTCCACGCCGTGGCGCGCCAGGTAGTGCGTCAGTTCGGCGCCCGGCTGTTCGCCGTGCTCGGCGGTATGTACCTGGGCGTCGAAGATGGCCACGTGGACTTGTCCGGCGCGCTGCAGCAGGGGCAGGGCGGCGCTCACGGCGCGGCTCGCTTCCTTGCTGGCGTTCCAGGAAATGAGCACATTGCGCGCGGCCGCCGGCGGCGCCAGCCGGGGCAGCGGCGGCGCATACGGCACGATCAGCACGGGACGTCCCGAATGCAGCAGCACATAGGCGGGAAAGTCGCGCATCACGGACGGCGATCTATCGCTGGCATTGTATTGACTGATGACGACCAGGTCCGCATAGCGGGCCAGCAGGCTGATGCCGCCCGCCGCCTCGTCGTCGAGCACGCGCTGTTCGAACGAAGCGACGCCGGCCGCGCGCACCTGCGCCTCGAAACCGTCGAGGGCGCGCGTCGCCCGCTCGCGCAGAAAATTGAGGTGCAAGCTCAGGTTCGGGTCCGCATCGAGGTCGGGCTGGTTCTGGTACAGCAGGCGCGACACGCCCGTCAGCGTCACGCCCGTCAGGTGGCCGCCGCACGCCTGGGCGATGCTGGCCGCCGCGTCGATGCGGGCGGCGCGCCCGGCGCTGTCGTCGATGTGGAGCAATACGGTCTTGTAGGTCATGGCCTGTCCTCTCGCTGTGCAGTAGTGGCCATTCTGGCACAGTCCCGGGTGCCGGCCGCGCACGACTGCGGCCGGTGCTTGTTGCCTCAGCTCATGGCGATGATGATGATGTCGGCGTCGCAGTTGCGGTAATGAATCACGATGACGATGACGCGCCGCAATTGCGCCGCCTTTTGCGCCACCTCCAGCATGGCGCGGCTGGCGCGGTTCTTCATCGTCACCTGCACTTGCGAGGCATCGCTGACGGGAATGCCCATGGCTTTCAGCGCCGCTTTCGGATTGGCCATCAAGGCCAGCGCATGCTGTGGATCGAGCTCCGCCTGATGCACGGATTCCACGTCGCTCATGCCGGGATTGATATCGTTGAACAAGTCCCTCAATGCTTCTGTGTCGTCCTGGATTTCCATCGCGTTCTCCCTGTGAATCCTACCGTCAAGCAAGGTTTGCACGACTTGCCTGTCGAGGTGCCATCACCTCTTTGAGGAGTATAATTTTGATAATTGTCTCTGCATGGATGCAGCGCAGACGGACGCTGCAATACGCAGGCTCAGCCTTTGATCTGGCGCAATGCCCGCTTCAAAAGTGCCACCTACACTTGATCCCACGCAGAACAACCATAACAAGCGGGGAGAGACAGCAATGAAGGAACAAAAGGTAGCACTGGTCACGGGCGGCATGGGCGGCCTGGGCACGGCCTTGTGCCGGCGCCTGCATGCGGCGGGCTTTGCCGTCGTGGCCGCGCATACGCCGGGCAATGCGCGGGTGGGCAGCTGGCTCGACGAACAACAGGCGCAGCAGTATTATTTCCACCCGCTGGCCCTCGACGTGAGCGATTTCGATGCCTGCAGCGAGGCCGTGGCAAGCGTGCTGGCAAAGTTCGGCCGGATCGACGTGCTGGTCAACAACGCCGGCATCACGCGCGACCAGAGCATGCGCAAGATGGAATTGCCGCACTGGGCCGAGGTCATGCGCACCAATCTCGACAGCCTGTTCAACATGAGCAAGCAAGTGCTCGAACCGATGCTGGCCAACCGCTGGGGCCGCATCATCAATATCTCGTCCGTCAATGGCCAGAAGGGCGCGTTTGGCCAGTGCAACTATGCGGCCGCCAAGGCGGGCGTGCACGGCTTCAGCAAGGCGCTGGCGCTGGAAGTGGCGCGCCACGGCATCACCGTCAACACGGTCTCGCCCGGCTACCTGCGCACGCAGATGGTGACGGCCGTGCCGGCCGATATCCTGGAAACGAAGATCCTGCCGCAGATTCCCCTGGGCCGCCTGGGCGAGCCGGACGAGGTGGCGGCCCTGGTCGCTTACCTGGCGTCCGACGAGGCGGCCTTCGTCACGGGCGCGAATATCGCCATCAATGGCGGGCAGCACATGAGTTAGGCAAGCTGGCAGCTTGCAGGAGGGCAATGGCAGTAGAGGAGACCCGTCCACCCAGCCGGCGCACAGAAGCTGGCGGGGGACGCAAGGCAGCAGCAAGGAAGGAAAGCAGGGGGCAGGGCAGTGATGCCTTGCCCTTTGTCATGCTGCAACGGCTGGTGACATGCGGCACCGCTGCCCGGCCTAGCGCTGGGCTTTTTCCAGTCGCGTCTGGCAATCGATGCACAGGCGTGCTTCGGGGCGGGCATTCAGGCGCGACAGGCCGATGGCTTCGCCGCAGTTGTCGCACAGGCCGTAGCTGCCGTCGGCAAACTTGGCCAGCGCGTGCTTGATGATGGCCAGCTGCGCCACGTTGTGTTCGGCCGCTTCGCTGACGAGGGCGTTCAAGGTGCGCACGCTGGCGTTGTCGGCCGGTGAGGCTTCGATTTCATTGAGCAGCGAGGCGCGCGCGTCCGCTTCGGCCGCTTCATTCTCGATCTGTTCCAGCAACGCCAGCTTGCGTTGCTCCAGCACGCCCTGCAGGCGCTGCAGCTGGTCTTGCGGCAATCCATTCATGGCCATCACCCGTTAAGAGTCTGTCCTATATGGTAGTCCAGGATGGGCGACTCTGCTTGCGCTACCACCCGCGCCGCGTTTGACGCGGCGCAGGCTGGCAGCGGCCGTTCTATGCTGGTTCTTTCAGGCAGTTGATCATCCAGGCGACGCCGAACTGGTCTTTCAGCATGCCGAAGCGCTTGGCCCAGAATGTTTCCGCCAGGGGCATCTGGATGGTGCCGTCGCGCGCCAGCGCGTCGAAGGCCCGTTCCGCCTCTTCCGGCGTGTCGACGGTCAGGCAAATCGCGCTGCCGCTCATGCCCTTGGCGCCCTCGTCGCAGCCGCCGTCCGAGCCCATCAGCATGGTCGGCCCCAGCTGCACGGAGCCGTGCATGATCTTGTCGTACCAGTCTTCCTTGACTTGCTCCTGGGCCGGCGAGCCCCGATACGGCATCAGGCACAGGTCGCTGCCATGCAGGTGCTGGCGGTAATATTCCAGCGCTTGCGCGCAGTTTCCATCGAATTGCAAATACGGTTCGATACGCATGTTGGTCTCCTCTGGTCATCGTCCCGCAGGCACGATTGCCAGGCGGGGACGTCCCAGTATAGGCGCTTGCCAGCCGATTTCAATCAGTCCGGCGCCATCTCTTGCAGCCGCTCACGCACTTTGCCCAGGGCGCCGAGGATGCGCTCGGGATTGCCGGCGAGAACGGCGCTTCCCAGGTGCAACAAGCTCGTCGCCAGGCTGATCCAATGCCGCACGTCGTCGTTGCGGGCGATGCGCAGGCGCACCGTGTCGAGCAGGCCGCTGAGCTGGCGCTGCGCCGTTTCCAGTCCCGCCACCGTGTGCCCGGCCGCATCGGCATACAGCTGGTTGGCTTGCTGGCGCAAGGCCACTTCCAGGGCGAAGACGGCTTGCGCCTGGCTCAGGCTGATGCCATTTCCCCCCTGGCTGGCGCGCTTGCGGATGGCGCGCATGACGGCGCCGTGCAAGGTGACGGCCGCCTGCGACAGGCTGTCGGCCAATTGCTCGACGCGCATGGCGCTGCTGAGAGCCGCTTCGCGGCGTTCGCTGCCTACCGATCCGTCCATCTTGCCTCCGTGGTGGTGAGGGCGGCGGCGAGCTGGGCGTGTTCGCGCCCCAGTGCCGCCAGTTGCCGGCGCGCCAGGGTATGGCGCAGGCCAGCCAGGCGGTATTCCTCGATCTTGCTTTGCTGCATGTTTTTCGCCAGCACGGCCAGCAGCCGCTGCTGCGGCGTGTCCGCATACGCGATTTCCACGTCGAGCAAGCCGAGCACCATGTCGCGTTCGTTGTCGCCGCTTTTGTCGTACAGCGCCAGCAAGCTGTCGAGCGCGGCCAGCAGGGCTTGCAGCGGCGCATCGCCCTCGTGCAGCACTTGTGCCAGGTGCGCCTGCTGGCCGGCCGCGCCGCCCAGGCGCGATAGTTGCTGCAGCAACAAGGTGTAGGCGCTGACATGGCGGTCGTCGATGCCGCTGCCCGGCCAGGCGCGGATGGCGGCGCCGGCGCCGGCCAGTTCGGACTGCACGTCATACGCATCGGCATCGGCCAGCCGGCCCAGTGCCTGCAGGTACAGGCGCACGGCTTGCGCCAAACGCGCCACGTCCGCCTGTGCGGCGCGGCGCTGCGCATCGAGCAGGCGCTCGCGCGCGTCTTCGGCCGGCGACAGATAGGGGCGGGCGCGCTGGTAAGTGTCCACGTGGCGCTGCGCCAGTTCGTTGAAGGCGGTCAAGGCATCGGTGCCGGCAGCCAGGGCGCGCACTTGCGCCAGCTCGGGGCGCGCGGTGGCGCAGCCGCACAGCGCGGCAGCCAGGAAGAGGCTCAGGCACAGCTTCAGGCAAAGGGCGCGGCGATGGCGGGCGGGCAGGGTGGACACGGCACCTCTCGACAGGAAATACTGTATGGAAAGGTATTGTCGTGCCGGCTTGCGCCGGCCGCCTTGTGCGGGCGCAAGCGCGCTGCGATCAGGCGCCCAGCGTGCCCGCTGTGCCCGTCAATTGTTCGCGCCAGCCCAGTCCCGCGACGGTGTCGCTGGCGGGGCGGTATTCGCAGCCGACCCAGCCTGCGTAGCCGACCTGGTCCAGCAGTTTGAACAGATGGCGGTAGTTGATCTCGCCCGTGCCCGGTTCGTGGCGGCCCGGCGTGTCGGCGATCTGGATGTGGCGGATCAGCGGCAGCAGGGCGCGGATGGTGTTGCTCAGTTCACCCTCCATGCGCTGCATGTGATAAATGTCGTATTGCAGGAAGACATTGCCGCGCTGGCAGTCGGCGATGATGTCGGCCGCCTGCTGGCTATGGTTCAGGAAGTAACCGGGCATGTCGTAGCGGTTGATCGGCTCGATCAGCACGTTGATGCCATGCGGACGGCAGGCGTCGGCCGCATATTGCAGGTTGGCAATCAGGCTTTGCCGCGCCCGCTCCAGGCTCATGCCGGGCGGCACGATGCCGGCCATGCAGTGCAACTGCTTCGCCCCCAGCGCCAGCGCGTAATTGAGCGCCAGTTGCACGTTGCCGCGGAATTCCTCGCCCCGCCGCGGATCGCAGGCGATGCCCCGCTCGCCGTGTTCCCAGTCGCCGGGCGGAAAGTTGAAGAGGGCCAGATGCAGCTGGTGGCGTTCCAGCCGCATGGCGATCTGCCGCGCCTCGACGGCATAGGGGAAAAGAAATTCGACGGCATCGAAGCCCGCTTCCCTGGCGGCGGCAAAGCGGTCCAGGAAGGGCAGTTCGGTAAACATCATGCTGAGGTTGGCAGCGAAGTTCGGCATGGCAGCACGCAGGTGAGGATGATGGACACTATCCTAGCCCAAATCGGCAAATGGTGGCGTGCATAAAAAAACCGTCCCAGAAGCAAGTCCTGGAACGGTTTTTAGCGTTGCGTTCAATACATGGTTGAAAACCGTAGCGAGCGGGAGTGATATCGGTTCGAGTAGCACAGCCGTACTGAAGTACGGCGCGCAACGGAGAATCGATAGCGCCCCGCGCAGTAGGTTTGCAACCGTGTATTAGCGGCCGCGGCCGCCGGAGCGATGGTTCGCCGCCGAACGCGGCGCATTGCCCGAACGGTTGCCGCCGCCACCGCCGCCCGATGGGCCGGCGCTGCGTGGCTTGGCACCGCTGCCGCCCGTTTTCACGCGCACCACGGCGCCCGCTGGCGCACGGCTGTTGTTGCGGTGACCGCCGGTGCCGCTGCGCAATTGCACAGGCTGGGCGCGGGCGTTCAGGTCCGGCTCGAAGCCTTCGATGACTTCGCGCGGCAGGGTTTGCTTGATCAGCTTTTCGATGTCTTTCAACATTTCGTGCTCATCCACGCAAACCAGCGACACGGCTTCGCCCTTGGCGCCGGCACGGCCCGTGCGGCCGATACGATGCACATAGTCTTCCGGAATGTTCGGCAAGTCGTAGTTGACGACGTGCGGCAACTGGTCGATATCGATACCGCGCGCGGCGATGTCGGTGGCGACCAGCACTTGCAGGGTGCCATCCTTGAACTCGGACAGCGCGCGCGTGCGTGCCGACTGGCTCTTGTTGCCGTGGATGGCCAGGGCGCCGATGCCGTCCGCGCCCAGTTGCTCGACCAGTTTATTCGCGCCATGCTTGGTGCGCGTAAATACCAGCACTTGCGTCCAGTTGTTCGACTTGATCAGGTAGGACAGCATCGGGTGCTTCTTGTCGCGGTCGACGGGATGGATCTTTTGCTTGATCACTTCCACGGTCGAATTGCGGCGCGCCACTTCGATCATGGCCGGCTTGTTCAGCAAGCCGTCGGCCAGGGCCTTGATCTCTTCCGAGAACGTGGCCGAGAACAGCAGGTTCTGGCGTTTTGGCGGCAGCACGGCCAGCACTTTCTTGATGTCGCGGATGAAACCCATGTCCAGCATGCGGTCGGCTTCGTCCAGGATCAGGATTTCCACTTTCGACAGGTCGACGGTGCCCTGGCCCATATGATCTAGCAAGCGGCCCGGCGTGGCGACGAGGATGTCGACGCCATGTTTCAGTTGCTTGATTTGCGGGTTGATGCCGACGCCGCCGAAGATCACGGCCGAGTTCAATTTCGTGTACTTGCTGTAGGCGCGCACGCTTTCCTCGACCTGCGCGGCGAGTTCGCGCGTCGGTGCCAGGATCAGGGCGCGGATCGGGCGCGTCGAAGTGTTGCTGGTGATGGCCGCGCCATTGGCGTCGGTCGACAGGCGGTGCAGCACGGGCAGGGTGAAGCCGGCCGTCTTGCCGGTACCGGTTTGTGCGCCGGCCAGCAAGTCGCCGCCAGCCAGCACGGCGGGAATCGCCTGCGACTGGATCGGGGTCGGCACGGTGTAGCCGTGTTCGGTAACGGCACGTACGATAGCGTCGGACAATCCGAGGGAGGAAAAGGACATGGTAACTTTATTGTGAGATCGGCCTGTCGCCATCGTGGGGCGCCAGTCGCAGGCAATCAGATTAGGGGTCGAAAGACAGCGGCAAGGGGACTGGTCATATGTGCCGCACACGCGAAGTATAACAGCATGGCAAAAACGCGCCTGTTTTGTTTCAGGTTTGCAATGCCGCAAGTAAAGAAAAATGCGGCAAGGGCGCGCTGCCCTGGCGTAAATCTGGGTAGAATTCCCGCCTGCACCCCTTGCGCGGGGGGATCGCCGCGCTGCCGGGGTTCTTGTTCCTGGAGGAATACCATGCGCATTGCCGACCTTCGCATCGCCACCCGCCTGTACGGCGGCTTCGGCGCCATTGCCTTGCTGCTGGCCGTCCTGGTCGCAGTGGCCACCTTGAATTTCTCGAAACTGGCCGATGCCAACGCCATCAATACCCACACCTACCAGGTGCTCGGGGAAAATGACGCCATCCTGGAAAGCCTGATCAATATGGAAACGGGGCAGCGCGGCTACGTGATCACGGGCGCGGAGGCGTCGCTGGAACCCTACACCGTGGGCAAGACTTCGTTTCGCAGCCACCTCGACAAGACGCGCGCCTTGACCAGCGACAATCCTGTCCAGCAGCAACGCCTGGCGAAACTCGATGCCGCCCAGCAAGCCTGGCTGGCCGGCGCGCTCGACCCCGTGATCGCGCTGCGGCGCGCCGTGGCGCAGGGCACGGCCCCCATCGAACCCGTGCTGGCGCTGGAAAAAGAGGGCCGGGGCAAGCAGGGCATGGACGCCATGCGCGCGTTGCTGAAGGAAGTGGGCGACGCGGAAACGGCGCTGCTGGCGCAGCGTTCGCAGGCGCAGACGCGCTGGGTCTTGCTGGGCGGCGGCGCGGTGGCCGTGTTGCTGGCCGGCATGATCGCCATGTGGCTGGCCAGAAATATCAGCCGGCCCCTGCGTTCGGCCATCGAGGTGGCCAGGCAGGTGGCGCAAGGCGACTTGACGGTGCCGGTGGCGGTGGGCTCGAAGGATGAGACGGGCGAGCTGATGCAGGCCTTGCAGGACATGACTGCCAGCCTGCTGCGCATCGTCACCGAGGTGCGCAGCGGCACGCAAACCATCGCCACGGCTTCGCGCCAGATCGCTTCGGGCAACCTCGACCTGTCGGCGCGCACGGAACAGCAAGCCAGTTCGCTGGAAGAGACGGCGTCGTCGATGGAAGAACTGACGGGCACGGTCCAGCAGAATGCGCAGAACGCCCACGAAGCCAATGGACTGGCCGCGTCGGCCGAGTCCGTGGCGGGCAAGGGCGGCGCGGTGGTGGCGCAGGTGGTCGACACCATGGGTTCGATCAACGATTCCTCGCGCAAGATCGTCGACATCATCGGCGTGATCGACGGCATCGCTTTCCAGACGAATATCCTGGCCTTGAACGCGGCCGTGGAAGCGGCCAGGGCGGGCGAGCAGGGACGCGGCTTTGCCGTCGTCGCCACGGAAGTGCGCAACCTGGCACAACGTTCGGCCAGTGCCGCCAGGGAAATCAAGGCCCTCATCAACGATTCCGTGGCACAGGTGGAGAGCGGCGCGCGCCTGGTCGACGAGGCGGGCCGCACGATGCACGAGATCGTCGACAGCGTGCACAAGGTCAGCAGCATCGTCGGGCATATCTCGGCCGCCAGCGACGAGCAGCGCTCCGGCATTGAGCAAGTCAACCGGGCCATCGGCCAGATGGACCAGGTGACGCAGCAAAACGCTGCGCTGGTGGAAGAGGCGGCCGCGGCGGCCGAAGCCATGCAGGAGCAGGCGGCCCGCCTGGCCGACGCCGTGGCCGTGTTCAAGACGGCGCAGGCGGCCGCCACGCCGGCGCTGGCGTCCCGTCCCGCCGCGCGCCGTCCAGTGCCGCTCAAGGCGGCGCGCGCCGCCGTCCGCCTGCCCGCCAAGGGGGCGCAGCCCCATGCGCCGCAAGTTTCAGCCAGGAAACAGCGTCCGGAGGACGATGCGTGGGACGAGTTCTAGGGCGAGCGCCGCAAGCCTAGTCGTCGACCTCCGCGACGGCGTAGTCCACGCCCTGCGCATCGAGCCAGGCGCGCACGGCGTCCAGGCCGTGCCACGGTTCCGGGCGCAGGTACTGGCATACATACAGGCCGGCCTCCGTCAGCCTGGTGTCCGTGCCGGGCATGCCGTCGGCCGCTTGCGGCAGCGCCGCCAGCAGCTGTTCGATGTGCTGGCGCTGGCCGGCCGTCAGGCTGGCCGCGATCCTGAATTCAAATCCCATGTTTTCCTCCGTGCGATTGGTTGCGGTGCGCTTATTTTATATCATCGAAAAAATCGAATATAGCTTGGCATTCTTTCCGTTTTTGTTTTCCTTTTTGTGCGTGCATACTGCCTATCACTGACACGCAACATGGCAGCGCAAGAAGGAAAGCGCAAGATTGTGCGGGCCGGATACCACTACTTTGATATTCAATTATTTTCACTGAGGAAAACATCATGCCTATCGCTACCGCCCAAGCCGCCCAAAAACTGCTGACCCCGAACGACCATACCCTGATCATGATCGACCACCAGTCGCAGATGGCGTTCGCCACGCGCTCCATCGACCTGGCCTTGCTGCGCAACAATGCGGCCCTGGTCGCCAAGGCGGCCGCGGAATTCAAGGTGCCGACGATCCTGACGACGGTGGCGGCCAAATCGTTCTCCGGCCCTATTTTTGACGAAATCCAGTCCGTCTTCCCGGAACAGGCGCCCATCGACCGCACCAGCATGAATACCTGGGAAGATGCGCGCATCGCCGACAAGGTGAATGGCTACGGCAAGGGCAAGATCGTGCTGGCCGGCCTGTGGACGTCCGTGTGCATCGTCGGCCCCGCGCTGTCGGCGCTGGAACAGGGTTTTGACGTGTACGTGATCGCCGACGCCAGCGGCGACGTCTCCGACGAAGCGCATGCGATGGCCATGCAGCGCATGATACAGGCGGGCGCGCAGCCGATGACGTCCGTGCAATACTTGCTGGAACTGCAGCGCGACTGGGCCCGCGGCGAGACCTACAACGAGACGGTGGCGACGGCCGTGGCGCACGGCGGCGGCTATGGCCTGGGCTTGATCTACGCCAAATCCATGTTCAATGCCAGCGAAGGCCATTGAGATTTTATTGATATCGCGCCACCGCCGCCCGCCGGCGGGGGCGTATCCTTCACCTGAATCGGGAGTTCCCATGCATGCACACACGATCTTGCTCAATGGCCGTTTCCACACGGTCGACAGGGCGCAGCCGCTGGCGTCCGCCGTCGCCATCGCCGATGGCAAATTTCTCGCCGTGGGCGACGTCGAGGACGCGATGCGTCATCGCGGCCCCGCCACGCAAGTGATCGACCTGGCTGGCCGCACCGTCATTCCCGGCCTGAACGACTCGCATTTGCACCTGATCCGCGGCGGCTTGAACTACAACCTGGAATTGCGCTGGGAAGGGGTACCCTCGCTGGCCGATGCCTTGCGCATGCTCAAGGAACAGGCGCTGCGCACGCCGAACCCGCAATGGGTGCGCGTGGTGGGCGGCTGGACGGAATTCCAGTTCGCGGAAAAGCGCATGCCGACCCTCGACGAGATCAATGCCGCTGCGCCCGACACGCCCGTCTTCATCCTGCACCTGTACGACCGCGCCCTGCTGAACCGCGCCGCCCTGCGCGCCGTCGGCTACGATAAAAATACGCCGAACCCGCCCGGCGGCGAAATCGTGCGCGACGCTGCCGGCAACCCCACGGGCTTGCTGATCGCCCGGCCGAACGCCATGATCTTGTATGCGACCCTGGCGAAAGGCCCGACCCTGCCGCGCGAATTGCAAGTCAATTCCACGCGCCAGTTCATGCGCGAACTCAATCGTCTGGGCATCACCAGCGCCATCGATGCAGGCGGCGGCTTCCAGAATTATCCCGAGGATTACGCCGTCGTCGACGAGCTGGCGCAAAAAGAGCAGCTGACCATCCGCATCGCCTACAACCTGTTCACGCAGAACAAGGGCGCCGAATTGCAGGACTTCCAGAAGTGGACGGGCATGGTCAAGCCGGGCGACGGCACGGACTTTTACCGTCACAATGGCGCCGGAGAGATGCTGGTGTTTTCCGCCGCCGACTTCGAGGATTTCCTCGAACCGCGCCCGGAGCTGGCGGCCGGCATGGAAGACGAGCTGGAAAAGGTCGTGCGCCACCTGGTCGAGCAGCGCTGGCCGTTCCGCCTGCACGCCACCTATGACGAGTCGATCGGCCGCATGCTCGACGTGTTCGAAAAGGTCAACCGCGACACGCCGTTCGGCGGCTTGCACTGGCTGTTCGACCACGCGGAAACCATCAGCCCGAAAAATATCGACCGGGTCAAGGCGCTCGGCGGCGGCCTGGCCATCCAGCACCGCATGGCTTTCCAGGGAGAGTACTTCGTCGAGCGCTATGGCGCCGACGCGGCGAAGGCCACGCCGCCCGTGCAGCGCATGCTGGACGCGGGCGTGCCCGTGGGCGGCGGCACGGACGCCACGCGCGTGGCCAGCTACAACCCGTGGACGGCGCTGTACTGGCTCGTCTCGGGGCGCACCGTGGGCGGCCTGGCCCTGACGGATGCGGCGGGGCGCCTGTCGCGCGACACGGCGCTGGAACTGTGGACGGCGGGCAGCGCCTGGTTTTCCAGCGAGCAAGGCAAGAAGGGGCGCATCCGCGAGGGCATGCTGGCCGACCTGTCCGTGCTGTCGGCCGATTATTTCACGGTGCCGGAAGAGGCGATCAAGTCCATCGAATCCGTGCTCACCATCGTCGGCGGCAAGGTCGTCTACGGCCAGGCGGAATTCACGACCCTGGCGCCGCCCCCGATTCCCGTGCTGCCCGAGTGGTCGCCCGTGCGCGCGGTGCCGGGCCATTACCGGCCCGTGGCCAGGCCGGCGCAGGCGGCCATGCCGCACCAGTGCGCGGGCGCCTGCGGCGTGCACGCGCACGCCCACGACCGGGCGCGCAAGTCGGCCGTGCCGATCAGCGATTTCTCCGGCTTCTGGGGCACGCTGGGCTGCAGCTGCTTCGCTTTCTAGTAGAGGACAGAGCCATGCGCTACAAGAAAGTCATCCTGGGCCTGCTGCTGGCCTTTGTCGTGGGATTCGTCTGCCAGCTGGCGCACATCCCCGTGCCGGCGCCGCCCGTGCTGGGCGCCGCGCTGCTGGTGTTCCTGACCAGCTGCGGCTACTGGCTCACGGGCCTGTATTTGCAGCGCCGTGAAACGCAAGGGGAGGCGCCATGAACGTCATGCTGGCAGGATCGGTACTGGGCTTGCTGGTGGGGGCCGTGTGCCGCTGGTTCGACCTGCCGTCGCCCACGCCGCCCACGCCCACCGGCGCGGCGATGGTGGTAGCCATGACCCTGGGTTTTGTCGTGGCGGGGCAGTGGCAGGGGTAGGCGCTTATTTGGACAGGCGCAAAATGGCCGAGGCGAGCCGGGTGAAGCAGGGACTCAGGTCGCTGTCGCTGGCCGCATAGCAATACAGGCCCACGGGTTCGGCCGGCTTGCGGCAAGCCGCTTTCGCATCGGTGGTATTGGCCAGGCAGCGCAGCAAGTCTTCGCCCAGCTCGTTGTCCGGCCCTTCCTTGGTTTTCAGCGATGCGCCCATGCCCAGGGTAAAGACGAAAATGCCTTCCTGGCGCGCCTTGGCCGCCATCGCTTCGACCAGGTTGCGCGAGGCGCGGTGCACATTCGTCCATTGCGCCTGCGCCGTGGCGGTGGAAGCGGTCACGACGCGGGGCGAGTTGGTGACGATGGGAAACTCACGCAGTGCCGCGTCATTCGTCGCGTTATACCATGCGGGAAGCGCGGTGATCTGGCTGGCGGCGCAATCGCCGTACTGGAGCGAGTCGCTCACTTTCATCCTGTACAGGCCCGCCAATGCCGGGTTTTGCAGTTTCGGAAAGGTGGCGAGGCCGCCTGCGTCCTTGCATTTGTTGTCCTTGTTGGGGAAGTACGAGGAAAACGCCGCCGGCGAACCATCGGAGAAAAACACGATGACGCGCAGGCTGGAGCGGTCGACCTGCGCGATATCGTTCAGCTGCTTGCGCGCCTGGAACATGCCGGCGGACGAGTTGGTGCCGCCGACGAAGGCGAATTGATCGATCTTTCCATCTTTCATGGTCATGCCGCTGCGGTCGAAACCGCGGTCGGTCTGCCTGATCGGGACGTCGATTTGCGCTTCCGAGGCGAAGTGCAGCAAGCCGACCCGGTCGACCGTGGCGTTGAACTTGTTCAGGAAGGACTTGCCCGCCGCCCGCACGGCGTCCGCATTGTGTTCCAGCGAACGCGACGTATCCATCACCAGCACCATGTCCAGGTCCTTGCGGATGGTTTGCGCGCTGGCGGCCACGTCCAGGGTCTTGAAGCCGAGTACGCCCATCAGCGAGACGGGCAGCGAGGCGCTGGCCGAGACGTCGATGGTGACGGTACCCTTGTCGAACGTGACGTCGACGGGATGGAGGGTCGGCGTCGACAGCAGGAAGTGGTCCGGATAATTGACGTCAAAAAAATCCTTTGCCGACTGGCGCGCCCTGGTCCGCTGTTCCTCTTCCGAGTTGCCTGCGGTGACGCCGCGCGCCGCCGCCAGGCTGGCCGAGTCGACGGCCGCGTTGAGCTTGGCCTTGACGAAGTAGCCGAGGGCCGAATCGAGGGCCAGGCCCACGGAGGCGATCAGGACGACGGCCGACAGCGCCACCATGACCAGGACTTGCCCGCCTTGCCGCTTGTGTGGAATGCGCATCAGAATACCGTCATCGAAGTCAGGTTGGGCGCCAGCACGGGCGTCGTGCTGTTGCCAAATTTCAATGTGCCGAACAGCATGTCGAAATTGTAGAAAGTTTCCACGGCGTAAATCAGTTCGCCGTCGGCCAGCTGGTTCTGCATCAATGACACCGTGGGGGCGTATTCGTCCTTGGCGATGCCGGTGCACGTGCCATCGCGCCAGCTGCCGCATTGCCACACCTGGCTGGCGGGCAGGTAGCCGCTGGCCTTCGCGCCGGCGTCCCAGCGGTACTGTTCCAGCACGATATTGCGCAAGCCGCTCTGCGCCGTGTAGCCCATGATCTTGGTGATGTAGATCATGCCGCGCCCGTGCATGTCCAGCGGCGGCGTGCTGGCGGCCAGCGCATTCATGATGCCCTGGCTGGAGCCGCTCAGGTCGGACGTGGCGCGCGCGGACAGGTTGGCGCCTTCGCGGCTGATATTGAGCAGGATGGTCTTGGCCTGGATGGCGCGCGACAGGTCGGCCAGCATGAACAGCAGCAAGGCCAGCAAGGGCAGCACGATGGCAAATTCGATGGCGGCGATGCCGCGCGCGGCGCGGCGCGGAAAACGGGGAGCGGGTGCGCGCATCACAGACCGCCAAAGCTTTCATTGCGCATGGTGGCCGCCACCACGAAATGCGCCTGGCCATCGCGGAACAGGGCACGGATCATGGGCGTGGCAAACGCCCAGCGGCAATCGACGGAAATGACGACGATATCGCCGGCCTGGCCGAACATGGCGGCGCCTACCGCATCGCTGCCGTTGACGGAGATCACGGGGCTGACCTTGTCATACATGCCCATGGAGCTGTCGCGTATTTTTTGCATGACGGCGTGGTAGCGCTGCTGGTTGGCGCTGTCGGGGTCGAGGTCCTTGGCCCCCGTGACGGCATAGCGCGCGCCTTCGCGCACCGCGTGCTGCATGGTCATATTGGCAAAATAAGCCATGCTCAATTCAATGATGCCGATTATCAGCATGAGAAAGACCGGTGTTATCAGGGCCAATTCGACCAGGGTGGCGCCAGCCTGTCCGCTTTGCTTGCGGAATATGCGGGAATCGGCCTGTTTTAAGCGCATGGGAATAATCCGGTTAAGTTCCGCGATGACGAATGTCGGGCGGATGGCATTGCGCCATTTGACTGGCAATTATTCTATATCGATTTTCAAGGGCGTGTCCGCCATTTAAATTATTACAGGTCAAGATAATCGCAATTAACTGCGTTATTTCAAACGTGCCGGCCCCGTCGCTACAGGGCCGGGAGTAATATGCGCGGGTATGAAAACAGGCCTGGTGTCAGGATTGTCCTGCGTGCAGGCAAGGACTTGTTTTGCAAGGTGATGCAACAAAAATGCTGCAATGTAAGCAACAGCAGCGGTGGCAGCAGCGATGGCGCGCCCGTGGCGCACCCGCCCCGGCCACGCTGCCCATCCATCGGTTCACGCCCGGCATGCGGCGACCGCTGCCCTGGGGCACGCACCGCGTTGGCGCGTGCCGGCCCAAGGCCTCTTCCTTTGTGCCCCCATGACTTCTTTCCCCCGCGTGCGGCAGCAGAAGGCGCGCGCGGATGAGGCAGGCAAGCCGATTCGGATCAACAGCATTCCCCGATGGGAGTGGGCTACAAGTAAAGAGGTAAAGCATGTCAACAAACAATGTCATACGCGTCATGCTGGTGTCGGACCACAAGACCTGGCTGTGGGGCCTGGAGCAGTTGCTCGCCGGCGCGCAGCCGCCGATGCAGGTGGTGGCCAGCTCCACCGAGATCGACAGCGCGCTGCTGCTGGCGCGCACCCTGTGTCCCGACGTCATCGTGCTCGACGCCGATCTGGGCTGCGGCGGCGCCTGCGCCATCGATTATCTGCCGCAGCTGCTGGGCAATGGCGTGTCGCGCGCATTGCTGTTCAGCGGCACGCAGGACCAGGCCGCCTGCGGGCGTGCCGTGCGCAGCGGCGCGCGCGCCGTGGTGGGCAAGGAAACGCCCGTCAAGCAAATGGTCGACGCCATCGCCCGCCTGCATCAAGGCGAATTGTGCCTGGACCCGGCGCTGCTCGACAGCATGCTGGGCGTGCTGAACAAGCCGGAAGCGGCGCCCGACCCGGAAGAGCAGCGCATCGCCAGGCTGACGCTGAAGGAGCGCAAGATCGTGGCCATGATGGTGGAAGGAAATGGTGCGCTGAACCGTGCGATCGCCCAGCGCGCTTTTATCTCGGAGCAAACCTTGCGTAATCATTTGACATCGATCTACAGCAAGCTCGATGTCACCAACCGCCTGGAATTATATGTGTACGCCACCCGCAACCGGCTGGCCGAACCCGTCCATGCGGAGTGACAGTACATATGTCCTGATTATAGACAAAAAATTAAGATGGTTTGTACTGCGCATAAAATGACTTTTCTCTGATTCGATTTAATGTTTGTTTATATAAAATACACGCATCAGAAATTGGCAAATAAAAACAAAGAGAATGTTTTTATTTTCAGACTGTATTTTCAGTTTTTATCATGTTTAAAACTTGACCTGAAAGGGAATAATATGAATTTCATTAAAAACTTTATCGCCGAAGAAGATGGCGTGACGGCCATCGAATATGCGCTGATCGCTGCGCTGGTGGCTGCGGCGCTGGTCACGGCCGTCGGCTATTTCACCACCGGCCTCGATGGCGCCTTCAAGGCGATTGGCACCAAGCTGACGGGCGCGGCGATCTAAGGCGCCTGCCCACCGCGCTGCACCCCGACAGGCCGGCTGCCCCTGCGCACCGGCTTGTCGACTTCCCGCCCAACGATGCGCATGCCGTCATGCCATCGGCTTGCATCAGGTACACGATGGACCCTCATTCTTTCTGGACGTTCAGCCCCGCCTTAGTCTTGTGGGGGCTGCTTGCCGCGGCTGTCTGGCATGACGTGCGCCGCCGGCGCATTCCCAACCGGCTGGTGTTTTCCGGCGCCTTGCTTGGGGTGCTGCTCAACAGCGTGGCCTGGCCCGGAGCGGCGCCGGCCGGGCCGTGGCTGGCGCTGGGCGGCCTGGCCGTCGGCCTGGGCTTGTTGCTGCCCATGTATGCGATGAAGGCGCTGGGCGCGGGCGACGTCAAGCTGATGGCGATGGTGGGGGCTTTTCTTGGTCCGCGCCCCGCCGTGTTTGCCGTGCTATGCAGCCTGCTGGCGGGCGGCGTGCTGGCGCTGGCCGTCGCCCTGTGCCAGGGCACGCTGCGCCAGGCGATGAGCAATGCCCGGCAATTGCTGCTGCAAGGCTGGCTGCGCGCCGCCGCAGGCGAAGTGCCGCGGGTCGATGCGCCCGCCGTGCCGGGCGGCAAACTGCCGTACGCGATCGCCATTGCCGCCGGCACCGCCATCTGGCTGGCCCTGGCGGCCGGCGGCTATGCATGATGTGCTTGTCCGGAAACCCAAGTTTTACCAAGAGGAAAAATCATGAGAAATAGCCGCGTTGCGATCGTGCTGCTGCTGGCGCTGCTGATGGCGGGGGGGGCCGTGCTGGCGGCGGCGCGCTGGATGTCGGGACAAGGCGCGCCGGCCAGCCAGACGGTGATGGTCGCGCTGGTCGATATCGGCGTGGGCGCGAAGGTGACGCCGGCCATGCTGCGCGGCATGGACTGGCCGGCGGGCGCCATGCCGCCGGGGGCGTTTGGCGAGGCCGGCGCGCTGGACGGGCGCATCACGCGCACGGCCGTCAGCAAGGGTGAGCCTGTGATGGAAAGCAAGCTTGCGCCGCCCGGCGCCACGGGCGGCCTGTCGGCCATCGTGGCTGCCGGCAAGCGCGCGATGACCGTGCGCGTCAACGACGTGGTGGGCGTGGCCGGTTTCGCCCTGCCGGGCAACTTCGTCGACATTCTCGTGCATACGCAGGATGACCGCGCCAGGCCGGCGGGCGGCGGGCCGCTGGCCATTTCCAAGATCGTGCTGGAACGCATCCTGGTGCTGGCCGTGGCGCAAGAGTCCGGCCGCGACGACAACAAGCCCAAGGTGGTCAATGCCGTGACCCTGGAGCTGACGCCGGAGCAGGTGGAAAAGCTGGACCTGGCGCGCAGCGTGGGCAGTCTGTCGCTGGTGCTGCGCAACCAGGTCGATCCGGCGCCCGTCATCACGGGCGGCGCCACCAAGGAGTCGCTGCTGGAACTGAAGGCGCCGGCGGCCGCGCCGGTGCGCGCGGCGCGGCGCCAGGCGGCCCCGGCACGCGCTCCCGCGCGCGACAGCATCACCGTCATCAAGGGCATGGATACGAGCGTCCAGCAATTTTAAAAATCAGCAGGCAAGCGAGCAAGGATGATCGATGAACAAATTTCGTAAGCACGCCGCGAGTGCGGGCATGCGCCTGGCCCTGACGCTGGGCGGCGCGGCGGCAAGCCTGGCCTGGCCGGGCGGCGCCAGCGCGGCGGCGCCGGCCAGGCAGGCCGTCATGTCGCCCGTCGCGGCGCCGGCCATGTCGCTGGGCGCCGATATCGCCCGCCTGGGCGCGCCCGTGCGCATCGCCGTGGGCAAGTCCACCTTGCGCAGCCTGAGCCTGCCGGTGTCGCAGATCGCCGTCAACGATCCGCGGGTGGCCGGCGCCAGGATGCTGGGCTCGTCCAGCCAGCTGTTCGTCTGGGGCCTGGCCCCGGGCAGCACCAACCTGATCCTGTGGGACCGGCAGCAGCGCCCCGTGATCGTCGATATCGAAGTCGAGATCGATGTCGAGGGCTTGCAGGCGCAGCTGGCCTATGTCTTCCCTGGCGAGCGCGCCGTCAAGGCCGGCGCGGCCGGCGGCAGCATCGTGCTGTCGGGGCAGGTGAGCGACAGCGTCAAGGCCAGCCAGATCCTCGACATGGCGCAAGCCTATGCGCAGCGCGGCGCGGGCGAAGCGGCCGCGCCGGCCGACGGCGCCGCCAGCGCGGCCGGCGGCGTCAAGGTCATCAACATGCTGACGATCGCGGCGCCGCAACAGGTCATGCTGGAAGTGAAAATCGCCGAAGTGTCGAAGACCCTGGTCGACCAGCTGGGCGCCAGCGTGGGCATCAGCGGCACGCGCGGCAACTGGAGCTACGGCTTGCTGTCGAACTTGCTCAGCGGCAACCCCAGCCAGCTGGGCGCCGTGCACGGCAAGAATGGCAACGGGCTGACGCTCGACGCGCAAAAGCGCGACGGCCTGGTGAAGGTGCTGGCCGAACCGAACATCATGGCCATCAGTGGCCAGGAAGCCAGTTTCCTGGCGGGCGGCAAGATTTTCATTCCGGTCGCGCAAGACAGCACCACCAACAAGATCACGCTGGAGGAAAAGGAATTCGGCATCGCCGTCAAGTTCACGCCCACCGTGCTGGAAGGCGGGCGCATCAACCTGAAGGTGGCGCCGGAAGTATCGGAGCTGAACCGCGAAGGCATCGGCATCACCACCGGCGGGGGCGCTGCCACCAATGCCGTGTTGCCGGCCTTTACCACGCGGCGCACCACCACCACGGTGCAGCTGTTCGACGGCCAGAGTTTTGCCGTTGGCGGTTTGATCAAGAACAATGTGACGACCAATATCAAGGCATTGCCCTTCCTGGGCGAGATCCCCGTGCTGGGCGCGTTGTTCCGCAGCAGCGATTTCCAGACCGACCGTACCGAGCTGGTGTTCATCATCACGCCACACCTGGTCAAGCCGCTCGACGGCACGCTTGACGGCGATATTGTCTTGCCGACCGATGCCTATGTGGCGCCCAGCCGCAGCGAGTTCTTCTTGCAAGGAAAAATGGAAGGCGCTGGCGCGCCACGGCCACGGCAGGAAGCGGCCACGCAGACGGCGCCCGCCGGCCCGGACACTCACTAGGAGCACCTCATGCAGCATTCCCTTTCCCTCTCTGTGCTGCTGGCCGCCCTGGCCGCCAGCGGCTGCGCCGCCACGCCGAACCTGGACCGCCAGTTCGGCCACAGCGTCGAGCAGCTGCGCCTGCGGCAAGTGCTGTCGCCGCAGGCGGGCGCGAACCGCGATCCCGTGGCCGGCATGGACGGCAAGGCCGCCCAGGCCGCCTACGCGGCGTACCAGAAAAGCTTTGCCGCGCCCGCGCCGCAAGGGGCCGCCTTCACCATCGGCGTCGGGGGGCGCCAGTGAAGCTGGCACCGTCACCACAGAACCAGCAAGGCATATCGTGAAAATCGCCATCCATTCCACGGATCAAAAAACGCTGTCCGAACTGGGGCGGCTGCTGCGCAGCCGCAACCGGCTCGACGAGATCAACGCCGGCGGCGAAACGCTGGAACCGCTGCAGGCGGCGCAATCGCTGCCCGACGTGCTGATCTTCGACCGCCCGTCGAACGACGGCGCCGACCTGGCCGCCATCGAGCGCCTCAGCAACCAGCATCCGCGCATGGCCTTCATCGTGCTGTGCCACCAGCAGGCGCCTGAATTCCTGCTGCAGGCCATGCGTGCAGGCGTGCGCGACGTGCTGCCGTTTCCCGCCGCGCCGGCCAGCCTGTATGCGGCGCTCGAACGCATCGAGGAAAAGCTGGAGCGGCGCGAGCATGGCAACGGCAAGGTGCTGGCCTTCATCTCCTGCAAGGGCGGCAGCGGCGCCACCTTCATCGCCAGCAACCTCGGTTATGCGCTGGCCGCCGGCGGCCAGCAGCGCGTTGCCCTGATCGACATGAACCTGCATTTTGGCGACGCCTCGCTCTTCGTGTCCGAGAACAAGCCGCTGGCCACGCTGTCCGACGTCACGCGCGACATCCACCGGCTCGACGCCTCGTTCCTGGCATCGAGCATGCTGCACATTCTGCCCAACTACAGCGTGCTGGCCGCGCCCGAGGATCCCGCGCACGCCAGCGAAGTGGCGCCCGAGCACATCGACGCCGTCATCCGGCAAGCCAGGCGCCAGTACGATTTCATCGTGCTCGACGTGGGCCGCAACCTCGACGCCGTCAGCGTGCGCGCGCTGGACCACGCCGACATGATCTTCCCCGTCCTGCAGGCGACCTTGCCGTACATCCGCGACGGCAAGCGCCTGCTGGGCATGTTCCGCTCGCTCGAATACGCGAACGACAAGGTGCATATCATCGTCAACCGCCACGACAAGGGCGGCGAAATCCGCCTGCGCGACCTGGAAGCGGCGTACGGCACGGCGGTCTACCGCACGGTGCCGAATCACTACGCCTCGGCGGCCGCCTCGGTCAACCAGGGCGTGCCTATCCTGCAGCTCGACAAGGCCAGCCCGATCACCCGCTCGCTGCAGGAGTTCGCCGCCAGCCTGGCCGGCGGCGCGGCCAGCACGGCGCGCCAGGGCTGGCTCGGCCGCGTCCTGCGGCGCGCCTGATCCAGGCGCTTGATCCCCATCCCAGAACAGGAGCACTTCATGGCTACTTCCCCCATCGCCGCCTTGTCCATCCGCGAACGGCTCGGCAGCGCCAAGATCGCCGCGCTCGCGCCGCAACGCATGGCCGTCATCGACAACCACGGCTACCGCGACCTCAAGCTGCGCATCCATGGGCTGCTGCTCGAACGGGTCGACCTGGAAAGCATGCAGCGCCTGTCGCAGGAGCGCATCCGCGAAGAATTGCGCGGCCTGGTCGAGCGCCTGCTGGACGAAGAGGCGGTGGTCATCAACGACGCCGAGCGCCGTAGCCTGACGCGCGACATCCAGCACGAGATGCTGGGCTTCGGGCCGCTCGAAACGCTGCTCGCCGATGCCAGCGTGTCGGACATCCTGGTCAACGGCCACAAGCAGGTGTATGTGGAGCGGGGCGGGCGCCTGGAGCTGACCGACGTCTGCTTCGACGACGATGCCCATTTGATGAAGATCATCGACAAGATCGTCTCGCGCGTGGGCCGCCGCATCGACGAATCGAGCCCCATGGTCGACGCGCGCCTGCCCGACGGTTCGCGCGTCAACGCCATCATCCCGCCGCTGGCCATCGACGGCCCCGTGATGTCGATCCGGCGTTTCTCCGTCGATCCGCTGCGCCTGGCCGACCTGGTCGCCTACCACAGCATGACGGCCGAGATGGCCGAGGTGCTGCAGGGCCTGGGCAAGGCGAAGATGAATATCCTCATTTCCGGCGGCACGGGCAGCGGCAAGACCACCATGCTCAATGTGATTTCCGGCTTTATCGGCCAGACGGAACGCATCGTCACGGTGGAAGACGCGGCCGAGCTGCAATTGCAGCAGCCGCACGTGGTGCGCCTGGAAACGCGGCCCGCGAATATCGAAGGCAAGGGGGAGGTGAGCCAGCGCGCGCTGGTGCGCAATGCGCTGCGCATGCGCCCGGACCGCATCATCCTGGGCGAGGTGCGCGGCGCCGAGGCGCTCGACATGCTGGGTGCCATGAACACGGGCCACGAAGGCTCGATGGCCACCATCCACGCCAATACGCCGCGCGACGCCATCACGCGGCTGGAAAACATGATCAGCATGGCGGCGGCCAACCTGCCCAGCAAGGCCATCCGGCAGCAGATCAGCTCGGCCGTGTCGGTGGTGGTGCAAGTGTCGCGCCTGATCGACGGCAAGCGCAAGGTCACGTCGATCCAGGAAATCACGGGCATGGAAGGGGAAGTCATCACGATGCAGGAAATCTTCAGTTTCCGGCAGACGGGCGTGGCCGAGGGCGGCGCGGTGGTCGGGCATTTCTCGGCCAGCGGCATCCGCCCGCGCTTCCTCGATCGCTTGAACAGCTTTGGCATCGGCGTGTCCGCCGCCCTGTTCGAACCCACCGCGGCGGGGCGCTGACCGGCCATGCTTTCCTACCTTGTCTATCTGTTCCTTTTCCTGGCCGTGCTGCTGGTGGCTGGCGCCTGGCTGGCGTGGCAAGCGGCGCGGGGAGCGGGCGCGGCGCGGGTGGCGCGGCGCCTGCAAGCCATGTACACGGCCAGCGATGGCGAACAGGCGCTGTCGATCACCAAGCAGCGCCCGCTGAGCGTCCATCCCTTGCTGCACGGCGTGCTGGAAGGCTTGCCCGGCGCGCGGCGCCTCGACCAGCTGCTGCTGCAGGCGGGCATGCGCTGGTTCGTGGCCACTTTTCTGGGCTATTGCCTGCTGGGCGGGACGGCCGGCCTGCTGCTGGCCGGCGCGCTGCCGCTGCCATGGTATGTGCGCCTGGGCCTGGCCGCGGGCGGCGCCGCGCTGCCATATCTGCTGGTGCGCCGCGCCAGAAGCAAGCGGCTGGTGCGCATCGAGCAGCAATTGCCGGACGCGCTCGACCTGATGAGCCGCGCCATGCGCGCCGGCCATACCTTTCCCACCGCACTGAAAATGGTGGGCGAGGAAATGACGGGACCGCTGGCCGACGAATTCCGCGCCGTGTTCGACGAAGTCAGTTTCGGCGTCGCCATGGCCGATGCGCTGGGCAATCTGGCCGCGCGCGTGCCCAGCACGGACTTGCGCTATTTCGTCATCGCCGTGCTGATCCAGCGCGAAACGGGCGGCAACCTGACTGAATTGCTGAGCAGCATCAGCGCCATCATCCGCGACCGCTTGAAATTGCTGGGCCAGGTGCGCGTGCTGTCGGCCGAAGGGCGCATGTCGGCCTGGGTCCTGGGTTTGCTGCCGTTCGGCGCGGCGTTGATGATGCATTTGATGAATCCGCAGTTTATTGCCGTGCTGTACACGGATGGGGGCGGGCGCAAGATGGTTGGAGTATCGCTGGGCTTGCTGATGCTGGGCGTGATCTGCATCAGAAGAATTATCAATATCCGGGTGTAAGATGAAAGAACAGACACGATGAGCACGATGAGTACGGCGCAGCTGGCCTTGCTGGGCCTGCTGTTCCTGATTGTTTTCGCGCTGGCCTTGCTGGTGTTGCGCCTGTGCACGGGCAGTGCCGTGCAGGAGCGGCTGCAGGCGCTGGGCGATGCAGGCGCCGCCGGCGATGGCGGGCGCCATGCCAGGCGGCGCTGGCTGGCGCACGCCGTCAGCCTGACGCGCCCGCTGGCCAGGCTGTCGCTGCCGGACGAGGGCTGGGAAAGTTCGCCCATCCGCAGCCGCTTCGTCCATGCGGGCTGGCGCAGCCAGGCCGCGCCCGCGCTGTTTTACGCGGCCAAGACAAGCTTGTTCGTGGGCTTGCCGCTGCTGGCGTATTTTCTGCTGCGCCAGGGCGGGCACAATATGCTGTTGTGGCTGGTCGCGGCGGCCGCCCTCGGTTACTACCTGCCCAATGCCTGGCTGTCGCACTGCCTGAAACAGCGTCAGCGCGAAGTGTTCGAAACCTTTCCCGATGCGCTGGACCTGATGACGGTGTGTGTCGAAGCGGGGCTGGCGATGGATGCGGCGCTGGCGCGCGTGGCGCAGGAAATCGGCCTGAAAAGCGCCGTCCTGGCCGAAGAGCTGCAACTGGTGACGCTGGAATTGCGCGCCGGCAGCGCCAAGGACAAGGCCTTGCGCAACCTGGCTCTGCGCACGGGAGTGGAGGATGTGGACGCGCTGGTGACCCTGCTGATCCAGGCCGAGCGCTTCGGCACGAGCATCGCCGCGTCGCTGCGCGTGCAGTCCGACCAGCTGCGCACCAAGCGGCGCCAGCGCGCCGAGGAAACGGCGGCCAGGATCGCCCTCAAGCTGCTGTTTCCGCTGATCTTTTTCATCTTCCCCTCGCTGATGGTCGTGCTGATGGGGCCGGCGTTCCTGCAGATTTACCGCGTGCTGCTGCCGGCCATGCGGGGCAGCTGAAGACTGGCCGGGGCGAAAAAAAAGCTGCCGGAGGCGACTCCGGCAGCTTTTGTTACATCAGCGCGGGCCTGGCAATCAGGCGAATGGCGTCAGCAGGGTGATCATCTGGCCAAAGATCTTCGGGCTGGCGGCGATGACGTCGCCCTTGTACAGGTAGTCCGATTCGCCGGAAAATTCACCGACGATGCCGCCCGATTCCGTGATCATCAGGGCGCCGGCGGCGATATCCCAAGGCTTCAAGCCTTTTTCGTAGAAGCCGTCCAGGCGGCCGCAAGCGACGTAAGCCAGGTCCAGCGCGGCCGAGCCGGCGCGGCGTACGCCCTGGCTGCGTTCGCCCATGATCGCGTACATCTTCAGGTATTCGTCCAGCGCGCGGGCGCTGCCGGCCACGTAGCCGGTGCCCAGCAAGGCGTTCGAGATACGGTCCAGTTTGGTGACGCGGATGCGTTTTTCGTTCAGGTAGGCGCCGGCGCCCTTGGTGGCCGTAAACAGGTCGTTGCGGACCGGATCGTAGATGACGGCTTGCGTGACGACGCCGCGATGCGCGAGGGCGATCGAGATGCAGTATTGCGGGAAACCGTGGATGAAGTTGGTGGTGCCATCGATCGGGTCGATGATCCACTGATATTCATTCTCGTCGTGCGAGTTGGCGGAAGCTCCCGATTCCTCAGCCAGGAACGCGTGGTCCGGGTAGGCTTTGGACAGCACCTCGATGATGGCTTGTTCGGCCGCCTGGTCGACGTCGGTGACGAAATCGTTATGTTGTTTTTCCGTGACGACGACGCGGTCGAGGTCAAAAGAGGCGCGATTGATGACGGCGGCGCCGCGGCGGGCGGCTTTGATCGCCGTGTTGAGCATTGGGTGCATGTGAGCTTCCGTTAAAAGCACGCGACCGCCCAGCGTCGCCTTTCGGCGCCGGTACGATAGAGTGCAAGAATGAATTAAAGAGCGGAGCGGTGCCGAAGTGGTTAAAATCCCGGCCTGGAGTCAGCGTTTTGTGACTCCGTTTCCCGAAATTTCCTGTATCGATACCGCGCAATAGCGCTATTTTAAATGAATCTGCCCGAAATCAACACGTCTCTTTTCAAACGCCTGCGATTTATTCTTGTCGAAACTAGTCGATCCGGCAACATTGGCGCCGTCGCGCGGGCCATGAAAACGATGGGTTTTTCCGATCTGGTGCTGGTCAATCCCCGCTTTCCCGATGCCTTGACGGACGCGGAAGCGGTGGCTTTCGCCAGCGGCGCGCAGGATATCCTGTCCGGGGCGCGCATCGTCGGCTCCATCGCCGAGGCGCTCGAAGGCTGCAATTACGCGGCGGCCGTCTCGGCCCGGCTGCGCGAATTTTCGCCGCCTGTCACGGCGCCGCGCGCCATCGCCGCGCAGCTGGCGGCCAGCGAGGACTTGCACGCGGCCGTCATCTTCGGCAACGAGCGCTTCGGCTTGCCCAACGAGATCGTCGAGCAGTGCAATGTGCTGATCAACATCCCCGCCAATCCCGAGTATTCCTCGCTGAACCTGTCGCAGGCGGCGCAGGTCGTCGCCTACGAATGCCGCGTGGCGGCCCTCGGCGATGGGCAAATCGCCAGTCCCGTTGGTTTTCACGGCGACGCGGCCAGCCTGGCGCAGGTCGACGGCATGTATGCGCACCTGGAACAGGCGCTGGTGGCCATCGATTTCCTCGACGCCGACAACCCGAAAAAACTCATGCCAAGGCTGAAACGCCTGTTTTCGCGCACGGGGCTGGAAACGGAAGAAGTCAATATCCTGCGCGGCATCGCGCGGCATATCCTGGCGGTGGCGAAAAAAGGCCCATGATAGAAACCCGGCTGCTGCGCCAGTTCATCGCCGTCGCCGAGGAACTCAATTTCCGTCGCGCGGCCGAACGGCTGCACATGGCGCAGCCGCCGTTGTCGCAGGCGATATTGCGGCTGGAAGAAGCGCTCGGCTATCCCGTATTCGAGCGCACCAACCGCAAGGTCAGCCTGACGCCGGCCGGCACGACTTTCCTGGCCACGGCCCGCCAGGTGCTGGCCAGCCTGGAAGAGGGCGTGGCCGCCACGCGCCGCGTGGCGCAGGGCATCGAGGGCCACTTGCGCCTCAGTTTCATCCACATCACGCCCTACGCCCACGTGTTGACGGCCTTGCGGGCCTTCCGCGCCGCCTCGCCCGCCGTGCAATTCACCTTGCGCGAAGCGTCGACGCAGCAGCAGGTCGAGTGGCTGGAAAAAGGCGAGGTCGATGTCGCCCTGCTGCGCGCGCCGGGGCGCAGCACGCCGGGACTGCGCTTCGAGCGCCTGTCCGGCGAAGACATCGTCGTTGCGCTGCCGTTGAACCACCGCTGTGCGGGCCAGGCGCGGGTGGACCTGGCGGACCTGGCCGCTGACGATTTCGTCGCCTCGCCGCGCGAACTGGGCCAGGGTTTCCACGACCAGCTGGCCAGCCTGTGCCTGCATGCGGGCTTCGTGCCGCAGGTGGCGCAGCAGGCGCGCCGTTTGCAGACGGTGCTGGGACTGGTGGCGGCCGGTTTTGGTGCGGCCCTGCTGCCAGCCAGCCTGGCGGCGTCCATGCCGGCGGGCGTCGTCATGCTGCCGCTGGCAAGCAGCGCGCCCGCGCCGCTGCGCCAGCTCGACCTGTACATGGCGTGGGACCCGCGGCGCACATCTCCCGTGCGCGAGCGGCTGCTGGCGCAATTGCGGCACTTTTCCCCGCATTGAGACTTTGAACGTCTCGTTTCAAGATAAATAAGATATTTTACAGATGGTGATCGCGGGGCCAGCATGGCGTTTTGATTGTCAGGAACTGCCATGTCCACTTTGTCCTCGCGCACAGTGCTGCCGTCCGCCGCGCTGCCACTCTCCATTTATCTGCTTTCCCTGTGCAGCTTTGCCTTCGGCTTGTGCGAATTCATCGCCGCCGGCCTGTTGACGCCCATGGCGCGCGACTTGCACGCCAGCGTGGCGGCGGCCGGCGGCGCCATCGCCGCGTATGCACTGGGCGCGGCCATCGGCGCGCCCGTGCTGACGGCCCTGTTGGCGCGCCGGCCCGTGCGCCAGGTGCTGGTGGCCACCATGCTCGTGCTGGCGGCCGGCAGCGTGGCCATGGCGGCCGCGCCGGCGCTGGGCGCGCTGCTGGGGGTGCGCTTTGCCGTCGGCCTCGCGCATGGCGTGTTCATGGCCATCGCCTCGCATGCGGCCACCAGCCTGGTCGACCCGTCGCGCGCGGGCCGGGCGCTGTCCATCGTCTGGTTGGGCCTGACCCTGGCGCTGGCGGGCGGCGTGCCGCTGGGGACGTGGCTGGGCGCCGTCGCGTCGTGGCGCTGGGTATTTGCGGTGATCGGCGTGCTGGCCCTGTGCGGCGGCGCGGGCTTGCGCCTGGCCATGCCGGCCGCGCGCCAGCAGGCTGCCGCCACATCTGCCCTGGCCAGCCTGCGCGCCATCCTGCAACCGCCCCTGCTGCTGGCGGCCGGCGTGGCGGCGCTGGTCAGCGTGGCCACCTTCAGTTTTTTCACGTATGTCTCGCCCTTCCTGCTGCAGCTGGGCGGACTCGATGCGGGCTGGCTGGGCGCCGCCATGCTGTGCTTTGGCGCGTGCGCCATCGGCGGCAACCTGCTGGGCGGCTGGTGCGCGGACCGCCCCCACGCGCTGCGCGCCACCATGCTGGCCCTGGCCGCGCTGGCGCTCAATCTGCTGGCCTTTTATCTGTTGCGCGCCTGGCCCCTGGCCATGCTGGCCCTGTGCGGCACTTTGGGCTTGCTGTTCTTTGCCCTCGTCACCCTGTCGACCATGGGTTTGCTGCGCCTGGCGCGGCGGCATTGCCCGGGCAGCGACGCCGTGGCGGCGGGCTTGAATATCGCCGCCTTCAATGCGGGCACGGCGCTTGGCGGCGCACTGGGCGGCGCGCTGATCGTCGCCTGCGGCTTGCCCAGCATCGCCATCGGCGGCGCGCTGGCTGCGCTGCTGGCCATGCTGCTGCTGTGGTTTCAGTCGCAAAAACTAGACTCTCCGCTCTAGTTTTTGCATTCAAACGCCCACTGCCTTTGGCGTACACTGGCTTGCAAAAGGCGGTATAAAACAAGGGGAGACATGGCAATGCAACGCAGATCGTTTCTGAAACTGGGTGTGCTCGGCGCCTGCGCGCTGGCCGCCGGCGGCGCCGCGTACCGGCTGGTGCGCGGACCGGCGCCGCCTGGCCGCTTCGTGCTCGATGGCGCGGCGCGCGCGGCGCTGGCCGCCATCGTGCCGGCCATGCTGGGCAGCGCGCTGCCGCGGGAAACCCCCGCGCGGGCCACAGCGCTCGATGGCGCCATCGCCGGCGTGGACACGGCCATCCGCGGCTTGCCCCTGGCGGCGCAGCAGGAAGTGCAGGATTTGTTCGGCCTGCTGGCGCTGGCGCCCGCGCGGCGCTTCGTCGCCGGCGTAAAAGATGGCTGGCGCGAAGCCGACCCCGCCCAGGTGGCGGCCTTCCTGCAGGCGTGGCGCACGCATCGCCTGGCCACCTTGCAGACGGCCTACCTGGCCCTGCACGACCTGATCCTCGGCGCCTGGTATGCCGATGCCGCCCACTGGGCCGCCATCGGCTATCCGGGACCGCTGCCCGAACTGAGCGCATAAGGCATCCATGAGCACATCCCCCATTCCTGACCCCATCGCCATCGGCGTGGCCGGCGGCTGGAGCGTCACCGACGCCAGCACCCTGAATGCCGACCGCACCCTGGAGGCGGATGTCGTCGTCATCGGCAGCGGCGCCGGCGGCGGCGTGACGGCGGAAATCCTCGCGCTGGCCGGCCTGAAGGTCTTGATCGTCGAAGAGGGCGGCTTGAAGTCTTCGCGCGACTTCAAGATGCGCGAAGCGGACGCCTATCCCGCGCTGTACCAGGAATCGGCCGCGCGCAAGACGCGCGACAAGGCCATCAACATTTTGCAGGGGCGCACCGTGGGCGGTTCGACGACCGTCAACTGGACGTCGAGCTTCCGCACGCCGCCCGGCACCCTCGATTACTGGCGCAAGCATTTTGGCTTGTCCGGCTATTCCGTGGACGCCATGGCGCCGTGGTTCGCCATGATGGAAAAACGCCTGCACGTGAGCGACTGGGCCGCGCCGCCGAATGAAAACAACGACTTGTTGCGGCGTGGCGCCGCGGCGCTGGGCATTCCCACGGCCGCCATCCGGCGCAATGTGAACGGCTGCTGGAACCTCGGCTACTGCGGCATGGGTTGCCCGACCAACGCCAAGCAATCGATGCTGGTGACGACGATCCCCTCGGCGCTGGCGCTGGGCGCGGGCTTGCTCGTGCATGCGCGCGCGGAACGCTTCAGCTTCAAGGGCGAGCGCATCGACAGCCTGCAGGTGACGGCGCTCGATGCTGCCGGGCAGGCGCCCACGGGCGTGCGTCTGACGCTGCGCGCCAGGCACTTCGTGCTGGCCGGCGGGGCCATCAATTCGCCCGCGCTGCTGCTGCGTTCACAGGCGCCCGATCCGCACGGCTTGCTGGGGCGGCGCACCTTCCTGCATCCGACGGTGATTTCGGCGGGCTTGTTCAAGCAGCGCGTCGACGCCTATGCGGGCGCGCCGCAGACGATTTATTCCGACCATTTCCTGCA
Organism: Janthinobacterium sp. SUN100; assembly: GCF_030397705.1. NCBI lineage: Bacteria > Pseudomonadati > Pseudomonadota > Betaproteobacteria > Burkholderiales > Oxalobacteraceae > Janthinobacterium > Janthinobacterium sp. SUN100. Next base: position 618,008 of record NZ_JAPUBU010000002.1, on the reverse strand, counting down.
CACGGCGCCCATCGATGGCCCCATCGGCTACAAGCTCGAAGCGCCGCCCCTGCATCCGCTGCTGATGGCCACCACCATGGGCGGCTTCGGCGACGAGCATGCGCGCACCATGCGCGACTTCCCCCATGCGCACGCCTTGCTGGCGCTGCTGCGCGACGGCTTTCACCATGAAGCGGCGGGCGGCAGCGTATCGATCGACAGCTTCGGCGCGCCCGTGCTCGACTATCCGCTCACGCCCTTCATCTGGGATGGCGTGCGGCGCGCGCTGCTGTCGATGGCGGAAATCCAGTTCGCGGCCGGCGCGCGGAGCGTGTATCCCGTGCACGAGCTGGCCAGCCATTACACCAGCTGGGCGCAGGCGAAACAGGCCATCGGCGATTTGCCGATGAAGGCACTGCTGGCGCGCGTGGTGTCGGCCCACGTGATGGGCGGCTGCGCCATGTCGGACGATGCGCGCCTGGGCGTGACGGGCGCCGACGGCCGTTACCACGGCGTGCGCAACCTGTCCGTGCACGACGGCTCGGTGTTCCCCACCTCGATAGGCGCCAATCCGCAATTGACGCTGTATGCGCTGGCCGCGCGCCTGGCCAGCGGCCTGGCGCGGGAACTGACGGGCAAGCCCGCGCCCGTTCCCGTCGCAGGCACGGCATGATCGCGCGCATCCTCAAGTGGCTGATGCTGCTGCAGGTGCTGGCCGTGTTGGCGGTGGCGTACCTGGCCATGCATGTCTGGGGCTTGGCGTCGCCGGTGCTGGCCCTGCTGCTGGCGGGCGCCATGCTGCTGGCCGTGCGCGCGCTGGTCGTGGCGCGCAATTTCCGGGAAAGCCGGCATCTTGGCAGCCCCGTGCCGGCGGAATATCAATTGGGTGCCGGGGGCGCCGCGCGCCTGTTTTTCGGCGAACTGCGCGCCACCCTGTGGACGTCGTCGTGGGGCATGCTGCGCCCGCGTCTGCATGCGGCCGACACCGTCGCTGGCCAGGGCTTGCCGGTGCTGCTGATCCACGGCTATGTGTGCAACCGCGGCTACTGGGCGCAGCTGAGCCGGCAGCTGGCGCGGGCCGGCATCGCGCACGACGGCGTCGACCTGGAACCGATAGGCGCCGATATCGAGGAGTTCGTGCCGCAGGTCGAGCAAGCCATCGCGGCGCTGTGCGCCCGCACGGGCAGCGACCGCGCCATCATCGTCGCCCACAGCATGGGCGGCCTGGTGGCGCGCGCCTGGCTGCGCCATTACGGCGCGGCCCGCGTGGCGCGCATCGTCACCATCGGCACGCCGCACCACGGCACGGCGCTGGCCAATGTGGCGGCGGGCGCCAATGCGCGCCAGATGAGCCGTATCCATGGCGCGCCCAGCGGCTGGCTGGCGCAGCTGGCCGCCAGTGAGACGCCGGAAACGCGCGCCATGATCACCTCGATTTACTCGCACCACGATAATATTGTCGCGCCGCAATCTTCCGCGCATTTGCCCGGCGCGCGCAATCTCGCCTTCGGCGGCATCGGCCACGTGGCGCTGGCCAGCGATGCGCGCGTGCTGCGTCAGCTGTTGGCGGAAATCACTATCAAGACCGAAGTCGCCCAGCCCCCATCTTCCCCCGTTTTGCCTGACTCCTGTTGTGTTTTATCTGCATGGCAAGAATGTCTCTTTTGACTCTGCTGTTGCCCGTGTTTAACAGCGTCACGGGCAGAAAATGCTGTTTTCCACTGGCGTACTGTATTAAGCTAACGTCAGAAGACGGCCGGCGGAAATTTGTTCCCGAGGCCGCTTGCGAAGCTCTGCAGGTACCCTGCGCACAGATATTTTTCTGGATGTATGGCAAGATGTTATAGGATTGTTATGTTAGCCGCGCATGCGGAAAGTTGAACGCAGGCGGAAAATGAGTCCATGCAGTTTTTATTGGGGGCGCTAATTGTCCGCACGTATCCTGATTATTGAAGATAACGCCACCAATATGGAATTGATGGTGTATTTGCTGCGTGCCTTCGGGTACACGCCGCTGGCAGCCTATGACGGCGAAGAGGGCGTGCGCATGGCGCGCAGCGAATTGCCGGACTTGATCATTTGCGACGTGCATTTGCCCAAGCTCGATGGCTACGGCGTGGTGGCGGAGCTGAAGAAAGACCCGCGGCTGCGCGCGATCCCGGCCCTGGCCGTGACGGCGCTGGCCATGGTGGGCGACCGCGAACGCCTGCTCGAGGCGGGTTTCAATGGCTACATCGGCAAGCCGATCGAGCCCGACCTTTTCGTTGCGGAGCTGGAGTCTTTTTTACCCGGGGCGCCGTCGACGCCAGTTAAAAACGACATAGCCACCATCCTGATCGTCGATGATCATGTGCTGAACCGCGAATTCCTGACCGCGCTGCTGGGTTATGGCGGCCACCGCCTGCTGGAAGCGGCGAATGGCGCCGACGCGCTGGAAATCCTGCGCACCGAGCGGCCCGACCTGATCATTTCCGACATCCTCATGCCGAACATGGACGGCTACGAATTCGTCACGCGCGTGCATGCCGATCCCGCGCTGACCGACGTGCCCATCATCTTCTATACGGCCACCTACCGCGAGCAGGAAGCGATCTTGCTGGCGCAGGCCTGCGGCGTGCGCTGGGTGCTGCCCAAGCCGTCCGACCCCGAGGTCATCGTGCGCACCGTCAACGAGGCGCTGGGGCTGATGCCGGCGGCGGCACAGGTGCCGGGGGCGCCGGGCGCCGGCGGCGCGGCGCTTCCCGCCTCGGGCAAGCTGGCGGGCATCGAGCACCAGGTCAGCGGCTATCTCGATGAACTCGAATCGAGCAGCCAGCAGATTTCGCAGCTGGCCAGCCAGCGCGAGGGCCAGGCCGCCATCCCCGAAGACCTGGGCGTCATGACGGAGCGCCTGTCGCGTTCGCTGTCGAGCCTGCAGGCGGTCAGCCTGCGCCTGACGGCCTTGATCGAACTGGGCATCGAGCTGGGCGCCGAACGCGATCCGCGCGCCCTGATCGAGGCGGGCTGCAAGGTGGCGCAGAATATCTGCGTCTCGAAGTACGCCTGCATCGGCGTGCTGGAAGAGGGCGCCGAAAAGCTCAGCTATTTTTCTTCGTGCGGCGCCGAGAAAAACCTCGAACGCATCGCCAGCGCGCCGCGCACGGGTATCCTGAACCGCTTGCTGGAGCAGCGCCAGCCCTACCGGGTCAATGGCTTGAAGGGCGACCCCGGCGCGCTGGGCCTGCCCGACACGCACCCGCCCGTGCACTCCTTCCTGGGCGTGGCCATCGCCTCGCGCGAACGCAGCCACGGCTGGCTGTACCTGGTCGACAAGCTGGGGGCGACTGAGTTTTCCGAAGTCGACGAGCGGGTCGCCGCCACGGTGGCGGCGCAGATCGCCGTCGCCTACGACAACCTGCTGCTGTACGACGAGATCAAGCGCCATCACGAGCAGCTGACACTGGACATGGCGGCGCGCATCCGCCTCGATGAAGACTTGCGCCGCTTCCGCCTGGCGATGGACGCCACGGCCGACGCGATTTTCCTCGTCGACCGCGCCGGCATGTGCTTCGTCGACGTCAACCAGACGGCTTGCCGCATGCTCGGTTTCGAGCGCGAGGATTTCCTGCGCGTGGGGCCTGGCCGCGCGCACGAGGGCGAATCCCAGCTGGAAGAGCTGTACAACAAGCTGCTGGCCGGCGACCAGGGCGGGCCGATGACGGAATTGCAGCTGCAGCGCAAGGATGGCTCGCCGCTGTCGGTGGAAGTGCAGCGGCGCACCCTGCGCTCGGGGCAGAGCTGGATCCTGGTGGCCGTGGCGCGCGACATCACCGAGCGCAAGGATGCCGAGCAGCGCCTGATGAAGCTGGCCCATTTCGACACCTTGACGGGCTTGCCGAACCGCAGCCAGTTCTACGTCTCGCTGACCCATTCCCTGGCCCAGGCGGCCGAACACCAGTGGGCCGTGGCCGTGCTGTTCATGGATATCGACCGCTTCAAGAATATCAACGACACCCTGGGCCACACCATCGGCGACGACCTGCTGCGCCAGTTTTCCAGCCGCCTGGTCGATTGCCTGCGCGTGCGCGATACCATCGGCCGCTTTGGCGGCGACGAATTTGCCACCATCCTGGTGCTGCCCGACGGCGCCCAGCATGCCGTGGGCGTGGTCCACAAGGTGCGCGAGGCGATGCGCAAGCCCTTCGACTTGCAGGGCCATGAAGTGACGGTGACGGTCAGCATCGGCATTTCCGTGTACCCCGACGATGGCGTCGATGCGGACACCCTGATTCAATATGCCGACACGGCCATGTACCGCGCCAAGGAGGCGGGCCGCGACGCCTTCCGCTTCTTCACGGCGGAAATGAATGCGCAGTCGATGGCGCGGCTGGACATGGAAAACGCCCTGCGGCGCGCCATCGACAACGAGGAATTCGTGCTGTTCTTCCAGCCCAAGGTGAATATCATCTCGGGGCGCATCAGCGGTGCCGAAGCGCTGATACGCTGGCGCCGCCCCGGCCACGGCATGGTTTCGCCGGCCCTGTTCATCCCCCTGCTGGAAGAAACGGGACTCATCGTGCGCGTCGGTAACTGGGTGCTCGACGAAGCGTGCAAGAAAATCAGCGAGTGGGGCGCCAGCAGCATCGGGCCCGTGCACCTGTCGGTGAACGTCTCGGGCATCCAGTTTTTCGTCGGCGGCCTGGAAGAGGAGGTGCTCAAGGCCATCCGCAAATACGAAATCGCGCCCGAGCTGCTGGAACTGGAGCTGACGGAAAGCTCGCTGATGTCGAACGCCGAGGAAACCATCGCCGTGCTGCGCAACTTGAAGGCGCTGGGCATCCAGATTTCCATCGACGATTTCGGCACCGGCTATTCCAGCCTGGCCTACCTGAAGCGCTTTCCCATCGACAAGCTGAAGATCGACATCGCCTTCGTGCGCGAAGTCACCAGCAATCCGGATGACGCGGCCATCGTGCTGGCCATCATCAGCATGGCGCACAGCATGAAGCTGGAAGTGATCGCCGAAGGCGTGGAAAACGATGCGCAGCTGGCCTATTTGCGGCGCCACGGCTGCGACGAGATGCAGGGGTATTATTTCAGCCGCCCCGTGCCGCACGAGGAATTCGAACAGATGTTGATGGGCGGCAAGTTGCTGCAGGCGCCTGAGGATGCTGCCGGCGAAGAGCAGCAAACCCTGCTGATCGTCGACGACGATGTCTTCATGCTCGACGTGCTCAGCGACTTCCTGGCGCAGGACGGCTACCGCATCCTCACGGCGCAGACGGCCGCCGAAGGCTTCGACATCCTGGCGCGCCACAAGGTGCAGGTGATCCTGTGCGACCAGTGCATGCCGCTCATGAGCGGCACCGAATTCATGGAGCGGGTCAAGCACCTGTGTCCCGACACTTTCCGCATCATGCTGTCGGCCTTTGCCGACCTGACGCCCATCATGGCGGCCATCAATCGCGGCGCCGTCGACCGCTTCTACACGAAACCGTGGAAAGGCGCCGTGCTGCGCGAGAATATCCGCGAAGGTTTCCGCCTGCACAAGCTGCTGCATGGCCAGGTGAAGGCGGCGGCCTAGGCGCTGGCCGCTGCGTGCGCTGGCGCACCTTCTGAGGCAGCTTTCTATCGGATTAGACTCCCGTCTCTAGTTTTGCTCACTAGAATAAAAAGTATCCATGAAGTGGCATGGCCTTTCATATGACGGGAGCTGGCGATGGTGAAGAAATTGAAGGAATTGGCGGAAGACAAGGAATTGGCGAACGCCGTGCGCTCGTCGGCACAGCAGATATGGCAAGCGGGCCTGGGCGCCTTCGCCAAGGCGCAGGAAGAGGGGGGACGCGTGTTTTCCCGGCTGGTGAAGGAAGGCACGGAATTCCAGAAGCGCGCCGAAGACAAGGTTTCCGGCGTGAGCGACAGTGTCAGCAAGCTGGCCGATGGCGTGGGCAAGCAGGCCAGCGGCTCCTGGGACAAGCTGGAACAGGTGTTTGAAGAGCGTGTCGCGCGCGCCCTGGCCACCATCGGCGTGCCCACGCAACAGGATATTTCCGCACTGCATGCGCAGATCGACGCCTTGAGCCGGCAAGTGGCGGCGCTGTCGGCCCAGGCCGCGCCGGCGCCCAAGCCGAAGGCCGCGGCCAAGCCCGCCGTGAAGGCGGCGCCGAAAATTGCACCGAAAACTGCGCCGAAAGCGGCCGTCGCCAAGGCCCCGGCCAAGCCGGCAGCCCGGAGCGCGCCGCGCGCCGCGGCCAAGCCGGCGAGCAAAGCGGCGAGCAAGCCGGCGGCGAGACCGGCGGCGAAGAAAAAAGCGCCGGCCGCCTGAGCCGGCGCCGCATCCCTCCAGCCTGCGCGAGCAGGCTTTTTCTTGCCCGGGCTTTTCGCCGGCGCCCGGGGGCGGAGTGTTTCATTACAGCTATCTTAGGTGGTATGCTTGAGGCAGAACACAGAGAGATTGCCCGCCATGCTACAAAAAGCACCACGCCGTACCCGCGAACGCATCCTGGAGTTGTCGCTGCGCCTGTTCAATGAGTTTGGTGAGCCGAATATCACGACGACCGTGATTGCGGAAGAGATGAACATTTCGCCCGGCAACCTGTATTACCACTTCCGTAACAAGGACGACATCGTCAATTCCATCTTCGTCCAGTTCGAGGCGGAAATCGAACGCATCCTGACCGTGCCCGACGGGCGCCGCTCGAATATCGAGGATGTCTGGCTGTATTTGCACCTGATGTTCGAACTGATCTGGCGCTACCGCTTCTTCTATCGCGACCTCAACGATTTGCTGTCGCGCAACCGCAAGCTGGAATTGCACTTCAAGCTGATCCTGGCGCACAAGATCAAGGTGGCCACGCAGCTGTGCGAAGACTTGCGCAGCGAACAGTCGCTGGAAGCGTCGGACATGGAAGTGGCCGCGATGGCGACGAATATGGTGGTCGTCGCCACCTACTGGCTGTCGTACGAATATGTGCGCAACCCGCGCAAGTACAGCGAGCAGCAATCGATGTCCGACGCGCTGGCGCGCGGCTGTTACCAGGTGCTGTCCCTGATCGGGCCGTATTTACGCAATGAAACGCATTTGCTGTTTCGCAAACTGTCGGAAGAGTATGTGACAAAACTCAAGAACGACTGACGCGACTGCTGGCGCCACGTCGTCATTTACAGGAGAGATATATGGCTTGGAAACAATTTCCTTATCCGGACGAAGCATATGTCTACACCCCGCAAACCCTGGAAGCGGCCTGGGCGCGCCTGCATGCGGGCGATGTGGAACCCTTTCCCACGCACCCGGCGCTGGTGCAGGCGTGGCTGGCCTTCCATGCGGGCGACTTCGAGCGGGCCGTGAAACTGGGCCTGGCTGTCGGCGTGCCCGGCTATGCGGTGGCGCACAAGGCGACCTGCATCTATGCCACGCACCTGGAAGTGGATGACAGCCGGAAACTCGACATGTACGAGGAAGTGGCGGAGCGCTGCGAACGCCAGCAGAGCGAGCAGCCGGACAATCCGGCCGGCTACTACTGGCACGCCTACAGCCTGGGCCGCTATGCGTTGGGCACGTCCGTCGTCAAGGCCCTGGCGCAGGGCATGGGCGCGCGCGTGCGCAATAGCCTGGACCGCACGATGACGGTGGCGCCCATGCATGCGGAAGCGCATATCGCGTTTGGGATTTATCATACGGAAATTATCGACAAGGTCGGCGCCATGATAGGCGGCCTGACCTACGGCGCCAACAAGGAAGATGGCTACCAGCACTTCAAGACGGCGCTGGCCCTGACGCCGTATTCGGCGCTGGCGCACAGCGAATATGCGCGCGCCTTGAATATGCTGGACGGAAAGAAAAAGCTGGCGGAAGCGCTGGCCCTGTATGAAAAGGCGGCCGAGTGCGTGGCACTGGACGCCAAGGAGCGCCTCGAGGTCGAGGCGGCGATCGATGAATTGAAAGGGTAGGGAATACTGTGATCAAGGCTTTATGTGTGTATTGCGGCGCCAACGCGGGCGTCTCGCCGGACTATGCCGTGGCGGCGCGCGAACTGGCGCGCGTGCTGGTGGCGGAAAATATCTCGCTCGTGTATGGCGGCGGCAAGGTGGGACTGATGGGCGTGATCGCCGATGAAGTGCTGCGCCTGGGCGGCGAGGTGACGGGCGTGATTCCCACCCAACTGGTCGAGCGCGAAGTGGGCCACACGGGCTTGACGCGGCAGTTCATCGTGAAGGACATGCACGAGCGCAAGGCGATGATGGCCAGCCTGTCCGACGCCTTCATCGCCATGCCCGGCGGCTATGGCACCCTGGAAGAGCTGTTCGAGATGCTCACCTGGGCGCAGCTGGGCTTGCACGCCAAGCCCATCGGCTTGCTCAATGTCGACCGTTTTTATGACGGCTTGATCGCTTTCGTGCAAAACGGCAAGGAGCAGGGCTTCATCCGCCCGCAGCACGCGGCGTTCCTGAACGCCGATGCCGATCCTGCGGCCCTGGTGCAGCGGTTGAAGGATAGTGCGCCGTAAATCTTCTTTGTGAAGTCTCATCCAGAGCCATGCATTGTGAAATGCATGGCTTTTTTATTTCTGTGCGGGAAAATTGATCAAGATCAATTAATTAATTAATATAAATATAGCTAGAATGTTTCCACACAGGCATGTTTTTTTGAAAATGAAGATGCTTTTTATGTATGAATGTGTTCTACTGCAATTGTTCAAAAGACAGGCATGTCGGACACCCAGCGAGGCGCCTCCCGTTTCCCGCTACGACGCCTAGATATTGCAAGTTGCCACAACCTCGCTACTTCATCATCTTGAAAGGATACTATTGTGAAACCAATGACTCTCTTGCGCGCGACTGCCGTCGCCGCCATTCTCGCCGCCGGCGGCGCCCACGCACAAACCACCGTCATCGGCTTCGATGCGCTGGAACACCCTGGCATCCTCGGCTCCGTCTTCGATTCCTATTCCGAAGGCGGCTACGATTTCGACAGCAGCTTCCTGGGCCTGTTGAGTTCCGCACATCAAAGCAACTTTGCCTATGCCGGCTCGGCCGGTCTTGGCGCCACCGTGCTGACGACGACAACCTTGAGCCGTACCGATGGCGCCGCTTTCTCGCTGAGCTCGATCCGCCTGGCTGATTTCGTGAGCTTGCCTGGCCCTTACGACGTGACGTTCTTCGGCCATCAGGTGGGCGGCGGCACGGTGACCCAGACCTTCAGCCTCGATGGCAGCCATAACTTCAGCGATTACACGTTCACGGGTTTCAATAACCTGCTGTCGGCAACGTGGCAGGAGGGCGCCTTGCACACCTTCCAGGTCGACAATATCGCCGCCAGCGTGAGCGCCGTGCCGGAACCGGCCACCTACGGCATGATGCTGGGCGGACTGGGCCTGCTGGCCTTCCTGCGCCGCCGCAAGAACGCCGCCTGAGCCTGAGCACGCTGCCGGTCCCGCCGGCACATGCGTCATGAGCCCCCCGTCTTGCCGGGCGGCTACTCTGACCCACACCAACAATGCCGCCCAATGGATGCCCGGGGCGGCATTGTTATGTGGATGTCATGACCACAGGCGCTGGCCGGACAGGTCGAGCTGGGTCAGGTACAGGCGCACGTCGAATTCGTACTGGTGGTATTGCGGTTCCATATATGTGCACAGCTTGTAGAACGCCTTGTCATGCTGCTTTTCCTTCACGTGCGCCAGTTCGTGCACGGCGATCATGCGCAGGAATTCCAGCGGCACTTCCTTGAACATGGTGGCCACGCGGATTTCATGCTTGGCCTTGAGCTTGCCACCTTGCACGCGCGAGATCGAGGTATGCAAGCCCAGCGCGTGCTGGATCACATGGATCTTGCTGTCGAACGCCACCTTGTTGATGGGGTCGGCATTGCGCAGGAATTCATTCTTCAAGTCCTGTACATACTGGTATAAAGCCTTGTCGTTGCGTACATCGTGCGCGTTCGGATAGCGTTTCAACAGGACGTCGCCCAGCTTGTCTTGCGCGATCAGTTGCTGCACTTGCGCTTGCGTTTGTTCGGAATAGGCGCTCAGGTATTTCAGGGATGGCTGCATGCGGGGAAGGGCGGGGCGTGGCGCGGAGGTGTCGGTAAGGCGAGAATGTACCATACCGCCGCCCCCCGCGCTGCGCCAGCCCTTGCACGGGGCTGCCTGGGCTGCCAGGGCCGCCCCTGCCTACCTGCATCAGGCCGCGCGCCGCAGGGGCAGCCCGGCGGCCTGTCCCGCTCAGCCCGCTCCGCCTGCTCCACCCTTGTCGTCCTCGTCCTTGCCGCCTTGCCGGCCAGTGCGGCCCTGCTCGGTGCCGCTGCTGCGCGTGGCCGTGCCGCTGCTGCGCGTGGCCGTGCCGCTGCGGCTTTCATTGGCGCGCTGGGCCGATTGCCGGCTTTCGCCGCCCTTGCGGCCGATTTCCGCCATGTGTTCGCGGTTGCGGCTGACGGCTTCGCCGCCTTTCTGTCCGGCCCGGCGCGCTTCTTCCGAGTCGAATTCATGCGCCGTGCCCTTTTGATGGGCTGCCTGGCCGCCCTTGCTGGCGATTTCGCGTTGCTGTTCCTCGTTCATGGCGGCGAAACCGCGCTTGCTCGGGCCTTTGCCGCTGCCCGATTCGCCGGCTTTCTGGCTGCTGCCAGCGCCTTTGCCCTGTTCATTACCTTGATTGCTAGCCATGTCGCTCTCCTTGCTGTCGAGTGGGGTCAAGTGGTCAATTCAAGTGCTCAATGCGCCTGATCGGATTGCCTGCCGGTATCGCGGCTGCGGCCGGCGCCATTGCTGGGGGCCGTGGCGTGCATCTTTTCGATCATTTCACGCTGGCGCTGCGTGGCTTTTTCCGTTTCCTCGGCCGTCTTGCGCACCACTTCGTCAGCGAAGGCTACGGCCGTGCGCCTCGCTTCGGGCAGGTGGTTCTCTGCCGTGCGGTTCATTTCGACATTGGCGTTGGCGACGAGGTTGCCGAGCTGCTGCTGGTACTGCTGCAGCTTGTTGCTGCTCGGCTGCAACTGGGCCGCGGCCAGCGACATGAACTCGCCCGTGTCGCGCGCGCACAGCAGTTGCTGGCTGGCGCTGCTCCATTCCTGCAGCAAGTCTTGCGCCAGCCGCAGATGCAGCTCGCTCAGTTGCTGCGCCGTATCGACCAGCTTGCGCGATAGTTCCGTGGCGAAATTGCACTGGGCCTCCAGGTGGGACTTCAGGGCAGGGCTGAAACTGGGGGAAATACTGTTTGTGAACATGTTCTACCTCAATGAAAAACGGATCCAGGAAACACCCGGTGCACCGGATGCGGCGTATGGTGAAACAAGCAAAGGGATAGACGCCGGATGGCGTGCCAGGTTCCACGCCAGTGGCCCGTTTGGCGGGGGAATGGCGCCTGGCAGGCGGAAAAATGCGATGACTTTGTGTTAGATCAAATGAACGTGAATCGGCCTGCCGCTGCCGGCAGCCACGTTGCTTGTGTGGAAAATGCGGGTTGACTGGCCTGGCCGTGCGACAATAGTCGGCTCGCGGCAGCGCAGCCGATGGCCGGCGCGCGTGGCTGAGCCGAGCATAGCCCACTTTTTTTGCTTTATTCCGCGACCATGACGCATCCCGAATACATCCTGACCCTGTCCTGCCTGGACCAGCGCGGCATCGTGCACCGCGTGTCCGGCTTCCTGGCCGAACGCGGCTGCAACATCCTCGATTCCGCCCAGTTCGGCGACCAGGAATCCCAGCTGTTCTTCATGCGCGTGCATTTCGCGCTGGAAGACGGCGCCGTCAGCGACGCCCAGTTGCGCAGCGACTTCGCCGACCTGTCGCAAGCCATGCAGTTGAACGGCCCCTTCCACGGCCAGCTGCACGATGCGCGCGTCAAGCCGCGCGTCATGCTGATGGTGTCGAAGATCGGCCATTGCCTGAACGATTTGCTGTTCCGCTACAAGAGCGGCTTGCTGAACGTGGAAATTCCCGCCATCGTGTCGAACCACATGGAGTTCTACCAGCTGGCGGCCAGCTACAATATTCCGTTCCACCACCTGCCGCTGGCCACCGGCGCGCCGGAAGCGGCCAAGCTGGCGCAGGAAGCGAAGATCATCGACTTGATGGACACGCACAAGATCGACCTGGTGGTACTGGCGCGCTACATGCAGATCCTGTCGCCAGGCCTGTGCCAGGCGCTCGACGGCCGCGCCATCAATATCCACCATTCCTTCCTGCCCAGCTTCAAGGGCGCCAAGCCGTATGCGCAGGCGCATCACCGCGGCGTCAAGCTGATCGGCGCGACGGCCCATTTCGTCACGGGCGACCTGGATGAAGGCCCGATCATCGAGCAGGACGTCGAGCGCGTCGACCATGCGATGGATGCGGAAACCCTGACGGCCATCGGCCGCGACGTCGAGTGCGTGGTGCTGGCGCGCGCCGTGAAATGGTTCGTCGAGCACCGCATCCTGAAAAATGGCGACAAGACCGTGGTTTTCCGCTGATACCGACTTCACTATTTACTTTACCGAGACAGAAACACGATGGCCCTCAAAGCAACAATTTTCAAAGCCGATCTGCAGATCGCCGACATGGACCGCAATTACTACCAGGATCACGCGCTGACCCTGGCACGCCACCCGTCCGAAACGGACGAGCGCATGATGGTGCGCCTGCTGGCGTTCGCCATCCACGCCGACGAGGCGCTGACGTTTACCAAGGGCCTGTTCGACACGGAAGAGCCCGACCTGTGGCAGAAAGACTTGACGGGCGCCATCCAGCTGTGGATCGAAGTGGGCCAGCCGGACGAAAAGCGCATCCTGAAGGCGTGCGGCCGTTCGGAACAGGTCATCGTCTACAGCTATGGCGCAACCAGCCACATCTGGTGGAAGCAGATCGCGAACAAGCTGGAACGGGCGAAGAACTTGACCGTGATCAACTTGCCGTCGGAAGCGGCGCAAGACATGAGCAAGCTGGCGCAGCGCACGATGCAGCTGCAATGCACGATCCAGGATGGCCAGATCTGGCTGACGGACAGCGTCAATACGGTCCTGATCGACCGCGAACCGGTGAAGCCGGCCCGCTGATGTAGCCTGTCTGAAACGCAAAAAGCCCGGATCGCTCCGGGCTTTTGTCATTGCGGGGGCTTAATTCGGCGCCGCGCCCAGCCGCTTGATGCTGCTCGAACGCTGCATGCTGCGGCTGATGCGCGGGTCGCCGTAGTAGCTCACTTCGCCCGAGCCGCCGATGCTGATGGTCAAGTCATCCTTGGCCCACACTTGCGCCTCGCCCGAGCCGCCGATGCTCACCTGCACGTCGCGCGCGGCCAGCTTGCCCGCCTGGATATTGCCCGAGCCGCCGATGGAGGCCGTCAGTTGCTCCGTCTTGCCGCTGGCCTTGAAGTTGCCGCTGCCGCCGATGGCGATGGAAACCTGGCGGCTGTCGAGGTCGCGCGCGTGGATGGAGCCGGAGCCGCCCACGTCGAAGCGCAGATTCTCGCCGCGCAAGCCCGTGGCCGTGATGTTGCCCGAGCCGCCCACGCTGATGCGTTCCACCTGACGCGCCTGGATGACGATGTTCAGGCTGCTCTGGCGGAAGTTGGCGTTGCGCTTGGCGGGGCGGATGCGCAAGGTGCCGTTTTCCACCGCCGTCTCGATCAGCGGCAGGATATTGTCGTCGGCCTCGATGGTGATGCTGTCCGTGTTGCCGATACGCAATTCGACCGTGCCCGGCACGTTCAGCGCCACGGCATGGAAATTGCCCACTTCGCGCGTCTGCTTTTGCAGCTTGCCGCTGCCCTGGATGCTGTTGCCGGAAATCCAGTCGAGCGGCGAGGCCAGCGCCGGCACGGCCGGGAGGGCCAGCGCGCAGGCGGCCAGCAGCAGGACGGTGGCGGCGCGGGCACGGCGTGGGTGGAAAAGTGTCGGTGTCATTCTTGCTCCCTGTTTGGAATTGGTATACTTGCATGGTATGCCAGCCGGCCGCGCCTGCGTAGTGCGCTGCGACAGACTGCACCGGCAGCGGCATGGAATGCAGGAGGATGCGACAGGATGGCATGAGGTATCATGCCGGTATTGGATATACGACGACCGGCACGCGCCGGTCACACTACTGGAATTACATGCTGATCATCACCATCAAACAGGGCAAGGAAAAGAGCTTGCTGGGCCAATCGTGGATTTACGCGTCCGCGATTGAAAAAGTCGAAGGCAAGCCGCAGGAAAAAATGAAGCCCGGCTCGACGGCCATCGTGCAAAGCTCATCGAAGCAATTCATCGCCCGCGCCGCCTACAATTCGAAGTCGCAGATCCGCGCGCGCATCTGGAGCTTCAAGGAAGACGAACCGGTCGACCACGCGCTGATCAAGCGCCGCGTCAAGGCCGCCATCGAGAAAAAATTATCTGCCATCAAGAAGGCGGGCGAAAACCAGCTGTTGACCCTGATCAAGGGCGAAGACGAGGGCTTGCCCGGCCTGGTGGTGCAGCTGTTCGGCGGCGTGCAAGGCTACCTGATCTGCGAATTCAATGCGGGCGGCGTCGATGCGTGGAAAGTGGCCATCGTGCAATCGCTGATGGCGTCCACGGGCTGCGCCAACGTGTACGAGCGCTGCGACGACCTGATGCGCAAGGGCGAAGGCTTGCCCCTGATCGACGGCGCCCTGGCCGGCGAAGAGCCGCCCGATGAAGTCATGCTGACGGACAACGGCGTGCGTTATGCGCTGGACCTGAAGACGGGTCACAAGAGCAAGTTCCGCTGAGAACGGCTGTTTGACGTGAAAAAACCGGCGCTGGCCGGTTTTTTTCGTATGCGCGCCGGCAAAACGTTCAGGGCAAGGAGATGCAACGCCGCCATGGACGTTTTTCAGGCGCGCTACTCCAGCGGCACGCTGCGGTATTTATTGACTTCCAGGGCCGACACGGCCGGCGCGTCATTGCCCCACGAGGCGCGCAGGTACGTGACCACGGCCGCCACTTCCGCGTCATCCATGACGGGGCCGAACGGCGGCATGCCGTAGGGGCGCGGGTTGCCTTTTGTCCCGGGCGCGAAGCCGCCGTTGAGCACGAGCCGGATGGCGTTGACGGCCGACTCCGTCGTCAGCGCGCGGTTGCCGGCCAGCGGCGGGTAGCCGGGCGGCACGCCCTTGCCGTCGGCCAGGTGGCAGCTTGCGCATTGCGCCTCATACAGTTTCGCGCCCAGCGCTAGTTGCTGCCGGGCTTGCTCTGACGTGTCGCGCGGCGCCCGTTGCGCGGGCTGCGCGGGGCCGGGCAGGCTTTTCAGGTAGACGGCCATCGCTTGCACGTCGGCATTGCTCATGTGCTGCAAGCTTTGCCGCACGACTTCCGCCATGGGGCCGAAGACGGTGGCGCGCGGTGACACGCCCGTTTGCAGCAATTCCACGATATGCGCCGTGTCCCAGTCGCCCAGGCCCGCTTCCGCATCCGACGTCAGCGACGGCGCATACCAGCCCAGCACGGGAATCAGGCCGCCCGACAGGCCGTCGTCGCTGCCGCCCAGGGTCGTGCGGCTGCTATGGCAGGCGCTGCAGTGGCCCAGGCCCTGCACCAGGTAGGCGCCGCGGTTCCATTCCATGCTTTTGTCCGTCAGCGGCTGGTACACGCCCGGCTTGAAATACAGGGCGCGCCAGGCGGCCAGCGCGATCTGCTGGTTGTAGGGGAAGCGCAGCGCGTGCGGTGCGTTTGCTTGCCGGTGCGGCGGCACGCTCTGGAAGTAGGCGTACAGGGCGTCGCTATCCTCGCGCCGCACCTTGGTGTAGCTGGTGTAGGGAAAGGCCGGATACAGCAGCCGGCCATCCTTCGACTTGCCGTTGTGGATCGCGCGCCAGAAATCGTCGGCCGTCCAGCTGCCGATCCCTGTTTCCCTATCGGCCGTGATGTTGGGCGAAAGCACCTTGCCGAACGGCGTCTGCAAGGCCCGGCCGCCTGCGTAGGGCACGCCGCCGCGCGTCGTGTGGCAAGCCATGCAGTCGCCCGCCTTGGCCAGGTAGGCGCCGCGCGCGACCAGCTGTTCCTGGCTCAGGGTGCTGGCGGTGGCCGGCGGTCCCACGTCGTCCGCCGGCCACAGCAGGAATTTGGCGCCGGCTGCGCCGATGGCGACGATGGCGGCCGCGAATATCCATTTTTTCATGGCGCCACCTGCGCGCCGGAGCCTGGCACGCCACCGCAATGCAGCGGCAAGGGCAGGGCGATGTTTTCCGCGGGACGCGCGTCGGCGCTGGCCACTTGCGTGCCCAGCCAGGCCGAGACGGCGCCCACGTCCGCATCCGACAGGCGCTGCGCCACTTGCGCCATGCAGTCTGGCGCGTGGGCGCGGCGGATGCCGTTCTTCCACGCGCCCAGCTGGGCGTTGATATAGTCGCGCGGCAAGCCCAGCAAGCCGGGGATGGCGGGCGCCACGCCGGCCAGCTGCTGGCCATGGCAGGCGATACAGGCGGGAATCTTCTTGCCGGCATCGCCATGCAGCACCAGCTGCTTGCCCCGCGCCAGGGCCGTCGTGCCGGCGCTGCTGGGCTGGGCCGGCGGCGGGGCAGGGTGCTGTGCCGCAAAATAGTCGGCAATTTCGCGCAAGTAATCGTCAGGCAAGTGTTCCACCATATAGTTCATCATCGGATACTGGCGCCGTCCCTCGCGAAAGTTCAGCAGCTGGTTGTACAGGTAGCCGGCCGGCTTGCCCGCGATGCGGGGAAAGAAGGCGTCGTGGCGTTCCTTTTGCGCATGACAGGCCGTGCACGCCTTGATGCGCTGTTCCAGGCTGTCGTGGCTGGCGGAAATGCTGGCGGGCGCGGCCAGCGCCATGCCGGGCAGTGCGACGGCCAGAGCCAGGGTCAGCACCGGCACGAGGGGGGAATGCAGTAGCATGGAGAGTTGCATGGAAAAGTAACCTGTCTCGTCGGTCGATTATGGCGTGCCGGTGTTGCTGCCCGGATGTTGTTACCCTAGCATATAACGGGTGCTGTCACTGTGACAGGATCAGTTGTGCAATAAAACTACGGATCAGTTTGAGGAGCAGGGTTGAAACGATATGAGGAATTGGCGGAAGAAGTCGCCGCCATGATCAGCACGCAGCTGTTGTTGCCTGGTGATAAGTTGCCTTCCGTGCGCCAGCAGCATGCGCGCAGGGGCGTGAGCCCGTCGACGGTGTTCCAGGCCTATTATTTGCTCGAAGCGCGCGGCATGATCGTCTCGCGGCCCCGCTCCGGTTACTACGTGGCGCCGCAGCGCGCCGCGCTGGCCCCCGAGCCGGACAGTTCCCGCCCGCTCGACGCCAGCACCACGGTCGATGTCAGCGACCTTGTGTTCGAAGTACTGGGCGCCGTCGGCGCGCGCGATATCGTGCCTTTCGGCTCGGCGTTTCCCAGCCCGCATCTGTTTCCGATGGAAAAGCTGGCGCGGGCCGTGTCGGCCAGCATGCGCCGCCTCGACCCGTGGAGCACGGTCACGGATCTATCGCTGGGCAATGCCGAACTGCGCCGCCAGATCGCCCTGCGCTACCAGCTCGACGGGGTGCTTGTTTCCAGCGACGACATCGTCATCACGAATGGCGCGCTGGAAGCGCTGAACCTGTGCCTGCAAGCCGTCACGCGGCCCGGCGACACGGTGCTGATCGAGTCGCCCAGCTTCTATGCGTGTTTGCAGGCGCTGGAGCGGCTGGAACTCAAGGCCGTGGAAATTGCCACCAGCCCCCGCGACGGCGTCGACCTGGCGGCGCTCGAGGAATTGCTGCTGCGCCACCGGCCCAAGGCGTGCTGGCTGATGACGAATTTCCAGAATCCCCTGGGCAGCCTGATGTCGCCGGAAAAGAAGCGCGCGCTGGTCGAACTGCTGGCGCGCCATGGCGTGCCGCTGATCGAGGATGACGTGTATGGCGAGTTGTATTTCGGCAAGCAGCGCCCCGGCTTGACGAAAAGCCATGACAGCGCGGGTCTGGTGATGCATTGCAGTTCGTTTTCCAAGACCCTGGCGCCCGGCTTTCGCCTGGGCTGGGCCGTGGCGGGCCGCTACGCGCGCCAGGTCGAGCGCCTGAAGCTGACGACCAGCCTGTCTGCGCCCATCCCGCTGCAGATGGCGCTGGCCGATTACCTGGCGGCAGGCGGCTACGACCGCCATTTGCGCCAGCTGCGCCTGACCCTGGCGGCGCAGCAAAATACCATGCTGCAAGCCATCGCCGTGCATTTTCCGCCCGGCACAAGGGTTACGCGGCCGCAGGGCGGTTATTTCGTCTGGGTGGAGATGCCTGCCGGTATCGACGCGCTGGCCTTGCACCGCAGCGCGCTGGCGGCCGGCATCAGCATCGCGCCCGGCCCCATTTTTTCCGCCACGCGCGCGTTTCGCCACTGCATCCGCCTCAATTACGGCCACCCGTGGAACGCGCAACTGGAAGAAGCCATCGCCACCTTGGGGCGGCTGGCGCTGGCGGCGGTATAGCGGCGAAAAAAAAAGTCCCTTGCGGCAGCAAGTGTTCCATTCCAAAAAGAAATATTACTGTTATATTGATGTATCTATAACTAATGATGGGAATCATAATGGATAACACGCAGCCGGAAGTGGGTCGTACACAAGATACGACGATCGCCATTCTGTCCCACGTTGGCGGCCTGTTCACCAGCTGGGTGGCGCCGCTGATCATTTATTTGATCAAGAAAGATGATGCGGATAAATTCTCGGCCGAGAACGCCCGCGAAGCGCTGAATTTCCAGATCACCCTGATCATCTGGTATTTCGCCTGCTTCATCCTGTCGTTCGTGCTGATCGGCCTGTTCCTGTTCTGGATCGTGGCGCTGGCCAACCTGGTGTGCTCGATCGTCGCGGCCGTCAAGGCCAGCAATGGCGCCACTTACCGCTATCCCTTGACCTTGCGCCTCGTCAAATAAGGCTGTGCCGGCCGCCGGGTGTCAGCCCGGGCGGCCGGGCAGCGCGAGGAATGCGGCAAAGCCGGGCGCCACCGCGGTGGTGGCGCCTGTTTCGTGCGACCACAGCACGACCACGGGTTCGCCCGATGGCCCCGTTTGCGCATAATCAAAACAGTAGTAATCGCCCGTGCCGAACTGGGCGAAGGGCAGCAGGCTGCCGGCCTCGTCGCCTGTCCCCGCATTCTCCAGCCATTCCTGCCAGCCTTCGCGGTAATGGCGTGCTATCGATTCCCACGTCTTGCGCGCATTGGCCGCGTCGTAGACGGGAAACACGCTCAAGGCGCCCAGCGCGCGGCCATTGTTCTCCAATAACCATTGCACATGGGATGCGGGCAGCTGCCGCCCCAGCGCCTGTTCGGCGGCGGCGATCGCGTCAAGCGTGGTGCCGATGGACTTGTTCTTGCTCATGCTGCAGGAAGGCGCGCCGGCTCAGGCGGCGATAGGCGGCGGGGCTGGCGGCGTGCTGGCGCGCGGGGCTTTTTGCGGCGCGACCTTGCCGCCGTCGGCGATCCAGCGGCGGTACACGCGCAGGGCCACTTGCGCATCGTCGGCCGCATACAGGATCTGCTTTTCCGTCAGGCGCGACGTGGCCCAGTTGGTGGTGGAAATCTTTTTCGATTTCTGCAGGTGCAGGCCGAAGAACTTGGCCACGGCCGTCTTCGCGCCCAGGTCGTTGCGCTGGCCGCCGCGCAGGGCGACGGACAGGTCGAGCACCTGGGCCGGAGCGATGCCCAGCTTGTTGCGCAGGCGCTTGACGTCGTCGGACAGGCCGAAGCCCACCTTCAGGGTGGTGGTCGATTCGAGGATGGCCTTGAGTTCGGCCAGGGCAGGCGCCGGCGTGCTGCCCACCTGGAACAGGTAGGCGATGTCGTCGGTGGCCAGCTGGATCAGGTGCGGTCCCGTGGAGGATTCGCCCTTCACAAAGGTCGGCTTCGATTCCGTATCGAAGCCGATGGCGTCCGCTGCCAGCAGGGCGGCCATGGCCGCCTGCGCATCATCGCTGGTGCGTACCAGCTTGACGTGGTCGAGTGCAATGCCTTGATAGGGGGGCAGTGGCGGTGCGGCAGCTGTGTCCATGAAACCGGATCAGCCTTTGCGCGAGAATTTCGCGGTCAGCTGATTCAGTTTTTCCAGGCGCAAACGGTTCGCTTCTTCGGCGGCCGCGGCATCGCGTTCGGCTTTCTTGCGCTCGGCTTCCTTCTTGAAGCGCTGCTGCAATACTTGCGTGGCGTGGTCGCGGTGGGTTTGCGTCACTTCCGCGCCGGCGGTGCCGTCGAGGTCGTAGCGTACCTTGGCTTTTTCCATCACGCGCAGGTAGCGCAGCGAACCCGTGTGGATGCCCAGCGCCGTGCGCATCAGCTTGCGGTCCAGGTCCGGCAGGCGCGCGAGGATCTGCTTGTCGATACCGATCGACAAGGGCAGGCAATCGCGGAATGGCGGGAATTGCTCCTGGAACTGTTTCAGCAGCGCGCGCGCGGTCAGGCCGGCAGGCGCCGGCGTGGTCGCTGCGGCCGGTGCCGCCGCAGGGGCTGCATCGACTGGCGTGTCAGGAGTGGTGGCTTGCTGGTCTGGCGTGGAGCTGGTCATCGACATCATTGGTTGGGCTATAAAAGGGGAGCATAGCACGCGCCACAGGCAAGTGCATTGTCTTTTTTGGCAACTTGACCTGCGATAAGCGGGTTCGCACTACAGCCGGCACAGCGCGAAATACGGGAAATGTGTATAATGTCGGCTTGCGCTGATGACTGGACCCTGTTTTTGAAGGTCTGGCTCAGGTGTGCAGGGGATAGGAGCAGTGCGGCGCAGGGCCACCATTATTGATATTTTTGATATCGGTTATTCCACTTATCAATTATTCAGATAACGGGCCTTCGTGCATAATCTTGCTCTCCGCTGTGTCTTCACTGAACAACAATAGATTCAAGCCCGTTCTGGTACGGGCTTTTTTTCATTCCGCAATGTACATCGCTTATTTATCTGACCCGGCTTCGGCCCCGCGCTCCTCATGCCGGATGCGCGGGCTATGAACGTCACGATAGACAGGCGCCGCTGCCCTTGACGGCAGCCGCAACAATACGCTCCATCGAGTCCGGTTTCGCAGGCTTAGGTGGAATCATTCACTTCGCGCCGACACCATCTGGTCTCGCATTAAGAGATATCTCATGAAGAATACGCCAAAAACTTTAACGTTGTCCGCCAAGGCGCCACGCCCAGCCGCGGCGCCGCTTGCCGTACCCAAAACGACTTTATCTTACTTCATCGATAATGCGCAAGCGAATCCGGAAGCCACCGTCACGACGGCGCCGACCGTCGTCACCGTGGTGAAGAAAAGCCGCTCGCGCCTGGCTGCCGTGCCGCCGGCCGAAACGGTAGCGGAAGCCGCTGTTGCCGCGCCCGTGGCCGACGCCGCCGACGCCGTGGAAGCGGCGCCCGTCAAGACGCCGAGCGTCAAGGTGGCGCCAAGCGCCAAGGCGGCGCCTGCGCCGCGCAAGGTCAGCGAAAGCGCCGCCACGAACAAGGTGGTGACGGCAGCCCGTTCGAAGGTCGTGCGCGCCAAGCCAGAAGCGGCGCCCGTGACCATCATCACCGGCGCGCAAGTGGTCAGCAAGACCACGGACGCCGACGCGCTGGCCGCTATCGATACCTCGAATTACTTCTTGCCGACCGTCAAGGTGCCGGGCCGCCGTGGCCGCAAACCGAGCGAATTCACGCCGGAAAACGACGAAGTGGCAGCACTGAACGCCGTCGAGCGCGCCGAACTGAAGGCCGTCTCGAAAGCGCGCGACCGCAAGGCCAAGGGCGGCCTGGCCGATGCGCTGGGCGATCCGGAAGCATCGGCAGCGGACCTGGAACGCCGCCGCAAGCAGATCACGGGCTTGATCAACATGGGCAAGGAACGCGGTTTCCTCACCTATGCCGAGATCAATGACCAGTTGCCGGAAAACATCATCGATCCGGAAGCGATCGAAGGCATCATCGCCACCTTCAACGACATGGGCATCGCCGTCTACGAGCGCGCCCCTGACGCGGAAAGTCTGTTGTTGACCGACAACGTCGCCACCGTCACCAGCGACGATGAAGTGGAAGCGGCTGCCGCGACCGCCCTGTCGACGGTCGATTCCGATTTCGGCCGCACCACCGACCCCGTGCGCATGTACATGCGTGAAATGGGCGCCGTGGCGCTGCTGACGCGCGAAGGCGAGATCGAGATCGCCAAGCGCATCGAAGGCGGCTTGAAGGACATGATCCAGGCGATTTCCGCTTGCCCGACCACCATCGGCGAAATCGTTGCGCTGTCGCAAAAAATCGCGCGCGACGAAATCAAGGTCGATGAAGTGGTCGACGGCTTCGTCGATTTGAACGAAAGCAATGCCCCGGCGCCTGCCGCTGCCGCCGCGCCCGCCGCCGCCAGCGGTGACGACGAGGAAGAGGAAGAAGAAGCCGAGGAAGAAGACGGCGACGCCAATGGCGGCGCGGCCGGTTTCTCCAGCGAGCAATTGGCCCAGCTGAAAAAGAATGCGTTGGAGAAATTCAACGTCATTTCGACGCAGTACGACAAGATGCGCAAGGCGCCCGAGGGTTACAACTCGAAAGCCTACGTCAAGGCGCAGGAAGCCATTTCGCAGGAATTGCTGGGCATCCGCTTCACGGCCAAGGTCGTCGAAAAGCTGTGCGACACCCTGCGCGGCCAGATGGAAGAAGTGCGCCACATCGAGCGCGCCGTGCTGGAACTGTGCGTGAACAAATGCGGCATGCCGCGCGCCCACTTCATCAAGGTGTTCCCGGGCAATGAATGCGACCTGGAATGGGTCGACCGCGAAGTCGATTGCAAGTATCCGTACAGCGCCATCCTCAGCCGCAACGTGCCTGCCGTCAAGGAACTGCAAAAGAAGATGATCGACCTGCAAGCCCGCGTGGCCCTGCCGCTGGCTGACTTGCGCAAGATCAACAAGCAGATGGCTGCCGGCGAAAAGCGCGCCCGTCACGCGAAACGCGAAATGACGGTCGCCAACTTGCGCCTGGTCATTTCGATCGCCAAGAAATACATCAACCGCGGCTTGCAATTCCTCGACCTGATCCAGGAAGGCAACATCGGTCTGCTGAAGGCTGTCGATAAATTCGAGTACCGCCGCGGCTACAAGTTCTCGACCTACGCCACCTGGTGGATCCGCCAGGCCATCACGCGTTCGATCGCCGACATGGCCCGCACCATCCGCGTGCCGGTGCACATGATCGAAACGATCAACAAGATGAACCGCATCTCGCGCCAGATCATGCAGGAAACGGGCAGCGAGCCGGACCTGGCGACCCTGGCCGTCAAGATGGAAATGCCGGAAAACAAGGTGCGCGAGATCATGAAGATCGCGAAAGAGCCGATTTCCATGGAAACGCCGATGGGCGAAGATGGCGATTCGCAACTGGGCGACTTCATCGAAGACAACACGACCCTGGCGCCGCTGGACGCCGCGCTGCACGCCTCGATGCGCAACGTGATCAAGGAAGTGCTGGACTCCCTGACGCCGCGCGAAGCGAAAGTGCTGCGCATGCGTTACGGCGTGGAAATGTCGAACGACCACACGCTGGAAGAAGTGGGCAAGCAGTTCGACGTGACGCGCGAGCGCATCCGCCAGATCGAAGCGAAAGCCATGAGCAAGCTGCGCCAGCCTTCGCGTTCGGACAAGCTGAAAACCTTCTTGACGCAAAATTAAGTAGTCAGCAGGCAATAAAAAAGAGGCGCAAGCCTCTTTTTTTTCGCCCGTGCCGTGCGCGGCCTTACAGGAAATGCATGCGCTGGCCTGACACGCCGGCGCGGTGACGGCGCTGCAGTTGATACAGCGCCACGCCGCTGGCGGAGATGAGGAAGGTGACGACCAGCCATTCCAGCGGGTTGCGGCGCGGCGGCGGCGGCGACGCTTGCGACGGCACGGCGAAGGCCTGGAATTTATGCCCCGTGTAGATGGCGCCCACCACGAGCCCGGCGTCCGTGATCTTGTTCGTCAGGTACAGGCCGTCGTCGCGGCGGCGCACCGTCATCACGCCTTCCTTGTAGACAAAGGTCATCGGTTCAAAGCCGTTGATGCTGACGCTGCCGACGACGTGTCCGGCCGCGTTGACTGCCGTGGCGTAGCTGTCGCCCTGGCCGATCATGGCGCCCAGGTCGAGCATGCGCTTGCCGTCCCAGGCAAAGGCGTGCCAGCGGCGCTTCTCCGTTTCTGAAGCGCCCACGATCAGGCCTGCGTCATTGATGGCGGTAGCCGAGCTGATGCGTCCGCCGGGCAGGGTGCCGATTTCCTGCATGCCCGTGCCGGGGCGGTAGACGAAGGCGCGGCGGTAGCCATCGCCGCGCTGGGCCGTGCCCACCACCACGCCATGGTTGTTCAGGCCGCTTGCATAGCTGCTGGCGCCGCCCAGGGTGCCCAGGTCTTGCAGGCTGTGGTCGGCTTTCGTGACAAAGGCGTGGAAATCGCCGCCGCTGGTATCGGCATAGCCGGCCACCTGGCCGTCGCGCGCGATGGCCGTGGCATAGCTGCTGGTGCCGCCCAGGGTACCCAGGTCGCGCATGCCGCCCGCCACATCGTAGTGGAAGGCATGCCAGGCGCCACTGGCCGTCTGTGCCGAACCGACCACCACGCCATGGGTATTGATGGCCTTGGTGAAACCTTCATTGCCACCCAGTGTGCCCAGCTCGCGGATGCGGCCATGCTGATACGTGACGGCGCGGCGCCGTCCTTCTTCCTCCATGATGATGCCGGCCACCAGGCCCGCCGGGTTCAGGTCGGACGCGATACTGCCGTTGCCATCCCTCTCGCCAAAGCCGCGTTCGGCATAGATGGCGGCGCTGGCGGTGGGGACGACGGTCAGCAGGCACAGACCGAGCAGTGAGGCATGGAAGCGTAAGAACCGTGGCTGCATGATGGTTTCCTCAAAGAAAAAAACTTACTATACTTTCTTATGTTGAAAATACATACTTAATTTGCTACTGTTTTTGCTAATTTTTGTATTTCATCATGCTCGGCCGGCGCGCCTTTCCTCGCGTGCGGCAGGCGGATGGCCAGCGCCGTGCCCTGGCCCTCCTGGCTGTCGATGCGCAGTTCGCCGCCCAGCGCATGGACGCGTTCGCGTATGCTCTTCAGGCCGAAGGCGGCCTTCTTGCCGTGGGCGTCCGGCTGCATGCCGATGCCGTTGTCGCTGATGCGCAGCACGATGGCATCCGTATCTTGCGCCAGCGCCACTTCCACCTCGCTGGCCTGGGCGTGGCGCACGATGTTCGACAGCGATTCCTGCAGCACGCGGAAGATGGCCGACGTCTGGCGCTGGTCCAGGCCCAGGTCGGGCGCCTCGCTGTCGAGCGAGAGCTGGTAGCGGATGGCGCCGCGGCTTTCCATCTGGCGTATCAGCCATTCGGCTGCCGGGCCCAGGCCCAGCTCCAGGGTGCTGGGATGCAAGTCATTGATGATGGTGCGCACCGAGC
Organism: Janthinobacterium sp. SUN100; assembly: GCF_030397705.1. NCBI lineage: Bacteria > Pseudomonadati > Pseudomonadota > Betaproteobacteria > Burkholderiales > Oxalobacteraceae > Janthinobacterium > Janthinobacterium sp. SUN100. The sequence continues at coordinate 592,708 of NZ_JAPUBU010000002.1, read as the reverse complement.
GGATGGTGGCGTCGATGGTGTCGAGCACGCGCTGGGCGTGGCGGTGCAGGCGCGGGTGGGTCCTGGCCGTGCGCGCGTGCAGCAGCGACACGTCGATGCGCAGCACCATCAGGTTCTGGCCCAGGTCGTCATGAATGTCGAGCGCGATGCGGCGCCTTTCCTCTTCCTTGATGGTCTGCTGGTGGTCGGTCAGTTCGCGCAGCTGGGCCAGGGTGCGCTGCAGGTTCTCCTCGTTGCGCTTGCTTTCCGTGATGTCGATGCCCATGGCGATGATCATCTGCGGCCGGCCTTGCGCATCGAAGATGGGTTTTTTATGCGTCTGCAGCAGGCGGTTTTCCTGCAGCCGCGCATTCCACACGAGTTCTTCGCGGATCACCACCTGGCGGCTGGCAAACGCTTCCTGGTCCGCCGCGTGGAATGCCTGGGTCTGGTCCGAGGGAAAGTGCTGCACGTCGCGTCCCTCGGCGATATCCTGGAACAGCACGCCCCATTGCTGCTCGCAGGCCTGGTTCATCAGCAGCATGCGCGAATCGGCGTCTTTCAGGAACAGCGACAGGGGCATCATGGAAATGATGTCCTGCAGCCGCTCTTCGCTGCGCGCCAGGGCCGCTTCCGTTTGCGCGCGCATGGCGATTTCCGCGGACAGCTGGAGATTGACGTCGAGCAACTGGGCCGTGCGCAGGGCCACGCGGCTTTCCAGCTCCGCATGGGCGACGGTCAGTGCATGTTCGGCCCGCTTGTGTTCTGTGATGTCGCTGGCCATGACCAGCGCTCCCGTCAGGGTGCCGCGCTGGTCGTACAGGCGGCGTCCGCTGAGCATGGCCCAGCGTTCCGAGCCGTCGCCATGCTGGTAATGCAGTTCTCCCATGCAACTATCCGTCGCCGTCTGGCGCAGCGGACACAGGCGCAGCAAGGTGGCTTCGTCGTGGAATTCGTCCATCGAGTGGTCCAGCAGCTGTTCCGCGGGGACGCCCAGCATGTCGCACAGGCGCTGGTTGACGTGCAGGATGCGGCCGTGCGCATCCGTTTGCCACATGCCGTCCTGCGCCGTTTCGCTCAGGTGCTGGTAGCGCATCAGGCTATCGTCGAGCTGCGCGCGCGTCAGGGCCAGGTGGCTGCGCAGCTTGCGCATCAGCCAGAGGACGGCGACGGCGGCGGCCAGCAGCAGCAGGGCCAGCCAGACATGCTGCCAGAAATCGAGTTCTTGCCAGGCTGCGCCGGCGAACCAGCCCAGCATGATCAGGATGAGGGCGCCGCAAGCGCCACTCAGGGTTTCAATCGACCATTTGCTCATCCGCGTCCCTGGCGTCGTGGTTGGCCGCTGCCGTGCGCCTGGCGCCGGAGAGGGGAAGGTATCCGACGCTAGTGTAATACCAATTGTTGTTTTCTTGAGAATATTTTTCCATTGGGCAAGCAAAAGGGCCGGCCCTTGCGGTGCCGGCCCTGTTTGCAGATGGCAAGGCGGTGCGATCAGCCCGTGTTGCGCAGGCCGGCCGCCACGCCATTGATCGACAGCTGGATGCCGCGGTGCACCCTTTCGTCGATCCGGCTTTCCGCCGACAGGGCGCGGTTGCGCTTGATCAACTCCACCTGCAAGTGGTTCAGCGGGTCGAGATAGGCGAAGCGGTTCTGGATCGAACGGGCCAGCAGCGGATTGCCCGCCAGGCGTTCCGTGTTGCCGGTGATCAGCTCCAGGCAGCGCAGGGTGTTGCCGTGCTCGTCCGTGATGCGCTTGTAGATGCGTTCGCGCAAGCCCTGATCCGCCACCAGTTCCGCATAGCGCGAGGCGATCGCCAGGTCCGTCTTGGCCAGCACCATGTCCATGTTCGACAGCAGGGTGGCGAAGAATGGCCATTCGGCGTACATGGCGCGCAGGGTGGCGATCTTGTCATCTTTCGCGGCCCCGTCGGCTTGATTGATCCACGTTTCGATGGCGCTGCCGAAGCCGAACCAGCCCGGCAGCAGCAAGCGGCACTGGCCCCAGGAAAAGCCCCAGGGAATGGCGCGCAAGTCTTCGATGCGCTGGTTGGCCTTGCGCGAAGCGGGGCGGGAACCGAGGTTCAGCTCGGCGATTTCCGCGATCGGCGTAGCCGAGAAGAAATACTCCGTAAAACCCGGCGTTTCATACACGAGGTGGCGGTAGGCGTGATAGGCGAGGTCCGACAGTTGCGCCATCACGGCTTCGAACTGCGCCAGCTGGCCGTTGCGGGCCGGATTGGCTTCCTGCGGCGCCAGGCTCGCTTCCAAGGTGGCGGCCACCAGCAATTCCAGGTTGCGCCGGCCGATTTCCGCGTTGGAAAACTTCGAGGCGATGATCTCGCCTTGCTCCGTCAGGCGGATCTGGCCGTTGACGGTGCCCGGCGGCTGGGCCAGGATGGCTTCGTAGCTGGGTCCGCCGCCGCGGCCCACCGTGCCGCCGCGGCCATGGAACAGGCGCAGCTTGACGCCGGCCTTCTGGAAGTCGGCGACCAGCGCCAGTTCCGCCTTGTACAGTTCCCAGTTGGACGTGAGGAAGCCGCCATCCTTGTTCGAATCCGAATAACCGAGCATGACTTCCTGCAACTGTCCCTGCTTGGCGATCAATTGCTTGACCAAAGGCAAGGCCATGACCTGGCTCATGATGCCGGCCGCGCGCTGCAGGTCGGGGATCGTCTCGAACAGGGGGATGACCATCAGCTCGCAGATGCTGTCGCCAGTTTGCCAGTCGGTGCGCAGCAAGCCCGTTTCCTTTTGCAGCAGCAATACTTCCAGCAAGTCGGACACGGTTTCCGTGTGCGAGATGATGTAGTTGCGGATGGCCCGCGCGCCGTAGCGCTGGCGGATGTCGCGCGCCGCGCGCAGGATCGCCAGTTCGGAATCCGTTTCCGCCGCGTAGGCGATGTAGGGCGAGTACAGCAGGCGCGGCTGGGCCAGTTCGTTCAGCAGCAGCGCCTGCTTATCTTCCTCGGACAGGGCCGTGTAATCGGCGGCCACGCCGCTCTTGGCGAACAGGTCGGCCAGCACGCGCTCGTGCACGTCCGAGGTCTGGCGCATGTCCAGCGACGCCAGGTGGAAACCGAAGATGTCGGCCGCGCGCGCCAGGGTGGCCAGGCGCGGGCGCACGAGGGCGGCGCCGTGGTGCGACTCGAGCGAGGCGACGATGGTGAGCAAGTCGGCCACAAAGGCGGCCGCGTCCGGGTAGGCGGCCGCTGCGCCCACTTCCTTGCGCAGGATGTTGGTGGCGCCCAGGGCGCGGGCCGTGGCGGCCAGGCGCGCATAGATGCCGATCAGGGCGCGGCGGTACGGTTCGTCGCTGCGGTGGGGCGAGGCGTCCGGCGACTGGTCGGCCAGCGCCTGCAGTTCGGCGCTCACGCCCACCATCAGGGTTGAGACGGACAACTCCGCGCCCAGCGCGTGCGCTTCGTCGAGGTAAAAGTCGAGGATGGTGGTGGCGTGACGCGCCAGCGCGTGCTGCATGGTGCCCGCGTTGACGTTCGGGTTGCCGTCGCGGTCGCCGCCGATCCAGCTGCCCATCTGCACGTAGGCGGCGTTGATGGGCTCGATCGTGCCGTCGCCGTTCGGGTACTCGGCGGCGATATCGTCCTCGATGTCGTCATACAGGCCCGGCAGTTCGCGCAGGAAGGTGATGCGGTAGTAGGACAGGGCGTTTTCGATCTCGTCGGCCACCGTCAGCTTCGAGTAGCGCAGCATGCGCGTCTGCCACAGGGTGGCCACGCGCGAGCGCAGCAGCTGCATGTTGGCGTGCCGTTCTTTCGGCGTCTGCGGCAAGTCGCGCTCGGCCAGCAGGCGGGCGATGTCGTGCTCGGCGTCGAGGATGCTCTTGCGCTGCACTTCCGTCGGGTGGGCCGTCAGCACGGGGGCGATCAGGGCGTCCTGGAAGAAGGTGTCGACCGTCTTGCGCGGCACGCCGGCCAGGCGCAGTTTTCTCAGCGCGAAGCTGACGCTGCCCTTTTGCGCCGGCGAGCCGGCCAGCAGGTGGGCGCGGCGGCGGCGGATGTGGTGTTGATCTTCCGCAATGTTGGCCAGGTGCGAAAAGTAGGAAAAGGCGCGCACGACGGAAATCGTCTGCTCGCGGCTCAGTTCCTTGAGCATGGCGTCGAGTTCCAGCGCGGCACCCGCGTCCGCTTCGCGGCGGAAGCGCACGGACGTCTGGCGTATGGTTTCCACCACATTGAAGACGGCGTCGCCTTCCTGTTCGCGCAGCACGTCGCCCAGCAGGCGGCCCAGCAGGCGGATGTCTTCTTTCAGCGGCGCGTCCTTGTCGGAGCCGGCCGCTGGAACTATTTCTGGTGCTACTGCGTCATTGAGCATAATAAAGAACCAAAGTAAGTGTAAAAGCAAGGGAATGTGGATCGCACCGGGCGTTTGGCCGCAGAGGGGAGGGGGCGCATGATAAAATTTGTGGTCTTCAACATGGACGCTAGCCTGACTTGGCCTTCTAGGCTAAGCGATAACGATTATAGCGACGCCAGGCGCCACCCGATACAAAATTGATATCAGACGGGCGAAATGGCAACGATAATGACAACGACAGCCACAGCGAAAGAACTTGTTTTGAAAGCATCCGAATTGACCCCGAACGAATTGAATATTCCTGCCCGCCTGGTGATCGCCACGCGCGAGAGCCGTCTTGCCATGTGGCAAGCTGAACACGTGCGCGCCCGCCTGGCCGCCCTGTATCCGCAGTGTAGCGTCGAAATTCTCGGCATGACCACACGCGGCGACCAGATTCTGGACCGCGCCTTGTCCAAGGTAGGCGGCAAGGGCCTGTTCGTCAAGGAGCTGGAAGTGGCGATGGAAGAAGGCCGCGCCGACCTGGCCGTGCATTCGCTGAAAGACGTGCCGATGGAGTTGCCGGAAGGCTTTGCCCTGGCCGCCATCCTCGAGCGCGAAGACCCGCGCGACGCGTTCGTGTCGAACGATTACGCCAGCCTGGCCGAGCTGCCGCACGGCGCCGTCGTCGGCACCAGCAGCCTGCGCCGCCAGTCGCTGATCGCCGCGCGCTATCCGCACCTGACGATTCTGCCCCTGCGCGGCAACCTCGATACGCGTTTGGGCAAGCTGGACCGTGGCGACTACGCGGCCATCATCCTGGCCGCCGCCGGCTTGAAACGCCTGGGCCTGGCGTCGCGCATCCGCGCCGTGCTGGCGCCGGAAGACAGCTTGCCGGCCGCAGGCCAGGGCGCCATGGCGATCGAGATCCGCAGCGGGCGCGCGGACGGCGCCGACCTGGTGCGCCTGCTGGCGCCGCTGAACCACACGGCTACGGCGCAAGCCGTCACGGCCGAGCGCAAGGTGTCGAAGATCTTCGGCGGCAGCTGCCAGATTCCGCTGGCCGCGTTCGCCACCGTCGAGGGCGGGCAGATGCGCTTGCGCGCCATGGTCGCCACGCCGGACGGCGCGCGCATGGCCAGCGCCGATGTTAGCGGTGCTGCCGGCGCGCCGGAACAGCTGGGCGAGCAAGTGGCCGAATTGCTGCGCGGGCAAGATGCCGCCGGCATCCTCGCCTCGTGCGCCGTCACTCCCGACAACCATGAAGGCCTGGCGCCGCATGCCTGACACCGTGGTGATCACGCGGCCCGCGGCGCAAGCGGGGCCGCTGGCCGCCCGGATCGCGGCGCTGGGCTTGCCCGTGCAATTGCTGCCGCTGCTGGAAATCCACGCGCTTGACGGCGCAGAGGAATGCGCGCGGCTGCAAGCCGTGCTGGCCCGCCTGAGCGATTACGACCTGGTGGCGTTCGTCTCGCCCAACGCCATCGATTGCGTCTTCGCGCATCTACCCGCCTGGCCCCCCGGCCTGCCGCTGGCCGTGGTGGGCGAGGGCAGCCGGATGGCCTTGGGCGCGCATGGCGTCACGGACGCCAACGCGACCATCACGAGTCCGCTGGACACGGCGCGCAGCGACTCCGAACATTTATTATTGGCGCTGGACTTGCCGGCCCTGCGCGGCAAGCGCGTGCTGATCGTGCGCGGCGATGGCGGACGCGATTACCTGGCCGACGGCTTGCGCGCTGCGGGAGCAACTGTCGAGTTCGTCACGGCCTACCGCCGCAAGGTGCCAAGGCTGACGCCATCCTTGCGGGCGACCCTGGAAAACCTGTTGCAGCATAATAATGACTGGATCATCACCAGCTCGGAAGCGCTGCGCGGCTTGCTGGCGCTGCTGGGCGAAATGGATGCTGAAAAGGCAGCTGTTGTGAAAATGCAACAGCAGCATCTGATCGTGCCGCACGCCCGCATTGCACAAACGGCGGCGGCCCTGGGTTTTGCCCGAGTCACCTTGACAGGATCAGGCGACGCAGGAGTGCTCGCCGCGTTACAATCACGACCATGAACGAAATGCCTACACTCTCCGAACCGAATGCAACGCCTGGCAGCGCCGTGAAGACGGCGCCGCAGGCGGCCGACCAACCTGCCGGCCGCGCGCCGACCCTGCTGGAACAGCTGCAAAAGCCCATGAGCATCGCCGTCATCGTGCTGGCCGTGCTGCTGGCTGCGCAAAGCTGGTCGACCAGCAAGCAGATCCGCAACCTGCGCGAAGAAGTGGCCAAGCGCCTGCAAAAAGGCGATGTCAGCAATGCCGAAACGGGCGTGCTGGCGCGCAACGTGCAAGAAGGCACGAAAGAGCTGCAAATCAAGGTGGGCGCGCTGGAAAACCGCCAGAGCGAAACGCAAAGCCAGCAACTTGCGCTGGAACAACTGTACAACGATTTGTCGAAGAACCGCGACGAGTGGGCGCTGACGGAAATCGAGCAAGTGCTGTCGACGGCCAGCCAGCAGCTGCAACTGGCCGGCAACGTGCCCGGCGCGCTGATCGCCCTGCAAAACGCGGACCGCAGCCTGTCGCGTTCCGACAAGCCGCAATTCATCACCATCCGCCGCGCCATCGGGCGCGACATGGAAAAATTGAAAGCCCTGCCCAGCGTCGATTCGACGGGCGTGGCCCTGCGCCTCGACGCCGTGATCGCCCAGGTCGACTCCCTGCCGATGCTGTCCGACGAAACCCCGGCCTTGCCGGCCGCACCGGAAAAACCGGGCAAGGCCAAGCCCGTGCGCGATGCGAGCGGCAAGCTGATGGGACCGCCTGCGCCGGAACCGCTGCTGCAGAAAGTGCGCGACGGCTTCAATACCTGGAGCGGCGACATGTGGGCCGACGTGCGTCAATTGATACGCATCCGCCGCGTCGATACGCCGGAAGCGCTGATGCTGTCGCCGACGCAATCGTATTTCTTGCGTGAAAACGTCAAGTTGCGCCTGCTCAATGCCCGCATGGCCTTGTTGTCGCGCAATGAAACGGCTTTCCGCAACGATTTGATCGCCGCGCAGGATGCGCTGGCCAAGTATTTCGACACCCGCGCCAAGAGCACGCAGACGGCGCAAGCCCTGCTGCGCCAAGTGCAGGGCAGCAACCTGGCCATCGAAATGCCAACCTTGTCCGACAGCCTGACGGCTGTGCGCAACTACAAAGCGAAGTCCTGAGCCCATGCGTCTATTTCTCTGGTTACTCGCCCTGATGGCCGCGGCGATCGGTATCGCCGTGACGGCCCGTTTCAATCCCGGCAACGTGGTGCTGTTCTATCCGCCATACCGCATCGATTTGTCGCTGAATTTCTTCCTGTTGCTGCAGGTCGTGCTGTTCGTGCTGCTGTACCTGCTGGTGCGCGCCGTGCGCGCCACCGTGCGCATGCCGGCGCAAGTGGCGGCCTACCGCCAGCGCAAGCGTGAGCGCGACGGCAACAAGGGCTTGCGCGAAGCCTTGAAAGCCCTGTTCGAAGGCCGTTTCGGCCATGCCGAGAAGGCCGCCTTGCGCGCCGCCGAGCTGGAAGAGAACGCCGGCCTGGCCGCGCTGATCGGCGCGCGCGCCGCGCACCGCATGCGCCAGTCCGAACGCCGCGACAGCTGGCTGTCGCGCGTCGAAGGCGATGCCAGCCTGAAAACGGCCCGTTTGATGACGGTGACGGAATTGCTGGTCGACGACCACCAGCCGGAAGCGGCCCTGGCCGCCGTGCGCGAACTCAATGCCAGCGGCACGCGCCACATCCACGCGCTGCAATGGTCGCTGAAAGCCGAGCAGCAGGCGAAGAACTGGCCGGAAGTGCTGCGCCTCGTGCGTTCGCTCGACAAGCACCGCGCCTTGCATCCGGCCCTGTCGTCGCGCCTGCGCGAACTGGCCTACGACCATCTGCTGTCCGACCCCTCGCATGACGCCGAGTCGCTGATGCGCGTGTGGTCCACCGTGCCAAGCGCCGACCGGGTCAAGCCGTACATCGCCTGCCGCGCCGCCACGGCCCTGAATGCGCGCGGCTTGCACGATGAAGCGCGCCTCGTGTGCGAAGAATCGCTGGCCGCCGACTGGGACGAGCGCGTCGTGCGCGCCTACCGCGAAGCGGCGGCGCCAAGCGGCACGCCGGCCCTGCTGCTGCAGATCGAACATTGCGAGCAATGGATGAAGCAGCGTCCGCTGGATGCGGAACTGGCGCTGACCCTGGGCACCTTGTGCCTCAAGCAAAAACTGTGGGGCAAGGCCCAGCGCCACCTGGAGCAGGCCTTGTCGGATGCGAACGAGCCGCAAATGGTGCGCGACGCCCACCTGAAGCTGGCGCAGATGCACGACGCCCTGCAGCAGACGGAACAGGCTGCCGCGCATTACCGGCAGTGCGCACTGGCTACCATCCTGTAAGCCACGCGCAGACGTAAAAAAGCCGTTCAGTGCAGACTGAACGGCTTTTTCTTTGCGCGCACCCCATGGCGGAGTGCGCTGCTACCTTGCTAATTTACTTCTTCGAGCTTTACTTCTTCGTTACCGCAGTGCCTTCCGGCAAGGCATATGCGACCAGGGTGTCGCTCATCTTCGTGCCCAGCGAACCGTGGCCGCCGGCCATGACGACGACGAACTGGCGTCCCGACTTGTTCGACACATAGCTCATCGGCGTAGCCTGGCCGCCGGCTGGCAAGCGGGCTTTCCAGATCACTTTGCCGTTGCTGACGTCGTAGCCGCGGATGTAGTAGTCGAGCGTGCTGCTGAGGAAGGTCACGCCGCCGCCCGTGGTGACCATGCCGCCCAGGCTGGGCACGCCCAGTGGCAAGGGGATCGGCACGGGACCGCTGTCGCGCGTGGTGCCGTTCTTGTGCATCCACACTTTCTTCATGGTACGCAGGTCGACGGCGGCCACATAGCCCCACGGCGGTGCCTGGCATGGGAAGCCCAGCGGCGACAGGAAGGCCTTGATTTCCACGGCGAACGGTACGCCCGTCTGTGGCTGCAAGCCCATTTCGCCACCCGTGCCGCCCTTGGCCGTCGTTTCCGCGCGCGGCACGAGTTTTTCCAGGAAGCCCATGTAGTCTGGGTTGACGATCAACAACTGGCGCACGGGGTCGATGGCCGCGCCACCCCATTCGAAGATGCCCAGCGGGCCCGGCGAGATGACGGCGCCCTTGCCAGCCGTTTGCGGCGTGAACGGGCCTTCATAGCGGCGTTCCTTGAAGATGATGCGGCAGGCGAGCTGGTCGAACGGCGTGGTGCCCCACATGTCCGCTTCGCTGATATTGCGTTCTGGCAAGAAGGTCAGGGCCGAGAACGGCTGCGTGGGCGACAGGGTGTCGCCGGCGGCAGGATTGCTCGTTGGTACGGGTTTTTCCGGCGCCGGCACGACCAGGCTGCCGTCGCGGCGGTCGATCACGTAGATGTCGCCGCGTTTCGTCGTGGCAACAACAGAGGGCACTTTACCTTTCGGCGTGTCGATGTCGACCAGGCTCGGCTGGCCGCCGATGTCCATGTCCCAGATATCGTGGTGCACGGTCTGGTAGACCCAGCGTACTTTCCCCGTCGCCAGGTCCAGCGCGACGATGGCGCTGTTGAATTTCTCGCCATTCTTATTGCGGTTGCCGCCCCAGGTATCAGGGGTTTCATTGCCCATCGGAATGTAAACCATGCCCAGCTTTTCATCGATGCTGGCCACGCCCCACGAGTTGGGCGAGTTGTTGGTGTAGTTCTTGCCTTCAGGGAAAGGCGCCGTATCTTCCGGCGTGGCCGGGTCCCAGTTCCACATCAGCTTGCCGGTGACGGGATCGTAGCCGCGGATTACGCCCGATGGCTCTTCCGTCGAATGGTTGTCCGTCACGCTGGCGGCGATCACGGCCATTTTCTGCGAGACGGCCGGCGGCGACGTTGGCATCAGGAAACCGCGCTTGATCATGGCCATGTTTTTATACAGGTTGACGACGCCGTTGTTGCCAAAGCTCTTACACGACTCGCCCGTATCGGCATTGACGGCGATCATGGTGCCGTCCATGGTCGGCGCCAGGATGCGGCGCGGGCATTCCATGCTGGCAGCTTCGGGAGCCGGATTGTTCTTCGCCCGGCCCGCGTTCACGTCCCAGTAGGCGACGCCACGGCAGATCATGTGCTGGTAGCTGGCCGCATCGCGGTTGATCTTTGGATCGTGGCGCCAGATTTCCTTGCCCGTGTCCGGGTTCAGGGCGATGACGATATTGTGCGGCGTGCACAGGTACAGCATGTCATTGACCTTCAGCGGCGTGACTTCGTTGGCGATCTCGCCCGGGTCGTTGGGACCCTTGAAGTCGCCCGTGTGGTAGGTCCAGGCTTCTTTCAGGCCGGAAATATTCGCGGGCGTGATTTGCGCGGCCGGGGCATAGCGGTCGCCATAGCCGGAGCGGCCATACGCGGACCAGTCGTTGTGCTCGACGCCGGGCGCGAAATCGCCGGAGGCCGTGGCGGCCATGTTTTCGGCCGGCACGTCGCCATGCAGGTCATGGTAATCCTGGAACAGGGCGATGACGCCGGCGATGACGGTCAGGGCCACGGCGGCGGAGAGGGCCGTCTTGCCCGCTTGCGGCTGTTTCGCTGCGCCGGCGGGAGGAGCCAGGCGGCGGCTGACGAAGGGCAGCAGCAGCCAGACGGCGGCGGCAAACCAGATGTCCAGGCGCGGCAGCAATTGCCACCAGTCGAATTTCACTTCAATGAGGGACCAGATGAGGGTGGCGAGCAGCAGCAGCGCCATGAACGGTTGCGCGCTGCGCTTGCCCTGGAATACCAGCGCGCCGGCGATCAGCATGCCTATGCCGGCCAGCAAGTAGTACCAGGAGCCGCCGAGCGTGGCCAGCCAGATGCCGCCGCCCAGCAGGGCGAGGCCAAACAGAATGAAAATAACGCCGGTGACCTTTAATAAAGGACCGGGCCGGAAAGAGGGAATCATCATATTCCTTTTTGCAAGGATTTATCGGTGGCGCGTGATGCGCCATATTGAATTCAGGGAAGGCGTCGATTGCAGAATATACAAAGTTTGGAATCACCAGAATGTGACAGTTTATCAGAATTGATGATTGTCTTCCGGTAGCGCCATTTTTTGGCGGGGCTCTTATTTGAATCAAATAAACACTTCAAATAAGAACAAATATTATGCTGGATAACGATTTTGCGGGGCTGGCAGGCCGCCTGGAGGGCAGGGGACGGGGTGTCGCGCAATAATGCAGGGGCGCCGCGGAATGAATGAGAATAAGACTGTTGTTATAAGTGGCTGCAAAAAATGCAATGCGGATTATAATAACCATGCCTGGCGTGTGGCGATATTCAAATGAAAATACGCAGATATTCCATCGGCATTAATTCAAGGAATCGGTAGTATTGCTTAGGTGTTTATACTTATTATTGCCGATGGTTTGTTTATTCTCTCGATGGCCGGCTGCGCGCGCCGGCGGGCCATGCACGCCACTGTTGCTGGCTGGACGCGCAAAACGCCGGCGGGCCGCTGCTGCATCGCACAAGCTGCCTGTACTTCGCTATAATTGCGCGGTTAAAACACAATCCGCTAATGAGGAACCCCATGAGTTTGAATAACGTCTCTTCCGGCCGCGATCTGCCGAACGATTTCAACGTCGTCATCGAAATCCCGATGAACGCCGATCCGATCAAGTACGAAGTCGACAAGGAAAGCGGCGCGATTTTCGTCGATCGCTTCATGGGTACCGCCATGCATTACCCGTGCAACTACGGCTACGTGCCGAACACCCTGTCGCCGGACGGCGACCCGGTCGACGTGCTGGTCATCACCCCGTTCCCGCTGATCCCGGGCGTGGTCGTGCGCTGCCGTCCTATCGGCGTGCTGAAAATGACCGACGAGTCGGGCGAAGACGCGAAAGTGCTGGCCGTGCCAGTCGACAAGGTCCTGTCGATCTACAGCCACTGGCAAAAGCCGGAAGACCTGAACGAGCTGCGCTTGCGCCAGATCCAGCATTTCTTTGAGCACTACAAGGATCTGGAAAAAGGCAAATGGGTCAAGATCGACGGCTGGTATGGTCCTGAAGTGGCCAAGGAAGAAATCTTGAACGGCGTTGCCGCCTTCAAGACCGACGCCGCCAAAGCCTAAGAACACCCGGTAAGAAAAACGCTCCCCGCCTGCGATGGCCGGGAGCGTTTTTTTATGCGCGAAACGGGCTGTGCTCGTTCAATTCATCGAGGTAGGCGTCGATGCCGCCCCGTTCGCGCTCGAGGAAGCGCTGCACGGCGTCCGCAAAGGCCGGGTGCGCCAGCCAGTGGGCGGACCAGGTCTTTTGCGGCAGGAAGCCGCGCGCCATCTTGTGCTCGCCCTGGGCGCCCCCTTCGAAGGTGGCGATGCCGTTGGCGATGCAAAACTCCAGCGGCTGGTAATACGCCGTCTCGAAATGCAGGCAAGGCACGTGTTCGAGCGCGCCCCAGTAGCGGCCATACAGGGTGTCGGCCGTGTGGATCACCAGCGAGGCGGCAATGGCCCGGCCTTCGCGCTCGGCGATCACCAGGAGTATGTTCTGCGGCATGCTGAAGGCTATGCGCCGGAAGAAGTCCAGGCTCAGGTAAGGCGAGGAGCGGTGTTCCGCATAGGTATTGCTGTAGCAGCGGTGGAACAGTTTCCAGTCAGCATCAAGAGCATCCACCCCGCGCACCTGGCGCAGGGTGACGCCCGCTTCGCGCACCTTGCGCCGCTCGGCGCGGATATTCTTGCGTTTCTTGTGTTCCAGGGTGGCGAGGAATTGCTCGAAATCCGTGTAGCCCGGATTGAGCCAGTGAAACTGCACGCCACTACGCATCAGGTAGCCAGCTTCCTCCAGCTGGCGCGCTTCGCTTTCCGGCGGGAACAGGATGTGGCAGGACGATACCTCGCTGGCTTGCTGCTGGGCCTGCAGGAAGGCCAGCAGGGCCGCGCGCGCCTCGCCATCGCGGGCCAGCAAGCGCGTGCCGCTGACGGGCGTAAACGGTATCGCGGACAGCAGTTTCGGGTAATATTCGAGACCATGTTGCTGATATGCATCGGCCCAGGCCCAGTCGAACACGTATTCGCCGTACGAGTGCATCTTCAGGTACAGGGGCAGGGCGGCGGCCAGCACCTCGCCTTGCCACAGCACCAGGTAATTCGGTTGCCAGCCCGTGTCCGCGCTGGCGCAGCCGGACTCGTGCAGCGCGTGCAAAAAGGCGTAGGAAAGGAAGGGAGTGGCGTCCGCCTGGCTTGCCAGCAGTTCAGACCAGGCCGCTTCGCCAATTTCAGCCAGGGTAGTGACGATAGCCGTGCGATAATTCATTGTTGTAGTGTGCATTCATCACTCTCGGGGCGCCGCCATCGGCCTGCGCGCCCCTGTCTTGTTTAATAGAACGAAATATCCATCATCATCATGACAGTCAAAGTCGCAATTGCTCAAATGAATAGTACGGTCGGCGATCTGGCCGGCAACCGTGCCAAGATCTTCGACCTTTCCCGCCGCGCGTTCGAGGCGGGCGCCGATATCGTGCTCACGCCGGAACTGTCGCTGGTCGGCTATCCACCCGAGGACCTGTTGTTGCGCAATGCATTCTACGCAAAAACGCAGGAAGCGTTTGCGGGACTGGCTGCCGACCTGGCCCAGTTCAAGGATTTGCACGTGGTGGTGGGCTTGCCCCTGCAAGACGAGAAGGGCGTGCGCCACAATGCCGCCTCCGTGTTGCTGAACGGCGAAGTGCTGGGCACCTACCGCAAGCACGACTTGCCGAATACGACCGTGTTCGATGAAAAACGTTACTTTACGTCATCCGACCAGGCTTTCGTGTTTGGCGTGAAAGGCGTGCGTTTCGGCATCAATATCTGCGAAGACACGTGGTTCGAGCGCGCACCGATGCGCGCCCGCGCGGCCGGCGCGCAAGTGCTGCTGGTGCCGAACGGCTCGCCCTACCACATGAACAAGCAGCATCTGCGCTATGAAACCATGCGCAAGAACGTCAGCGCGCAAGGCATGGCCCTCGTCTACGCCAACCTGGTCGGTGGCCAGGATGAGCTGATTTTCGACGGCGACTCGTTTGTCATGGATGCGGCCGGCACGATTTGCGCCCAGCTGCGCCATTTCGGGGAAGACTTGCAGGTCGTCGACTTCGACGGCGCCACCCCCGTGCCGCAGCCGCTGGCCGCACCGTTGACCACCGAAGCGCAGGTGTACCAGGCGCTGGTGCTGGGCGTGCGCGACTACATAGGCAAGAACGGCTTCCCTGGCGTGCTGATCGGCATGTCGGGCGGCGTCGATTCCGCGCTGACCCTGGCCATCGCCGTCGATGCGCTGGGCGCCGACAAGGTGCGCGCCGTCATGATGCCGTCGCAATTTACGGCCGATATCTCGTGGATAGACTCGCGCGACATGGTAAAACGCCTCGATGTGCGCTACGATGAAATTCCGATCAAGCAAACTTTCGACGCCTTCCGCGCCACCCTGGCCGAGGAGTTCGCGGGACTGGCGGAAGACGCGACGGAAGAGAATATCCAGGCGCGCATCCGCGGCACCTTGCTGATGGCCCTGTCGAACAAGCATGGCAGCATCGTCTTGACGACGGGCAACAAGAGCGAGATGGCCGTTGGCTATTGCACCCTGTACGGCGACATGGCGGGCGGCTTTGCCGTGATCAAGGATATCGCCAAGACCCTCGTCTACCGCCTGTGCGCGTACCGCAACAGCGTGTCGGACGTGATACCCGAGCGTATCCTGACGCGCGGACCGTCGGCCGAGCTGCGCGCCGACCAGCTGGACCAGGATTCCTTGCCGCCGTATGAAATACTCGACGGCATCATGCAGTTGTACATGGAAGAAAATCGGCCGATCGCCGACATTATCGAGGCTGGCTACCCGCCGGCCGACGTGGCGAAAATCACGCGCCTGATCAAGATCAATGAATACAAGCGGCGCCAGTCGCCGGTGGGCATCCGCGTCACGCACCGTGGCTTCGGCCGCGACTGGCGCTATCCCATCACTTCCAAGTTCTACGAGTAAGCAGCCATCTGTCCACAATCCAACAATTTTAAGGAGTAGCCATGAAACAGATTACCGCCATCATCAAACCATTCAAGCTCGACGAAGTGCGCGAGGCCCTGGCCGATGTGAACGTGACGGGCTTGACCGTGACGGAAGTGAAGGGCTTTGGCCGTCAGAAAGGCCATACCGAGCTGTACCGTGGCGCCGAGTATGTGGTCGACTTCTTGCCGAAAGTCAAAGTCGAAGTGGTGGTGGACGACAGCGTGTCGGAACTGGTGGTCGACGCCATCATCAAGGCGGCCCGCACGGGCAAGATTGGCGATGGCAAGATCTTCGTGCGCGACGTGGAGCAGGTCATCCGCATCCGTACGGGCGAAACGGGTCCAGACGCCGTCTAGCACCAGCCATAAGCTACTGCGCGTCGTGCTTTGCGGCCTGCGATGCTCACCGTGCTTCAGCACGGTTGCGCTTCTTAGCCACAAATCGCTGCCGCTCGCTACGCTTCTGGCAGGCGCTATGTAGATGTTCTTCAGCAGACCGTAGGTCGGATTAGCGCCAGCGCGTAATCCGACATGAGTTGCCAATAATATTATGGATTACGCATCAGCACCGTTCAGCGCCCCAAGCGCATGTCGAATTTCCAGCAGATCAGGCGCAAGATGGTGATGCCGCTGGCGCTGGTCCACAGCGCGAAGTCGTGCTCGGCGCCGAAGTGCATCTGCAATAAATAAGCCCAGCAGCCGAAAAACGCGCAGATCGCATACGGTTTGCCGTCGCGAAACACCATCGGCACTTCGTTACAGACGATGTCGCGCATCACGCCGCCGAAAATCCCCGTAATCACCCCCATCATCGAGGCAATAAAGATCGGCATGCCGGCGCGCATGGCTTCGGCCACGCCCGCGATGGCGAACATGCCCAGGCCGATGGCGTCGGCGATGACGATCAGGCGTTCCGAGACGATCTGGCGCAAATGCTGGATCAGGGGCGCGGCCGTCAGGGCCAGCACGAAGATCAAAATTGCGTATTCCTGGTGCGACACCCAGAACAGGGGCCGCTTGTCGAGCAGGATGTCGCGCAGGGTGCCGCCGCCGAATGCCGTGATGAAGGCCACGACGAACACGCCGACCAGGTCCATGCGCTTGCGGCGCGCTTCGATGAAGCCGGAAAACGCGCCCACCAGGATGGCGATGACCTCAATGATCTTGATCAGCGAGCCAGGCGGCAATTGGGGTGGCATCATGGGTGGAGCGCTTGAGCAGGAAATAATTGTCACAGGTTAACATGACACGGCCCCGAATGGTGACAAACGGGGCCGTGTGCAGTGCGGAACTGGTGACTGAATTGTAATTGCTTGCTGTCAAGCCTAGCGGATGGGCTGCAGTGCGGAAGAAAGCAATACCACCAGCGCGCCATCGCCCCCTTCGGAGCGGCGCGCCTGGCAAAAGGCCACAACTTCATCCTTTTGCACGAGCCAGCTGTGCACCATCGATTTCAAGACCGGTTCCTGGCCTTTCGAGCCGAAACCCTTGCCGTGGATCACGCGCACGCAGCGCAGCTTGCGCCTTGTCGCCTGGTTCAGGAAGGCGCCGATGCCGTCGCGCGCCTCGTCGCGGCGCAAGCCGTGCAAGTCCAGCTCATCCTGCACGGGCCAGTGGCCCTTGCGCATCTTTTTCACGACGTCCGGTCCCACGCCGGGGCGGGCGTAGTTCAGGGCCGGATCGTTTTCCAGGTAATGGTCGACTTCGAACAAGTCCGACAGCGATTCGCGCAGCACGGCCGCGTCGTCCTCTTCCGGAGAGAGCTTGCGCGCCGGCTGCTGGGCCGTCATGGCGCCGGCCTTGGGCAGGCTGGGCACGTAGCGGTCCGACTCGGGCAGGCGCTTGACGCCGCCGATGCTGGCCTTGAACAGATTGCTTTCCACGGCCTGCACCTTGGCTTGCTGGACGCGCTCCGCCGCAGCTTGCGCGCGCGCGTCCGCCTGCTCCTTGAGCTGCTTGCTGACCGCTTTCAGGTCGGCAAAGTCTTTCATCGACGCCATGCGACGCTTACTCCTGGCCTTCCAGGTAGCGCTGGGCGTCCAGTGCTGCCATGCAACCCGTGCCGGCGCTGGTGATGGCCTGGCGGTAGATGTGGTCTTGCACGTCGCCGGCGGCAAACACGCCCGGCGCGCTGGTGGCGGTGGCCATGCCTTCCAGGCCCGTCTTGGTCTTGATGTAGCCGTTGTGCATTTCCAGTTGGCCTTCGAAGATGCCCGTGTTCGGCTTGTGGCCGATGGCGATGAACACGCCGTGCACGCTCAGCGCTTCAACCTTGCCGTCGATGGTCGACTTGATGTTCAAGCCCGTCACGCCGCCTTCGTTGCCCGTCACTTCGTCCAGGGTGTGGTTATATTTCAACACAATCTTGCCTTCGGCAACCTTGGCGTTCAGGCGGTCGATCAAAATCGCTTCCGCGCGGAACTTGTCGCGGCGGTGGATCAGGGTGACTTTATTGGCGATGTTCGACAGGTACAGCGCTTCTTCGACGGCCGTGTTGCCGCCGCCGACGACGGCTACTTCCTGGTTGCGGTAGAAGAAGCCATCGCAGGTGGCGCAGGCGGAGACGCCCTTGCCCATGAATTCCGCTTCCGATAGCAGGCCCAGGTATTGCGCGGATGCGCCCGTGGCGATGATCAGGGTATCGCACGTGTATTCGTGGCTGTCGCCCTTCAGGCGGATCGGTTTTTCATTCAGGAAAGTGGTGTGGATGTGGTCAAACACGATTTCCGTATTGAAACGCTCGGCGTGCTGCAGCAGGCGCTGCATCAGGTCCGGACCTTGCACGCCCATCGGGTCGCCTGGCCAGTTTTCCACGTCGGTGGTGGTCATCAGCTGACCGCCTTGTTCCACGCCGGTGACCAGCATCGGGTTCAGGTTGGCGCGGGCGGCGTAGACGGCGGCGCTGTAGCCGGCTGGGCCGGAGCCGAGGATCAAAACGCGGGCGTGTTTGGTAGTGGTCATAATGAGGCTTCTCTATGAGTGGGGTCTATCCGAATTGGGGGCATACGCGCGAAGAACAAGGGCGTATTGCGCTTGCGCAAGCAATCCACGATTATAGACCAAGCCGCCTGTAGCGACGAATCGTGGGGCCGTCCGGGGCATATATGGCTTAGAATACTTCCTTATTATGGGAAATTCCCTTTCAGAAACATTTTTCACCTTGCAGCGCTTCCCAGAATGACTAAACCAGCCCAGGCCAATCAAAATAGCTATACCCGAAAACCGGTCGAACGCCGGCCCCTGCCCAACCGGCTGGTGCGGCTGTTGTCCGAGGCGCGCTGGTTCGCGCTGGCCGCGTTTGCCTTGTATTTCGTGCTGATCCTGGCCAGCTTCAACAAGCTTGACCCGGGCTGGTCGCACGCCACCAACGTCGACAAGGTCGCCAACCTGGGCGGCAAGCTCGGTGCCACCTTTTCCGATCTGTTGCTGTATATCTTCGGCTTTTCCGCCTGGTGGTGGTGCGTGTGGCTGCTGCGCACGGTGTGGCATGGCTATCGCCGCCTGAGTAAGCGCTTCCTGCTGGAAGAGGAAGAGGTGGAGCGCGAGCACCATGTCGAGATGCTGATCCGCATCGTCGGCTTCTCCATCATGCTGATCGGCAGCATGGGCCTCGAATACCTGCGCATGGCGAAAAGCCTGCACGTGCAGCTGCCGCGCGATCCGGGCGGCGTGCTGGGCCAGCTGGTGGGCCACTCGGCCCACGTGGCGTTCGGTTTCACGGGCGCCACTTTATTGCTGTTGCTGCTGTTTGGCCTGGGTTTCAGCCTGTTCTTCCATGTGTCCTGGCTGCAAGTGGCCGAGCGCATCGGCGGCGCCATCGAAGACGCTTTCAACTGGTTCGTGCTGCGCTACCAGGACCGCGAAGACCGCCGCCAGGGCGAAGTGGCCGCCGTGCGCCGCGACGAAGTGGTGGTCATCGAACGGGCCAAGCACGTGGAAAAGCATGTGGCCGCGCCGCCCGTGAAGATCGAGCCGCAGGTGGTCACCGTCGTGAAATCGGAGCGCGTGGAAAAGGAACGCCAGGCCCATCTGTTCGAGAACCTGGGCGATGGCAAGCTGCCGCCCTTGTCGCTGCTCGACGAGGCGCCACCCGTGGTGGAAACGGTTTCCGTGGAAACCCTGGAATTCACGAGCCGCCTGATCGAAAAGAAACTCTCGGACTTTGGCGTGGATGCCAAGGTAGTGGCCGCTTACCCCGGCCCTGTGGTCACGCGCTATGAAATCGAGCCGGCCACGGGCGTCAAAGGCAGCCAGATCGTCGGCCTGGCGCGCGACCTGGCCCGTTCGCTGTCCTTGACGTCGATTCGTGTCGTGGAAACTATTCCTGGCAAGAATTACATGGCCTTGGAATTGCCGAACAGCAAGCGCCAGATCGTGCGCCTGACGGAAATCCTCGGCTCCAAGGTCTACAACGATGGCGTGTCCAGCCTGACGATTGCGCTGGGCAAGGATATCGCCGGCAAGCCCGTCGTGGCCGACCTGGCGAAAATGCCCCACTTGCTGGTGGCCGGCACCACCGGTTCCGGTAAGTCGGTCGGCATCAATGCGACGATACTGTCGCTGCTGTACAAATCCGACCCGCTCGACGTGCGCCTGATCCTGATCGATCCGAAGATGCTGGAAATGTCCGTCTACGAAGGCATTCCGCACTTGCTGGCGCCCGTCGTCACCGACATGCGCCAGGCCGGCCACGCGCTGAACTGGGCCGTGAACGAGATGGAACGCCGCTACAAGCTGATGAGCAAGATGGGCGTGCGTAATCTGGCCGGCTACAACGCGAAGATTGCCGACGCGAAAAAGCGCGAAGAACACATCCCGAATCCGTTCAGCCTGACGCCGGATGCGCCGGAGCCGCTGGAAAAACTGCCGACCATCGTCATTATCATCGACGAGCTGGCCGATTTGATGATGGTGGTGGGTAAAAAAGTCGAGGAATTGATCGCGCGTATCGCGCAAAAGGCGCGCGCCGCCGGTCTGCACTTGATTCTGGCCACGCAGCGCCCATCTGTAGACGTGATCACGGGTTTGATCAAGGCCAACATTCCTACGCGTATCGCCTTCCAGGTGTCGTCGAAGATCGACTCGCGCACCATTCTGGACCAGATGGGCGCGGAAACCCTGCTGGGCATGGGCGACATGCTGTACATGCCGCCCGGCACCGGCTTGCCGATGCGCGTGCACGGCGCGTTCGTGTCCGATGAAGAAGTCCACCGCGTCGTCAGCCATTTGAAGCTGCAGGGCGAACCGAATTACATCGAGGGCATCCTCGAAGGCGGCACCCTGGAAGGCGACGGTGCCGAAGGCGGCGCGCCGGGCGAGGGCGGCGGCGAGGCCGATGCCCTGTACGACCAGGCGGTGGCGGTGGTGCTGAAAAACCGCCGCGCCTCGATTTCGCTGGTGCAGCGCCATTTGCGCATCGGCTACAACCGCGCCGCCCGTCTGCTCGAGCAGATGGAGCAGAGCGGGGTGGTATCAACCATGCAATCCAATGGCAACCGGGAAATCCTGGTGCCGGCGGCAAGTGCCGAACAAGGGTAAAGAATGAAAAGCAATACTTTCGCAGCAAAAATGATGATCGGCGCGGCCAGCGTTGCCTGCAGCCTGCTGTTCGCGGCCAGCGCCTCGGCCAGCGCGCTCGAGCAATTCAAGAGCTTTGCGGCCGGCACCAAGTCGGCCAAGGGCGAGTTCGTGCAGCGGCAAGTCAAGAAGGCGGACGCCAGCGGCAAGGCGAAAGTGTCGACGCCGGCCAGCGGCACGTTCGAGTTCGCCCGTCCGGGCAAGTTCATCTGGACCTACCTGAAGCCGTACGAGCAGTTGCTGCAAGCGGACGGCGACAAGCTGTATATCTACGACAAGGACTTGAGCCAGGTGACGGTCAAGAAACTGGGCGACGCGCTCGGTTCCTCGCCGGCGGCCATCTTGTTCGGCAGCAACGACCTGGAAAAGAATTTCACCCTGGCCGAAGCGGGCACGCGCGATGGCCTGGAATGGCTGAAAGCGACGCCGAAGGCCAAGGATACGACCTTCGATGAAATCACCATCGGCCTGCGCAACGGCGTGCCGGAAGCGATGGAATTGCGCGATTCGTTCGGTCAGACCTCGGTGCTGGCGTTCAAGAACTTCCAGAAGAATCCGGCGCTTTCGGCCAATCACTTTAAATTTGTCATGCCCAAGGGCGCCGACGTCATTAATAATTAAGACTGTCGCGCCTTGCGTATGAGCCGGCCTCGCAGCAATGCGGGGCTTTTGCATTCTTATTAGGTAACTCATTATGGCGGATCTCTTTTCCACCGCGCCTCGCCAGCCGCTGGCCGAAGCCTTGCGGCCAGCCACCCTGAACGAAGTCATCGGCCAGATGCATCTGTTGGGCGCGGGCAAGCCGCTGCGCCTCGCGTTTGAAGCGGGCAAGGCCCACTCGATGATTTTATGGGGACCGCCCGGCGTGGGCAAGACCACCCTGGCGCGCCTGATGGCGAATGCCTTCGACAGTGAATTCATCGCCTTGTCGGCCGTATTTGCTGGCGTGAAAGATATCCGCGCAGCCATGGACCAGGCCCGCCACAGCCTGGACCAGTTCGGCAAGCACACCTTATTGTTCGTCGATGAAATCCACAGGTTTAATAAATCGCAACAAGACGCCTTGCTGCCCTTCGTTGAATCGGGCCTGGTGACGTTCATCGGCGCGACGACGGAAAACCCCAGCTTCGAAGTCAATTCGGCGCTGCTGTCGCGCGCGCAAGTGTATGTGTTGAAATCGCTCAACGAAGACGAGATGAAGCAGTTGCTGGCCAAGGCGCAGTCCACGGCCTTGATGCACCTGAGCTTCGACGAGGCGGCGGCCGACACCCTGATCGGCTACGCGGACGGCGATGCGCGGCGCTTCCTGAATTTGCTGGAGCAGGCCGAGACGGCCGCCAGCTCGACGGGCACGACCAAAATCGACGCGGCCTTCGTCGACAATGCGCTCACCTTGAATTCGCGCCGCTTCGACAAGGGCGGCGACAATTTCTATGACCAGATTTCCGCCCTGCACAAGTCCGTGCGCGGTTCCAACCCGGACGCGGCCCTGTACTGGTTTTGCCGCATGATCGACGGCGGCGCCGACCCCCGTTATTTGTCGCGGCGCATCGTGCGCATGGCCTGGGAAGACATCGGCCTGGCCGATCCCCGCGCTTTGACCATGGTCAATGACGCGGCGGAAACATATGAACGGCTCGGTTCGCCCGAAGGCGAGCTGGCGCTGGGCCAGGCCGTGATTTACCTGGCGATTGCCGCGAAAAGCAATGCCGGCTACAACGCGTTCAACACGGCCATGGCCTTCGTCAAGAAAGATAAATCGAAGGAAGTGCCCGTGCACTTGCGCAATGCGCCGACGAAGCTGATGAAGGAACTGGGCTACGGCCACGCCTACCGCTATGCGCACGATGAACCTGATGCGTATGCGGCCGGTGAAACGTATTTTCCGGACGGCATGGCGGAACCAGGCTGGTACCAGCCCGTGCCGCGCGGCCTGGAAAGCAAGATCGCCGACAAGCTGGCGTGGCTGCGCGAGCTGGACAGGAAGGCAGGGAAGGGCTGAGGCTTACAGGCCCAGCAAGGTAAAACCGTCATCCTGCGGCGCGTAGCCCACCAGCTGGCGCGTCGCCGCGATCGACAAGCGTTTATAACGGTTGTCCGACACGCCATGCACGACGTGGTAGCCGGGCGGCACGTCGGCGGCGATGCAGCGGGCCAGCAATTGCACCACGTCGCGCTCGCTGATGAAGGCGGCGATGTCGCGCGCGCTGTGTTGTTGACCTTTCTCAAACTGCGCCACGTTGGCGATGCGCACGGCGATCGCCGTCATGCCATGCTGGTGGGCGAACGCGGAGGCCACGCCTTCGCCGAAGGCCTTGCTGGCGCCATACATGTTCGCCGGGCGCGCCGGCATGTGCTCGTGCACCTGCACATCGAGCGGATAGCCTTCCACGGCTTGTGCGCTGCTGGCAAACACGACTCTTTTCACGCCTTGCGCCTGTGCCGCGCGGAAGATATTGTGCGTGCCGATGACGTTCGGTTGCAGCAGTTGCGCATCGAAATCGGCGCTGGCGTGCGGCACGCCGGCCAGGTGCAGCACCATGTCGATGCCGGCGCAGGCGGCCAGGCAGGCACTATAGTCGCTCACGTCGAGCTGAATGAACGGGCAGGGCGCTTCGGCCAGCTTGCCTGTGTGCAGGTCGGCCAGGCGCAGGGAAAATTCCCCGTGCCGGCTCTTCCAGAAAACGGTGCCGATAACGCCGGCGGCGCCCGTGACGAGGACGCGCGGTGGTGGTGCTTGAGTCATGTATTCCTAATATTCAAGGTGTGAGGCAGTGCCAGGTTCAGCCAGCGCAGCAGGGCGGGGCGCGGTGCGGCCGTGCCATGGACGCGGATGTGTCCGCTACCCACGGCTTCGACCAGCACCAGGCCGTCATTCGGTATCGTGTAGCGTTCGCCGCTGCGCAGCACGCAATCCTCGAACTGGGCGTAGGCCGTGATCCACGCCGTGCCGGACAGGCATTCGATGACCTTGGCGTGCGCTTTTTCCAGGCGCAAGGGCCGTTCGTTGCGTAATTCGTGGTCGGTATGCATGGCGTCGCTCCTGTTGTGCTGACAGGAACAGCTTAGGCCCTTGCCGTGAACCATGACAGATGCAGGAAATCGAAATTGTGATGAATACAGTACACTTCGCCGTAGACTGTGCTTATCAAAAAAGCGGACAACTGTATCTGTGCCGGCCCCGCGCGGCCGCCGCATACTGAAGGGATGAACATGAGCGCGCATTTGAATCTGTACGAACACCTGGCCAACGAGCTGGGTGCGCTGATCGACTCGCGCGTGTTCGCGCCCGGCGACCGCCTGCCGTCGATACGCCACCTGGCGCAGCAAAAGCGCATTTCCATCAGTACCGTGATGCAAGCCTTGCGCCTGATGGAAGACCGGGGGCAGGTCGATGCGCGGCCCCAGTCCGGCTATTTCGTGCGCCACCGGGCGCCGCGCCGGCCCTGCAGCGCCGACGCCCAGCACCTGAAGGAGCCGGCCTTTGTCGGCATCAACAATCTGTTGATGCGCGTGCTGAAGGATAACGAAACGGCGAATATCGTGCAGTTGGGCACGGCATGGCCGCCCGACGAGATCCTGCCGATCAAGCGCATGCAGCGCACCATCAGCGCCGTGGCGCGGCGCGATCCCGTCCTGCTGAGTAAAGTCAGCTGCTACGACATCAGCGAAGGCAATTTCCTGCGCCAGGTGGCGCGCCGGGCGCTGGACTGGGGCAAGCTCGACCCGCACGAGATCGTCGTGACGAATTCCTGCACGGAAGCGATCAGCCTGTGCCTGCGCGCCGTCGCCAAGCCGGGCGACACCATCGCCATCGAGTCGGCCACGTATTTCGTGCTGCTGCAGATGATCGAAAGCCTGGGCATGAAGGCGCTGGAAATTCCCACCGACCCGAAGACGGGGCCGTCGCTCGACGCGCTGGAACTGGCCCTGCGCGCCGGCCTCGTGCAAGCGTGCCTGTTCGTGCCGAACGCGAACAACCCGCTCGGCTGCGTCATGCCGGAAGTAAACAAGAAGCGGCTGGCGGGGCTGCTGTCGGAATTCAATATTCCGCTGGTGGAAGACGACGTATATGGCGACCTGTGCTTTGCGCCGCAGCGTCCGTGGCCCGTGAAGGCCTATGACACGAGCGGCAATGTGCTGTTGTGCTCCTCGTTTTCCAAGGCGATCACCCCCGCGTCGCGCGTGGGCTACGTGCTGGCCGGGCGTTTCGCGCAGGAAGTGGCGCTGCTGAAAACCGTGTCGAGCGGCGCCACCAGCCATTTCTTCCAGGCCGTGCTGGCCGACTTTCTGGAAGGCAGCAGCTACGACCAGCAGCTGCGCAAGATGCGGCGCACCCTGGTGCAGCGCATCGCCCGCATGTCCGACGCCGTGGCGGCCAGCTTTCCGGCGGACTGCATGCTGTCCGAGCCGCAGGGCGGTTTCGTGCTGTGGGTGCAGATGCCGCCGCAAGTCGATGCGCTGGCCCTGCATGGCCAGGCGATCGCGGACGGCGTGGCGTATATGCCGGGCCAGCTGTTCTCGGCCTCGGGCAAGTTCGGCAATTATCTGCGCCTCAATTGCGGCAATGCGTGGACGCCGCGCATCGAGCAGGCTATCGGCCGCCTGGGGCATCTCGTCAAGGACGCCTTGTAGAACGCCTGTCAAAACCTACTGCGCGGCGCGCTTTGCGGCCTGCGATGCTCACCGTGCTCTAGCACGGTTGCGCTTCTTAGCCACAAATCACTGCCGCTCGCTACGGTTTTGTCAGGCGTTGTTCATTCCCTTGTTTTCCCTTCAGTCCCCGTTTTTCACCGTTCGCTCCCTGTTTTTCGCCGCTGGTCGCAAGCCGGTGGCGTTGTTTGCGGCCGTTGGCTAAAGTACCACCATACCAGCAGCAGTCAACGAAACAAACTAACCAGGAGTCACATCATGAACGCACTGAAAAACATGGAAATCACCTTTGTCGCCGCCGCCATCATCGCCATCGGCGCCAGCTTCGCCACCGCCGGCGCGAATACCCTGGAAGTGAGCGCCAGCAGCAGCGTGATCGCCCAGGCCGCAGACATGCCTGTCGTTACCGTCAGCGCCCGCCGCCTGACCGCTGCCGAAAAAGCCGCGTTCATTTAAGCAATAAGCCAAGCAGAAAATGTAAAGCGGGCGCGAGTGCCCGGCCAGGCCGCCATGACGATGGTTGACCTTGCGCAAAACTCATCGAAGTGAACTGGGTCTTGGTACAATGAGTGCTTTCGATACATCGGCACCGCCATCCACCCATGATAGATATCCAACTTCTCCGTAAAGACATCGCCACCGTCGCAGAACGCCTGGCGACGCGCAAATTCCAGCTCGACGTGGCAGGCTTTACCGCCCTCGAAGCCGAACGCAAGGCGATCCAGACGCGCACCGAAGAGCTGCAGGGCAAGCGCAATGCGCTGTCCAAGCAAATCGGCATGTTGAAAGGCAAGGGGGAAGACACCTCGGCCGTGATGGCGCAAGTGGCCGGCCTGGGCGATGAGTTGAAAGCCGATGAAGCGGCCCTGACCCTGGTGCAAGCCAAGCTGAGCGATTTCATCATGGCCGTGCCGAACTTGCCGCATGAATCGTCGCCCCTGGGCACGGACGAGTCGGGCAACGTGGAAGTGCGCAAGGTCGGCACGCCACGCACCTTCGATTTCGAGGTCAAGGATCACGTCGACGTGGGTGGCCCGCTGGGCCTCGACTTCGAAGTGGCCACGAAGCTGACCGGTTCGCGCTTCTCCGTCATGAAGGGCGGCATCGCCCGCCTGCACCGCGCACTGGCGCAATTCATGCTCAACACCCACGTGGACGAGCACGGCTACACGGAATGCTACACCCCGTACATGGTCAACGCCGATTCCTTGCGCGGCACGGGCCAGCTGCCGAAATTCGAAGCCGATCTGTTCTCGGTGAAAAAAGGCGGCGCGGAAGGCGAGGGCGAGACCTTCTACCTGATCCCCACGTCGGAAGTGTCGCTGACCAACATCGCGCGCGATGAAATCCTGGCGCTCGATCAACTGCCCCTGAAAATGACGGCCCACACGCCATGCTTCCGCTCGGAAGCGGGCAGCTACGGCCGCGACACGCGCGGCATGATCCGCCAGCACCAGTTCGACAAGGTGGAAATGGTGCAAGTAGTGCATCCGGACACGTCGTACCAGGTGCTGGAAGAAATGGTCGGCCATGCGGAAAGCATCTTGCAACGCCTGGGCCTGCCATACCGCGTGATGTCGCTGTGCACGGGCGACATGGGTTTCGGCGCTACCAAGACCTTCGACCTGGAAGTATGGCTGCCGGCGCAAAACACCTACCGCGAGATTTCGTCCCTGTCGAACTGCGAAGCCTTCCAGGCCCGCCGCATGCAGGCGCGTTTCCGCAACGCGGCCGGCAAGCCGGAACTGGCGCACACCCTGAACGGCTCCGGCCTGGCAGTGGGCCGCACCTTGGTGGCCGTGCTGGAAAACTACCAGCAAGCGGACGGCAGCGTCGAGATCCCGGCCGTGCTGCGCCCCTACATGGGCGGCCTGACGCACCTGAAGGCCTGAAAGGCTCACGCAGCCCGGTGAATGGAAGGCGCAAAATAGTCCTTCCATTTTTTCAAGCGGCTGCTATAATCTTGCCTTCTCGCAGCAATGCGGGAAAAGACCGCAGCAAATGGAGAGGTGGCAGAGTGGTCGAATGTACTTGACTCGAAATCAAGCGTACGTTAAATCGTACCGTGGGTTCGAATCCCACCCTCTCCGCCAGAACAAATAGAGAAAGCTCCCGCAAGGGAGCTTTTTTTATTTGTGGCGGCGAAGAGGAGCAAGGCGCCTGCGCGCCTTGCGCGTGGGATTCGAAGACGAGCGCGTACTCGCGCGAGGCTCCCCGAATCGTCAAATTGGTTTTCACGCGTGCGCCAAGGTGGCGTCTACAAAGGCGAGCCGCGCCTTGTACGAGGCTCCCCGAATCGCCCGATCAGTTTTTTGGTTTGGCTACCAGCCCTCAGTTGCAAATCGCCAATAAAACCCCTACCCAACCCAACAATCCCCATGCTAAAATAGCGCCTCGTTCAAACAGGCACGTCAGTTTGAACGAATAGACCGCAGTAAACGGAGAGGTGGCAGAGTGGTCGAATGTACTTGACTCGAAATCAAGCGTACGTTAAATCGTACCGTGGGTTCGAATCCCACCCTCTCCGCCAGAATACATAAGAGAAGCTCCCGCAAGGGAGCTTTTTTTATTCCCCCAAGGTCAAAAGACCACCAGCGCAAAGTCCAGGTAGAAAAACCGCCCAAAGCGCGCAGCGCAAGGCGTTTTTTCCTCCATTCAGACTTTGAAAGCCAGCGTCCCCACTACCGCAAGCTAGTGCACGAGCTTGGCCACCGCAAACGCGACGCCCGACATGGCAATGATCGTCCCCACGCACGACAGGATGACAGCCGACTTCGCCTCAGCCACATCTGACTTGGTCGCATAATTGGAGCGCACCACAGCGAGGTCCAGTTTCAAGCCACTGACATCCGTCTTGAGAACGCCGACATCGGTCTTGAGAGCAGCGACATCCGTTTTCAGACCAGCAACATCCACCTTGAGGCCAGTGACATCCGTTTTCAGACCAGCAACATCCACCTTGATGTCAGCCACATCGACCTTTACATCCTTTACGCCCAGTTTCACACTGGCCATGTCTTTTGCCAGTGCGTTGACTTGCTCGTCCATGGCGCAATCCTCCGTGCTTGTCACTGCATGCTCCTCGCTTTTTTCACCGCTGTCAAACAGTGTCCCGAGGGTATCGCGCATGGCTTTGCTATTGCTTGCCAGGCGTTGCGCCAGCGCCGTCACGCGCTGCAAGTCGGCCATTCCTTCGCCCTGTAGCTGCTCCGTGGCAGTCTGCAACTCCACGGTGATCTGCTCGCTGAGACTGGCTGCGACCTGCAGCCACGCATCGATCTTGCGCTGGCGTGACTGTGGCGTCAGCGCGCCATGCCGCACCTGCGTATCGCTCAGCTTGTGCATGCTGTTCATGCTGCGTCCTCTTCACGTTGGGGCCGATGTCGCCCACGCTACTCTTCGCCGATGGTGTCCGCCTTGACCCCGCTCACCCTATGGTAATCTACCGTATCCCCATCCTGCCCCCACCAATAAATAATGAGCCGATTCTGGAGCACCATCGTCAGCGAGCTGACCCCCTACATCCCGGGCGAGCAACCGAAACTGCCCGGCCTGGTCAAACTCAACACCAACGAAAACCCCTACGGCCCTTCGCCCCAGGTGCTGGCCGCGCTGCGCGCAGCGGCCAACGACAGCCTGCGCCTGTATCCGGACCCTTCCGCCAGCGAATTGAAGCAAACCCTGGCCGATTACCACGGCTTGAGCAGCGCGCAAGTGTTCGTCGGCAACGGTTCCGACGAAGTGCTGGCGCTGGCCTTCATGGCCTTGCTCAAGCACGATGCGCCGCTGCTGTTCCCGGACATCAGCTACAGCTTCTATCCCGTGTATTGCAAGCTGTACGGCATCGATTACCGCACGGTAGCGCTCGACGATGCCATGCGCATCCGTCCGGAAGACTACCAGGGGCCGTGCGGCGCCATCATCTTCCCCAATCCCAACGCGCCGACAGGCGTGGACTTGCCGCTGGCCGGCGTGGAAACCATGCTGCGCGACCATCCCGACGCCGTCGTGGTGGTCGATGAAGCGTATGTGGATTTCGGCGGCGAGAGTGCCGTGGCCCTGGTCGAGCGTTATCCGAACTTGCTGGTGGTGCAGACGTTCTCGAAGTCGCGCTCGCTGGCCGGCTTGCGCGTGGGCAGTGCTTTCGG
Organism: Janthinobacterium sp. SUN100; assembly: GCF_030397705.1. Lineage (NCBI taxonomy): Bacteria > Pseudomonadati > Pseudomonadota > Betaproteobacteria > Burkholderiales > Oxalobacteraceae > Janthinobacterium > Janthinobacterium sp. SUN100. The sequence continues at coordinate 563,028 of NZ_JAPUBU010000002.1, read as the reverse complement.
GCACCCGGACCTGATCGAGGCGCTGGAAAGGGTGAAGAACAGTTTCAATTCGTATCCGCTGGACCGGCTGGCGCTGGCCGGCGCCGTCGCGTCGCTGCACGACGAAGCGTATTTCCAGCAAACGCGCCAGGCCGTGATCGCCAGCCGCGAGCAGTTGACGGCGGACCTGGCGGCGCTGGGCTTCGAGGTGCTGCCCTCGGTGGCCAATTTCGTGTTTGCCCGCCACCCGCAGCATGACGCGGCGCAACTGGCCGCCGGCTTGCGCGCCCGTTCCGTGATCGTGCGCCATTTCAATGCACCGCGCATCAGCCAGTATTTGCGCATCAGCATAGGCAACCCGGACGAATGCGCAGCCCTGGTGGCGGCGCTGCGCGAACTGCTGTGCTGACCTTCTTGCCTGCCAGCCTGGCCGATGGCGAGGCGCTGGCCAGCCTGCGCGTGGCTGCCATGCGCGCAAGCCTGGAGCGCATCGGCCGCTATGACCCGCAGCGGGCGCGCCAGCGCTTCCTGGCCACGTTCGACCCCGATTGCACCTGGCAGTTGCGCCATGACGACACGCTGGCCGGCTTCTATGTGTTGCGGCCGCAAGCGGACTATCTGTTGCTCGACCACCTCTACCTGGCGCCCGGCTACCAGCGGCAAGGCATGGGCGCGGCCGTGCTGGCGCGCGTGTTTGCCGAGGCCGATGCGGCCCGCAAGAGCGTGCGTGTGGGCGCCTTGCGCGGCAGCGAGGCGAACCGTTTCTATGTGCGTCACGGCTTCGTGCCCGATGGCGAGGAAGAGTTCGACCTGTATTATCGGCGCGCCCCCGCGCCTTGAGGCTGCCGGCGGCGACTGTTTGTGCAACAATAATCGGATTCATTCATCGACAGGACGGACAATATGGCAAAAGTGGCATTCATCGGTTTGGGCGTCATGGGTTTCCCCATGGCAGGTCACCTGGCGGCGGGCGGGCACGACGTCACCGTGTACAACCGCAATCCGGCCCGCGCGGCCGCCTGGCTGGAACAGCACAAGGGCAGCAGCGCCGCCACGCCGGCCGCCGCCGCTGCAGGCGCCGAGTTCGTGTTTACGTGCATCGGCAACGATAATGATCTGTATCAAGTCATCCTGGAAGAGGGCGGCTTGCTGTCCGCCATGGCGCCGGGCAGCATCCTGATCGACCATACGACGGCCTCGGCCGAAGCGGCGCGCACCATCCATGCGGCGGCGAAAGAGCAGGGCGTGTTCTTCCTCGACGCGCCCGTGTCCGGCGGCCAGGCGGGCGCGGAAAACGGCAAGCTGACCGTGATGGTTGGCGGCGATGCGGAAGCGTATGCAAGGGCCGAGCCCGTCATCGCGCTGTTCTCGCGCGCCGTCACCTACATGGGTGCCTCCGGTTCCGGCCAGCTCACAAAAATGGTCAACCAGATCTGCATCGCGGGCCTCGTGCAAGCCTTGAGCGAAGGCATCGCCTTTGCGGAAAACGCGGGCCTGGACGCGGCCCTCGTCGTCGACGTGATTTCCAAGGGTGCGGCGCAGTCGTGGCAGCTGGAAAACCGGGGCAAGACCATGATCGAGCGCAAGTTCGACTTCGGCTTCGCCGTCGACCTGATGCGCAAGGACCTGGGCATCTGCCTCGCCGAAGCCAAGCGCAACGGCAGCGACTTGCCCGTGACGACCTTGACGGACCAGTTCTATGGCGAAGTGCAGCAGGCGGGCGGTAACCGCTACGATACATCCAGCCTGATTACCCGCCTGAACAAAAAGTAAGCCCTCAGGCTCATAGTTAAAGAGCGGCGCGTCCCTGCAAAGGGCCGCGCCGCTTGTCGTTTACGCCAGCATCAACCTTAAAACGTCAGTTTCCGGAACATCCGGTTTCAATTTTCATGGAAAAGCATGGACTTCGCTAGCTCATCGTGTATTATTAAAAAACGAGATGAAATGTCCCAATTTTTAAAACATTATGAGCGGACCCGCATGAAAACCAACTCCTCAGCGATAACACGCGTTGTCGACAAGAACATTCCCTACCTGTCTTCCGCCGTCGCCATCTGGCGTCCCCGCGCCGTGCTGCGCAGCTGGCCCGGCGTGGCCATCGCGCTGGTGATCGCCCTGTCGGCCACCTTTATTTCCAGCAATTACGGCGGCCCCCAGTTGCTGTATGCGCTGTTCTTCGGCCTGGCCTTCCACTTCCTCGCATCCGACCCTACCTGCAAGCCCGGCATCGAGTTTTGCAGCAAGGTGCTGCTGCGCACGGGCGTGGCCCTGCTGGGCGCGCGCATCACCTTCAACCAGATCGCTTCCGTGGGCGTGACACCCTTATTGATCGTCGTCGGCGGCCTGGTGGCCACCCTGGGCTTTGGCTATATGCTGGCCAGGTGGCTGAAACGGCCCATCACGGAAGGGATTTTGTCCGGTGGTTCCGTGGCCATCTGCGGCGCCTCGGCCGCGCTGGCCATCTCGGCCGTGCTGCCGCAAACCAAGGAAAACGAGAAATTCACGCTGCTGACGGTGGTGGGCGTGACGTCGCTGTCGACCCTGGCCATGATCGTCTACCCGCTGCTGGTCAAGCTGCTGGGCTTTGACCCGACGGAAGCGGGCGTGTTCATCGGCGGCACCATCCATGACGTGGCGCAAGTGGTGGGCGCCGGCTACCTGGTCAGCAACCACACGGGCGACGTGGCCACCTTCGTGAAACTGACGCGCGTCGCCTGCCTCGTGCCTGTCGTGCTGGGCCTGTCGATCATGTTCAAGCGCAAGGACGGCAAGAGCGAAGTCGATGCGCCGCCGCTGGTGCCGTTTTTCCTGATCGGCTTTGTCTGGCTCGTCATTACCAACAGCCTGGGCCTGATCCCGCAGGAAGTGAATGGCTGGATCAACAATGCTTCGCGCGCCTGCCTCGTCATCGCCATCGCCGCGCTGGGCGTGAAAACGTCGTTCCAGTCGCTGGCCTCGCTGGGCTGGCGTCCCGTGATCATGCTGGTGATGGAAACGGTGTGGATTGCCGCCTTCGTCGCCATTGCCGTCCTGCTGACGCGCTAAGCGAACCGGGCCCGCCATGAAGATCCTCGTCCTCGGCGCCGGCGTGGTCGGCACGGCATCGGCCTGGTATTTGCGCCAGGCGGGCCACGACGTGCGCGTGTTCGAGCGCCAGGCGGGCGCCGCGCAGGAAACCAGCTTCGGCAACGGCGGACAGATTTCCGTCTCGCATGCGGAACCGTGGGCCAATCCCGCCACCCTGCGCAAGGTCGTGCGCTGGCTGGGCAAGGACGATGCGCCGCTGCTGTTCCGGCCCCGCCTCGATACGCTGCAATGGCAATGGGCCTTGCACTACCTGCGCGAATGCCTGCCGTCGCGGGTGGCGCGCAATATGCGCCAGATCGTTGCCCTGGCCGAGTACAGCCGGCAGAGCCTGCAAGCCTTGCGGCGCGAGACGGGCATCGCGTATGACCACCTGGAGCGGGGCATCCTGCATTTTTATACGGAGCAGCAAGAGTTTGACAAATCGCAAGCGGGCGCCGCGCTCTTGCGCGAACTGGGCTGCCCGCGCAACACCGTCAGCGCGGATGAAGTGATACGGCTGGAGCCGGCCCTGGCCCATGCCCGCCGGCACATCGTCGGCGGCGATTTCACGGCCAGCGACGAGTCGGGCGACGTGCATCTGTTTACCACGGCGCTGGCGGCCCGCGCCGCGGCGGCCGGCGCGGATTTCCAGTACGGCACCACAGTGACGCGCCTGCTGGCGGACGGCGAACGCATCACGGGCGTGGAATGCATCGATGCGCACGGGCGCCACCGCCTGGAATACGCGGACGCCGTGGTGGTGGCCATGGGCAGCTTTTCCGCGCCCCTGCTGCAGCCGCTGGGCATACGCTTGATGTTGTATCCGGGCAAGGGTTATTCCGCCACCTATCCGATCCTTGACCCATCCGCCGCACCGACCGTCTCGCTGACGGACGACGGCTACAAATTGGTGTTTTCGCGCCTGGGCGAGCGCTTGCGCGTGGCGGGCACGTGCGAGCTGAACGGCTACACGCGGGAACTCAATCCCGTGCGCTGCGCCGCCATCACGCGCCGCGTGCAGGCGCTGTTTCCCCACGCCTGCGATTACAGCGACCCCGTCTACTGGGCTGGCTTGCGCCCCCTGACGCCGTCGAACGTACCCTACATCGGCGCCACGCGCTACCGCCAGCTGTTCCTCAACACGGGTCACGGCACCCTGGGCTGGACCATGGGCTGCGGCGCGGGCAGGGCGATCGCCGACCTCGTGTCGGGACGCCGGCCGGAAGTCGATTTTGCGTTTTGCGGCGAGCCGCCCCGGCAAGAGACCGCTTTGGTTCAACTTAGGAGAGCACCACGATGAGAGACGACGCCACCCCCAGCCAGCCACCCAGCGGCCTGACCCTGGCCGGCACCACCTACCAGTCGCGCCTGCTGGTGGGCACAGGTAAATACAAGGATTTCGAGGAAACGCGCCTGGCCATCGAAGAGAGCGGCGCCGACATCGTCACCGTGACGATCCGCCGGGTCAACATCGGCCAGGAAAAGGGCGAGCCGAACTTGCTCGACTTCATCCCGCCATCGAAATACACGATCCTGCCCAACACGGGCGGCTGCTACAACGCGCGCGACGCCGTCTACACCTTGCAGCTGGCGCGCGAGCTGCTGGGCGGCCACCCGCTGTGCAAGCTGGAAGTGCTGGGCGATGAAAAGACCTTGTTCCCGAACATGCCGGAAACCTTAAAGGCGGCCGGGGAGCTGGTGCGCGACGGCTTCCAGGTGATGGTGTATTGCAGCGACGACCCCATCCAGGCGCGCATGCTGGAAGACCTCGGCTGCATCGCCGTCATGCCGTTGGCGTCACTGATCGGTTCGGGCATGGGTATTTTGAATCCGTGGAACTTGTCGCTGATCATCGAGCAAGCCCGCGTCCCCGTGCTGGTCGACGCGGGCGTGGGCACGGCGTCGGACGCGGCCATCGCCATGGAACTCGGTTGCGACGGCATCCTGATGAATACCGCCATCGCGGCGGCGCGCGAACCGATACGCATGGCGCGCGCCATGAAACTGGCAGTGCAGGGCGGGCGCGAGGCTTACTTGGCCGGACGCATGCCCCGGAGAGCGAACGCCATGAGCGCTTCGCCCTCGTCGCCGATGGCCGGGCTGATCGCCTGAGCCACCGCATTTACCCGCAATTGCAGCACCGTAGTCGATTATCGTTTCAAGCGTTTATAAAAACCACAATACCTGGAGATGACATGAAACACACACTCGTAGCGGCAGCCATCCTGGCTTCCTTCCTTGCCGGCAACGCCAGCGCCCAATCGTCCGTCACCGTGTACGGCTTGCTCGACGCGGGCCTGACGTCCGAACACGGTGGCGCGGACGGTTCCGTCACCAAGCTGGCCACCGGCGTGCAGTCGGGCAGCCGCATCGGCTTCAAGGGCACGGAAGACCTGGGCAATAATCTGAAAGCTAACTTCTTGCTGGAAAATGGCCTCGACCTCGACACGGGCGCCAACCGCCAGGGCGCCTTGTTCGGACGCAAGGCTTACGTGGGCCTGTCGGGCGGCTTCGGCGCCGTGAACCTGGGCTTGCAGCACAACCCGCTGTTCACCGCGCTGGACAATATCGACCCGTTCGAGACGGGCATGACGGGCGCCTCGATCAACCTGATGAGCGTGGCCAGCCTGCGCACGAAAAATTCCATCATGTACGAGACGCCGAAGGTGAACGGCTTGTCGGCCGCCGTCATGTACGGCCTGGGCGAAAAGCCGGACAGCAACACGCTGGGCCGCACCATCGACTTTTCCATCGACTACGCCAACGGCCCGCTCGTGCTGACCCTGGCCCACGACAACCGCAAGGATACGCCGCTGAACACGGCGAAAGTCACCTTGCTGGGCGGCACCTACGACTTCGGCCCCGCCAAGCTGCACGCCGCGTATGAGACGGACAAGGACGATGCGGGCACGGATTTCCGCAACTACATGCTGGGCGCATCGGCCCCCGTGGGCGCGGCGGGCAGCGTGATGGCTTCGTACATCCGCAAGGATGACCGCACGAATGCGCGCCGCGGCGGGCGCCAGCTGGCCATCGGCTACACGTATGCCTTGTCCAAGCGCACGAATCTGTACACCTCGTACGGCCGCATCAGCAACGATGGCGCGGGTACCAACTTCGTCGGCGATGCATCGAGCGGCGGCAGCGTGCCCTTGCCTGGGCATAACTCGAGCGCCTTTACGGCCGGCATGCGCTTGAAGTTCTAAGCGCGACGGCGCGGCGAGGGATGGCGGCTTGTCTGTTGCGGATAAGCCGCCATTGTTGTTTCAGGAGTGGGGCAAAGTCACGGATTCCGGATTCAGGAATGAAACAGTCCGATTTTTCATGAAATTTCATTGACAGCGCATTTCGCAACCGTTAAATTGAACAAGTATTTCAAATATCGGAACAAAATATACCGATTTTTCATAAAACCGTAAGGAGACTGAGCCATGACCGATTTGTCCGACCAAAAAGCCGCCGCCGCTGCCGTTCCAGTGGGCCCGCAAAAGATGACGCCTTCCGAAGCGTTCGTGGAAACCCTGGCCGCCAATGGCGTGACCGACATGTTCGGCATCATGGGCTCGGCCTTCATGGACCCGATGGATATCTTTGCCCCCGCCGGCATCCGCCTGATTCCCGTCGTGCATGAGCAGGGCGCCGGCCACATGGCTGACGGCTATGCGCGCGTTTCGGGCCGCCATGGCGTCGTCATCGGCCAGAACGGCCCCGGCATCAGCAATTGCGTGACCGCCATCGCCGCCGCCTACTGGGCGCACACGCCCGTCGTGATCATTACTCCCGAGACGGGCACGATGAGCATGGGCCTGGGCGGCTTCCAGGAAGCGAACCAGTTGCCGATGTTCGAGGAATTTACGAAATATCAAGGCCACGTCACCAATCCCGCCCGCATGGCGGAATTCACGGGCCGCTGCTTCGACCGCGCCATGTCGGAAATGGGCCCGACCCAGCTGAATATCCCGCGTGACTATTTCTATGGCGAAATCAAGGCGGAAATCCCGAAACCGAACCGCCTGGACCGCGGCGCCGGCGGCGAGCAAAGCCTGAACGATGCGGCGGAACTGCTGGCCAAGGCCAAGTTCCCCGTGATCATCTCGGGCGGCGGCGTCGTCATGGGCGAAGCCATCGAAGAGTGCAAGGCTCTGGCCGAGCGCCTGGGCGCGCCCGTCGTCAACAGCTATCTGCACAATGACTCGTTCCCCGCCAGCCACCCGCTGTGGTGCGGCCCGCTCGGCTACCAGGGTTCCAAGGCGGCAATGAAACTGATCGCCCAGGCCGACGTCGTCGTCGCCCTCGGCTCGCGCCTGGGACCGTTCGGCACCTTGCCGCAGCACGGCATGGATTACTGGCCGAAGAACGCGAAGATTATCCAGATCGATGCGGACAACAAGATGCTGGGCCTGGTCAAAAAGATTTCGGTGGGCATCTGCGGCGACGCCAAGGCGGCCGCCAAGGCGATTATTGCCCGCCTGGATGGCAAGCAGCTCGATTGCGACGCCACGCGCGAGGAACGCTATGCCACCGTGCAAGCGGAAAAGGCCGCGTGGGAAGAGGAATTGACGAACTGGACGCACGAGAAAGATGCGTACAGCCTGGACATGATCGAAGAGCAAAAGAAAGAGCCGGGCAATTACCTGCACCCGCGCCAGGTCCTGCGTGAGCTGGAAAAAGCCATGCCGGAAGACGTGATGGTGTCGACCGACATCGGCAACATCAATTCGGTGGCGAACAGCTATTTGCGCTTTGAAAAGCCGCGCAGCTTCTTTGCGGCGATGAGCTTTGGCAATTGCGGTTATGCCTTCCCGACGATTATCGGCGCCAAGGTTGCCGCGCCGCACCGTCCGGCCGTGTCGTATGCAGGCGACGGCGCCTGGGGCATGAGCTTGATGGAAACGATGACTTGCGTGCGCCACAACATTCCCGTGACGGCCGTGGTGTTCCACAACCGCCAGTGGGGCGCGGAAAAGAAAAACCAGGTCGATTTCTACAACCGCCGCTTCGTGGCAGGCGAGCTGGACAACCAGAGCTTTGCCGAGATTGCACGGGCCATGGGCGCCGAAGGCATCACGGTCGACAAGCTGGAAGACGTGGGTCCGGCCCTGAAAAAGGCCATCGACATGCAGATGAATGAAGGCAAGACCACCATCATCGAAATCATGTGCACGCGCGAGCTGGGCGACCCGTTCCGCCGCGATGCCCTGAGCAAGCCGATCCGCCACCTGGACAAGTACAAAGACTACGTGTAATCAGTCTGCCCGATCCTTGTATGACCCCGGTAATCGCGCCGGGTTTTATGTGCCGGAACCATGTTTCATGCTTCCATGGTTCCGGCATTTTTTTACCGAATTGGAGTCGCCATGAAAGCCCTGCACCGCATCATCGCGCAAGCCCGCGCCGTGCCGAAAAACATCGTCTTGTGCGAGGGCGGCGACGTGCGCGTGCTGCAGGCGGCCGCGCGTGCGGCCAGCGACGGCCTGGCGCACATCACCATCGTCGGCAAGCCGGCCGCCATCCTGGCCCTGGCGCGCGAACAGGCGCTGGACCTGGATGCCGTGCGCCTGGTCGACCCGGAAACGTCCGACGAGTCGGAACACTATGCCCAGCAATTGTTTGTGCTGCGTCAAGCCAAGGGCATGACGGTGGAGCAGGCGAGGATCGCCGTGCAAGATCCCTTGTGCTACGCCAACCTGATGGTGCGTCTGGGCGACGCGGACGGTTGCGTGGCGGGCGCCGTGCACACGACGGCCGACGTGGTGCGCAGCGCCATCCAGATCATCGGCGTCGCCCCGGCCTTCAAGCTCGTGTCGAGCTTTTTCCTGATGATGCTGTGCGAACCGTTTCACAGCCTGAAGGGCGGTTTCATCTTTTCCGACTGCGCCCTCGTCGTCGACCCGAAGGCGGAGGAATTGGCCGACATCGCCATGGCCGCCGCCGACAGCGCGCAAGCCTTGCTGATGGAAGAGCCGCGCGTGGCCATGCTGTCATTTTCCACCAGCGGCAGCGCCCACCATGCGGCCGTCGACAAGGTGCATGCAGCAACGGACCGGGTCAAGGCCCAGCGTCCGCTGCTGGCCATCGATGGCGACGTGCAGCTCGATGCGGCCATCGTGGCCGAGATTTCGCAAAGAAAAGTCAAGGATTCCGTCGTCAACGGCCGCGCGAACGTGCTGGTGTTCCCGAATCTGGACGCGGGCAATATCGGCTATAAATTGGCCGAACGCATGGGCGGCGCCGTCGCCATCGGCCCCTTGCTGCAAGGCTTGAACAAACCGGCCAACGATCTGTCGCGCGGTTGCTGCGCCGACGACGTGTATAACGTGATTGCCGTCACGTCCGTGCAGGCCCAGGGTGGGCGCTGAGTTGTTCAGCCTGCCCGTGCTGGCGCTGCTGGGCGTGGTGGCGGCGGGCACATATTTCCAGACCGTCACGGGTTTCGGACTGGGCATGATCGTCATGGGCGTGGCCAGCGGCCTGGGCCTGGCGTCTGTGCCCGCGCTGGCGGCCCTCGTCAGTTTGTTGTCCCTGGCCAATTGCCTCGTGGCCTTGCCGGGCGCCTTGCACCACCTGGACTGGCGCGCCATCCGCGCCGCCAGCATCGGCTTGCTGCCGGCCATGGCGGCCGGTGTCTTGCTATTGGGATATCTGGACCAGGCGTATGCGCCCATCCTGAGGCTCTTGCTGGGCGCGGCCATCGTGTATGGCGGCGTCAGCATCCTGCTGCAGGCGCCGCCGGGACCGGGCGCGGCGGATAAACGCAGCTTCTTCATCAGCGGCGTGTGCGGCGGCCTGTTCTCGGGCCTGTTTTCGCTGGCGGGACCGCCGCTCGTGTACCAGTTTTATCGCCAGGAAATGAGTCTGACCACCATCCGCTACAGCCTGATCTTCCTGTTCGCCATCAGCGCGGGCGGGCGCTCGCTGATGGCGGGCAGCCAGGGCCAGCTCGATGCGAAAGTCTTGCTGCTGTGCACGCTGGCCTTGCCCGTCGGCGTGCTGGCCACGATGGCCGGCAAGCGCTATCCGCCACCGATCGCCCAGCGCGGCATGCGCCGCATCGCGTTTGCCGTGCTGACCGCCATCGGCATTTCGCTGATGGCGGCGGCCGTGCCGCAGCTGCTGACCTAGGCCTTGAACGTCAATAAAGGTTTCAGGCGGGCCACCGATTGCAGCAAGCCCGCTTCCTCCTGCGCGGCGATGACGGGACCGATCTTTTTATACGCCATCGGCGCTTCCTCGACGCGGCGCTCTTCGCGCAAAGTCACGCACTGGAACGCCATTTCGTCGCCGCCCACCGTGGGCCGCATGGCGCGCATGGCCTGGCGGCGGATGCTGCGTCCCGCGCCGTGCGAGCACGACCACAGCCAGTCGGGATTGCCCATGCCCGTGGCTACATAGGAATAATCGCCCATGGAACCGGGGATCAGCGCCAGGTCGCCTTCGCGCGCGGGCGTGGCGCCCTTGCGGTGGATGTTCATGTCGTGTTCGCGCAGGATGACGTTGTGCGGCACGTCCACCACCAGGCGGGACTGATCCTGCGCAAACACCTGCGCCAGGCTGTCGCGCACCAGCTCGGCCAATACCATGCGGTTGACCCAGGCATAGCGCGACGCCACGCCCATGGCGTCCATGTACTCGCCGGCCAGTTCACCCGTCAAGCCGTACAGGCCGGACTTCGGATGGCGCACGCCTGCCGGCCACGCTTCTTTGGCGCGGTCCATCCAGCGGCTGCCGACAAAAAAGCCCACGTCGCGGCTGCCGCTGTGGATCATGACGACCACTTCGCCGGGCACCAGTCCGTGCCGGTACGCGGCATGGCGGTCCATGACGGCATCGACCACCTGGATTTCCACGAAGTGGTTGCCCGATCCCGTGGTGCCCAGGCTGGGGTCGCGTATCACTTCGCGCGTGCCCACCAGCGCTTCGGGCGCATGGCGCAAGCCTCCGCCCAGTTCGCGCAAGGCGATGCAATCGTCGAGCTCGCGCAGCAAGCGCTGCTTGTCGACCCGTGGCCACAAGCCATCATTGTGCAGGCTGTCGATGAACGCTTCCGGCCCCACGTCGAACAGGGCGGCAAACGCTTTCGAGCGCAGCGGCACGTTGCGGCCGTCTTCCAGCAGCACATGCTTGAGCTTGGCGAGCAGTTGCGGCTTGCGCGCCTCGAACTGCGCCAGGGTCAAACCCGTCGTGATCAGGCGCATGCCGCAGGCGATGTCCGTGCCGGGGATGGCGGGAATCACCATGTCGGGGCTGGTGGCGACGATGCTGCCTACAGGGGCGATGCTGCCCGGGTGAAAGTCGGGCGTGGCGCAGGCCTTGCAGACATGGCCATCCTGGCCCGGCACGGCGACGGCGGCGAATGCCATCAGCTGGCGCACGGCTTTTTCCTCGATGGGAAAGTTGTGGGGCAGCAGCACGGACGCCTGGGCGTGCGGATTGCTGAGTGTATAAATGCCGTCGGCATAGGCGACAGCGATGCCCTGGCGGCGCAGGGCTTTTTGTAATCTGGATAGGGGAAACACGATTCTGCTCCGGAAATAACGAATGCACGGCCTTTTTGCAAGGGCCATGTTTGTTTTCCACGCAGCAGCGACAGGAAGTGCCGCCAGCTTAGCAAACTTTGTGCGGATTGCAAAGCCGCCGGCCCCGACAGTGCGCACAAGAGGGCGCACGATACGCAGCGCCACTTGCAAAATAATCAAACAGCCCTTATATTCGCGGTTCTTTCTCGAACCTCTTCCTTATTGGAGCCAAAAGTGCCTCGCTTCTTCGCCATCACCTGCTAACGCTGACGAAATGCTCTCTGCAGCATCGTTCGGCGCGTTGACGCCCCCGATTGCTGCGGCACTGTTTTTGCTCCTTCCGCACACGTATCCGAGACGCTAGTCTCGATCGTCCACGCCCGAACACGTCGTCAGCACCCCTGACCCTGTATGGACACGCCCCGGTGAACGCGGCGTGGGACGCTATGTTTTTACAATCTTTGCCCTTATTCAAATACCCGCGCACGCCGCACCTGGAAGGCTCGCGCCTGCAGGATGGCGACGACGGTTCCGACCAGATGCCCCTGAAAAAGCTGGCCGGCCGGTACGTCGTCATCGAGGAAAAAATCGATGGCGCCAACTCCGCCGTGTCGTTCAGCGATGCGGGCGAGGTGCTGCTGCAGTCGCGCGGCCACTACCTGGCGGGCGGCGGCAGCGAACGCCAGTTCAACCTGTTGAAACCGTGGGCGCATGCGCATGAACACGCTTTGCTGCATCTGCTGGAAGATCAATTTGTGCTGTTTGGCGAATGGTCTTACAGCAAGCATTCCGTGTTTTACGACCGCTTGCCGCATTATTTCAACGAGTTCGACGTGTACTGCCGCCGCACGCAGATGTTTTTGTCGACGGCGCGCCGCCACGCCATGCTGGCCGGCTCGCCCGTGCTGTCCGTCCCCGTGCTGTACGCGGGATTGATGCCGACTTCGCCGAAACAGCTGTGGCAGCTGCTGCGCCATTCGCTGGCCAAGTCCCGCCTGTGGCGCGACGCTTTCGAAGGCGTCGTGGCGCGCGAACGGCTGCCGCTGGACCTGTGCTGGAAGCAGACGGACAAGTCCGACCACGCGGAAGGCCTGTACCTGAAGGTGGAAGACGACGAGCAAGTGCTGGCCCGCTACAAGCTGGTGCGGCATGACTTTACGCAAACCATCCTCGACAGCGGCTCGCACCACAGCACGCGTCCATTGATCCCGAATCTGCTGGCCGAGGGCGTCGACCTGTACGCGCCGCAGCCGCTCGTCACGTGGGAGAGCCTGGGCTTGCACACCTGCCAGTCGCTGGACGAACTGGCAACATTTTCAAGGAGTACTAGATGAACTGGAAACAGTTACAACAACTGGTGCCGCCGGCGGGCCAGTCGCCCGATTTCGATGCCTGCCTGGCCGCCTTCCCGCAGCTGGAACTGGCGAAGACGACGCCGCAAAACCCCGTGTACCACGCGGAAGGCGATGTGTGGACGCATACGATGATGGTGGTGGAATCCCTGCTGGCCATGCCCGATTACCAGCAAGCCACGCGGGCGCAGCAGGAAATCGTGTTCCTGGCCGCCTTGCTGCACGACGTGGCCAAGTGCAGCACCACCGTGATCGACCCCGTCACGGGCGCCATCGGCCAGCCCGGCCACTCGCGCAAGGGCGCCCTCGATGCGCGCATCGCCCTGTGGGATGTGGATGTGCCGTTTGCCGTGCGCGAGGAAATCTGTCGCCTGATTAACGTCCATCAAGTGCCGTTCTTTGCGCTGGAACAATCGCGGCGCGGCGTGACGCCCGAGTTCACCGTGCGCGAACTGTCGTGGCAAGTCGATATCCGCTTGCTGGCCATGCTGGCCGAGGCCGATATCCGCGGCAGGATCTGTCCCGATCCGCAGCGCATTCTGGACGCCATCGAACTGTTCCGCGAACTGGCGCGCGAGGAGGGGTGCTATGGCCAGCGCCGGGTGTTTGTCGACGATCACACACGCGTGAAATACTTTCGCGGCGCCGAGGCGCACCCCGATTATTCCCTGTTCCAGGAGCCGGGCTCGCACGTGATCGTCATGTCGGGCTTGCCCGCGTCGGGCAAGAATACGTGGGTGGAGAAGCACCATCCGCGCCTGCCCGTCGTCTCCTTCGACGATGCGCGCATCGCCCTGGGATTGAAGCACGGCAAGAATGAAGGGCAGGTGGGCGACTATGCGGAAGAGCGGGCGCGCGAACTGCTGCGCAAGGGTGAACCGTTCGTGTGGAACGCCACGCATCTGTCCAAACTGATGCGCGAAAAGACGCTCAACCTGCTGTACAAATACCATGCGCAGGTGGAACTCGTGTACCTGGAGCAGCCGCGCAAGGAGCTGCTGCGGCGCAACGGCCAGCGCGACACGTCGCTCAGCAACAAGAAGTTGCAGTCGATGCTGTGGAACTGGGAAATCCCGCTGCCCATGGAAGCGCATGCCGTGCGTTACTGCGTCGATTAGCTCATGCCGGGCTCAAGCGCTCCGAAAGCGCTTGACCGGGCGGGCGCCACGCGCCATGCTGGGCGCATGACACTTGTTTTCCCTTCTTTCCTGTAAGCCTGCCGCAGTTTCGCCCCGCAAGGGGCGGGCCGCCGCATGGCCGCCTTTGATTCCCCTACATCATCGTCGCGCGTTGCCGCCCCATCCGGGGTGCGCCTGCGCGCGCCACAAGGAAAAGAACATGAAAACAATGCATCTCGCCGTCGCCGGCGCTTCCGGCCAACTGGGGTCCCTCGTCGTCAATGAACTCATCGGGCATCGCGCCGGCCGGCCCGGCATGGCGCTCACGGCCATCACCCGCACGCCTGAGCGCCACGCGGCTTGGCAGCAGCAGGGCATCAATGTGCGCTGCGGCGACTTTGACCAGCCGCAAGGCCTGGCTAGCGCCTTCCACGGCGTCGAGCGCCTGTTGTTGATCAGCACGAATACCCTCGACGGTACGGGCCGCCGCGTGGCACAGTACCGCCATGCCATCGAGGCGGCGCGCCAGGCGGGCGTGGCGCATATCGTCTACACCTCGTTCCTGCAGCCGCAGGAGGGCAAGCGCTCGCTGCTGAACGACGACCACCGGGCCACGGAAGCGTTGCTGGCGGGCAGCGGCATGGCCCATACGATCTTGCGCAACGCGTTTTACCAGGATTTGCTGCTCGTGGTGCTGGGCACTGCCGCCGTGGATGGCCGGCTGCAAACGGCCATGGGGCAAGGCCACGTGTCGTACGTGGCGCGCGAAGATTGCGCGCATGCGGCTGCTGCGGCGCTATCGGATGGCTATCCTGGCAGCCGCATCCTGGACATCACGGGGCCCGCCGCCCCCGATGCGCCGGCGCTGGCCGCCATGGCCGCCTTGCTGTCTGGCAAGCCTGTCGAGGTCGTGAATCTCGATGCGGAGGAACGGGCGCGCCATTTCATCGCCACCGGCATGCCGGCGCCGATGGCGCAGATGCTGGCAGGCATCGAGCGCTGGCTGGCCACCGATGCGATGCACATCGTCAGCGATGACTATCGCGCGCTGACGGGCCGGCAGGCGTCACCCGTGCCAGCCTTCCTGCATGCGCATCGCCGCCAGTTGCTGGCGCTTCCGCCGGCATAGCGGCTACTTTTTGCGTCCACCGAGCAACTGCGCGATCTCGCTGAACAGCTCATTGTTCAGCGAGGCGGGCAGGGTGGTGGCCAGGCTGCGGCTGTAGTAGGCGCCCAGGTCCAGGCCCAGTCCCAGCCCGCAGATTTCCACCGCGCCCTGCGCTTCGCGGCGCGCCACCACTTGCTTTAAATGTTGCGCCAGATAAAACTCGTCGTTGGCCAGATTCGTGGCTGTATCCATCGGGCAACCGTCGGATACGACGAGCAGGATGCGCCGCCGTTCCGGGCGCGCCAGCATGCGCGTGCACGCCCAGTCCACGGCTTCGCCATCGACGCCTTCGCGGTACAGGTCCGCTTTCAGCAGGGCCGCGATGTCGGGCCGCGCGCGGCGCCAGCTCGTATCGCCCTCCTTGAAGACCATGTGCACCAGTTCGTTCAAGCGGCCCGGCTGGGCGGGCGAGCGGGCGCGCATCCAGTCGCGCTTGACTCTTCCCCCGTTCCAGGCACCCGTCGTAAAGCCCAGCAACTCCGTGGCGATGCCCGCCTGGTCCAGCGCGCGCAGCAGAATGTCGAGCAGCACGGCCACGGATTCCGCATGCGTCTTCATGGAGCCGGAGCAATCGACGAGGAAGGTGACGAGGCAATCGGCTTGCGGCAGGAATTGTTCCTTGCGGAACAGCCGGCGTTCGGACGGCGAACTGATCAGCTGAGCCAGGCGCCGGCCATCGATATAACCCTCTTCCTCGCCGAACGACCAGCCGTCGCGTTGCGGCACGGCCAGCAATTGCGTGAAACGCCGCGCCAGGCGGGCCGTGTTGATGCCCAGGCTGGCGATGCGCGCATCCATGCGTTCGCGGTACTCGAGCAGCAGGGCGCGGCGCACCAGTTCGCCCGCTTTTTCTTCGCGGTCATAAGCCGTGGAGTACGCCCTGTAGCCGCCGTTGCCGTCGCTATCGTTGAAAGCGCGGCTGTCGCCCAGCGGCGCGGCATCGGGCAGGTGGTCGTTGTCGCTGTCGAAATCGAGCAGCAGCTTGAAGGCCGCCTGCGCCCTGGCGTCGCCCGCGTCGTCCTGGTCGCCTTCGCGCTTCGCCTGCTCGTCTTGCAGCATGGCGTCGACGGCGTGGGCGATGGCCAGCGCGTGGCGCGCAAAGGCCGCCTGGTCCGTTCGGTGGCGGCGCAAGCCCGCCAGGTCGCCGCTCAGTTGCGAAGACACGGACCAGCGCGTGGCCTCGATGAAATCCTCCGTCTTTTCCAGCACGGGCCGGGCCGTCAGGCGCGACCAGCACATCTGGAACACCGTGTACAACAGCAGGCCCGACGCGCCTTCGGCCAGGCCGGAATCGTAGAACGCATGCGACCAGGCCGTGAAACGGTGGCGCAGGTTGTGCGCCACGCCCGCATGTTGATCTGGCGCAAGCGTTTCCACCCTGAGCTGTTCCAGCAATTCGAAGACGAGCCGCGCCACGGGTTCCACCGGGCACAAGGACTTGTGCAGGGCGGCGTCCGTGTGCAGCAAACGCAGGGCCACGCTGTCGGCCGCGCCGCGCAGCGAGGGCAAATCCTGCAGCGTGGCATTGGGCTGCAGATGGGCGGAGTGGATGGGCAGCGGGCGGTGGCCGTCGTGCAGGCGCCGGCCCCGGTAGCGGATGGAGGCAACGCCGCTCAGCGCGCGGATGGCGCCCGCGCACAACTCGTCCGTTTCCTGCTGCTCGCGCGTGTAGGCGGCAGGCGCGGTCGCTTCCGTGCTCATGCCTGGCTCGCCAGCAATTCCTCATTGAAACAGCGCTGGTAGTACTCGGCCACCATGGGCCGCTCGGCCTCGTCGCATTTGTTGAGGAAGGACAGGCGGAAAGCCAGCGCCGGGTCGCGGAAGATCTGGCAATTTTCCGCCCAGGTAATCACCGTGCGCGGCGACATCAGGCACGCCAGGTCGCCAGCCGCATAACCGTGGCGCGTCAGGCTGGCCACGGCCACCATGGCGGCTGCCAGTTGGCGGCCCGCCTCGTCGTTCATGGCGGGGACCCTGGCCAGCACAATCTCGGCTTCTTCCGCCTGCGGCA
The DNA here is from genome assembly GCF_030397705.1 of Janthinobacterium sp. SUN100. Taxonomy (NCBI): domain Bacteria; kingdom Pseudomonadati; phylum Pseudomonadota; class Betaproteobacteria; order Burkholderiales; family Oxalobacteraceae; genus Janthinobacterium; species Janthinobacterium sp. SUN100. The sequence goes on along the minus strand of NZ_JAPUBU010000002.1, from coordinate 545,818 downwards.
AATAGTTCAGGGTGGCAACGATGTTCCAGCGGTCGATCTGCGCGTGATTGAGTACCTGCGTGCCGTGGTACATGCCGTTCAAGTTGCCGAGTCCCACCGTATTCGACGTGGCGAACAGGCGGAAGTGGGGATGCGGCGTGATGACCCGGTTCTGGTCGAGCAGGGTGAACTTGCCGTCGCGTTCCAGAATGCGCTGGATGACGAACATCACGTCGGGGCGGCCCGCGTCGTACTCGTCGAAGATCAGGGCCACGGGGCGTTGCAGCGACCAGGGCACGATGCCTTCCTGGAATTCCGTCACCTGCTGCTGTTCGCGCAGCACGATGGCGTCCTTGCCGACCAAGTCCAGGCGACTGATGTGGCCGTCGAGGTTGACGCGCACGCAAGGCCAGTTCAGGCGCGCCGCCACCTGCTCGATGTGCGTGGACTTGCCCGTGCCGTGCAAGCCTTGCACCATCACGCGGCGGTTGTGGGTGAAGCCGGCCAGGATCGCCAGGGTCACATCCTTGTTGAAGCGGTAGGCGGGGTCGATGTCGGGCACGTGCGGGTCGCGTTCCGTGAAGACGGGCACGAGCAGGTCGCTGTCGATGTGGAACAGGCTGCGCACGGACTGCAAGGTTTGCGCCGCTGCGGCGGGGGGATGTTGGCGTGAATCTGGCACCTTGTTCTCCTGTGAAACCGCAGCGGGGGCGCTACGGGGTTATGAATTACCTGCCTGCAATGCGTCGTCGTCCCCGCCCGTCGTCGGCATGGTTTCCGATTCGATGGCGGCCAGGGCTTGCGCGGCGCGTTGCAATGCTGGCAAGAAATGTAAAGCCTTGTCGTGCGTCAAACGGATGATGGGCGCCTGGATGGCCACGGCCAGGTTCGAGCGGCCGTTCGGGTTCGGCACCAGCACGGCCACGCACAGCAGGCCGGGCAAGAATTCCTCGTCGTCCAGCGCATAGCCGTTGCGGCGCACCAGTTCCAGTTCGCGTTCCAGCTTGACGGGGTCCGTTTCCGTCTTGTCCGTAAAGCGCGTCAATTCCATGTGGCCCAGCAGGCGGCGCCGTTGCACGGGCGTCATTTGCGCCAGGAACAGCTTGCCGCTGGACGAGCAGTGGGCCGGCACCCGCGAACCGGGATGCAGGTAGAAGCGCAGCGGGGCCGCCGTTTCCACCCGGTCCAGGTACACGACTTCGCTGCCGCTGAAGGCCGTCAGGTTGCAGCTTTCGCCCACTTCCTCGACCAGCTGGCGCAAGACCATGCGGCGGGCGCCATGGAAAGTGTTGTTAATCAGTAGGTTCGATGCGAGGCGGCGCAGGCGCACGCCCGTGCTGTAGTGGCGGCCATCGCTTTCGCGCTGCAGCACGCCCACGCTTTCCAGCTGTTGCAGCATGCGGTGCAGGGTGGGCTTCGGCAAGCCCGTTTCTTCCACCAGCGCTTGCAGCGACAGCAACTGGTCTTTTTCGGCAATCACTTCCAGCAAGGCAAACAAACGCATCGTGGGCGTGTCGCCTTCCAGTTTTTCCGGCTCAAGTTTTGGGGATGAAATCATGTCCATGGTGGCCTCGGTTGGGTAGCTCTGAGTGTGACGTCAGCTTATTTCATTTTCGAACTCAAATTGTACCGTTTCCTTGAAAATCTGTTTGACTTTTGATTGCCGAACGCTTAAATTGAATTGTATATCAAATTTCGGAACAAAATATACCGATTTTTGATAAATTAATTGATAATTCGCTGCACTTCATCACCACAGACTAGGAGACACCCATGAATGACATGACCGAGCAAAAAGCCGCCGCCGCAGCGGCCATCCCCACCGGCCCGCAAAAGATGACGCCTTCCGAAGCGTTCGTGGAAACCCTGGCCGCCAATGGCGTGACCGACATGTTCGGCATCATGGGCTCGGCCTTCATGGATCCGATGGATATCTTCGCCCCCGCCGGCATCCGTTTGATCCCCGTCGTGCACGAGCAGGGCGCCGGCCACATGGCCGACGGCTATGCGCGCGTTTCGGGCCGCCACGGCGTCGTCATCGGCCAGAACGGCCCCGGCATCAGCAATTGCGTGACCGCCATCGCCGCCGCCTACTGGGCGCATACGCCGGTGGTCATCATTACTCCCGAGACGGGCACGATGAGCATGGGCCTGGGCGGCTTCCAGGAAGCGAACCAGTTGCCGATGTTCGAGGAATTTACGAAATATCAAGGTCACGTGACCAATCCCGCCCGCATGGCGGAATTCACGGGCCGCTGCTTCGACCGCGCCATGTCGGAAATGGGGCCGACGCAATTGAATATCCCGCGTGACTATTTCTATGGCGAAATCAAGGCCGAGATCCCGAAACCGAACCGCCTGGACCGTGGCGCCGGCGGCGAGCAAAGCCTGAACGATGCGGCGGAATTGCTGGCGAAGGCCAAGTTCCCCGTGATCATCTCGGGCGGCGGCGTCGTCATGGGCGAAGCGATCGAAGAGTGCAAGGCCCTGGCCGAGCGCCTGGGCGCGCCCGTCGTCAACAGCTATCTGCACAATGACTCCTTCCCCGCCAGCCACCCGCTGTGGTGCGGCCCGCTCGGCTACCAGGGTTCCAAGGCGGCCATGAAACTGATCGCCCAGGCCGACGTCGTCGTGGCCCTCGGTTCGCGCCTGGGACCGTTCGGCACCTTGCCGCAGCACGGCATGGATTACTGGCCGAAAAACGCCAAGATCATCCAGATCGACGCGGACAACAAGATGCTCGGGCTGGTCAAGAAAATCTCGGTGGGCATCTGCGGCGACGCCAAGGCGGCCGCCAAGGCGATTATTGCCCGCCTGGATGGCAAGAAGCTCGATTGCGACGCCACGCGCGACGCACGCTATGCCACCGTGCAAGCGGAGAAGGCCGCATGGGAAGAGGAATTGACGAACTGGACCCATGAAAAGGATGCGTACAGCCTGGACATGATCGAAGAGCAAAAGAAAGAGCCGGGCAATTACCTGCACCCGCGCCAGGTCTTGCGCGAGCTGGAAAAAGCCATGCCGGAAGACGTGATGGTGTCGACCGACATCGGCAACATCAACTCGGTGGCCAACAGTTACCTGCGCTTCGAAAAGCCGCGCAGCTTCTTTGCGGCGATGAGCTTTGGCAATTGCGGTTATGCGTTCCCGACGATTATCGGCGCCAAGGTTGCTGCGCCGCACCGTCCGGCCGTGTCGTATGCGGGCGACGGCGCCTGGGGCATGAGCTTGATGGAAACGATGACGTGCGTGCGCCACAACATTCCCGTCACGGCCGTGGTGTTCCACAACCGCCAGTGGGGCGCGGAAAAGAAAAACCAGGTGGATTTCTACAACCGCCGCTTCGTGGCAGGCGAGCTGGACAACCAGAGCTTCGCGGAAATCGCCCGGGCCATGGGCGCCGAAGGCATCACGGTCGACAAGCTGGAAGACGTGGGCCCGGCCCTGAAAAAGGCCATCGACATGCAGATGAATGAAGGCAAGACCACCATCATCGAAATCATGTGCACGCGCGAGCTGGGCGACCCGTTCCGCCGCGATGCGCTGAGCAAACCGATCCGCCACCTGGACAAGTACAAAGACTATGTTTAATTAAGTGAGCCAGCCTGTGGGAATGGGCTGTGACCAAATTCTCACAGATTGTCACGAAAGCATCATAATTTCATTAAAGAATACAAGGCGTCCCGTTTTTTGAATTATTTGATTTGACAAGGCCATGCTTAAGGCTTAAATTCAATAAAAGACAAAAAACGGAACGTAGCGTATCAAAAACGATTTACGGAGACAACCATGAACCACCCTGTACCGCACACTGACGCCGTCACCACGGATTTCCTGCAAGCGTTCGGCGATGCCTGGAACCGCCACGATATCGAGGCCCTGATGGCCGCCATGGCCGACGATTGCGAATTCCATGCCGTCGCCGGTCCTGAGCTTCTGGGCAAGAGCTTCATCGGCCGCGACGCCGTGCGCGCCGGCTTCGAGCTGGCCTGGCAAACCTTCCCCGACGCGGCCTGGCTCAACCCCGTGCATTTCGTCAGCGGCGAACGCGGTGTGACGGAGTCGACCTTTGCCGGCACCAAGGCGGACGGCACGCGCATCGAAGCGCGCATGGTCGATATCTTCACTTTCCGCGACGGCAAGATCGCAGTCAAGAATGCTTTCCGCAAGGATCGCCCACCCGTCGTCACAGTCTGAGCCAGCACGTTCACCAGGAATGACCATGAACAAACCTGTCGACACCCCGCCTGGCGTAATGGGCAACAACAGCACCGCCGCCCGCTCGCCCTACGACCCCGCCTTCGATCCGCTGGTGGCCCAGCGCCCCGGCCATGGCAATGCCTACGCGCCCACCTACTGGATCGGCACGGCCGGCGAGCCGCCCGCCGACGACGGCCCCATCACGCATGACATCGACGTCGACGTGGCCATCATCGGCTCGGGTTTTACCGGCCTGTCCTGCGCCATCTTTTTGGCCCAGGAACACGGCATCAAGGCCACCGTGCTGGAAGCGAACCGGGTCAGCTGGGGCTGCAGCACGCGCAATGGCGGCCAGGCCCAGTGCACGACGGGCCGCCTGAAGCGTTCGCAGTGGATAGACCGTTATGGCCTGGACACGGCCCTGAAACTGCACGCGGAAGTGTGCGACGCGATGGAAACGTTCAAGAAGATCACGGCCGACATCGATTGCGACCCGCAGCCGGGCGGCCACCTGTACATCGCCCACAAGGCGAAAGCCATGCCCGCGCTGGAAAAAGAAGCCAAGGTGATGCGCGAGATCTTCAAGTACGACGCCCGCATCCTCGACGCCGACACCGTCAAGCGCGAGTACGTCGACGACAAGGAAGCGGCCGGCGCGCTGCACGAGCCGGAAGGCATCGGCATCCATGCGGGCAAGCTGGCCTTCGGCTACCTGCGCAAGGCGCGCGCGCTGGGCGCCAAGGTGCATCCGTCCAGCCCCGTGATGGGCTGGGAGACGCGCAATGGCGTACATTATCTGCAAACGCCGGGCGGCGTGGTGCGTGCCCGTTCCGTGGCCGTGGCCACGGGCGGCTACACCTCGCCGCACTTGCATCCGCAAGTGAAGAACCGCTTGCTGCCGATTCTGTCGAACTCGCTCGTCACGCGCCCGTTGACCCCGGCGGAAATCGAGGCGTGCAACTTCCGCACCCACCAGGTGATCACGGATACGCGCATCTTGCGCCACTACTACCGCTTGATGCCGGACAACCGCGTGCAGATCGGCAGCCGCAGCGCCATCACGGGCGCCGACGCGCCGGACGACAAATACAAACAGTTTTTGATCAACGATCTGCACCGCAAGTTCCCCGCGCTGACGGGTATCGGCATCGATTACTCGTGGTGGGGCTGGGTCGACGTCAGCCACGACATGATGCCGCGCATCGTGCAACCGGACCCGAAGCAATCGATCTTCTATTCGCTCGGCTACGGCGGCAACGGCGTCATGTATTCGGCGCAGGCGGGCCGGCGCATGGCCGAGCGCATCGCCGGCAAGGCCAGCGACACGGGCTTGCCGATCTTCAATTCGAAACTGCCGTATCCCAACATGATGGAACTGGTCGAGTCGCAAGCGTTCGCCCCGTTCCGCCGCCTGGGCCAGCGCTTCCTGTACCGCTGGTATCACCTGAAGGATGAAGTGTTTTAAATAGTAATAGCAGTAGCCGTACTAAGCCGCCGTATGAGTTGACATAGAGCAACCAACGGCGCCTCCCGCAAGGGATGAGATTGCCCGCACGTTCACACATAACAATAACTTGGAGTGAGACATGAACACATACACGAGCAAAAACACGGTATTTTCAACGATGCGCCGCGCCGTCCTCGGCACCCTGGTGCTGGGTGTCGTTGCCGCCTCCAGCGGCACGGCCTTCGCGCAAGGCAAGGAAGTGACGATTGCCTACCAGGAAATCAACGGTCCCTTCCTGGTGGCCATCGCCAGCGGCGAAGTGGAAAAAACCACCGGCTACAAGATCAATTGGCGCAAATTCGATTCGGGCGCCAAGGTGGCCACCGGCATGGCGTCCGGCGACGTGCAGATCGGCGTCATCGGTTCGAGCCCATTGACGGCGGCCGTCAGCCGCGGCGTCGACCTGCAGCTGTTCTGGATCATCGACGACATCAACGAAGCCGAAGCGATGGTGGCGCGCAACGGCGCCGGCATCAGCAAGCCCACGGACTTGCGCGGCAAGAAGATCGCCGTGCCATTCGTTTCCACCACGCATTTTCACACCATGTTCGCGCTGGAAACGTGGGGCATCAAGCCCACGGAAGTGAAATTGCTGAACATGCAGCCGAACCAGATCGCCGCCGCCTGGGAGCGGGGCGACATCGACGCCGCCTTCGTGTGGGACCCGGCCTTGAGCAAACTCAAGCAAAACGGCAAGGTGCTGGTCACTTCCGGCGAACTGAGCAAGAAGGGCAAGGCCACGTTTGACGGCATGGCCGTCGAGCGCGCCTGGGGCGAAGCGAACGCGGACTTCATGGCCAAGTTCGTCAAGGTGATGGCCGCTGCCGACGCCGACTACCGCGCCAATCCGAAGGCGTGGACCATTGACTCCCCACAAGTGAAAGCCAACGTCAAGCATTCGGGCGCGGCCGCCAAGGACGTGGCCGCTTCCGTGGCCCTGTACGCCTATCCCTCGCTGCAGGAACAGGCGTCGCCGGCCTGGCTCGGTGGCGGCGCGAAGGGCGGCGTGGCGCAAGCCTTGCTGGCCACGGCGCAATTTTTGAAGGGCGAAGGCAAGATCGACACCCTGGCAAGCGATTACGCCAAATATGTGACACCCAAGTATGCACAGGCCGCCGGCCTGCTGAAGTAAACGTTGTGCGATGGTGCGCCTGCAGGCGCGCTGACTGAACAGAATACGTTGAACTGAAGTGACTACACCTATGCGGGGCACACGATGGAAAATCTCTACGTCAAGGATGTCAGCGTGATTTATCCGGGCAAGACGGCCGGTGAACGCGTACATGCCTTAAATAATATCAATCTCACCATTAATAGCGGCGACTTTGTCGTCGCGCTGGGCGCCTCGGGCTGCGGCAAGACTACCTTGCTGAGCCTGATGGCAGGCTTTATCGCCCCGTCCAAGGGCGAAATCATGCTCGGCGACAATAAAGTGGAAGGGCCGGGCGCCGACCGTGGCGTCGTATTCCAGAAACATGCCTTGCTGCCGTGGCTGAACGTGATGGAAAACGTGGAATTCGGCTTGAAGCTGCAAGGCGTGCCGAAATCCGTGCGGCGTGAACAGGCGGCCAAGAACCTGGCGCTGGTCGGCTTGAAGGACTTTCACGACAATATGATTTATCAATTGTCGGGCGGCATGCAGCAAAGGGTGGGCATCGCCCGCGCCCTGACCAGCAATCCCGCCATGCTGCTGATGGATGAACCGATGGCGGCGCTCGACGCGCTGACCCGCGAAACCATCCAGGAGTTGCTGCTCGATATCTGGGCCAAGTCCAGCACCATGTTCTTCTTCATTACCCACAGCGTCGACGAAGCGCTGTTCCTGGCGAACCGGCTGATCGTCATGTCGCCCCGTCCGGGCCGCATCACGCACACGTATGAACTCGATTTCAACAAGCGCTTCCTCGAGTGCCGCGATGCGCGCGCCGTGAAATCGAGCCCGGACTTCATCAAGATGCGCGAAACGGTGCTCAACATCATTTATGGCGACGAGCGCGCAATGAACCAAGAGCGCGCCGTCAATAAAGAGCTGGAGGTGTCCCATGCATAGCCCATCCGTCGTGGGATTTCCTCCCACCACCGCCAAGCGCGCCGGCTTCTTCGGCCGCCTGTTCGCCCCCCGCTGCGCCATGCCCGGCGAAGCGTTCGGCGCGCCGGGGCAGGGCAATTCCAGCCGCATCGCCACCGTCACCGTCATCGCCGTGCTCTTGCTGTGGTTTGGCGTGACGGCCAGCGGCATGGTGAAACCCTTGTTTTTACCTTCTCCGCAAGCCGTGTATGAAAAATTCATCATGGCGGCCACCACCGGTTTCGGCGGAGCCACCCTGTGGGAACACACGGTGGCCAGCCTGGTGCGCGTGTTCGGCGCCTTTGGCCTGGCTTGCCTGTTTGCCATTCCCGTCGGCGTGATGATGGGCGTCAACCGCGTGGCGCGGGGGATCTTCGATCCCTTGATCGAGTTCTACCGTCCATTGCCGCCGCTTGCTTACTTGCCACTGGTCATCATCTGGTTCGGCATCGGCGAGTTTTCGAAGGTCTACCTGATCTTCCTGGCCATCTTCGCACCGATGGCGATCGCGGCCCGCGCGGGCGTCAGCTCTGTTTCACTGGAGCAAATCCATGCGGCCTACTCGATGGGCGCCACCCGTTTCCAGGTTATCGTGCACGTGATTTTGCGCGCGGCGATACCGGAAATCCTCACCGGCATGCGCATCGGCATCGGCGTGGGCTGGACCACCCTGGTGGCGGGCGAAATGGTGGCGGCCACGCGCGGCCTCGGTTACATGGTGCTCAGCGCTTCCGAGTTCCTGGCCAGCGACGTGGTGATCATGGGCATTATCGTGATCGGCTTCTTCGCTTTCCTGTTTGATTTGATGATGCGTTACCTCGAACGTACCCTCGTGCCATGGAAGGGCAAGGTGTAAGACGTTCCCGGGAGTGGCGTGCACGCCACAAGTGTTGCCGCCGCTCCTTTTTTTAATCCGCAATAAGCCGTACTTACCCTCCAGCGCGCTTGTCCCTCGGGCGCCGCGCCGGGCCGCTGCATTTCCAGATTGACTTATGGAATGCGGCCAACCAGACTGATTCACACGATGTATCGATGCTGCTTGACGGTGTTGCCTAAATAAAACAAAGCCGCGCGGCAAGAACAAGCCGCAGCAGGCAGGGCGCACCGAGCTTCAGAGATTTTCAGGAGACAAAACATGATTAGCGAATCGCATAACAGTACCGGCTTGCAGCACTCGCTCAAGCAACGCCACATGAGCATGATCGCCATCGGCGGCGTGATCGGCGCCGGCCTCTTTGTCGGCAGCGGCGTCATCGCCAAGGCCGCCGGCCCGGCCGCCATCCTTTCCTTCCTGCTCACGGGCGGCCTCGTCGTCCTGATCATGCGCATGCTGGGCGAGCTGGCCTCGTCCCTGCCCGTGGTCGGCTCCTTCTACGAATATGCGCGCCTGGCTTTCGACGACAAGCCGAAGGTGTCGAAATTCCTCGGCTTCATGAGCGGCTGGATGTACTGGTATTTCTGGGTCGTCGTCGTGGCCCTGGAAGCCATTGCCGGTGCGAAATTGGTCAACTTCTGGCTGCCCGACGTGCCGTCGTGGTCGATCAGCCTGGTGCTGCTCGTGTCGATGACCATCCTGAACCTGTTCTCCGTGAAGGCGTTTGGCGAATTCGAGTTCTGGTTCGCCTCGATCAAGGTGGTCGCCATCATCGTCTTCCTGTTTATCGGCGCCTTGTTCATCACGGGAAGCTTGCCTAACAGCATCCCGACCCTGGGCTTTTTGACCAGCAACGGCGGCTTCATGCCGCATGGCTGGGGCCCCGTGCTCAGCGGCGCCGTCGCCGCCACGGCCTTTTATTCGGGCGCCGAAATCGTCACCATCGCCGCCGCCGAAACGTCGGACCCGGCCAAGGCCATCGCCCGCGCCACCAATTCCGTCATCACGCGCGTGCTGATGTTCTATGTCGGCTCCATGTTTGTCGTCGTCTGCATCGTGCCCTGGGATTCGCCAGCCATCGCCACGCCTTTCGTCAGCGCCCTGACCGTCATGAACATCCCGTACGCGGCCCACATCATGAACGCTATCATCCTGACGGCCGTGCTGTCGGCCTTGAATTCCAGCCTGTACGCCTCGTCGCGCATGATCTTTGCGCTGACGCGCCGCGGCGATGCGCCCACAGGCCTGGTCAAGCTGAGCAAGAACGGCGTGCCGATCCGCGCCATCCTGTTCAGCACCTTGTTCGCCTACTTTGCCATTGCCGTCTCGTATGTGTCGGCTGACCTCGTGTTCCCCTTCATCGTCAACTCTTACGGCATCCTGATCCTGTTTGTGTACCTGCTCATTGCGATATCTCAATTGCGTCTGCGTCGCCGCCTGGAACGCGAATGCCCGGAACGCATCAAGGTGCGCATGTGGCTGTTTCCTTACCTGACGTATTTCACCATCATCGCCATGCTGGTGATCCTGGGCGCCATGAGCGTGTCGTCCGATACGGAGCAGCGCGTGTCGTTCTGGTTCGGCCTGCTGAGCGTGGTCATCCTGAGCGTCATGTATTACATCAAGAAGCTGGTCAACGACGACCGCAACGGCGGTGAGGCGGCCGACACCAAAGTGGAGCTCAAACATGTCTGACACGACCTTGTTGCCCGCAGGCCGGCGCCGCTTCCTGCGCACGACGGCCGCCCTGGGCGCCGCCGCAGTGGCGGGGCCGGGCCTGGCCGCTTCCGTCACCTTGCCGTTTGAAAACGGCGAGCGCGAGCTGGTGGCCTTCCCGCAAAAGCGCCCGCTGATCCTGCTGACCAGCCGTCCGCCGCAGCTGGAAACGCCGTTCGGCGTGTTCAATGAAGGCGCGATCACGCCCAACGATGCGTTTTTCGTGCGTTATCACTGGAGCGGCTTGCCCACCAGCATAGACGGCGACAGCTACCGGCTGCGCATCGCCGGCCTCGTCAAGACGCCCTTGGAACTGTCGCTGGCGGAACTGAAGCAGCTGGCCGAGCCCGTTGACGTGGTGGCCGTGACGCAATGTTCAGGCAACAGCCGCGGCTTTTTTGCCCCCCGTGCGAATGGCGGGCAGCTGGGTAATGGCGCCATGGGCAATGCCCGCTGGAAGGGCATCCCCCTGAAAATCGTGCTGGAAAAGGCCGGCATCGCGGCCAATGCCGTGCAAGTGGCCTTCAATGGCCTGGAAACGCCGCCCGTGGGCGACGGTCCCGACTTTCAAAAGGCCCTGTCCGTCGAGCACATCATGGCCGGCGACGTCATGCTGGCCTGGGCCATGAATGGCGAGGACATTCCTTTCCTCAACGGCTACCCGCTGCGCCTGATCGTGCCCGGCTATTACGGCACCTACTGGGTCAAGCATCTGAGCGACATCACCGTGCTGGACAAGCCCTTCGACGGCTTCTGGATGAGCACGGGCTACCGCATTCCCGACAATGGTTCCGGCTTCATCGAACCGGGCGCGCCCGTGGGCAAGACGACGCCGATCAGCCGCCTCAACGTGCGCTCCTTCATTACCAGCGTGCAAGATGGCGCGCAAGTGAAGGCGGGACGCGACCTGGCCCTGCGCGGCATCGCGTTTGATGGCGGCCAGGGCATCAGCGAGGTGACCGTCTCGGTGGATGGCGGCCAGAGCTGGCAGGAAGCCAGGCTGGGCAAGGACCTGGGGCGCTTTTCGTTCCGCGAGTGGACGATGCTCATGAAGGCGCCGCGCAAGGGCAAGCATGTGCTGATGGTGCGCGCCGTCAACCGCATCGGCCAGAGCCAGCCCATGAAAGCCCTGTGGAATCCCATGGGTTATATGCGCAACGTGGTGGAAACCACGCGCATCCAGGCAGTCTGAGGAGAACCATATGAAGATATTACTTGCCGCGCTGGCACTGTCGGCGGCGGGCGGCGCGTGCGCGCTGGACATCCACTTGCCGCCGGAAACGGCGACCTATAAACCCAGCGAATTGCCTGGCTACCAGCTGGTGCAGCGCAACTGCATGACGTGCCATGCGGCCCAGTACGCATCGACCCAGCCGCCCGCCTCGCCGCGCGCCTACTGGGAAGCGACCGTCAAGAAGATGAAAAAGCCGTTCGGCGCCCAGTTTGACGACGCGGACGTGCCGGCCATGGTCGATTACCTGGTGAAAACCTATGGCGCGGAGCGGGGCGCCGCCATGCCTGCCGCCGCCGTCGCCAAACCCGTGGCAGCCGCCGTCCCGGCTACGGGCGGCAAGGATGTCAAAACCTTGCTGGCGGCGAATGGCTGCATGGCATGCCACGCCCTCGACCAGAAAGTGGTCGGCCCCGGCTTTGCGGAAGTGGCGGCCAGGTACAAGGGCAAGGACGGCATTGCCTCCGTGGCGGCCAACATCCGCAGTGGCGGCGCGGGCAAATGGGGCCCCGTGCCCATGCCGCCGTTCAGCCAGCTCAGCGAAGCCGATGCGGCGACCCTGGCGAAATACGTGCTGTCCAGGTAGCATCTGGCCAGATCGGCGCGCTAGCGCTCTTCCACCCATCTTCCTCTCCACAGCCTGCCGGTATGTCAGCCTTGCGCTCGACATGCCGGCAGGCTGTCACGCCGCTACTCTGCACATTCGATTTCCAACATTAATGGATTGGTAATTCATTTTTACAAGAATGTTACATGTTCTCATGGCGCAAGAAATTGTGTCTTGGACAGAGATCCATTGTATGTAAAACATAACATTGTTTTGTATTGCGACAATATCAATGGTTCATCATCGAAACCAATATTTTCGCTGGGTAAAGTTGCATGTCGATAGTGAAGTGACGGGAGTTTTGTTGCACGAAGACAACGAATTTCTCAGTGGAAAGGTGCATTTTCAGGCGGCTTTGGGGATGTTACTGACACCGACGTTTCGGCTGCACCAATGTAGTGAATGAGCCATCCAGATAGGTATTCTCCCGTCGCATGGCGCGCTAAAATGGATCAATGTTGCTGGTGAGAATTTTATTTTTTCATTGTCATTGTATTTAACATTGATATCAAAAAAGTATTTCTCCGTTCAGCTCTTGTATTCCCCGTCAGTGCAGCCGGAAGCGGCGAGCCTGGCGCGGGCGCGCCGCCTGAAAGGATGACCTTGAACACCAAATTACTTCCGTTGACCCTGCTGCCCTTGCTGGCGCTGATACAGACCGCCTGGGCCGTCGATCCCCCCGGTGCCGGCAGCCAGCTGCAGCAGATTCCCGTGGCGCCCTCGCTGCCGAAAGCGCCGCCCGCCATCCGCGTGCAGCAGGGCAATGTGCCCGCCGCCACGGTGGGCGACACGACGCGCATCACCGTGCAGCGCCTGCAGATCGCGGCGCCGCCAGTCTTCACCGAGAGCGAACTGGTGGCCGCCTCGGGATTTACTCCGGGCAGCGAGCTGACCCTGGGCGAGCTGCGCGCCATGGCGTCCAACATCGCCAGCTATTACCAGAACCGCGGCTATTTCCTCGCGCAAGCCTATTTGCCCGCGCAAGATATCCAGGATGGCGTCGTCACGATCAGCGTGTTGCCAGGCCAGTATGGCCAGGTGCAACTGCGCAACCAGAGCAATCTGTCCGACGGCCTGGCCGGCACCGTGCTGGCGGGCCTGGACGGGCAGGTGATCGCCACGGCGCCGCTGGAACGCCGCTTGCTGCTGCTGTCGGATTTGCCGGGCGTGCAGGTCAGCTCGACGCTGGCGCCGGGGGCCTCGCTGGGCGCGTCCGACCTGATCGTCGACGTGCAGCCGGGTTCGCGTTTCAACGGCAGCATCGATCTGGACAACCAGGGCAACCGTTACACGGGCCGCAACCGCATCGGCGCCACCCTGAACATCAATGAACTGGCCGGCATCGGCGACGTGGCCACCGTGCGCGCGTTCACCTCGGCCGACGGCCTGAACTATGGCCGCCTGGCCTACCAGGGGCAGGCGGGCTTGCTGCGCCTGGGCGGCGCCTACACCTATATGGACTACAAGCTGGGCAAGGAATTTGCCGTGCTCGACGCCAAGGGCACGGCGAAGATCGCCAGCGCGTATGGCAGTTATCCGCTGATCCGCTCGCGCAGCAATAACCTGTACGCACAGGTCAGCTATGACGACAAGACCTTCCAGGACCGCACGGAATCGACGGGCAGCGTCAACGACAAGAAGGCCAAGGTGTGGATGCTGAATCTGAATGGCGACAGCAAGGATGGCTGGGGCGGTGGCGGCGCCAGCACGTATTCGCTGACCTTCACCACGGGCAAGATCGATATCGAGACGCCGGCAACCCTGGCGCTCGACCGCGCGACGGTGAACAGCAATGGCCACTTCAACAAGCTGGCCTTCAACGCGGCGCGTGTGCAAAGCCTGGGCGGCGAGACGAGCTTGTTCGGCACCGTCAGCGGCCAGGCGGCGTCGAAAAACCTCGATGTTTCCGAAAAGATGGGCATCGGCGGCGTGGGCGGCGTACGCGCCTATCCGGGCGGCGAAGCGTATGGCGACCAGGGCTATGTGCTGAATGTGGAGCTGCGCCAGAACGTGACGGCGTTCACGGCCTTTCCCGGCCAGCTGCAAGTGCTGGCCTTTGCCGACACGGGCACCGTCAAGCTGAACCGCGATGCCTGGAGCGCCGGCGACAACCGCCGCACCCTGAGCGGCGCGGGCGTGGGCGTGACGTGGACGGGCGCCAACGCGCTCGTGCTGAAGGCGTATTACGCGCACAAGCTGGGCAATGCCAAGGCGACTTCCGCCCCCGATGCGGCAGGACGCTTCTGGCTGCAAGCCGTCAAGTATTTCTAAATTACTACATCAATAAAAACATCAGGACACTGCCATGAACCGCATCTACCGCTCCATCTGGAACCAGGCCACCGGCGCCTACGCCGCCGTTTCCGAAAACGTCAAATCCGCCGGCAAGCGCTCGATGCCGGGCAGCAGCGGGGGCGGCGCGCATTTCGCCCTGACCGGCATGGCGGCGGCGCTGATGCTCGGTTATGGCTCCCTGGCCCTGGCGGGGCCGGCGGGCGGCACGGTGGTGGCGGGCCAGGCTTCCATCAATGGCGCGCCGGGAAATACCGTGATCCAGCAGGGCAGCCAGAACGCCGTCATCAACTGGGCCAGTTTCAATATCGGCAAGGGCGAATCGGTGCAGTTCCAGCAGCCCAACAGCAATGCGGTGGCCTTGAACCGCGTGCTGGGCAGCGACGGCACGACCATCCTGGGCAATCTGTCGGCCAATGGCAAGGTGTTCATCGTCAACCCGAACGGCGTGCTGTTCGGCCACGGCGCGTCCGTGAACACGGCCGGCCTGGTGGCCTCGACCCTGGATATCAGCAATGCCGACTTCATGGCGGGCAAGTACCAGTTTTCCGGCAATGGCAGCGGTAAAGTCTTGAACCAGGGCAACATCAGCGCGCCGGGCGGCTATGTGGCCTTGTTGGGCGCGAACGTATCGAACGAAGGCACGATCCAGGCGCGCCTGGGCTCGGTGGCCCTGGCGGCGGGCCGCGCCATCACGCTGGACGTGGCGGGCGACGGCTTGCTGAACGTGGCGGTGGACCGGGGCGCCGTGGGCGCGCTCGTGAACAACGGCGGCTTGATCCAGGCCGATGGCGGCAGCGTCGTCCTGACGGCGCAGGCGGCGGGCGACTTGCTGAAAACCGTCGTCAACAACACGGGTGTGATCGAGGCGCACAGCATCGACACGCGCGGCGGCACGATCAAGTTGCTGGGCGACATGCAAAGCGGCACGGTGAACGCGGCGGGCACCCTGGACGCCAGCGCGCCTGCGGGCGGCAATGGCGGCTTCATCGACACCTCGGCCGCGCACGTAAAGATCGACGATGCGCTGAAGGTAACGACGGCATCGGCCAAGGGCTTGTCCGGCACATGGCTGATCGATCCGACCGACTTCAATATCGCCGTTTCCGGCGGCGACATGACGGGCATTTTCCTGAGCAACTCCTTGAAGTCGGGCAATGTGCAGATCCAGAGCGTGTCGGGCGGCAGCGGCACGCAAGGCAATATCAACGTCAACGACAATATCAACTGGACGGCCAACAAGCTGACCCTGACGGCGCAAAACAATATCAACATCAACAAGGCCATGCGC
This sequence comes from Janthinobacterium sp. SUN100, assembly GCF_030397705.1. NCBI lineage: Bacteria > Pseudomonadati > Pseudomonadota > Betaproteobacteria > Burkholderiales > Oxalobacteraceae > Janthinobacterium > Janthinobacterium sp. SUN100. Next base: position 530,053 of record NZ_JAPUBU010000002.1, on the reverse strand, counting down.
GGCGCGGGCACGGCCAGCCTGGCCCTCGAATATGGCCAGAGCGCGCTCGCGGCCGGCAATCTGTCCACCTATAACGTCAAGGCGGAAGTCGATTTGCCATCGGGCAATAATTTCAGCACCAAGCTGGGCAGTAACGGCAGCGTGACCGTGTATCAGGTGATCAACAGCCTGGGCGCTTTCAACAGCACGAGCGGCAACGATGTGCAGGGCATGCAGGGCAATTTGTCCGGCAACTATGTACTGGGCAGCAATATCGATGCCAGCGCCACGGGCAGCTGGGACAGCGGCAAGGGATTTGTACCCATCGGCAGCGCCGGCACGCCATTCACGGGCAAGTTTGACGGCCTGGGGCATGAGCTGTATGGCTTGACCATCAACCGCCCCGAGATGCCGGTGGGGATGTTCGGCAACATCGGTGCCGCCGGCAGCGTGCGCAACCTGAGCTTGAGCAATGTCAACATCACGGGTTCGCAAGCCGTGTCTGGCGCCACCTACACGGATGTTGGCGCGCTGGCTGGCTACAATGCGGGCACGATCAACAATGTGAGCAGCAGCGGCGCCGTGCATGGCGCCGGTTACGTCAATATGGGCGGACTGGTGGGCACCAATGCCGGCACGGTCAGCAACAGCCGTGCCGCAGGGACGGTCGCCGCCACGAATATCAGGGTTGGCTATGGATACGGCGCCGCTGCAGGCCTGGTCGGCGTGAATGCTGCCGGTGGTTTGATCAAGAGCAGTTCCAGTTCGGCCGCTACCAGCTCGATCAGTTATTTTGCCGGCGGCCTGGCCGTGTACAACCGAGGCACGATCAGCGATAGCTACGCCACGGGCGCCGTCAGCGTCGGCAGTGCTGGCGGCAGCTATGGCGGCGGCCTGGCCGCCATCAATACGGATGGCGGCACGGTCACGAACAGCTATGCGACGGGCAATGTCACGGGTGTATCCGGCCTGGGCGGCTTGCTGGGCCGGATAGAAAGCGGCACGGTCGATAACAGCTATGCCACCGGCAACGTGACGGGGACGGGCAACAATATCGGCGGCCTGGTTGGCGTGTCCGCCGGCCCTGTAAGCAATAGCTATGCCACTGGTAATGTGACAGGCAATTCCACCGTGGGTGGCGTGGTGGGCTATAACATTGGTACTGCCCTCACTAATGTATATTATTCGGGCAAGCTGACGACGACCGGCGTTAATAACGGCGCCATTGTCGGTGACCACAATGGTGGTTCCATTGTCAATGCCTACTTCAACAACACGCTGAACTCGGGGGCAACTGCCGTTGGCCATGTAGGCAATGGTGCAAGCACCGTTGCCCAAGGCTTGAGCGCGGCGCAGATGTTGCAAGGCAGTAATTTTACAGGTTTCAATTTCACCAACACGGCCGGTGCGGCGGGCAACAACTGGGTGATCGTCAGCGGCGACGGTTCCATCAATGGCGCGAGCGCCGGTACGCGCCCCATGCTGGCGTCGGAATGGTCGAACACCATCAATTCCACGCACCAGCTGCAATTGATGGCAATGAACAAGGCCGCCAGCTACACGCTGGGCAGCAGCTTCAGCGCAGCCAGCACGGCCGCGAACGGCAATGACGTGTGGGGCAGCACGGGCTTCATCCCGGTCGGCACGGCAGGGTCGGCCTTCACGGGTAGCCTCGACGGCACCGGGCATATCATTTCCAGCCTGAACATCGCCAAGGCGGGCGCAAGCAATGTTGGCCTGTTCGGCGCCATCGGCAGCGGGGGCGTGGTGGCGAATATCGGCTTGTCCGGCGGCAGCGTGGCGGGCGGCACCAACGTGGGCGCCCTGGCCGGCAGCAATGCGGGCACCATCAGCGGCAGCTTTGCCACCAGCGGCGTGACGAGCACCTCCACCGGCGGCGGCCTGGTGGGCAGTAATACGGGTACGGTCGTGGACAGCTATGCCAGCGGCGCCGTGAGCGGCACGAGCGCCATTGGCGGCCTGGTGGGCAGCAATAACGGCAGCATTGCGAACAGTTACGCGAACGGCAGCGTGAGCGGTGTCAGCAGCGTAGGTGGCCTGGCGGGCGCCAATGCGGGCAGTGTCACGGGCAGCTACTGGGACACGCAAAGCAGCGGCCAGGGGACCAGCGCGGGCGGCACGGCCATGACGACAACGCAGCTGAAGAACCTGTCGAACTACACGGGCGCCGGCTGGGAATTGGCGCAGATGTGGGTGGTCTACGATGGCCAGAGCGCGCCTTTCCTGCGCTCGTTCATGAAGCAGATCACCGTGCGCGTTTCCTACGACAGCAAGGTGTATGACGGCGTGGCCTACGCGGGCGGCAGCAATAGCCTTACCTACTCGAACACGGTGGCAGGCGCCAGCCTGCTGGGCACGCCCGTGTATGCGGGCAATGCCGCTGGCGCCGTGAATGCGGGCACGTATGGCGTGTCGGCCAGCGGCCTGTACTCTTCCGGCGGGCAGTCCGGCTATGCGATCAGCTATATCGATGGCGGTCTGGTGATCACGCCCAAGTCCGTCACCCTGAATGGCGCGGCCGTGACTGGCAAGGTGTACGACGGCACCACCACGGCTTCCATCAGCGGCACCCTGAGCGGCGTGCTGGCCGGCGACCTGGCCAATGTGAGCTCGACCGTGAATGGCACGTATGCGAGCAAGAATGCGGGCAACGGCATTGCCGTGACGATCGACGCCGCCCTGGGCGGCAGCGCCGGCGGCAACTATGCGCTCGCGCCTGTCGTTGGCTTGACGGGGGATATCAGCAAGGCCACCATCAGCGCCGTGACCGGCATCGTCGCCGGCAACAAGACGTATGACGGCAACGCCAACGCCAGCCTCAACACGGCGGGCGCCACGTTTGCGGGCATGGTGGGCGGCGACAGCCTGAGCGTATCGGGCGCCAGCGGCAGCTTCGGCGACAAGAATGCGGGCAACGGCAAGACGGTCAGCATCAGCGGTATTGTTCTGGGCGGCACGGACGCGGGCAACTACAACCTGACCGGCACCACGGCCAGCACGACGGCAGACATCAGCAAGGCCACCATCGCCAGCGTGGGCGGTATCGTCGCCGGCAACAAGACGTATGACGGCAGCGCCGCCGCCAGCCTGAACACGGCAGGGGCCACGTTTGCGGGCATGGTGGGCGGCGACAGCCTGACGGTGTCGGGCGCCAGCGGCAGCTTCGTCGACAAGAATGCCGCCAACGGCAAGACGGTCAATATCAGCGGCATGACCTTGGGCGGCACGGATGCCGATAACTATACTTTGGCCAGCAGCACGGCCAGCACGACGGCCAACATCAGCAAGGCCACTATCAATGGCGTGACGGGCATCGTTGCTGAAAATAAAGTGTATGACGGCAATGCCGCTGCCAGCCTGAACGCGGCGGGCGCCGCATTTGCCGGCATGGTGGCCGGCGACAGCCTGACGGTCTCGGGCGCCAGCGGCAGCTTTGCCGACAAGAACGCCGCCAGCGGCAAGACGGTCAGCATCAGCGGCATCGCGCTGGGTGGCACGGACGCGGGCAATTACAACCTGGCCAGCAGCACGGCCAGCGGCACAGCCGATATCAGCAAGGCCACCATCAGCGGCGTGGCTGGCATCGTAGCCGGCAACAAGGTGTATGACGGCAGCGCCGCCGCCAGCCTGAATACGGCGGGCGCCTCGTTTACGGGCATGGTGGGCGGCGACAGCCTGACGGTGTCGGGCGCCAGCGGCAGCTTTGCCGACAAGAACGCCGCCAACGGCAAGACGGTCAATATCAGCGGCATTACCTTGGGCGGCACGGATGCGGGCAACTACAACCTGACCAGCAGCACGGCCAGCAGCAGCGCTAATATCAGCAAGGCCACCATCAATGGCGTGACCGGCATCGTTGCTGAAAATAAAGTGTATGACGGCAATGCCACTGCCAGCCTGAATACGGCGGGCGCCGCATTTGCCGGCATGGTGGCCGGCGACAGCTTGAGCGTGTCGGGCGCCAGCGGCAGCTTTGCCGACAAGAATGCGGGCAATGGCAAGACGGTCAGCATCAGCGGCATCGCGCTGGGCGGCACGGATGCGGGTAATTACAACCTGACCGGCAGCACGGCCAGCAGCAGCGCCGATATCGCCAAGGCCACCATCGCCAGCGTGAGCGGCTTGGCGGCCGGCAACAAGGTGTATGACGGCAGCATGGCCGCCAGCCTGAACACGGCAGGCGCCGCTTTCAGCGGCATGGTGGCCGGCGACAACCTGACGGTGTCCAACGCGGTCGGCACGTTCAGCGACAAGAACGCCGGCAATGGCAAGGTCGTCAATGTCAGCGGCATCGTGCTGGGCGGCACGGATGCCGGCAATTACAACCTGGCCAGCGACACGGCCGCCAGCAGCGCCAATATCAGCGCCAAGGCGTTGACGTTGACGGGCTTGAGTGGCGGCAATAAAGTCTACGACGGCACGGCCAATGCGAGCCTGGCCGGCGGCGCCTTGAATGGCCTGATCAACTCGGAAACCCTGGCCTTTATCGTCCAGGGCGCCAGCTACAGCGACAAGAACGCGGGCACGGGCAAGACCATTACGGTTGGCGGCGTGACCTTGAGCGATGGCACTGGTCTGGCCGGCAACTACACGCTGAGTGCGCCTGCCAGCCTGACGGGGGATATCGCGAAGGCAACGATTTCCGGCATTAGCGGTTTGACTGCCCTGGACAAGGTCTATAACGGCAACCTCAACGTCAGTCTCAGCCCCAGCTCGGCCGTGATTAATGGCAAGATTGCTGGCGACGATGTGCAGCTGTTCAGTGCGAACGGGGCGTTCACGGATAAGAACGTGGGCAGCAACAAGGCCGTCAATATTAGCAATATCGCCTTGTCCGGCAGCGACGTGGGAAATTATATTTTCACTAATAATTCTGCCACTGCCACGGCCAGTATCACGCCCAAGGCCGTCACCCTCTCCGGAGTGACGGCAGGCAATAAGGTCTACGATGGCACGACGGCGGCCGTGTTGTCGGGCGGCACCTTGAGCGGCATGGTCGCGGGTGAAACGCTGGGCTTCAGCGGCGGCGTCGGCACGTTCAGCGACAAGAACGCCGGCACGGGCAAGCTGGTCACGATCAGCGGCACTATCTTGCAGGACGGCACCGGCCTGGCCAGCAATTACACCTTCAGCAGCCCGGGCAATGTGAATGCCGACATCAGCAAGGCAAGCATTAGCGGCGTGACGAACGTGGGCGTCAATAACAAGACTTACGACGGCCTGGCGGATGCCACGCTCACCGGCACGGCGACCTTCAATGGCAAGATTGGCAACGACAGCCTGACGCTGGCCGGCAATGGCGCCTTCAGCGACAAGAATGCGGGTACCGGCAAGACTGTCAATGTGAGCGGCATCACTCTCGCTGGCGCCGATGCGGGCAACTACAACCTTGTCAGCACTGTTGCCAGCAGCACGGCCGACATCGCCAAGGCGGACATCAGCAGCGTGACGAATGTGGGCGTCAACAACAAGATCTACGATGGCTTGACCACGGCCACGCTGAACGGCGCGGCGACCTTTAATGGCAAGATCAGCGGCGATGTGCTGACGTTGGCCGGCAGCGGCGCCTTCGGCGACAAGAATGCGGGCACGGGCAAGACGGTGACGGTCAGCGGCATCACCCTCGGTGGCGCGGATGCGGGCAACTACAATCTTGTCAGCAATGCTTCCAGCGGCACGGCCGATATCGGCAAGGCAACTATCGGCAGCGTGACGGACGTGGGCGTGAACAGCAAGACCTACGATGGCTTGAGCACGGCCACGCTGAACGGCGCGGCGACCTTCAATGGCAAGATCGGCGGCGATACGCTGGCGCTGGCCGGCACCAGTGCCTTCAGCGACAAGAATGCGGGCACGGGCAAGACGGTGACGATCAGCGGCATCACGCTCGCTGGCGCCGATGCGGGCAACTACATTCTTGTTAGCAATACCGCCAGTGGCACGGCCGATATCACGCCAAAAGCCCTGACGGTCGTGGGCCAGCTGGCGGCCGACAAGGTGTATGACGGTAATGCTGTGGCGCAGCTGAGCGGCGGCAGCCTGGCTGGCCTGGTGGCGGGCGAAACCCTGGCCATCGCCGGACAGACGGCAGCGTTTGGCGACAAGAACGCGGGCAATGCCAAGGCCGTGACGGTCAGCGGCACCACCTTGCTGGACGGCTCCGGCTTGGCCAGCAACTACACGGTCAGCAATCCCACAGGCTTGACGGCCAACATCACGCCGGCGTCCATCAGCGCCATTTCCGGCATCGTGGCAGCGAACAAGGTGTACGACGGCGGCACGGCAGCCAGCCTGAACCTGGCGGGCGCCAGCTTCAATGGCATGGTGGCCGGCGACGCCTTGAGCCTGGCTGGCGGCCCCGTCCTTGGCGCATTCGGCGACAAGAATGCCGCAACGGGCAAGACCGTGACCATCAGCGGTCTGGGCCTGGGCGGCGCCGATGCAGGCAACTATGTGCTGGCCAGCAACCTGGCCAGTACCACGGCGGATATCACGCCAGCCACGCTGACGGTGAGCGTCAGCGGCGTCAACAAGGTGTATGACGCTACGACGAATGCCCTTGTCTCCCTGCGCGACAACCGTATCGGCAATGATCAGCTGAGTATTGCCAGCAATGGCGCCAGCTTCGGCGACAAGAATGCGGGCGTGGGCAAGACGGTGACGGTGGCGGGCATACGCCTGAGCGGCGCGGACGCGGGCAATTACGTGGTCAACGGCACCGCCAGCACCACGGCCACGATTACGCAGGCAGCGCTGACGGTGAAGGTCGATAACGCCGAAAAAGACCAGGGACGCGCCAATCCCGACTTCAGCGCCGGCTACAGCGGCTTGCTCGGTGGCGATACGCTGGCCGCTGAAGTGAGCGGCAAGCTGGCGTTCGGCACGCCGGCGACGACGGCTTCCGCGGCAGGCAGTTATCTGGTGTCGGCATCGGGCCAGGCGTCGACCAACTACGCGCTGAACTATGTTGACGGCGTGCTGACAGTCAAGCCGACGGAAGCGCTGCAAAGCGCGGTCGCGAGCGTGATCGCGGCTGTTGCCGTGGCGCCGTCGCAGGGTAATATGGTGCAGGCCGACATGATCGCCAGCGGCGAGGCGGCGCCAGGCAAGTCCGCCGCCACGCAGGATGCGCCGCGCGAGGCAGAGCAGGGCGCCGCGGGCAGCGCACCGGTGGTGCAGCTGGCGGGCAATGTCGTCAACAATGTCCTGCCCGGCTTGCGCCTGAGCGTGGTCGATAGCGGGCTGCGCCTGCCGGTCGAAGCTGGCGGCAACACGCGCCAGGACAGCCAGTAAGGCACGTGGCGTCTCCTTGCGGGGACGCCGGAGATGCCGCTTCGTGTTTCGAAGCGGCATTTTTTATGCCGGCGCGCCGTTGCAACGCTCATATAATTGCTGCACCATCGTTGTTTTCCATCAGAAGCGCAGCGCCGAACTGAAAGTACAATCGCATGACATCCAATTTCATCGGCGTGGCCGGCCTGCCGCGCGCCGGTTCCACCTTGCTGTGCCAGTTGCTGGCGCAGCATCCCGACCTGCATTGCGAAGGCAATAGTTCCCCCTTGTGCAACGCCTTGCTGGGCATGCGGCGCATGGTCAGCGACGATGCTTTCTTCCTGTCGCAACTCGATACGACATTCGAGACCAGCTACGGTCACCTGAAAACGGCCATGCAGGGTTTCTTGCGCGGCTGGTACCAGGACTGCGGCAAGCAGGGCGTGGTCGACAAGAACCGCGCCTGGCTGCACTGCGTGGAAATGCTGCTGCAACTGGCGCCGGAAGCGAAAATCATCGTTTGCGTGCGCGAACTGGGGCAAGTCTATGGCTCCATCGAGGCCCAGCACCAGCGCACCATCCTGCTCGACTTCGTCGATCACCTGGCCGACTTCGACCGCCTGGGGCGGGCCGACATGCTGTTTGCCAAGGACCGCACCATCGGTGCCCCATTGAGTTCGCTGCATGCCGTGCTGGACCTGCCCATCGAGGTGCAGCAGAAACTGTATTTCGTGCGCTTCGAGGACTTGATGGCGCGGCCAGTGGAATGCATGTCGCACCTGTATACATGGCTGGGGCTGGCACCATTCCAGATCGATCCGCAGGCGCTGGCGGTCGGCATCCAGGAAAGCGACAGCCACTACCGCATGAAATACACGCACCGCCAGCAAGCCACCATCAGTGCGCCCAAGCAGCATGCGATTCCGCCGCGCATCCAGGCGCAAATCGAAAGTGCGTACGGCTGGTTTTATGAGCTGTATTATCCGGAAAGAGTGCAGGCGGCGCCGAAACCGGCCTGATTCTGGCGCGGCAGTGCTAATACCACTTGCCGCGCCATCGTTTGCGCGGTATTGCCGCTACCGCTCGCAGAATCTTCTTTTTTTCCTTTCCTCATTCTTCGCCTGCCACAGCGTGGCCAGACCGCCTGAAGTCACTGGTATTGTAAAAAACACCGTTATATAAAACCACTTGACTACCAATTTTTAGCGTCGCATTCTCTGTGCAGAAAGCCGACGCTTCGCTGTGCTTTCTTTACGTACAACATAAAAGCTACTTCGATAGTTTTCGTATAACGTTCAGGAGACATTGTGAAGACACGGCAAATTAGCCGGCTGGCCTCGCCTTTGATGGCTGGCCTGCTGGGCAGCGCGCTGCTCGCTTGCGGCGGCAATTCCACCACCGAACCCCCATCGACCCTGCTGGCCGCCACGGCCGCCAGCGACAGTTGCGCGGCCTGGAGCGCCGCTGCCGTCTACACGGCGGGCCAGTGCGCCGTCTACGACGGCAAGGTGTACCGGGCCAAATGGTGGGTGCAGGGCACGGCGCCGAACAACGACCAGTGGGGACCGTGGAGTCTCGATAGCACCACGCCGACACCGACTCCCACGCCGACCCCGACACCGACTCCCACCCCGACGCCCACTCCAACACCGACGCCTACGCCTACGCCTACGCCCGGCATTCCCACCAAGGCCCAGGCCGAAGCGAACGAGGCGGCGCTGACGAATAACGATTTCTTCCGCAAGGTCAAGGCATCGATCCGTACCCTGGGCAATGCGGCCGTCGAAGCCGTGCAGCCCGGTCTGGCCAGCAATCCCCTCAACGTCAAGCGCGTCGAGCGCCTGTTGCCGGCGGCGAAGTGGGATTACTATTTTGCCGCGCGCGACGCCAGCTATACGTATCAGCGCTTCCTGCAAGCGGTGGCCAAGTTCCCCGCCGTGTGCGACGACTACAGCGACGGGCGCAATGCGGACGCCATCTGCCGCCACAGCCTGGCGACCATGTTCGCCCATTTCGGGCAGGAAACGGGCGACCATAACGCCAGCAGCCCGCTGCCGCAATGGCGCCAGGGCTTGAAGTATTTGCGCGAACTGGGCTGCGACGAGACGGGCGCCGGCTGCGGTTACAACATCGAGTGCGCCGATCCCGTCTTCAACAAGGTGTGGACCTGCGGCAAGAATGCCGACGGCAGCTTCAAGAAGTATTTCGGCCGTGGCGCCAAGCAGCTGTCGTACAACTACAACTATGGACCGTTTTCGCAAGCCATGCATGACGGCGATCAATCCGTGCTGCTGAAAAATCCGGACCTGGTGGCCTCGACGTGGCTGAACCTGGCGTCGGCCACGTTCTTCTTCGTTTATCCGCAACCGCCGAAACCGTCGATGCTGCACGTGCTCGATGGCACGTGGGTGCCGAACGCGGCCGATACGACGGCTGGCGCGGGCAATAACTTTGCCACCACCATCATGATCATCAACGCCGAATGCGGGCAGGGCACGGAAAAGCAGGCCGCGCAAAACCGCATCGATTACTACAAGCAATTTGCCGCCGACATGGGCTGGGATTATTCCGGCGAACAATTGTCTTGCGCCAACATGCAGCGCTTCACCCCGGCCAGTTCCGCCTCCTACAACATCTATTGGGAGAAAAACTGGAGCGCGGGTGGCGAGAACCAATGCCAGCTGGTCAGTTACCAAACCCCGTACAGCGCCTTGCTGGCCGGAAACTACGTGAAATGCGTGGAAGCCAACTGGAATGTGAAGTTGCAGTAGCAGTAAATGCAGGAATAGCCGGCCAGGGATAACAGTTGACAAGAGCCCCTTCAGGGGCCTGCAACAGCTCACAACGTACAACCTGTACAACCATAACGGAGACCAATACAACATGAAATCGAATGCATTATTGATGGCCCTGCTCAGTGGCGTGCTCGTCGCTTGCGGCGGTGGCCAGGAAGGCACGACCGCCACGCCCAACACCTTGCTGGCCGCCGCGGAAGCGTGCGCCGTCTGGGATGCCGCCACCGTCTACACGGGCGGCCAGTGCGTGCTGTACCAGGGCGTCACCTACAAGGCCAAGTGGTGGACGCAGGGCAATGTCCCCAGCGCCACCGACCAGTGGGGCCCATGGGCCGTGACGGATACCCCGACGCCAACGCCGACCCCGACACCGACCCCGACCCCGACCCCGACACCGACGCCAACGCCGACACCGACACCGACACCGACACCGACACCGACACCGACCCCAACGCCGACACCGACACCGACGCCAACCCCCACGGCTTGCCGTCCGGACGGCTTGATCTCGGCCGTGCCGAATGTGCCGTATTGCAAGGTGTACGACGCGAATGGCCGTGAAGTGCTGGGCAATGGCTTGAACCGGCGCATCGTCGGCTATTTCGCCAGCTGGCGCACGGGCGCCGATGGCAGTCCGACTTACCTGGTGAACAATTTGCCGTGGGATAAGATCACCCACTTGAACTATGCGTTTGCCTCCGTCGATCCGGCCACGTCAAAAATCGCCATCGGCAGCGGTGCGGCCAATCCTGATACGGGCCTCACGTGGCCGAACGTGCCTGCCGCCGCCATGGACCCGTCGCTGCCGTACAAGGGCCACTTCAACTTGCTGTCGCAATACAAGAAGAAATATCCGGGCGTGAAACTGATGATTTCCGTGGGCGGCTGGGCCGGCAGCGGCGGCTTTTACACGGCCACGACGAACGCGGACGGCAGCATCAACACGGCCGGCATCAACACCCTGGCCGATTCCATGGTGGCCTTCGTGCGCCAATACAACTTCTTCGATGGCGTCGATGTCGATTACGAACATCCGACCACCAACAATGAAGCGGGCAATCCGAACGACTTCGCCGTCTCGAAGCCGCGCCTGGCCGGCTTGATGACGAGCTACAACGTGCTGCTGAAGGTGCTGCGCCAGAAGCTCGACGAAGCGGCCGTGCAGGACAATAAATATTACCTGCTGACCATCGCCGGTTCCGCCTCGGGCTGGGTCTTGCGGGGCGAGGAAAACATGTCGGGATTGAAATATCTCGATTACGCCAGCCTGATGTCGTACGACTTGCACGGCGCGTGGAACCAGTACGTGGGACCGAACGCGGCGCTGTTTGACGACGGCAACGACGGTGAGTTGCGCGCCGGTAACGCCTACCAGTTCCAGAACATCGGCTATCTGAATACGGACTGGGCCTACCGCTATTACCGTGGCGCCATGCAGGCGGGGCGCATCAATATCGGCGTGCCGTTCTACACGCGGGGCTGGAAGGATGTGACGGGTGGCACGAATGGCTTGTGGGGCACGACGCCGTTGATCAGTTCCACGGTCACCTGCGCCGGCACCAAGACGTGCGGCACGGGCGCCACCGGCATCGACAACGTGTGGTACGACCTGGATTCGCAGGGCAAACCGACGCCAGGCGGCGGCAACCCCATCTGGCATGCGTTGAACTTGCAGAACGGTATCGTGCCGAGCTACCTCGATGCCTATAAAGTCACGGACAAGGCGCTGGTGGGCACGTATGTGCCGTATTACAGCAGCACCATGGTGGCGCCGTGGCTGTGGAATGCGACCAAGAAAGTATTCATTTCCACGGAAACCACGCAGTCGATCGCGGCCAAGGCCCAGTACATCGTCAACAACAATATCGGCGGCGTAATGATCTGGGAAATGGCGGGCGACTATGCCTGGGATGCCACGCGCAACGGCGGCAAGGGCGAGTATTTCATGGGTACCACCCTGACGGACGTGCTGTACCAGGCCTTCCGCACGGCTGGCGCGTATGGCAACAAGCGCGCCGAAATCGCCATGCCGGGCACGGCGGCCAATGTCAGCATCACCCTGGGCGGCTGGAAGCTGGGCGACAACAACTTCCCCATCAATCCGGTGATGACGGTGAAGAACAACACGGCATCGACCTTGCCGGGCGGCACCGTGGTGGAGTTCGACTATCCCGTCTCGGCGCCGTCGGACATGAGCGACCAGTCCGGCTTCGGCTTGACGGTGATCAATGCCGGCTACACGGGGCCGAACAATATCGGCGGCTTCACGAAGAACTACAACCGGGCCCGCTTTGCGATTCCCGCCTGGCAATCGCTGGCGCCGGGCGGCTCCGTGGCGCTGACCTTGAATTACCGCTTGCCGATCTCGGGACCTGCCAACTACACGGTCACCGTGGGCGGCACCAAGTATGCACTGACGCAAGAGTATCCGGAATTGCCGGTGGCGCTGCCGTAAGTTGAATCCGGTAGTGTAAACAGAGAAGGGCGGAACCGCGGTTCCGCCCTTTTTTGTTTCTGGCGTTAGCTAAGCTGGCTTAGAACCACGTTTCCACCTGGAAGCCGTACGAGGTGCCGCTGGTATTGTTGTTGTAGATCGGGCCGCCGTTGTTCGACGCATTGACCGAGGCGGTGGCCGCATCGTTCCATTTGCCGTAGGTCACGAAAGCGCGCAGCTCAGGACGCGACCACAGGCCAGGACCGGCCGAGATCGTCGGCGCGATGGTCAGCTTGGTCAGGCGCTTGGCCGGCAGGCCGCCCGCTTGCGTCACGCGGTCCGTGCCCAGTTCGCCCACCAGCTTGAAATTGTCGGTGAATGCGTACACGGGACGCACGCCGACCGAGGTCCAGGTCGAGGAGCCTTTGGCGTTCGACTCGTCTTTTTGCCACAGGGCGACGAATTCCATGCCGAAGTTGGCCATTGGCTGGATCGCCATGTCATTGAAGATACGTGTGCGTTTCACGTCCGAACCGAAATTGGTGTCGCCCGAAGCGCCGAACTGCGCACCCTGGCCGGTGCCGGGACCGACGCCGTACTGCACGCCGAAGGTATTGCCGCCGCCAAACACTTTACTTTGACGGTGGAAGGCCGACAGCTGCCAGCCATTATTGCGCTTGCCAGTGGCGACGTCATCCTTGCCTTCGCCGATGATGTAGGTCGCGGCCAGGTCCAGGGTGCCGTTTTCATTGACGGGAATCTCGCCAAAGATGAAGTTCTGACGCACGGCCGATTTGGTGTTGACGCCGCCGTTCGGCAACGCGACCTTGACGTCGTTGTCCTTGAAGAAAGCATACGAGAATTTACCCGGGCCAGCGGGAATGCGGTCCAGGCCGGCGCCCGTGCCGTTCATATTGATGTATTGCAAGTCCAACATGTGGATGTCAGGACGGTAGTAGAAGCGTTTACCGATCCAGGCCGTGCCGCCGTTCAGGAAATCGAGTCCCTGCGCTTCGACGTAGGCCTTGACGATGCCCAGCTTGTTGTCGCCGAAATCCGAGTTTGGCGCGTAGGCGTTGACCCAGATGGTGGCCAGGTAGTTCACGCCGCCGGACTTGGCGACGGACTTGGTGTAGCCGAATTCCGTGTAGGCGTCGCACTCATTGCCCAGACGGTATTTCATGGTATTGCCACCCAGGCCGAAGCAGCCTTGCGAACCGCCGTCGCCCGACGTATTGCTGCCAGCGCCGGCGCGCAGGTAGCCGTGGAAGCCTTCGGAGTCGGATGGGTACATCGGGTCGGCCATGGCGGAAGCGCTGGCGATGGCGAGGAGCAGGGCAGGCAAGGTTTTCAAGGCAGTGCGGTTCATGCGGTCTCCAGAAAAATGTAGGTGGTAGCGGTGGCGCCCCGGAAGGCTGTCACCGCACACGGTCTAATGCCGAAAACCAAGTCTAGCAGCGCTTTTTTAACCACCCTGATACAAAACGAACAAGTGACGATACTTTCTTTCAAAGTGTTGTTTTTATCCAATGTCGATACTCTTGCGCATAGTGGGCTTGCAAAGGAGTATCGAATTGCGGTTTTGGAGTATCAGAAAGTATCAAAGTCTGGTGCTACATTGTGGTCGTGGTGCTAAGTACCTGAGCATTGCCAACGACAAAAAACACTGGAGACACACAATGAAACGTTCCGCCATTGCCGCGCTGTGCGCCGGCTTCCTCAGTTCGTCCGCCTTCGCCGCAACCGACCTCGTCATCGCCACCGTCAACAATGGCCACATGATCGAAATGCAAAAGCTCAGCAAGTTCTTCGAGCAAGCCAATCCCGACATCAAGCTCAAATGGGTGACCCTGGAAGAGGGCGTCTTGCGCCAGCGCATGACCACCGATATCGCCACCAAGGGCGGCCAGTTCGACGTGATGACCATCGGCCTGTATGAAACGCCCATCTGGGGCAAGAAAAACTGGTTGATCCCCATCAAGCCGGACGCCAAATACGATATCGACGACTTGCTGCCCGCCATACGCGAAGGCCTGTCCGGCGACGGCAAGCTGTATGCGTCGCCGTTCTATGGCGAAAGCTCGATGATCATGTACCGCAGCGACCTGGTGAAAAAAGCCGGCGTGACGATCGAGGACCGTCCTTCCTGGAACCAGTTGCGCGACGTGGCGGCCAAGCTGCACGATCCGGCCAACGGCGTGTACGGCATCTGCCTGCGCGGCAAGCCGGGTTGGGGCGACAACATGGCGCTGATCACCACCATGGCCAATTCCTATGGCGGCCAGTTGTTCGACATGCAATGGAAGCCGCAATTTACCAGCAAGCCGTGGAAAGACGCGGTCAACATGTATGTCGACCTGATGAAGAAATACGGCCCGCCGGGCGCGGCAGCCAACAGCTTCAATGAAAACCTGGCGCTGTTTAACCAGGGCAAGTGCGGCATCTGGATCGACGCGACCATCGCCGCTTCCTTCATCACCGACCCCAAGCAAAGCAAGGTGGCCGACAAGGTAGCGTTCGCCCAGTCGCCCGTCGGCGTGACGGAGCGGGGCGCCAACTGGCTGTGGATCTGGTCGCTTGCCATCCCGTCCAGCTCGAAGCACCCGAATGAGGCGCAGCGCTTCATCAACTGGGCCACCTCGCCCGACTACGTGAAACTGGTTGCCAAGGAAACGAGCTGGGCCAACGTGCCGACGGGCACGCGCAAGTCGACGTATGCGAGCCCCGAATTCCAGAAAGTGGCGAAATTTGCCGCCGCCGAAGGCAAGGCCCTGGCCACCACGCGCGCCGTGCAAAGCACCTTGCCGCCGTCGCCGTACGTGGGCGTGCAATTTGCGTCGATTCCCGAATTCCAGGTGATCGGCGTGGCGGCCGGTCAGCAGATGGCGGCGGCGCTGCTGGGCAAGGTGACGGTGGACCAGGCGCTGGAATTGTCGCAGCAGACGGCTGAAAGAGAAATGCGTAAAGGCGGGTACTACAAATAAGACGTCTCCGGTCTTGCTGTGCCATTTGCTTTGTCAACAGGTGATGTGATCGGCCTTGCTGTTCAGCGGGCCGTCACTCCCTCACGTCCCAAGAGTATCCTATGAAACGCATTATCCCCCGAACTTTGCTGACGCCGGCCGTGGTCGCCGTCTCCGTCATTTCCGTGATCCCGCTGCTGATCACCCTGTATTACTCGTTCGTGCGTTATTCCATGCTCGATCCCAGCGGCCATCCTTTCCATGGCCTGGCCAATTTCCACTTTTTCTTTACGGATGCCTCGTTCCTGCCGGCCCTGCAGAACACGTTTACCCTGCTGTTTTCCGTCATGCTGATCACGGTGGTGCTGGGCACGGCGCTGGGCTTGCTGATCAATGAAGCGTTTCCGGGGCGCGCCGTCGTGCGCGTGCTCTTGATTTCGCCGTTCCTCGTCATGCCGGCCGTGAATGCCCTGATGTGGAAGAACATGCTGCTCAACCCGATCTACGGCTTGTTCGCGCAGATCAGTCTGTTTTTTGGCGCCACGCCCGTCGACTGGCTGTCGGCCCACCCCCTGTTTTCCATCATCATGATGGTTTCGTGGCAATGGCTGCCGTTTGCCTGCCTGATCTTCATGACGGCCCTGCAATCGATGGACCGCGAGCAGCTGGAAGCGGCCCGCATGGATGGCGCCACGTATCTGCAGCAGTTGCGCCACCTCTACATTCCCCACCTGGGACGCGCCGTCTCGGTGGTGCTGATGATCGAAATGATCTTCTTGCTGTCGATCTTTGCGGAAATCTTTACCACCACGGGCGGCGGTCCCGGCTTCGACACGACCACCATCACTTTCATGATTTACCAGCAGGCACTGCTGTCCTATGACGTGGGAGCGGCCTCGGCCGGCGCCCTGTTCGCCGTGCTCATCGCCAACATCGCCGCCTTCTTCCTGATGCGCGTCATCGGCAAGAATCTGTCGAAATAAGGAGACCTTGATGCATAGCAAACTTAACTTATATGGCCGCACGGCTGCCGCCTGGCTGTTCGCGCTGCTGCTGTTCTTCCCCATCTTCTGGCTGGGCCTGATGGCCTTCAAGACGGAAGGGCAAGCCATTTCCACGCCGCCGCTACTGTTTTTCACGCCCACGCTCGACAGTTTCCGCGAAGTGCTGGCGCGCGACAATTACTTCGGCTACGCGTGGAACTCGCTGTTTACCAGCGTGCTGTCGACGGCCATCGGCCTCTTGATCGCCATCCCTGCCGCGTATTCGATGGCCTTCTTTCCCACGGGCGGCACCATCGGCTTGCTGAAATTCATGCTCAGCTCGCGCTACATGCCTGGCGTGGGCGCCTTGATGCCGATCTACATCTGCTACCAGTACTTCGGCCTGCTCGACACGCGCATCGGCCTGACCATCATGTTCATGCTGATGAATTTGCCCATCATGATCTGGCTGCTGTACACGAGCATGAAGGAGTTGCCGCGCGAAATCCTGGAAGCGTCGCGCATGGATGGCGCCACCGTGTGGGACGAATTCCGCCACGTCGTGCTGCCCCTGTCCGTGGGCGGCATCGCTTCCACGGCGCTCGTGTGCATGGTGTGGTCGTGGAATGAATCGTTCTGGTCGCTGAACCTGGGCGCGTCCAACGCGGGCACCCTGGCCTGGCTCATCGCTTCATATTCCAGCCCGGAAGGCTTGTTCTGGGCGAAATTGTCGGCCGCTTCCCTGATGGCCATCGCGCCCATCATGGCGCTGGGCTGGTTCTGCCAGAAGCAGTTAGTCCAGGGTATGACCTTTGGCGCAGTCAAATAAACTACAGAATAGAGACACACATCATGGCTTACCTTCAACTGAGCAATATCGAGAAATTCTTTGGCGAGCACCGCGCCATCAAGGGCATCGACCTGGAGATCCGGCAGGGCGAGTTCGTCGTCTTCGTGGGACCGTCGGGTTGCGGTAAATCAACCCTGCTGCGCCTGATCGCTGGCCTCGAACCGATCGACGGCGGCAAGCTGTCGCTCGATGGGCGCGACATCACGGCCCTGCCATCGTCCAAGCGCGACCTGGCGATGGTGTTTCAGTCGTATGCGCTGTACCCGCACATGACGGTGTTCCAGAACATGTCGTTCGCGCTGAAGCTGGCCGGCGTCGATCCGGCCATCATCCGCGAAAAAGTCGACAAGGCGGCCGCCATCCTCGACCTGGGGAAGTACCTGGAGCGCACGCCGAAGGAACTGTCGGGCGGGCAGCGCCAGCGCGTGGCCATCGGCCGCGCCATCGTGCGCGACCCGAAAGTGTTCTTGTTCGATGAACCGCTGTCCAACCTCGATGCGGCCCTGCGCGTGCAGACGCGCATCGAGATCGCCAAGCTGCACCGCGAGCTGGGCGCCACCACCATCTACGTCACGCACGACCAGGTCGAGGCGATGACCCTGGCCGACCGCGTGGTGGTGCTGCGCGACGGGCAGATCGAGCAGCATGGCTCGCCCCTGGAACTGTATGACCGTCCCGCCAACCGCTTTGTCGCGCAATTCATCGGCACGCCCAGCATGAACGTGGTGCCGGCCGACGCGGCGCCGCAGCTGCTGGCGCAGGCGGGCAGCGCGGCGCAGGCCGACGGCTTTGTCGGCATCCGTCCCGAGCACGTGCACCTGGGGGCGGCGCAGCCGGGCAGCGTGCCCGTCACCGTCGACCTGGTCGAATCGCTGGGCGTGGAAACCCTGACCTATGTGCGCCTGCCGAACAATGTGCAGGTGGTGTCGCGCGGCGCGGAGCGCAGCAGCCTGCAGCCGGGCCAGCAGACGCACCTGACGTTCGAGCCGGGCTTCGTGCATTATTTCGACCGCGCCGGCAAGACCTACGCGGCAGCGAAAGGAGCGCTGTAATGGACGCCATCGCCTTGAACCAGGCAAACCTGGCAACGCTGCCAGGGACCGTGGCCGTGCCAGCGTATGCGCGCGGCGCGCTCGTGCCCAGCATCGTGCATATCGGCGTGGGCGGTTTTTTTCGCGCCCACCAGGCCGTGTACCTCGACGACTTGCTGGCGCTCCAAGGCCAGGAGCATGCGCAGTGGGGCTATTGCGGCGTGGGCTTGCTGGCGCATGACGCGGCCATGCGCGACGCCATGCAGGCGCAGGATGGCTTGTACACGGTGGTCGAGCGCAGCGCGGCCGGCGATAGCGCGCGCATCATCGGCAGCATCGCCGAATACCTGTATGCGCCCGACGAGCCGCAAGCCGTGCTGGATAAGCTGGCCGACCCCGGCACGCGCATCGTCGCGCTGACCATCACGGAAGGCGGTTATTACGTGAACCAGGGCACGGGCGAGTTTGACGCCGGTCATGCCGACATTGCGTACGAACTGGCGCACCCGGAGGCGCCGCGCTGCTCGTTCGGCTACCTGGCCGCGGCGCTGGCCCTGCGCCACCAGCGTGGCCTGGCACCGTTTACCATCATGTCCTGCGATAACCTGCAAAACAATGGCGACGTGACGCGCAAGATGCTGCTGGCCTTTGTCGCCCTGCGCGACGTGGAGCTGGCGCGCTGGCTGGCCACGCATGGCAGCTTCCCCAACAGCATGGTCGACCGCATCACGCCGGCCACCACGGACGAACACCGGGCGCTGGTGCGCGAGACCTTCGGCATCGTCGACGCCTGGCCCGTCGTCTGCGAGCCGTTCCGCCAGTGGGTCATCGAAGACGAATTCCCGCAGGGCCGTCCCGCCTGGGAACAGGTGGGCGCGCAGATGACGCACGACGTGCTGCCGTACGAAAAGATGAAGCTGCGCTTGCTCAATGCCAGCCACCAGGCCCTGTGCTACATTGGCATGCAGCTCGGTTACACGTTTGCGCATGAAGCGATGGGTGATCCTGGCATCCGCGCGCTCGTGCGCCGCATGATGGATGACGAGGTCACGCCCTTGCTCGGCGAAGTGGAAGGCATAGACTTGGACAGCTACAAAGATACGCTGATCGAGCGCTTCTCGAATCCGGCCGTGCGCGACCAGCTGGCGCGCATCGGCACGGAAGGCTCGGCGCGTATCCCGAAATTCGTGCTGCCATCCGTGCGCGAAGCACTGGCCCGTGACGGCGCCATCACGCTGCTGGCGTTTACCGTGGCGTGCTGGTTCCGCTACCTGGAAGGCCACGACG
This sequence comes from Janthinobacterium sp. SUN100, assembly GCF_030397705.1. NCBI lineage: Bacteria > Pseudomonadati > Pseudomonadota > Betaproteobacteria > Burkholderiales > Oxalobacteraceae > Janthinobacterium > Janthinobacterium sp. SUN100. The sequence continues at coordinate 510,438 of NZ_JAPUBU010000002.1, read as the reverse complement.
AGCAGGGGCGCGAGATGCCCTTGAACGATCCGTATGCGGCGCGCCTGCGCGCGCTGGCGCTGCAGGGCGGGGCGGACGCGAAGGCCTTGCTGTCGCTGCGCGAGCTATTCGGCGAGTTGAGCGACACACCCGCCTTCACGCTGGCGGTGGGGCAGTCGCTGGCCAGCCTGTATGGGTTGGGCGCGCGCGCGGCGCTGGAACAGATCGTCGCCTGACGGGGGAGGGCGCGCCATGCAACGCAAGGCCGAATATCCGCAACCGCAGATGGAGCTGGAACAGCAGCGCGACGCGACGCCCGGCTTCGAGCCGAAAGGCAGTTTCGGCTTCATCCGCTACCTGGAGCACGGCTTTCCGAATTCGCTGGTGCGCTGGCATTACCACGACGAGTATGAGCTGCACCTGATCGTCGAGAGCAGCGGCAAGGTGTTTGTCGGCGACTACATCGGCCAGTTCGCGCCCGGCCACCTGGTGCTGACGGGGCCGCGCGTGCCGCACAACTGGGTGTCGCTCGGCACGCCGCCCGAAGGCGTGGCCTTGCGCGACATGGTGATCCAGTTTTCGCACGCGCCGCTGGCGTCGATGGCCGCCGCCATTCCCGAGTTGAAGGATATTTTCCCGCTGCTGCAGCGCGCCCTGCACGGCGTGGAATTCTTTGGCGTCAGCGAACAGTCGCTGCGGCGCTTCCGGCGCATCCGCGACAGCAGCGGCTTGCCGCGCCTGATCGAATTTTTGAGCCTGCTGGGCGAACTGGCGCAGACCAGCGATTACCAGCTGCTGTCGACGGTGCCGATGCAGTCGAGCGACGACGACGTGGCCCTGGCGCGCATCAGCTCCGCCATCAACTTCATCGTGCACAATTACAGCAGCCAGTTTTCGCTGAAACAGCTGGCCGAGCAGGTGGACATGCCCGAGCGGACGTTTTCGCGCTTCTTCCGCCACGCCACGGGCAACAGCTTCACGGACTTCGTCAACCGCCTGCGCATCAACAAGGCGTGCCAGCTGCTGATGGAGACGGAGCGCTATGTCAGCAACATCTGCTACGAGGCGGGATTCAACAACGTGGCCAATTTCAACCGGCGCTTCCTGGAATTGAAGGGCATGACGCCGAAGGAGTTTCGCCAGCAGGCGCTGGGCCGTTTTGGCGAGTGAGGCTTTTTGAGGTACATTGGATGGCACAGGCGGGGACAGCCTGGGAGAGACGAGCATGGAACACCTGTGGCAGAAGGACAGCGAGCGCAAGGCGCCCGAACTGGAACGCGAAAGCTATGACGGCATCATCAATTACCTGGAACACGGCTATCCCAGCTCGCGCGTGCGCTGGCACTGCCATGAAGAGTACGAGCTGCACCTGATCGTCGCCACCAGCGGGCGATTGTTCGTGGGCGACTATATCGGCGAGTTTTCGCCCGGCCACCTGGTGCTGACGGGCCCGCGCCTGCCGCACAACTGGATTTCCAACGTGATGCCGGAAGGCGGCGTGGCCCTGCGCGACATGATCGTGCAATTCGCCCACACGCCGCTGGCGGGCGCCGCGCGCGTCATTCCCGAATTGCGCGAGTTGTTGCCGCTGCTGGAGCGCTCCAGCTATGGCGTGGAGTTTTTCGACATGGGCGCGGAAGCGGAGCGGCACCTGGCGCGCATCCGCGTCACGCATGGCGCCGAGCGCTTCGCCGAATTCGTGCAACTGATGAGCAAACTGGCGCGCACGGCCAATTACCGCTTGCTGTCGAGCGCCTCCCTGCGTTCGTACGACGACGATGCCACCCTGGCCAAGGTCAATTCCGTCCTCAACTACATCACGGACAATTACCGCGAGCCGATTTCGGCGGAAATGCTGGCCGAGCAGGTGGGCATGTCGCTGAGTAAATTCTCGCGCTTCTTCCGCAAGGCGACGGGTAACAGTTTTACGGATTTCATCAGCCGGCTGCGCATCAACAAGGCGTGCCAACTGCTGATGGATACGGACCAGTATGTGTCGAACGTCTGCTACGACGTGGGTTTCCAGAACGTGGCCAATTTCAACCGCCGCTTCCTGCAGGTGAAGGGCGTCACGCCGAAGGAATTCCGGCGTCAGGCCGATGGCCGTTTTGGCGGCATCGGCGGGCCCGTGGCGGATATGCCACAGGCCTAGCCGCTGTCATTGCCTTGTCACTTTGATTAGTTATGCTCCACGGCTACTCCACCCACCTTAGCCGAGGAATGCATGAATACTGCCGTAACGCCTATCCCGAAACTGACCCTGTTGGCCATCGCCGCCGGCCTGGCCCTGGCCGCGTGCGGCGGCAGCGACAATCCGCCGGCGGAGCCTTCCAAGCCTGTGGCGCAGACGGGCGTGTTCCTCGATGGCGCGGTGGAAGGACTCGATTACGTGGCGGGCAGCGCGGCCAAGGCCAGCACCAATGCCAAGGGCGAATTCGTTTGCAATCCGGGCGAGACGGTCGCCTTCAGCGTGGGCGGCCTGGCCCTGGGCTCGGCGCCGTGCGGCGCCGTCGTCACGCCGCTGGCGCTGGCCGCCAGCACGAATGTGGCGGACGACAAGGTCGTCAACCGCCTGCTGGCGCTGCAATTGCTGGACGATGACAGCGATCCGTCGAACGGCATCAGGCTGACGGCCGAAGTGAAGGCTGCGCTGGCCGGCAAGACCCTGGATTTCGCCGCCGCCCCGGCAGCTTTCAACACGGCCCTGGCCGCGCATCTGGCAACGGTGGGCGCGAAATTCGCCGGCCGCACGGTCGATGCGGAGCGCCGCGCCCTCGTGCGCGAGCATTTCGAAGACACTTTGGCTTCGAAAGCGGGCGCGCCCGTCAACGAGGCGCTGACGCAAGCCAATCCGTTGGGCGAAGTGAAAGTGACCGTGACGCGCTACCAGATCCAGGCGGCCGACAAATTCTACGTGCCGTACGAAGGCGCGAACGCGAAGATCAAGGGCGAATTCCCGAACGGCTTCCTGCCGTCGTACGGCTCGGGCCTGGCCTACAAGGGCAAGAATGCGGCCGGCGACCTGGAATTCTATGGCTTGACGGACCGCGGCCCGAACGGCGACGGCCCGCTGGTACCCGATCCCTCGGGCAAGGGCACCATCGGCAGCAAGATCTTCCCGTCGCCCAGTTTTACTCCGTCGTTTGGCGTGATCACGGTGGGCAAGACCGGCGCCGTGCTGGCATCGAGCACGCCGATCAAGGTGTCGGCCGCCGTCAACAGCTCGGGCTTGCCCGTGCCCGTGGGCGCGGTCGGCAATTCGGCCGAGATTCCCGTCATGGATGCGATGAAGTTCGATGCCGCCGGCAAGGCCGTCTTCAACGCGGGCGGCCTCGATTCGGAAGCCATCGTCGTCGATGCGAAGCGCAATGCGCTGTGGGTATCGGACGAATACGGCCCGTTCATCATCAAGATCGATGCGGCCACGGGCATCATCCAGGCCAAGTACGAGCCGGGCAAGGGCTTGCCGGCGCTGTTCGCCAAGCGCCGCGCGAACCGCGGCATGGAAGGCATGACCCTCGACACGAGCAACGACAAGCTGTACGCCTTCCTGCAAAGCCCCTTGAGCGACGGCACGGCCATGTATTCGGTGACGAAGAAGGCGGAGCAGGTGGAGCGCTTCGCCCGCTTCACGCGCTGGATCGAATTCGACCCGGTGACGGGCACCAGCGGCAAGATGTATGCGTATCCGCTCAATGCGGCCGACTACCAGGATGGCCGCACGGGCAATGCCAAGCTGGGCGACATGGTGGCGCTGGGCGGCGGCAAGTTCCTCGTCATCGAGCAGGGCGCCGCGCCGTCGGGCAAGGTCTTCAACAAGCTGATGCTGGTCGAATTGAAGGGCGCCACGGACATTTCCTCCGCCGCCTTCAATGCGACGACGTCCGACCTGGAGAAGAGCAGCATGGGCGGCGCTGGCGTCAACGGCGCCGACTGGGCCGCCGTCACGCCGCTGAAGAAAACCCTGCTGCTGGACTTGAACGCCATCGGCTGGGCGGCGGAAAAGGCGGAAGGCCTGACCCTGATTGACGACTCCACCATCGCGCTGGCCAACGACAATGACTTCGGCCTGAAGACGAAGATCTTTGACGCGAATGGCGTGGAAGTCGATGGCGCCGACGTCACGAAGTGCACGGTCGACGCCAACGGCACCATCGTCACGAGCAGCGCCGCCGGCTGCAACGCCGCCAACACCATCCGCGTGGCGCGCGGCGACGACCGCGAGCGTCCTAGCCGCTTGTGGATCGTGAAGTTCGCCAAGGCGCTCAATTCATATTGATGGCGTATTGATTTGGCTTAATTGATGGATGAAAAAAAGCCGCACAGTGCAAACTGTGCGGCTTTTTTACGCTGGAACAGGCTTACTTTTTAGTGTAGGTGTTGAGCCAATCGAGCACCGTGTGATGCCACAGCAGCGAATTGGCCGGCTTCAGCACCCAGTGGTTCTCGTCCGGGAAGACCAGCAGCTTGCTCGGGATGCCCTGGCGCTGCAGCGCCGTGAAGGTGCCCAGGCCTTGCGCGGTAGGGATGCGGAAATCCAGGTCGCCCTGTACCACCAGCATCGGCGTCTTCCAGTTCTTCACGAAGTTGACGGGGTTGAACTGTTCGTGCTTGGCCGGCGCGTCGTAGTACGGGCCGCCGTTTTCCCACTCGGTGAACCACAGTTCTTCCGTCGCGTAAGCCATGCCGCGGTTGTCGAACACGCCGTCGTGGTTGACCAGGCACTTGAAGCCGTCCGGCCAGTTACCGGCGATCCAGTTCATCATGTAGCCGCCGTAGGACGCGCCCAGCGCGCAGCTGCGCTCGCGGTCCAGCCATGGGAACTTCTTGGTGGCCGCTTCCAGGCCCTTCTGCAAGTCGACCAGCGGCTTGCCGCCCCAGTCGCCGCTGATGGAATCCGTGAATTTCTGGCCATAACCGGTCGAACCGTGGAAGTCGATGAAGACGGTGGCATAGCCGGCGCCCGCATACACTTGCGGGTTCCAGCGGTAGCTCCAGCTGTTGCCAAAGCTGCCTTGCGGGCCGCCGTGCACCAAAAAGGCAACCGGATACTTTTCGCCGGCCTTGGCGTTCCACGGCTTCATGACGTGGCCGTAGACGGTTTCGCCATTCGCGCCCGCGAACGAGAACTGTTCATATTCGCCGAAATGCACGTCGGCCAGTGCCGCCGCATTCTGCTTCGTCAGCTGCACCATCGGCGCGTTTTCCGACTTCGCATCGAGCTTGCGCGTGTACAGCTGCGCGCCCGAGGCCAGGTTGGCTTGCGCCAGCACGATGGTATTGCCGCGCACGTCGAAGTCGCCCACGGCGCCCTTGCCCGTCAGCGCAGCGACCTTGCCGCTGGCCGCGTCGATGTGGAACAAGCGGTGCTGGCCCACGTCATCGGCGGCGACGAGGAAAGCCTTGCTGTCCGGCGTCCAGCGGAAGTCGGCCACGGAACGGTCCCAGTCATCGGCCACGGTACGCTTCTTGCCGGTGGCGACATCCATCAGCACCAGATGAAAACGGTCCGCTTCGAAGCCCGGCTTGGTCATGGCGACATAGGCCAGGGTGCGGCCATCGGGCGACCAGGTGGCTTTCGCATCCCAGGCCGGATTGTCGGCCGTGAGGTTGCGTGGCGCCTGGCCGCCGGCGGCAGGAATCGTGTAGACGTCGAAGTTGGTCGACCACGATTCCGTGCGGCCGGCCACGCGCACGGAGAAGGCCACCGTCTTGCCGTCCGGGCTGAAGTGGTATTCGCCATTGTCGCCGAACGGTTTCGAGGGCGCGTCGCCGTCGAGGGTGCCGCTCAGGCTCACGGGCGCGGCGCTGACCTTGCCCGTGGCGTCGATGGGCGCCGAGTACAGCGCGTTGCGGCGGCCATCGGCCCAGGTATCCCAGTGGCGCACGAACATCTGGTCGTAGACCATGCCGCTGGCCTTGTTTTTCGCTTTGTCATCGAGGCGCTTCTTCGTGCAGGCGAGGTCCGCGCAATCGAGGAAGACGCCCATGCTGAAGGCCAGGCGGTCGCCCTGCGGCGACAGGCGGTAGGTGTCGACGTCCAGCGGCAGGTCGGTGACCTTGGCCGCTTCGCCGCCGTTCAGGGGCAGCTGCCACACTTGCGAGGAGCCGGAACGGCCGGACAGGAAGTAGATGGCGTCGCCGTTCGGCGACCATTGCGGGTCGCTGGCGCTCGCTTCGCCGCGCGTGAGCTGGCGTGGCGCCGCGTTCGGCGCGCGCAGGTCGATCATCCACAGCTGCGTGTTGCCGCGGTTCTTGTCCAGGTTGGTGGTGCGCACCGTGTAGACGACGCGCGTGGCGTCCGGCGACAGCACGGGGCTACCCACGCGCTCCATGGCAACCATGTCTTCCACGGTGAAACCGCGCGGCGCAGCCAGAGCCGGCACGGCGGCGGTGGTGGCCATGGCGGCACTGAATGCTCCCAAGAGCAGCAGACGTAAACTCATTCAAACTCCCGATTTTTATGACGACGTTATCGATATGGTATTGATGTGGCCGGCTGTACCGCCGGCAGCCCGACATCATAGCAATAAAGACGCGCCTGCTGCGGGAGTTGACCGCCGGTTAGCCGGCCGGCAGTGCCAGTTGGTCGAGCGCCACGTGGCCCAGGAAGCCGCCCTGGCTGGTGGCCGGCAAGCCGTCCTCGATGGCATGGGCAAAGCGAATGCCGGGGTCCTGTTCCAGCGCCGCCAGCACGCGCGCCGTGTCCGGATAGTCTGCCAGGCGCGCCAGCTGCAGCGGTTCGGCCCAGCGCGCCGTGGCGGCCAGGTAGGCGTCGGCGATGGTGGGGGCGGTATCGGAAGCGAGCCAGGTGCGGCCGGCGAGCAGGCGCTCCAGGTGCGCCAGGCTTTTGTTGACCTTCTCGACGGCCATCTCGCGCCAGACGGCCGCGCGCGCGTCGGTTTCCGGCGCGCGCGCGGCCTGGAAGGCGGGCATGAAGGCTGCGTGGAAGGTCGTGTGCAAAAACGAGAGCACGCTGTTCAGGCGGTCGTATTGCGGCGTGCCCTGCGCAAAGCCCAGGCCGCTATTGGGCGCGCGCGCGGCGATGTGCAGCAGGATCGCCATGCTTTCCAGCAGCGGCGCGCCCGCGTGCGTGAGCAGGGCCGGCGTCTGGCCCAGGGGATTGATGGCGAGAAAGGCGGGATGCTGCTTGCTGGCCGGGTCGCGCGCTTCCACGCGGGCAAGTTGGTACGGCAGGCCGCTCCATTCGAGGGCGGCGATGGCGGCAAACGAGCAGCCGAACGGCACGCTGTAGATCAGGGTGGTTTCCATGCTGGAGCTCCGGTGAGATAAAAGAAGGGCAGTCTAATCGTGATGGTTACTATTTGGAAGAAGGCAGAATAATGTGGTATAGGTACATTTTTTATACCAGGTGGGAAGGCAACCATGAGAGACAATGTCTCCGGCTGCGCCGTGGAAGAAGCCATGCGATTGCTGGGCGGGCGCTGGCGCATCGTGCTGCTCAGCTATCTGATGGCGGGGCCGAAGCGCTTCAGCGAAATCCGCCGCGCCGTGCCGAATATCTCGCAGCGCATGCTGACCCTGGACTTGCGCGCGCTGGAAGAGGCGGGCTTGCTGACGCGTACGGTCTATGCGGAAGTGCCTGTGAAAGTGGAATACCGGCTGACGGACGAGGGATTGCGCTTGCGGGAGCTGGTCGAGATGCTGCGCGCCATCGGCTTGCGCCTGTGCGGACAGGCGGACGGGGGCGGCGCCTTTCTCGCGCCCGATGGCGACGATCATTCTCAATAGAAACAACTGTCTTTATGTAAAGTGCTAGACTGCCGGCCTTTGCTCACTACTCTCGACACCCATGCGCCTGACTTCCCTCGCCCTGACCGCCGCCGCCCTGTTTGCCGCCTTGCCGGCCCAGGCGGCCACCATGCCGACGCTCGAACAAATCCACGCCGCCGTGCAGGTGGGCGTGGCCAAGACCCGGGCCAAAATGCAATCGACTGTGACGGTACCGATCGCCGTCAAGGTCACCAGCTTGACCGGCTGCCAGGATTCGCAGGAAGTGCCGGGCGAAGTGGTGTGCCTGGTCGCCATGAGCGCGGGCATGCGCGATGCTTTCATGGTGCTGCCGCTGCGTAACGAGAACGGTACCTGGGTGGGCGTCGAGCGCAAGGATGCCAAGTTCGCGGGACCGTCGCCGGCCGAGGCGCAAGCCATGATACGCGCCTGGGCCAAGGAAGAAGTGGCGCGCAATCCGGAAGCGGCCAAGGATGTGCAGATGCAGGAAGCGCAGAGCACCATGCAGGTCAAGGCCATCAACGAGTGCGAGGTCAAGCGCAAGACGGGCTATCTGGTGTGCGATACGGAATTGAGCGTGCCAAGCCGTCCGGAAGCCATCAAGACGGAACTGACCTTCATGCTGGAAAACGCCAACTGGCGCTACGTGCCGCGCTAAGCCGCCGCGTTGTTTGCCGCCGGGACAGTCACGCTGTTCCGGCGCCGTTCCCGCCATTCCCCTGCGGCCACGCTGCCGCCTGCAATATTTGCAGATTCGCAAGGCAATTTCGCCAGTGAAAATTGCCGATTTAAATTAATAATTAGATATTAAAATTAATGTATCGGTGCAGATTGCCGCCGGCTTCCTGCCGCCTTGCATTTGCCCGCTTCCCCGTGCCTGCACGGGCTACCTCTGAGGATGTGACCATGCGACTCAATCTTCCCGTCAGCGATACCGAAATCAACCTGAGCGATACCGAGACCATCGTCTCGACTACCGACTTGCAAGGCAATATCACCTATGCCAACCCGTATTTCATCGCCGTCAGCGGTTATAGCGCGGAAGAATTGATCGGTGCGCCGCAGAACATCCTGCGCCATCCGGACATGCCGGTCGAAGCGTTTGCCGATTTCTGGGCCACCATCCGTTCGGGGCATTCGTGGAGCGGCATGGTGAAAAACCGCTGCAAGAATGGCGATTACTACTGGGTGCTGGCGAACGTGACGCCGGTGGTGGAAGACGGCGTGGCCGTCGGCTACATGTCCGTGCGCACCAAGCCCACGCGCCAGCAGGTGGCGCAGGCCTCGGCCCTGTACGCGCGCATCAAGGCGGGGCAGGCCGACGGCATCGTCATCAGCCAGGGCGCGGCCGTGCGGACTGACTGGCTGGCCAGGTTCGCGCGCCTGCGCGACTTGCCGCTGGGCAAGCGCATCGGCTGGAACCTGGGCTTGCTGAGCCTGGTATTGCTGCTGCAACTGGCGTGGAATGCGGGCCTGCTGCCGGCCGGCGCGGCCGGCTGGCTGACGTGCCTGTCCGTGGCGGCCTTGGGCGCGACCCTGTATTTCTGGCGCAGCCTGCACCGCGCCGTGCTGCAACCGTTGCAGCAGGCGCGCCAGGCTTGCGACGTGATGGCGGGCGGCGACCTGACGGGCGAGCTCGACACCACGAGGCGCGACGAGATGGGGCAACTGCTGCGCTCCCTGCGCCAGCTGCGCGTGAACTTGCATTCCATCGTCGGCGACGTGCGCGGCAATTTCTTGCGTATCAGCATGGCCAGCCAGGAAATCGCCGCCGGCAATATGGACTTGTCGGGCCGCACGGAAGCGCAGGCGTCAGCCCTGCAGCAGACGGCGTCGAGCATGGAGCAGCTGGCGGCCACGGTGCAGCAAAACAGCGGCAACGCCGTGCAGGCCAGCGACATGGCGGGCAAGGTCCACGGCCTGGCCGGGCGCGGCGGCGAGATCGTCGGCCAGATGGTGAGCATGATGGCTGATATTGACGCCTCTTCGAAGAAGATCGGCGACATTACGGGCATTATCGAAGGCATCGCCTTCCAGACGAATATCCTGGCCCTGAACGCGGCCGTGGAAGCGGCGCGCGCCGGCGACCAGGGGCGGGGCTTTGCCGTGGTGGCGGGCGAAGTGCGCAGCCTGGCCCATCGCAGCGCGGCGGCGGCCACGGAAATCAAGCAATTGATCACGGCGTCGTTGGCGCAGGTGCAGGCGGGCGCGAAGCTGGCCCAGCAGGCGGGCGCCAGCAGCGCCGAAATGCTGGGCGCGGTGCAGGGCGTGCACGGCATCATGGAAGAGATCGCCTCCGCTTCGCGCGAGCAAAGCCACGGCATCGGGCAAGTCAACATGGCCGTCACGCAGATGGATGAAGTGACGCAGCAGAACGCGGCGCTGGTGGAGGAGTCGGCGGCCGCCTCGGCGTCGCTGCAAGACCAGACCTTGCAGCTGGAGCAGGCGATGGCCCTGTTCAAGCTGGAACGGCGGCGCGGCGGCCAGGCAGGCTCCGCCACGCCCCCGCGCACGGGGGAGCGCCGGCGTGCTACAGCAGGCGCTCTGACAACGCCTTGAAGGGAACCTTGGGCACGAGAAAGGCAAACGGCTGGGAGACGGGCGGCAACTGCGCCAGCAAGCCGCAGTCGGCGCGCAAGACCGTCAGCGCTTGTACTTGATCCAGATCAACGGGCAAGTCGATTTCGCCGAAGACCAGCTTGCCGTTGCGCGGCACGTGCGCGATGGCCGCATCCTGGCAGGCGAGGAAGGCGACGGCGTCGCGCCAGTTGCCGAACAGCGCTTGCCAGCCGGCATCGAGGGCATGGTCGGTTGCGATGTCCGCCTGCACGTCCAGCGAGGGCGCGCTGCCGGCACCGCTTGTAACGCTGCAGCGGGCTTGTGTGGCCGTGACTTCCAGCGTCATGCCGGCGGCCAGGTGGGTCGGCAGGATGTCGCTGAACAGCCGCGTGCCCAGCGCATGCGGCAAGCTGTCCATGATGTTTTTCAGAAAGTACACGCAGGGCACGGCCGGCGCGCCCGCTGGCGTGTGGTCCAGATATACACGCCAGTTGCTTTGCAACGGAGACGGCAGCATCCGGCGCAGGGGGCCGGGCAGGGCCGGGCCGAAGTGTCCGTGACGGTAGGTCAGGACGGTAAACGGCGTCTTGCCGTCGCGCTGCCACAGGGTCACGCCGGGGGGCAGCAGTTGCTGCGCGGCAGCGGCGTCGACCAGCCAGCTCACGTAGACGACGTCGCGCACGTCGCTGTGCAGGGTCAGGAAGGGCAGGCGGGACATGATCGCCTGGCGTAGGTTGGCAAAGCGCGTGGAATTGGCGAGCGCGGCAAACAGGCGCCCCGGCCAGCCCGCGCGCGGGTTGCGGTAAGTGTTGTCTTGCAATTGGGAACTTTCGGGGTAGATGCCGGGGGAATACGCTGATGCAAAAGCACCCGTCCACATCATCGCGAGCGGCAGCGATATGTGGCCGAGACGCGCAGCTGTGCTGGAGCACAGCGAGCATCGCAGGCCGCACAGGGCGCCGCGCAGCCGATGTGGGCGGGCGTCACTATTATTGCATGTGCCAGCCGTGGCTCACGACGATCGATTGGCCGCTCAGGGCGTTCGACGGGAAGGCGGCCAGGAAGACGGCCGTTTGCGCCACGTCTTGCGTGGTGGTGAATTCGCCGTCAATGGTGTCTTTCAGCATGACTTTCTTGATCACGTCTTCTTCGCTGATGTTCAGCTGGGCCGCCTGTTCGGGGATTTGCTTGTCGACCAGCGGTGTGCGCACGAAGCCGGGGCAGATGACGTTGGCGCGGATGCCATCCTTGGCGCCTTCCTTGGCCACCACCTTGGCCAGGCCCAGCAAGCCGTGCTTGGCGGCAACGTAGGCGCTCTTGAACGGCGAGCCTTCGTGCGAGTGCACGGAACCCATGTAGATGATGGCGCCGCCGCGGCCCGCCTTGATCATTTCGCGCATGCAGGCGCGCGTGGTAAGGAAGGCGCCGTCCATGTGAATGGCCAGCATCTTTTTCCATTGGTCGAACGGGTAGTCGACGACGGGGCTGATGATCTGGATGCCCGCATTGCTGATCAGGATATCGATGCCGCCGAAGTGGGCGGCGGCATCGGCCACGCCCTTGTCCACTTGTTCTTCGCTGGAGACATCCATGGCGACGGCAAACGCCTGGCCGCCCGACTGCTTGATTTCCTCGGCCGTCTTGCTGGCCGCTTCCAGGGCCAGGTCGGCGATGACGACCTTGGCGCCTTGTTTCGCGTATTCAATAGCCATTTCCTTGCCGATACCACTGGCGGCGCCGGTAATCAGTGCGACTTTGTCTTTGAGTTGCATATTAATCCTTTGCATTGCGGGTTGGAGTGATCGTGGAAAACCTGACTATGCCAGTATAGCCAGAAAACGCGCCGCGCATGCCCCGCGCACGCCTATGGGGCTTGCTGCCGGTCAAGTTGTCTCTCTTGTATTTCCTGCAAGCGCCAGGCGCCGGGATTGGTACCCGCCCAAGTGCGGAACGCGTGATTGAACGCGCTTTGCTCCTGGTAGCCGAGCAGGAAGGCGATATCGACCAGCGACAAATCCGGCGCGCGCAGATAATCGCGCGCCAGGCCGTACCTGGCCTGGTCCAGCAGGGCCTGGAAGCTGGTGCCCGCGTCGGCCAGCTTGCGCTGCAGGGTGCGCGGCGTGACGGCCAAGGCGGCGGCAACGGTGGCCAGCCGCGCCGACCCGTGGCGCAAGCCCGCGACGATGGCCGCGTGGACTTGCGCGTCGATGGCGCCGCCAGTGCCGGTTTCAGCCTGGCGCTGCGCCAGCAGTTGTTCCGCATGCTGGCACAGCACGGGGTACAGGCTGACGTCGGCGTTCGGCACGGGCCAGTCCAGCAATTGCGCGTCGAATGTGGCCGTGTTGGCAGGGGCGTTGAAGGCGGGCAGGCTGCCCAGCACGCGCACGTATTCGTCGCGGTGCGCCGCGTGGCGCAGCAGGTCGCCGCCGCCATCGTGCGTGAACGCCAGCCGGGCCGGCGGCAGCGGCATGCCCGCCAGCCAGTCGCCGCACACGCGGATGCCGGCAAAGACGCTGTCGACCAGGTGCCGGCTGGCGCCCGGGTAGTTACTTGCCCAGCGGTAATGTGCGACGGCGCCGTCGCGCTGCAGGGTCGAGCGGCCCAGGTCGTGCGCCAGCCGTTCATAGCGGGCCGTCTGTTCCAGCGCCTGGCCCACGTTGCTGCAACTGAGCAATATCAAACCGTAGGCGCTGTAGGTGCCCATGCGCACGCGCTGGCCTACGTGCAGGCCGAAATGCGCATCGCCCGCCAGTTGCGCGCCCGCATCGAGCAGGCGCACGTAGTCGCGCGCGGCCAGGCTGGCTGCGGACGCTTCCAGGCTGTGCGGCGCCACGCCGGCCGCCTGCGCCAGGGCGGCAACGGGGATGCCGTGCGCGCCGGCCGCTTCCAGCAGCGGCTGCAGATAGGCGCCGGCGACCCGGCCGTCAGTGCTTGTCATGATGGAACAATGCGATTGTCATGAAAAACCAATACCCTTGGCCTGTGGCGGCATATGCTGTTGAACAGGCAAGAACAGTATAGCAAGCCGCCGTGGCGCGCAACTGGCCGAACACAGGGGATGTCGATGCAACGCTGGAATGGCTGGGGAGACGAGAGCATCACGTATGCGCTGAGCGAGGACGCGCTGGCCTTCCTGGGCGAGCGCCTGGGGCCGGGCAGCGCCATCGTCGACGCCACCTTCGACGACGCCTGCGCGCAAGTGCCCGCTTCGCGTCTGGCGCCGCATCCGCTGATCGACACCCAGCCTGCCACGCGCGTGCGCCATGCGCTCGGTCAAAGCCTGCCCGACTGGTTTAAATTACGCCATGGCCGCATCGGCGCCGTGCCCGATGGCGTGGCCTTTCCCGACAGCGCGCTGCAGGTGCGCCAGCTGCTCGCGTATGCGCGCCAGGCGTGCGTGGCCGTGATTCCCCACGGTGGCGGCACCAGCGTGGCCGGGCATTTGACGGTGGCGGCGGGGCCGCGCCCCGTGCTGGCGCTCAGCCTCGCGCGCCTGTGCGCGTTGGGCCACCTGGACCGCGAAGCGCAGCTGGCCACGTTCGGCGCGGGCGTGTATGGTCCCGACCTGGAAGCGCAGTTGCGCGCGCATGGCTACACCCTGGGCCACTATCCGCAGTCGTTCGAGTATTCGACCCTGGGCGGCTGGATCGCCACGCGCTCGTCGGGCCAGCAATCGCTGCGCTATGGCCGCATCGAGCAATTGTTCGCGGGCGGCGAAGTGGAAACGCCGGCCGGTACCTTGAGCATCCCCACCTTTCCCGCTTCGGCGGCCGGCATCGACCTGCGCGAAATGGTGCTTGGCTCCGAAGGGCGGCTGGGCATCCTGACGCAGGCTACGGTGCGCGTTTCGCCGCTGCCGCCGTATGAAGCATTCCACGCCGTGTTTTTCGCCGACTGGGGCCAGGCGCAAACGGCCGTGCGGGCGCTGGCCCAGTCGCGGCTGTCCTTGTGCATGCTGCGCCTGTCGAATGCGCTCGAAACGCAGACCATGCTGACCCTGGCCGGGCACAAGAAGCTGGTGGGCTTGCTGGAGCGCTATCTGTCGCTGCGCGGCTGCGGCGAAGGCAAGTGCATGCTGATGCTGGGCGTCAGCGGCGAAACCGGGCCGGCGCGCGCGGCCCTGCGCGGCGCCCTGGCGCTGGCGCGGCGGCACAAGGGCGTGCACGTGGGACGGCACATGGGCGACAAATGGAAGCAGGGGCGCTTTCGCAACGTCTACCTGCGCAATGGCGCGTGGGAACACGGCTATGTCATCGATACGGTGGAAACGGCCGTCGACTGGCCGCGCGTGGCGCCCATGATGGCGGCGCTGGAGCAGGCGGGCACCAAAGCGCTGGCGCGGCACGGCGAGCAGGTGCACGCCTACACGCATTTGTCGCACGTGTACGCGCAGGGCGCCAGCGTCTACACCACATATGTGTACCGGCTGGCGCCCACCTTTGAGGAAAACATGGCGCGCTGGCGCAATCTGAAGGATGCGGCCAGCGCCGCCATCGTCGCCCATGGCGGCACCATCAGCCACCAGCATGGGGTGGGCACGGACCACGCGCCATGGCTGGCGGCGGAAAAGGGAGAGCTGGGCATCGCCGCCATGCGCGCGCTGCTGCGCCAGTTCGACCCGCAGGGCATGATGAATCCCGGCAAACTGCTGCCCGAAGCGGGAGGCGGCTTGTGAACGGGGCCAGGCGCCGCGACGGGCTGCCCGCGCTGCTGGCGCGCGAGTGGGATGTCTTGATCGTCGGCGGCGGCATCACGGGCGCCGGCATCCTGCTGGAAGCGGCGCGGCGCGGCTTGACGGCGCTGCTGGTGGAGCAGCGCGATTTCGCCTGGGGCACGTCGAGCCGCTCCTCGAAGCTGGTGCACGGCGGCTTGCGCTACCTGAAGCAGGGACAGTTCGCGCTGACGCGCGAATCGGTGCATGAGCGGCAAGCCTTGCTGACGGATGCGGCGGGGCTGGTCGAGCCGCAGGGCTTTGCCTTTGGCGATTACACGGGCCGGAAGCCGGGCCGGCGCCAGTTCATGCTGGGCCTGGCCATCTATGACGTGATGGCGGGCCGGCGCGCGCGCCGCTATGTCGATGCGGCGGATTTCGCCATGCTGGCGCCGCATGTCAACCGCGATGGGCTGCGGGGCGGCATGCTGTACCAGGATGCCAAGACGGACGATGCGCGCCTGGTGCTGCGCGTGCTGCAGGAGGCGCGCCGCCATGGCGGCATGGCCGTCAATTACCTGGGCGTGAACTCGCTGCTGCGCGACGATGGCAAGGTCGCCGGCGCCACCTTGAACGATGCGGTCGATGGCAGGGCACTCACTGTGCGCGCGCGCCTGGTGATCAGCGCCACGGGCGCCTGGGCCGACGGCTTGCGCGGCCAGGTGGGAGAGCCGCCGAAACTGCGGCCCCTGCGCGGCAGCCATCTGCTGCTGCCGGCCTGGCGCCTGCCGCTGGCGCAAGCCGTCAGCCTGATGCACCCGCACGATGGCCGCCCCGTGTTTGCGTATCCCTGGGAGGGCGTGACCCTGGTGGGCACCACCGATGTCGACCATGGCGCCAGCCTGGACCTGGAGCCGGCCATCACGCGCGGCGAACTCGATTATCTGCTGGCGGCGCTGCGCTGGCAGTTTCCGCAGCTGGCGCTGGGCGAAGACGATGTGCTGGCCACGTTTGCCGGCGTGCGCCCCGTGATCGACAGCGGCCAGCTTGACCCGTCGAAGGAAGCGCGCGAACATGCGCTATGGCTGGAAAACGGCTTGCTGACGGTGGCGGGCGGAAAATTGACGACGTTTCGCGTGATTGCCCTGGACGCATTGCGCCGCGCCGCGCCGCTGCTGCCGGGCTGGCAGGCGGATTTGCGCCCCTTGCCGATCTTTGACCCGTCGCCACCCTTGTCGGGCAAGGCCTTGGCGCTCGATGGCGAGCAGCGCGAACGCCTGCTGGGCCGTCATGGCGCGGCCGCGCAAGCGCTGTGCGATGCGGCGCAGGACGGCGAACTGGATCCCATTCCCGGCACGCAGACCTTGTGGGCGCAGCTGCGCTGGGGCGCGCGCAACGAGGACGTGCAGCACCTGGACGACTTGCTGCTGCGGCGCACGCGCCTCGGTTTGCAGCTGGCCGGCGGCGCGCTTGCTATCATGCCGCGCCTGCGCGCCATCTGCCAGCAGGAACTGGGTTGGGACGATGCGCGCTGGGAGGACGAGCAGCAGCGCTACCTGGCCTTGTGGCGCCACCATTACAGCGTGCCGCAAGGCGAATGAAGCAATGATAAAAACAGCGATAAATGCGGCGATACAAGCAGCGATAAGAATATAAAAGAGGAGAGCATCATCGAAACTACCCTGTTTGGCCAGCTCCTGGCGCTGGGCGACGCCCGCATCACCTACGACAGCCTGTCGCCGCTGGACTTGCGCCTGCCCGTGGATGCCCTCGCCGACGACCTGGGCGAAGACTTGCTGCAAATCACGTGCGCGAATGGCGACATCGTCGACGTGGGCTGGTATCCGGCCTGGAATGCGCAGGGACGCTTGCGCGTGGTGGCCGTGCGGGGGCAGGACTGGGACGCGCCCGTGTTCAGCGCGCAGCCGGACAAGGATCCGCAGGCGCTGCTGCAGGCGCTGCGCGCCGCGCTGGCCAGCGTGGCCTGAGCCATGACCTCCGCAGCGGGCGATGGCCCGTATATCCTCTCCATCGACAATGGCACGCAAAGCGTGCGCGCGCTGCTGTTCGACCGGGACGGCAAGCTGGCGGCCAAGGCGCAAGTCTTCCTGGAAGCGTATTACTCCGACCACCCCGGCTGGGCAGAGCACGACGCCGACGGCTACTGGCAATCCGTATGCGAAGCGTGCCAGCAGCTGTGGCGCGGCACGGACATAGCCAAATCCTCGGTGGCCGGCGTGGCCGTCACCACGCAGCGCGGCACGGTGGTCAACGTGGATGAACATGGCGCACCGTTGCGGCCCGCCATCACCTGGCTGGACCAGCGCAGCACGCGCGACATTCCCCGGCTGGCGCCGTGGTGGCGCGCCGCCTTCCGCGCCACACGCCTCGACGGCACGATCGCGTACTTCCGCCGCGAGGCCGAGATCAACTGGATCAGCGCGCACCAGCCCGACATCTGGCGCCGCACGCACAAATTCCTGCTGCTGTCGGGTTTTCTGAATCACCGGCTCTGCGGCAACTACGTCGATTCGACGGGCTCGCAAGTGGCGTACATCCCGTTCGACTACAAGCGCCACGCCTGGGCCGGGCGCTTCGACTGGAAATGGCAGGCGCTGGCGATTCGACGCGCCATGCTGCCCGAGCTGGTAACGCCTGGCACGCGCATGGGCGCCATCACGGCATCCGCCGCCGCGGCGACGGGCATCCTGGAAGGCACGCCCTTGCTGGCGGCCGCCGCCGACAAGGCGTGCGAGGTGCTGGGCGCCGGCTGCGTCGAACCGCACGTGGCGTGCCTCAGTTACGGCACCACGGCCACCATCAACACGACCAACCGCAAGTATGTGGAAGTGACGCGCTTCATTCCGCCGTATCCGGCCGCCATGCCGGGCGCCTACAGCACGGAAGTGCAGATATTCCGCGGCTACTGGATGGTCAACTGGTTCAAGGAGCAGTTCGGCGACCGCGAACGGGCGGCGGCCGCCGAAGATGGCACGGGCCTGTCCGCCGAAGCGCTGTTCGACCGCCTGGTCGAGGCCGTGCCACCCGGCTCCATGGGCCTGATGCTGCAGCCATACTGGAGTCCCGGCATCAAGGTGCCGGGACCGGAAGCGAAGGGCGCCATGATCGGCTTTGGCGACGTGCACACGCGCGCGCACATCTATCGCGCCATCCTCGAAGGACTCGCGTATGCGCTGCGCGAAGGCAAGGAGCGCATCGAGCAACGCAGCGGCATCGCCATCACGGAGCTGCGCATCGCGGGCGGCGGTTCGCAAAGCGATGCGGCCATGCAGCTGACGGCCGACATCTTCGGCTTGCCCGCCGCGCGCGCCCACGTGTATGAAAGTTCGGGCTTGGGCGCGGCCATCGCCGCTAGCGTGGGCCTGGGCTGGCATGCGGACTTTCCCGCCGCCGTGCAAGCCATGACGCGCAAGGGCAAGGTATTCCAGCCGGATCCCGGGCACAGCAAGGTCTATGAAAAACTGTACCGGCGCGTGTACCGCAAGATGTATGCGCGGCTGCAGCCTCTGTACCGCGAAATCGCCGACATCACCGGCTATCCTGAAAAGTGACCGGCTAGCGCAGGACGAGCGCCTTGACCGTTTCCCAGGCCGCGCTGCCCGATTGCGTGACGCGGACCTGGTTGCGGCCCCCTTCCTTGGCCACGTACAGGGCGCGGTCGGCGGCGACGAACAGCGCTTCGCGGTCGTCCAGCTGGTGCGGGCGGATGGTCGCCACGCCGATGCTGACGGTGATCCACGGAGAAGTGATCGATCGCGGGTGCGGCAGTTGCAGCGCTTCGATGTGCGCGCGGATGGCTGCGGCCAGGTGCAGGGCGCCTTCGGCATCCGTGTCGGCGAACAGCAGGACGAATTCCTCGCCGCCGTAGCGGGCCGCCAGGTCGCCGGGGCGTGCGGCGTGCGAGGCGATGGCTTGCGCCACCTGCTGCAGGCAGCTGTCGCCGGCCGGATGGCCCAGGCTGTCGTTGTACAGCTTGAAGTGGTCGACATCGAGCACCACCAGCGACAGGACGCCGCCGCCGCGCACGGCGCGCTGCCATTCCTTTTCCAGGAAGCTGTCGAAATGCCGGCGGTTGGCGATCTGCGTCAGCGGGTCGAGATAGGCGGCGCGCTGCAAGGCGTCTTCCGACTGCTTGTGGTGCGTGATGTCGTGCAGCAGGCCGATATACAGGGGCTGGCGCAGATACATGGGCGTCAGGGTCAGGTCCATGCTCAGCGCCTCGCCGTTGCGGTGGCGGATCGCCACTTCGCGCGTGCCGTGGTTGTGCGCTTTTTCCGGATTGGCCGCGTGCATGGCGAAGTAATCGAGGTATTCCTGCGTCACCAGGGGGCTGAGCAACTCGCCGATGGAGCGCCCGGCCAGTTCGTTTTCGCGGTAACCCAGGTACTGGTCGCAGGCCGGATTGGTGTACTGGATGCGGCCATCGGCTTCGATGATCAGCAAGCCCTCGGCCATGTTGTTGACGATGGTGCGCAGGCGCTCGGCCTGTTCCTGCTGGGTTTCATTGTTGCTGCGGATTTGCAGCTGGGCGCGCACGCGCGCGCACACTTCGGCCATGCGCAACGGCTTGCTGATGTAATCGACGGCGCCGCAGTCGAAGCCGGCCACCACGTCTTCCGTTTCCGTCTTGGCGCTCATGAAGATGACGGGGATACCCTGCGTCAGCGGGTGCTGCTTGAGGCGGCGGCACGTTTCGATGCCGTCCATGTCCGGCATCAGCACGTCGAGCAGGATCAGGTCGGGGTGGGCGCGCTGGGCGATCGCCAGCGCCCGTTCGCCGGACGTGGCGACATAGGTTTGATAGCCTTGCTCGCTCATCAGTTTGCGCAGCAGCTCAAGGTTGGCCGGCGCATCGTCGACAATCAAAATGGCGGCCTCGCGCCGCTGGGAATGCTCCACACTGCCTGGACTCATTGCTTCCGGCCTTCTCGATGTACTTTGCGATGCCAGCGATTGCTGCACTTTCGGTGATGCTGACCGGGTTCAAATCTGCGACAGCGGTCAAATCATACCGCCTTGCCAATTTTTTGGGTGAAAAAATCGACGTTGCACGAGGTGGTAAAATATTATTTTTATGCTATTTTTAAAAATAAATACACGCAATTGCTATCGTGAAGGCGGGTTTTGGGCGAAAAAGACGCGTGCCCCCTGGAGCTGGGGCAGCTGGGACACGCCCCGCGGCAGGCGGGGCGTGGGGAGTGCAATTACATTTTTGCGGCGATCAGTTTGCCGAGGATGGCGATGCCTTCGCGGATGCGTTCCGGCGGCACCGTCACGAACGACAGGCGCAGGGTGTGCGTTTCCGGCGTGTTGGCGTAGAACGGCGCGCCCGGCACGAAGGCGACCTTGTTGGCGATGGCTTCATCGAGCAGTTTCATCGCATCGATGTGCTTCGGCAGGGTTACCCAGATGAACATGCCGCCTTCAGGCTTGGTCCACGTGACGCCTGCCGGGAAGTGTTCTTCCAGCGCCGACAGCATGGCCTGGCACTGGTTGCCGTACAGGCTGCGGATGCTGGGGATATGCCGGTCCAGGAAGCCATCCTTGATCACTTCATGCACGACCATCTGCGTCAGTTGCGACGTGTGCAGGTCGGCCGCCTGCTTGGCCAGTTCCAGGCGGCGCACCAGCGGCATCGGCGCCACCACGTAGCCGAGGCGGATGCCGGGCGTGAGCACTTTCGAGAACGAGCCCATGTAGATCACGCCATCCGGATTCATGTTGATCATCTTCGGATACGGCTCGCCGCTGTAGCTCAGGGCGCCGTACGGATCGTCCTCGATCAGCGGCAGGCCGTGGCGGGCGCAGGTTTCCACCAGTTCCACGCGGCGCGCCACGGACAGGCTGCGGCCCGTCGGGTTCTGGAAGTTCGGCAGCGCGTACAGCAGGCGCGCGCCATCGGCGACGGGGTTGACCGACGACGGCACCAGGCCTTCGTCATCGGTATCGACGGAAACGAATTCGGGACGGTAGACGGAAAACGCCTGCAGGGCGCCCAGGTAGCTGGGGGTTTCCACCAATACCTTGCTGCCTTCGTCGATCAGGACCTTGCCCAGCAAGTCCAGTGCCTGCTGCGAGCCGGACGTCATCAGCACTTGTTCCGGCATGATGGTGCTGCCGTTGGCGGACAGGGAATCGGCGATCCACTGGCGCAGCGGCAGGTAGCCGTCGGTCGGGCCGTATTGCAGGGCGACCTTGCCATTGTTCGACAGGACCTTGTCGAAGGCGGTTTTCATTTCTTCCACGGGGAAGGTGGCGGGCGAGGGCAGGCCGCCGGCAAACGAGATGATCTCGGGACGCTGCGTGATCTTCAGGATTTCGCGGATGAACGAGCTTTGCAGCTGTTCCGCGCGTTCGGCAAAGCGCCATTGGATCGGATTCGGATTTTCAATTTTCATACGAGTCTCACAGAAGATGCCGAGCTGCGCCGGCTGGATTTGTTGGCCCGCTTGTGGCGGTGCGTGCGCAAGCGGCGCCGGATAGGCGTCGCCATGGTGCTGCGGTATTGTACGGCTTGCACGCCGCTCTGCCCATCCGCACGCGCAACGGCGTTGCAAATGGGCGTCAGGGAGCGTTACTTCAGCTTGCGCCCGATCCCCACCACGGCGATCACGGCGCCCGCAAACAGCAGGCTTTCACCCGTCAGGGGTTCGTGCAGCAGCAGCGCCGCGCCCAGCAGGGTGAGGAAAGGCTGCAGCAACTGCGTCTGTCCCACGCGCGCCACGCCGCCCAGCGCCATGCCCCGGTACCAGAAAAAGAAACCGATAAACATGGAAAACACGGAAATGTAGGCAAAGCCCAGCCAGGCCGCGCTGCTGGCCTGCGCCATCAGCGCGCGCTGCGGCCAGGCGTTCCACAGCACCACGGGCAAGACAAATGGCACGGCCAGCAGCAGCGCCCAGGAAATCACATGCTGGCCCGGCATGGCTTGCGCCAGGCGCCCGCCTTCGGCATAGCCGAGCGCGGCCAGCAGTACGGCGGCAAAGATCAGCCAGTCGGCCAGGTGGAAGCTGCCGCCGCCCTGGCGCAGCGCGAAGGCCACCACCAGCGCCGTGCCGAGCAGGGCCATCAGCCAGAAGCCCAGCGATGGGCGCTCCTTGCCGCGCAATACGGCAAACACGGCGGTGGCCAGCGGCAGGATGCCAACCAGCACGGCGCCGTGCGAGGCGGGCAGGCTGCGCATGGCGATCGACGTCAGCCAGGGGAAACCCAGTACGCAGCCCAGCGACACGAGCGCCAGCGGCAGCCATTGTTCGCGGCGCGGCATCGGCGCGCGCTGCTGCCATAGCCACAGGCCGGCCAGGACAGCGGCCACCAGGGCGCGGCCCAGGGCGACGAAGGTGGGGTCGAGTTCGGCCACCGCCAGCCGCGTAAAAGGCAGGGTCAGGCTGAAGAGGGCGACGGCAATCAAGCCCAGCAACAGGCCGGTGCGGTCGGCGCCGAGGCGCGGTGGGTGGTTGGAAACGATGGTGCTGGTGTGCGAAGACATGGGATTCCCGAGGCTGGCGTGACAAGGTATGGGCATGGATTAAACTGCCCGATACTGCTATCCTAGGGCGCAATAGCAATACAGTACAAATACACTTCCACGCATAATTTCACATACTGTGATGGTCATATGAGCAATACACTCCCTTTGCTGTCGCGCGTCTCGGGCGAAACCCTGATCGACCAGATCGTGCGCTCGCTGGCGGCGCGCATCGACGACAAGCTGCTGCGCGGCGGTGCGCGCATGCCGTCGATCCGCCAGTGCGCCGCCAGCCTGAGCGTGTCGTGCGCCACGGTGGTGGCCAGCTACGACAAGCTGGTGGCGCGCGGCTACCTGGAATCGCGGCGCGGTGCCGGCTTTTTCGTGTGCGAGCGCTCGCCGTTGAACACCCCCTTGCCGCCCGCTGGCGCGCAGGATGCGGCGGCGCAGCCGATGGACGTGGTGTGGCTGATCCGTAACATGTTCCGCCAGACGCCGGCCATCCCCGCGCCAGGCTCCGGCATGCTGCCCGCCGAGTGGCTCGATGGCGACCTGGTGGCGCGCGCCTTGCGCGACGTCAGCCGCCAGCCCGGCAGTTTGCTGCTGGGCTACGGCGCGCCGCAGGGTTTCCTGCCGTTGCGCCAGCAGTTGCAGCTGAAGCTGGCGGGGCTGGAAATCGCCTGTCCGCCCGAGCAGATCGTCACCACGGTGGGCGTGATGCAGGCGCTGGACCTGGTGGCGCGCGAGTTTGCCCGTCCCGGTGAAACGATTTTCGTCGACGATCCCGCGTATTGGCTGATGTTCGGCGCTTTTGCCGCGATGGGCATGAATGTCATCGGCATCCCGCGCTTGGCCGACGGCCCCGATATCGCCGTGCTGGCCGAGCTGGCGGCGCTGCACCGTCCCAGGCTGTACGTGATCAATTCGGTGCTGCACAATCCCAGTTCGACGTCGCTGTCGGCGGCCAAGGCTTTCCAGGTGCTGCGCCTGGCCGAACAGCACGATTTCCTGATCGTCGAGGATGACATTTATTGCGACATGCACCCGGGCGGCGCGGTGCAGCCGGCCACCCGCCTGGCCGCGCTGGACCAGCTGCGCCGCGTAATTTACCTGGGCGGCTTTTCCAAGAGCCTGGCGGCGAACCTGCGCGTGGGCTTCATCGCCACCTCTGCGGAGCGGGCGCAGCGCCTGGCCGACCGCAAGATGCTGGCAACGCTCACCACCAGCGACATCGGCGAGCGCGTGGTGTATAAAATCCTCTCGCAGGGGTTGTACCGCAAGCATGCGGAGCGCCTGCGCGCGCGGCTCGACAAGGTGCGCGAGGGTACGTACCGCAAGGTCGAGCAGGCGGGCTTGCGCTTCAACCCGGCATCGGCGGGCATGTTCGTGTGGGCCGATGCGGGCTGCGACACGAATGTATTGGCCGAAAAGGCGCTGGCTCAGGGCCTGGTGCTGGCGCCGGGCAGCCTGTTTTCGCCGCGCCAGCTGCCGTCGACCCGCATGCGCCTGAACCTGGCCACGGTGCAGGACGAGCGCATCTGGGCGTTTTTTGACCGCGCACTGGGGTAAACTGGGCATTGCAGGACATTCGGCTGGGGCTCTTGAAATCGCTTGGACCATCCCCAACTCCGTAGAATCCGTCCCATCCACAAGACTATGAGGTAAAAATGGCTGTCTCCGAAAAGCAAACCCTGGGTTTTCAGACCGAAGTGAAGCAAATGCTGCACCTGATGATCCATTCCCTGTACTCGAACAAGGAAATCTTCCTGCGCGAATTGATCTCGAACGCGTCCGACGCGGCCGACAAATTGCGCTTTGAAGCGATCGATAACGACGCCCTGTACGGCAACGATCACGAATTGAAGATCAAGGTCAGCTTCGACAAGGATGCGCGCACCATCACCATTTCCGACAACGGCATCGGCATGACCCGCGACGAGGCGATCTCGCACCTGGGCACCATCGCCAAGTCGGGCACCAAGGAATTCTTCGGCAAGCTGTCGGGCGACCAGCAGCAGGACGCGGCCCTGATCGGCCAGTTCGGCGTGGGCTTCTATTCGGGCTTCATCGTCGCCGACAAGATCACCGTCGAAACGCGCCGCGCCGGCGTCGACGCCTCCGAAGGCGTGCGCTGGGAATCGGCCGGTGAAGGCGATTACAGCATCGAGACCATCGAAAAAACGGGCCGCGGCACGGACATCATCCTG
Source organism: Janthinobacterium sp. SUN100 (assembly GCF_030397705.1). NCBI lineage: Bacteria > Pseudomonadati > Pseudomonadota > Betaproteobacteria > Burkholderiales > Oxalobacteraceae > Janthinobacterium > Janthinobacterium sp. SUN100. The sequence goes on along the minus strand of NZ_JAPUBU010000002.1, from coordinate 485,801 downwards.
CACCTGCGCGAAGGCGAAGACGAATTGCTGTCGAGCTGGAAGATCAAGTCCATCATCCGCAAATACTCGGACCATATCTCGCTGCCGATCGTGATGCAGAAGGAAGAGTGGGACGACGAGAAAAAAGAAACCGTCCTGAAAGACGAATTCGAAACCGTCAACCAGGCCAGCGCCCTGTGGGCCCGCAACAAGGCCGACATCACGCCGGAACAGTACGACGAATTCTACAAGCACGTGTCGCACGACTTCCAGTCGCCGCTCACGCACACGCACAACCGCGTGGAAGGCCGCAGCGAGTACACGCAGCTGCTGTACATCCCGGCCAAGGCGCCGTTCGACATGTGGGACCGCAACAAGCGCGGCGGTATCAAGCTGTACGTCAAGCGCGTCTTCATCATGGACGATGCCGAGCAGCTGATGCCGACGTACCTGCGCTTCGTGCGCGGGGTGATCGACTCGGCCGACCTGCCGCTGAACGTATCGCGCGAAATCCTGCAGGAATCGCGTGACGTGAAAGTGATCCGTGAAGGCTCGACCAAGCGCGTGCTGGGCATGCTGGAAGAACTGGCGAACGCGGACGAGCAGGACAAGAAGGACAAGTACGCCGTCTTCTGGAAGGAATTCGGCCAGGTGCTGAAGGAAGGTATCGGCGAAGACGCGGCCAACAAGGAACGCCTGGCCAAGCTGCTGCGCTTTGCCTCGACGGCCAACGACAGCGACGAGCAAATCACCTCGTTCGCCGACTACGTGGCGCGCATGAAGGAAGGCCAGGACAAGATTTACTACGTCACGGCCGACAATTACGCCGCCGCCAAGAACAGCCCGCACCTGGAAATCTTCCGCAAGAAGGGCGTCGAAGTGCTGCTGCTGACGGACCGCGTCGATGAATGGATGCTGTCCTTCCTGCAGGATTTCGAAGGCAAGGAACTGGTCTCCGTCGCCAAAGGCGGCCTGGACCTGGGCGCGCTGGAAGACGAAGCGGAAAAGAAAGAGCACGAAGAAACGGAAACCTCGTACGCCGACCTGGTGGGCAAGATGAAGGCCGTGCTGGCCGACAAGGCCAAGGACGTGCGCGTCACGTTCCGCCTGACCGATTCGCCAGCCTGCCTGGTGGCCGATGAAAACGAATTGTCGGGCAACCTGCTGCGCATGCTTAAAGCTGCTGGCCAGAGCGCGCCGGAGTCGAAGCCGATTTTGGAAATCAACCCGAACCACCCGCTGGTGACGCGCCTGAAATACGAAGATGCCGAAGGCGGCAAGTTCGGCGACTGGGCCAACATCCTGTTTGATCAGGCCATGCTGGCCGAAGGCGGTTCGCTGGCCGACCCGGCCAGCTTCGTGAAACGCCTCAACGAATTGCTGCTCAATTCGGCGAAGTAAACACCTTGCTGTTGACGTAAGCAAGCCGGCCCTTTCTGCGTGAAAGGGCCGGCTTTTTTTATGCTACAGTGCGCGATTATTTTATTTTATGGAAAAAGCAATGGCGCATTGCCCGGCATGTGACAGTTCCAACGTTCAACGCCTCTCCATGGTGCATGCCTCCGGCATTTCAGGCACATCGACCCATATGTCGGGCAGGATCGATGGTGATTTCATCCACGGCCATGCGCATACGCGCAGCCAGACCTTGCTGTCACGCCAGGCCGCAGGGCCGACGATGCAGACCCACCAGAAGGCAGGGCTGATCGTGTTGGGCGTGATCATTTTTATCATCGCCGCCGTCGTCTTTTACCAGGCCGGCGCGAATGGCCTGTTCTGGATCTTCGTGGCAGGGGGCGTTGCCTCCATCGCCTTGTCGCAAACGACCTTCGTCGCCAATTGGGACAAGGAGGCCGCCGCCTTGCAGGACACGTATGCGCGTACCTTCATGTGCCATGCCTGCGGCCACCGCTTCATTCCTGTACTCAGGCAACTGTGAAAATTCGCCTGATGGCCGGCCTGGGCGCGCATGCGCTGGGCTGCCTGCTGTTTATCGCATTGAGCTGGCTGGGTTTTTACCTGTACACGCAGCTGTTCGGCAGTCTCGGCTCGCGCGGCGTGGCCGGCGGCCTGGCCCTGCTGCTGGTGTTTTACGTGTATGCGGGCACGAATCTGCTGCTGGCGTTGCTGCCGCCCGGCAGGGTGAAGCCGCTGCTGTGCGGCTTGCTGGGCGCGGCCGTGCTCGCGTATCTGTTGCCCCAGCATCCGCTGCGGGCGATTTACTTCAGCGTGCTGGCGGGCGGCTTGAGCTGGTTGGCCGTGCTGGCCGGCACGCGTTTAAGCGGATACCTGCGCGGCTGACAGGGCGTTGACAAAGGCGGCGACGGCGACGGCGGCCGCTTCCGGCGCCGCCTGCAGCAGCATGTGCGGCGCGGCGATGTCGGCCAGTTGTGCGCCGGGTGCCAGGCGCAGTATCTGCAATGCGTTCGCCGGCGGCACCAGACGGTCGTGGCGGGCGCGCAGATACAGCACCGGCAGGCTGCCGCGCGCGAAGCTGCGCGAGGCATCGGTTTCCAGCACGGCGCGCAGGCGCTGGCGCAGCACGCTGGGAGGCACTTGCGCCAGCGCCACTGCCAGTTCCGCCTGCAGTTGCGGCGTGGCGCAGGGCGCCAGCAGCGCCTGGCGCAGGGCGAAGCCGGGCATGGCGCCAAAGGGCACAAGGCCGAGCAGGTGGCGCAGTGGCGCCAGCATCGGGCGCGGATTGCGCACGAATGAACAGCACAGGATCAGGGCGCGCATGCCGGGCGGCGGATCGGCGCGCAGGGCGGCCCCCAGCGGCCCGGAAAACGATTCGGCCAGCACGACGAAAGGGCGGTCCTGCGGCAAGCGCTCGCGCACGAACGCTTCCAGCGCCGCGTAATCGAGTGGCGCGGCCGGATAGGCGATGGCCAGGGTATCGATGGCGGCCTGCGCGCGCAAGGCGGCGTCAAAACTGTCGAATAGCCGGGCCGTGCCATCCATGCCGGGCAGGAGGACAAGCAGGGGCGAGGCGTGGGTTTGTGTCGTCATTGCGGCCATCATAGCAGCCGCGCCGGCATATGCGCCGTCCGCCAGCCGCACGGCATGGGCGCTGGCGCCATGCTAGAATCGCCAGCGCGCCCTGCGTGGCTGCAATTGCGGCCAAATCCCCGACAGACAGAATCATGCATATCATTTTTTCGAATTACCGTACTCTGGGCGGCGCCTTGCTGACAGCGGCCTGCGTCCTTTCCCAGCCCGCCCGCGCCACGGCGGCGCCCTCTGCGCCGGCCGGGAAAAGCCTGTCCTCCTTGCTGGCCGGCGGCCCCTTGCCGCGTCTGAGCGATGATGCGCAGGTGCGCGCCGCCCTGTTCGACTTCTTCGGTTACGCGCGCGGCAGTTACACGGAAGACGATGAATTGCTGCTGGCGCAGGCGCTCGAAGCGATCAGCGAAAAGCGCGATGCTACGCGCACCGTGCTGGCCGACGGCCGCCAGTTGCTGGCGTCGATGAATGACCGCAAGCAGGGCCGCGAACGGGGTGCCATGCTGCTCGACAAGCGCGGCGCCATCATCGCTTTTGGCCTCGTCAACGGGCATTGCCACCTCGAGGGCCAGCCGCTGGCAAAAGTCTGCAATCCCGATCCGAACGCGGTACTGACGGTGTTCCACCGCAAGGGCATGCTGGTCGGCGAAGCGGCGCCCTTGCTGGCCTGGGCCCGGCAATTGCCGCCCATGCTGGCGCTGATCGCGGGCGACAAGGAAGCGGGCGCCGATGGGCAAAAGATCGCCAGCGTCGAATATGTGCTGGCGCAGCCGGCCCTGCCGGGCTGGAACCGCGCCCAGCTGCCGCCCGCCTATCCGCCGGCGCTGCTACCGCTGCTGCTCGATAAGTCCACGGTGCTGACGTCGGCCGGCGCCGGCGTGTTTGCCTATCCGCTCACCTTGAAGGGCAAGAAGCAGAACAATGTGCTGGACCATGCCGAAGGCCGCCCGCCGCGCGACCTGGAAGTGGCGCTGCGCAGCTATGCCAGTTTCGACACGGTGGTGGAGCGCTACCGCCAGCTGGCCAAGGGCGCCAGGCTGCAGCGCAACGAGCGCACGGCCTACCTCGATGGCGACATGGGGCAGGGCAGCTACCGCGTCTACATCCGCAACACGGGCGCCGACGGCGTGATGATCGACGTGGCCTTGTGGCAGCGCAAGCTGGCGGCCGGTCGCTGATTTCAGGCAGGGCGCGCCGGTTCGTAGCCCAGTTGCACCAGCTGCGCGGCGATGGCGTCGTCGCGCGTTTTCCTGCCGGTGCGCAGGCGCGCATGCGTCAGGGACGCGGGCAAGCCATGCGCCAGCAATGCGTCGATGTCGAGCATGGTCTCGGATGCCGACAACTGGCGCAGGGCGGGCAAGGTGGCGAGGCCGGGCAGGTTGTCGAGCGTCTTGCAGGTGTGCAGGTTCAGGCGTTCGAGCACGGGATTGGCCCCCAGCGCGATCTGCCGCAGCTTGATCTGGTCTTCCACCCATAGCGCCTGCAGCAACGGGAAGCGGCCGATATCACCCAGCGTTTCCAGGCCGCGCACGCGTATCACTTCCAGTTTCTTCAACAGCGGCGCCTCGATGTGGGCGAGCGATTCGCGGCCGCCCAGCTGCAACAGCAGCCTGTCCAGGCGGCCCATCTCCGAGATGAAATCCAGCGGCACCTTGTTCTTGATGCGGTACAGCGACAGCTCGTGCAGCGCCGGCAGGCCGGCCAGGGTGTCGATGCGCTGGTGGTGGCCTTCGAGGACCAGGCTGGCCAGGTGCGTATAGTGGCGCAGGGGAGCCAGGTCGATATTGTTCTTTGCCGACTCGCCCAGATGCAGGTATTCGAGCCCGCGCAAACTCTCCAGCTGCAGGATGTCGGCTTGCGCCAGCTCGTACACGCCCAGGCTCAGGCGCTTGAGATGCCGCAGCTCGCCCAGTGCTTCCAGATGGATGGCTTGCCGGTGGTAATCGATGGACAGGCTGGCCACATGCGGCAGCGCGCGCAGGATGCGGGCATCGAACACCCTCGGGTCGTAGCCGTAGATGCGGATGGTCAGTGCCGTGCCGCAGGTGGCGGCCAGGGCGTCGAGGTCGGCCAGCAGCGGTTCCGGCTCGGCCAGGGTATTGAATTGCACCAGCACCTGCTTGCCAGCGGCAATGGCGGCGCGGATCGCCCCGGCGTCTATGTGCTCGGGGTTCTGGATGCACTGCGGCCGTTCTGCTTGCGTCATCGTCACAATCCTATGGGGTAGGTTACCTGCCTGGGGGGCGGACAGCCTTCTGGGCCCGGAAACGTCTGCTTGCCCGTGTCATCGTAGCGCTTGCCGCAATCGACGAGCACGCGCTTGCGGAAGGTGTAGATGCTGGCCACCTTGCCGTTCGGGTGGTAGCAGATATAGTCGCCGTCGCGGTCGGCCGACGCGTAGCTGTTCATGGTTTGGCCATTCACCGTGCGCGTGCTGTGGCCGCTGCGCGGCTCCGTGCATTTGAGCTGGCCGCTTTCGTAATACACGTTGAAGACAGAGGTGTCGGCGGCGCGGTCGACCAGCAGTTCGTCCTTGCGCTTGCCGTTCGGGTAGTTCTCGTATCCTTCCTGGCGCTGGCCGTACTGGAAGGCGTAGTAAGACTGCGGCTTGCCGTCCGGGTAGTACATGTGGTGGTACTCGCACACGTCGTCGCGCGTGCTGCCGTACTCCTGGAAGGTGCAGCGGTGGATGTCGTTGAACAGCTGGCCGTCTTCATAGTATTCGCGCAGGTGCGTGAGCAGGCGGCCCTGATCGATGACGGCCAGGCGTTCCGGCTTGCCGTTCGGGTAGTAGCGCGCATCCAGGCCCTGCTTCTTGCCGTTGTCCCACAGGGTATCGAGGCGCAGGATCTTGCCGCTGTCGTCGAACGCCTGTTCGCGCCCATCGAGCTGGCCGTTGCGGTAGGTGGCCGTGTAGACCACGTATTCCTTGCCCGCCGGGCCAAGATAGCGCGTGCGGCTGCCATCGAGCACGCCGGCCTGGTAGTGGTCGCGCACGCGCAGCGCGCCTTGCGCATCCGTGTCGACCGCCTCGCCCTGTTTTTTGCCTTGCACAAAAGTGACACTTTGCGTGACCTTGTCCTTGAGCCTGAGTTTCCACGGCCCGTCGCGCAAGCCGTCGATGAAGCTGCCGTCGCCGTCTTCCGTGATCCACGCGCCATGGCGCGCGCCGTTGACGTAGTTGCCGCGCGTTTGCAGCTTGCCGCCCATGCTGCGCTCGTGCGGACCATTGAGCTGGCCGCCCGTGTAGGTGTCGAAGCCCGTCACTTCCTCTGCATCGGCATAGTTGACGACCGTCCAGCGGCCTTCGCGCTTGCCGGCCCGGTACATGCCGCTCTCGCTCTGCCTTGGATAATCGAAGCGCCACAGGCCTTCCTGCAGGCCGTTGACGAAATGTCCCTTTTCGCTGCCTTCGTGCATGCCTTCGCGTACCCACAGTCCCTGGCGCTTGCCCTTCACGTACTGGCCCCGTTCGACCACCGAGCCATCGTCCCAGGCCAGGCTGTAAATGACGGACGGGCCGTCTGCGCTGCCCGTGAACTGCCGCGGCGCCGTTTCCCACGTCACTTGCCACAGGCGGTAGTTGGGCAGGATGCCCGCGCCCGCGTCGCTGTACATGGTGTAGCTGGCCGTCAGGTAGTGGTCACCTTTTTTCAGGAATGTTTTCTTGTAGGTGATGGCGTCCTTGCCGCCAGCGGCCACGGGCTTGCCGTCATCGCTGTAGTAGCCGACGATGGTGCCTTGCGTATGGTCGATGGCGTCGAAGTCCGCATTGCCGCTCTTGCCTCGGGCGACGCTGTAGTCCATCGGCGCCAGTTTCGCCAGCGCGGCCTTGACCAGTCCCGCGTTGGGACTGGCGCTTTGCGCCGCGATGCGGTTCAGGGCCGGCTGCAAGCCATCGAGGCGCCGGTATTTGCCGGAACTGCGGTGGTAGCGGTAGGCGCGCAAGCCGTCCTTGCCACCCTGGCGGAACAGCACCAGCATGGTTTGCACGCTGTCGTCCGTTTCCTTGTCCAGCGAGGCGTAGAAGACGGAGCGGATGACGGCATTGCCGAACTGGTCGAGCAAAATCGGTTTCGCGCTGCCGCTCTTGCACCCGCAGTAATAGCCGTTGACGCCATCCTTTTCCTTGAGGAAGGCGATATCGAAGCCGCTGTCCTGCGATGCGCTGATGGCGGGATGGGCGAGGCTCTTGCCTTCATAAAAGGGCGCGCCATGGGCCAGCGCGGAGCAGAGGAGCAAGGGCAGAAGCAGACGTTTCATCGTGTGGCTGGCGCCGGGGCGCCGCAATGGAAAGGCCACGATTCTGCCTGCGTTCTTACTTGTGGGCAAATATGCGCCTATCGTGCGCAGGTGTTCGCCCTGCGGGTCAGGGCTGGTGCGCGGCGCAGAAGTCCAGCAGCAGCTGCTCGCCGTCCGGCCACGGGCCGTAGCCGGCGTCGCCGTTGATATGGCCGGCGTCGCCGATCAGGGTGAAATCGCTGCCCCAGGCGGCGGCAAATGCGCGTGCGCGCGCGAAGCTGACGTAGGGATCATCGCCGCTGGCGACCACCAGGCTGGGGAACGGCAAGGCTTGCAGCGGCATCGGCGCAAAGCCCGTGGTGCCGGATGGGTAGGAGGGCGCTTCCACATCGCTGGGGGCGACGAGGAAGGCGCCGGCGATCCTGTGCGGCGAGCCGCTGGCCGCCCAGTGGGCCACCAGCGTGCAGGCCAGGCTGTGCGCCGCCAGCACGGGCGGACGCTCGCAGGCGGCGATGGCGCGGTCGAGCTCCGCCACCCATTCGTCCTTGTCCGGCGTCTGCCATTCCCCGTGCGGCACGCGCGACCATTGCGGGTGGCGCGCTTCCCAATGGGTTTGCCAGTGCTGCGGCCCCGAATTCCACAAGCCGGCCAGGGTCAGGACGAGAGGCGACATCATTTCTCCTTATAAATAAAATGCCAGACAAAATCGTAGCGAGCGGCAACGTATTGTGGCCGAGACGCGCAGCTGTGCGCATGCACAGTGAGCATCGCAGGCCGCAAGGCGCGCCGCGCAGTAGATTTGGTCTGGCATTTTTATAGCTCCGTGCGCAGGGCGAACAGCTCCGGGAACAATACCACGTCGAGCATCTTGCGCAAATAGCTCACGCCCGCCGTGCCGCCCGTGCCCGTCTTGAAGCCGATGATGCGCTCCACCGTCGTCACATGGCGGAAGCGCCAGAAGCGGAAGGCCGTTTCCAGGTCCACCAGCTTTTCGGCCAGTTCGTACAGGGCCCAGTGTTTCGACGGGTCGCGGTAGACTTCCAGCCACGCCGCCTTGACCGAGGCGTCGGAGGCGGTCGGCAGGGTCCAGTCGGCGTTCAATCGTTCGGCGGAGATGGGCAAGCCGCTGCGCGCCAGCAGCTTGATGGCTTCATCGTAGACGGAGGGCACGCGCAGGGCGGCGTCGAGCACCGCATAGGTTTCCGGCGCCGTCGTGTGCACGCTGAGCAGGGCGGCGTTCTTGTTTCCCAAAATGAATTCGATTTCGCGGTACTGGAAGGACTGGAAGCCGGACGAGGCGCCCAAGTAGGGGCGGATGGCCGTATATTCGGGCGGCGTCATGGTGGCCAGCACGTCCCAGGCATGCACCAATTGATCCATGATGCGCGCCACGCGGGCCAGCATCTTGAAGGCTGGCGCCAAATCGCCGCTTTGCAGGTTGGCGCGCACGGCGTGCATTTCGTGCAGCATCAGCTTCATCCACAATTCGCTCGTCTGGTGCTGCACGATGAACAGCATTTCGTTGTGGTTCGGCGACAGCGGATGCTGGGCCGTGAGGATGCGGTCCAGCGCCAGGTAGTTACCGTAGCTCATAGATTCGCTGAAATCCATCTGTGCGCCATGCCACTGCGCGTCCTGGGCGCCGGCATGCATGGGGCAGCCGCTGGTGTTTTCCTTGTTCATAGTCTTGTCGTCGCTCATGGGATGGTTCAGGTGACCGCATCGCGCTTGGCGGCGATGTCGTAGGCTAGTGTGTCGAGTATGTCGCGCAGGATCTCCACGGCATCCCATACGTCGGCAAAACTCGTGTACAGGGGCGTGAAGCCGAAACGCATGATGGCCGGTTCGCGGTAGTCGCCGATCACGCCGCGCGCGATCAGCGCCTGCATCACGGCATAGCCGTGCGGGTGCGTGAAGCTGACCTGGCTGCCGCGCCGCGCATGTTCGCGCGGCGTGACGAGGCCCAGCGGATGGCTGGCGCAGCGCTGCTCCACCAGCGCGATGAACAAATCGGTCAGGGCCAGCGACTTGTGGCGGATGGCTTCCATGCTCGTTTGCGCAAAGATATCGAGGCCGCATTCGACCAGGGCCAGCGAGAGTATCGGTTGCGTGCCGCACAGGGCGCGGGCGATGCCGTCGGCGGGCGCGAAGCCCGGATCCATGGCGAACGGCGTGGCGTGGCCCCACCAGCCGGACAAAGGCTGGCGGAAGCGCGCCTGGTGTTTTTCCGGCACCCAGATGAAGGCGGGCGAGCCGGGGCCGCCGTTCAGGTATTTATAGGTGCAGCCGACGGCCAGGTCGGCGCCGGCGCCATTCAGGTCCAGCGGCACGGCGCCGGCCGAATGGGCCAGGTCCCACAGTGCCAGCGCGCCGTGCGCGTGGCAATGGCTGCTGATGGCGGCCATGTCGTGCTGGTAGCCGGTGCGGTAGTTGACGTGCGTGAGCATGGCGACGGCGCAATCGGCGTCGATGGCTTGCGCCAGTTCCTCGGGATTGTCGACCAGGCGCAGCTGGTAGCCACGGTCCAGCCAGGCAGCCAGGCCCTGTGCCATGTACAGGTCGGTGGGGAAGTTGCTGCGTTCGCTGACGATGATGCGCCGCGCTGCCCGCGCCGGATCGCCGGCCTGCATCTGCAGGGCGGCGGCCAGGGCCTTGAACAGGTTGACGGAGGTGGTGTCGGTGATCACCACTTCGCCTGTGCCGGCGCCCAGCAGCGGGGCCAGGCGGTCGCCCAGGCGCTTGGGCAGGTCGAACCAGCCTGCCGTATTCCAGCTGCGGATCAGGTCCGTGCCCCATTCGGCCGTGATGACGTGCTGGGCGCGGGCCAGGGCCGCTTTCGGCCGCGCGCCCAGGGAATTGCCATCGAGGTAAATCACGCCTTGCGGCAAGTCGAATTGCTGGCGCAGGGGCGCCAGGGGATCGTCGAGGTCGCGCGCGCTGCAGTCATGTCGAGAAATCATGGTGGCTTTCATATTGATACTTGTCTGGATGGCATGATATTGCTTGAGGCTTAAAGTATCACGCGGAAGTGGCAGTGTAGCAAATCCCCGTCGCAAAACGTGTTTCCTGGCATGGACAGGCGGCGAAAAAAATGCCTGCTTGTGGGGCGTCAACGAAAAAAATCACGATTTTTAAAAATATTTTCAAATAGCCCTAAAGTTTTGCCAGGCGCCGCCGTCAACGATTACATGAACGGCGTCAAACCGACGGAAAAAGAATGCAGCTTTTTTAAATATTTTTCAAAAAAGCCCTAAAGTTCCTGCCAAGGCAGCCGTTATCTCAGTAGACAGGCTTGATTCTTATCAAGTTGTTGTAAAAAAGTGATATTTTTTACAGGCCAAAAGTCGGGCAAATCCGGCACAGAGCCAACCTCCCACATCCGCGCCGTTGCTGGCGTGCGACCATGATCGAGCAGTGTTTGTCAGACAAACACCTACGATCCCATCCGCTATTCCCCGACCAAAAATACAGCGCTTTGCCTCTGTTGCGTTTAATGTTGCTCCTGCAGAATGTATCTCACTGGCAACACACAACGCCAGCTGAATTCAACGGATTGAGGAGATGGAAATGACTGCTAACGACATGATGGCTGAGATTCGCGACGCTAACCTGAGCTACCTGATGCTGGCCCAGCAAATGATTCGTGCGGACAAAGTAACGGCCATCTTCCGTTTGGGCATTGCCGCCGAAATCGCCGAACTGATCGAGGGCATGAGCAATGCGCAGATCCTGAAACTGGCAGGCGGCAACATGATGCTGGCCCGCTTCCGCTTCGACGACAGTGCCATCCTGGGCATGTTGACGAACTACAATAAAGACCGCTCGCTGGCCCAGTCCCATGCTGCCATCCTGATGGCCGGCCAGGGCGTCGAAGAAATCGCTTAAGGTTTCCGACCTTATCAGTCAGTATCAGTCAGTAGTGGAGTACACAGCATGGCCAAGAAAAGTGTCGTATCGGAAGCGCAGGAAATCCAGCTGGCCATCGAATTGATACAGCTGGGCGCCCGTTTGCAACTGCTGGAGACGGAAGTCTCGCTGTCGCGCGAACGCCTGCTGAATCTGTACAAGGAATTGAAGGGCGTCTCGCCGCCCAAGGGCATGCTGCCGTTTTCCACCGACTGGTTCATCACCTGGCAACCGAATATCCATTCCTCGCTGTTCATCAATATCCACAAATTCCTCGTCGACCACGCCGGCGCTACCGGCATCGAAGCCGTGATGAAGGCATATAAGCTGTATCTGGAGCAGATGCCGCCCGAAGCGGGTGAAGAGCCCCTGCTGTCGCTGACGCGGGCCTGGACCCTGGTGCGCTTTTTCAGCAGCAAGATGCTGGACATGGCGCCCTGCGGCAAGTGTGGCGGCAAATTTGTCGTCAACTGCCTCGACCTGAACGCCGATTATGTGTGCGGCCTGTGCCACATGCCTTCGCGTGCTGGCAAGACCAAGAAGGCGCGCGATGAAGCGGCCGCTGTCGCGCCGCCGGGTGTCGCCGCCTGATGCTGCCTTAATAGCTGCCCGAATAATAGCCTCAGTGAAAACCGGAGCGGTCGCCAGACCGGACTCCGGTTTTTTCATGGTGCTTTCGCTTACACTGGCGTTTTCCTCCTTTGACTGCCCCATGCTGCAACAAATCCTGCGCGCGCCCGCGCTCAAGGCCATCCTGATCCAGGTGCTGGCCTTTCCCTTGATGTTGCTATTGGTATATGGCCTGGCGCGTGCCGGCGTGGCCATGTCGTTGCCGGCCGTGGCGTTGGTGCAGGGCATGCTGGCGGCGCTCATCACGTGGCGCGCGGGACTGGCGCGCTGGTGGTGCGCCATCGGCCTGCTGTTTGCGCCCGCCTTGCTGGCGGCCAGCCTGCTCGATTTGCCGCCGGCCGTGTTCCTGGTGGCCTTTGTCTTCCTGCTGAGTTTGTACTGGTCGACGTTTCGCACGCAAGTGCCGTTTTATCCGTCGGGGCCGAAGGTGTGGCAGGCGGTGGCCGAGCTGATCGCGGACCGTCCCGGCGTGCGCCTGGTCGATATCGGCAGCGGCCTGGGCGGCCTGGTGCTGGACCTGGCGCGGCGCCGGCCCGATGGGCAGTTTTCCGGTATCGAGCTGGCGCCGCTGCCGTGGCTGGCAAGCCGCTTGCGCGCAGGACTGGCGGGCAGCCGCGCGCGCTTCCTGCGCGGCGACTACGAGGCGCTCGATTTCGGCCGCTACGATGTCGTCTTTGCCTACCTGTCGCCGGCGGCGATGGCGGCCCTGTGGCGCAAGGCGGAAAGGGAAATGTTGCCCGGTAGCATGCTTCTTAGTTACGAATTCCAGATTGCGGCACGCGAGCCCGATAAGACCATCGCCGCCACAGAGGGTGGCCCTTTACTTTACATATGGTGCTTTTAAGCAATTGTCTGCGTTATTTGCTTGCCCGTGGGGCAATCTCACGTTATTGTAGTTCCACACGGCATTTTCTCGGAATTGCATTGAAAAGCAGCGCATTTCAATTAACTTCCGGTTGCTTTTTTTGCCGCTGTCTTTGCCGGCGGCGCAGCCGCCAGAAGACAGGAACAGGTTTGAACACGCCGGGCATATAGCCCCGGCCATTATTGGGAGTCAGGGCACTTGTTAGTCATAATCGGATACATCATCGTCTGCGCCTCGGTCTTTGGCGGCTTCGCGTTGGCCGGCGGCCATCTGGCGGCGCTGTTCCAGCCGCTGGAGTTGCTGATGATCGGCGGCGCCGCCCTGGGCGCCTTCCTTGTTGGTAACAATAACAAGGCCATCAAGGCGACGATCGCCGCCTTGCCCAGCCTGTTCAAGGGTTCGCGCTATACCAAAGAACTGTACATGGAACTGATGTCGCTGCTGTTCGAAGTGCTCAGCAAAGTGCGCAAGGAAGGCTTGATGTCGATCGAAGGCGATATCGACAAGCCAGAGGAAAGCCCGCTGTTTTCCAAGTATCCGGCCGTGCTGGCCGACCACCACATCGTCGAATTCATGACCGATTACCTGCGCCTGATGGTGTCGGGCAATATGGATGCGTTCCAGATCGAAAACCTGATGGACAACGAAATCGAAACGCACCATCACGAAGGCGCCGTGCCGGCCCACGTGATCGCCAAGGTGGGCGATGGCTTGCCCGCCTTCGGTATCGTCGCTGCCGTGATGGGCGTGGTGCACACGATGGAATCGGTGGGTATCCCGCCGGCCGAACTGGGCATGCTGATCGCGCACGCGCTGGTCGGCACCTTCCTCGGCATCTTGCTGGCATATGGTTTCGTCGGACCGCTGGCCAGCCTGCTGGAACAGAAGCTGGAAGAGTCGAGCAAGATGTTCCAGTGCGTGAAAGTGACCCTGCTGGCCAGCCTGAACGGCTATGCGCCGGCGCTGGCCGTGGAGTTCGGCCGCAAGGTGCTGTTCTCGACCGAGCGCCCGACGTTCAATGAGCTGGAAGACCACATCAAGAAATCGAAAACGAAGTAAGCAGTGAATATACGCCTGGACACCATGAGTCATTTGCAGCACACGGAAGGGGGACGCCATGGCCGATGAAGGCATGCGCCCGATTATCGTCAAGCGTATCAAGAAGACGGCTGGCGGACACCATGGCGGGGCGTGGAAAATCGCCTACGCCGACTTTGTCACGGCCATGATGGCCTTCTTCCTGCTGATGTGGCTGCTGGGCTCCACCTCGAAGGGCGACTTGAACGGCATTTCCGAATTCTTCAAGACCCCCTTGAAAGTGGCCATGGCGGGCGGTTCCGGCAGTGGCGAAAGCAATTCCGTGATCCAGGGCGGCGGCCAGGACTTGTCGCGCCAGGATGGGCAAGTGCGCAAGGCGCAGGAAGAGCAGCAGCGCAAGTCGTTCGACCTCAATTCCGCCAAGGCCGCGCTCGAACGCGAGGAAGGCAAGCGCCTGCAGGCGCTCAAGGCGCGCATCGAAGCGACCATCGACGCCAATCCCCTGCTGAAAAAATACAAGAACCAGTTGTTGCTCGATATCACCAGCGAAGGCTTGCGCATCCAGATCGTCGACGAGCAGAACCGTCCGATGTTTGCGCTCGCCAATGCGAATCTGCAACCGTACACCAAGGAAATCCTGCACGCCATCGGCTCCGTGCTCAATGAAGTGCCGAACCGCATCGGCCTGTCCGGCCATACGGATTCGACGCCCTACATGAGCGATGCCGGCTATAGCAACTGGGAATTGTCGGCCGACCGCGCAAACGCGTCGCGTCGCGAACTGGTGATTGGCGGCATGAAGGAAGAGAAAGTATTGCGCGTGGTGGGACTGGGCTCGGCCGCCCACCTGGACAAGCTCGACCCCTTCAATCCGATCAACCGGCGCATCAGCATCATCGTCATGAATAAACGCACGGAAGAAAATGTCCTGCGCGATGGCTCGGCGATCGAGCTGCCGGTGACCGATGCCGCTGCCGCCGCTGTCGCTTCAGGGCTGGCGGCCGGTGCGCCGCCCGCGGCGGCGCCAGCCCCCAGCCCGGTAGCGGCGAAAAAATAACACGCAAGGCTGTCGACGCGTGGTGTATTGAAACAATGAGACCTTTATGACAAGAAAGAAAATACTTGGCTCGCATGTAAAGCGCCTGCTGTCTGGCGTGTCGGACCATGGCCGCAAGCACTTGACGGAGGTGGAAACCGACCTGGTGCAGACCGGCATCTTGCTGGAAGAGGCGATCGAGAAGCTGTCCTTCAATTTCATGGCGATACACGCAGCTGTTGCTGCGCAGCAAGATACCATCGCCTTGCTGCTCGACGGCGGTATTCCGGCCGAGCAGCAGCGGGAAAAACTGCTGGCGTTGCAGGATGAGGTGGGGGGCTACGTGAATGCCGCCATCACCAGCCTGCAGTTCCAGGACATGACCAGCCAGCTGATCGAGCGTACCTTGAAGCGCGTGACGGGCTTGCGCGAGTTCCTCGGAACCCTGGGCTCGCATGGCGCGGAGATGTTGCCGGAGAGCGACAATGAAGAAATTGTCGCCTTGCTGGGGCGGGTCAGCATGGCGCTGGCGATTCAAAGCCTGGAGTTGCGCAGCGTGCTGCGCAAGGCTGTCAGTCAACAGCATTTGGAAAGTGGCGACATCGAGCTGTTCTAGCATGCCAGTGCGGAACGCTTGTGGTTGCATGGATTGATTAATCAAATACTCGGGCAGGATGCCCGGAATAAGTGGGAGCAAAGATGGCCAAAACGATACTTGCAGTGGACGATTCCAGCTCATTGCGCCAGATGGTGGCGTTCAGCCTGAAAGCCGCCGGTTACCAGGTGGTGGAGGCCGTCGACGGCCAGGATGGACTGGAAAAAGCCAAGCTGCAAACCGTGGACCTGGTATTGACGGACCAGAACATGCCGCGCATGGATGGCCTGGAGCTGATCAAGCTGCTGCGCGAACTGCCGACCTATCAGAAGGTACCCATCCTGATGCTGACGACGGAGTCGTCGGACGAGATGAAATCGAAGGGACGTGCCGCCGGCGCCAATGGCTGGCTGGTCAAGCCGTTCGATCCGCAACGCCTGATCGAAGTGGTCAAGAAGGTGATCGGCTGATGCCAGCCGCGCAGCACAACGATGCAATTGACGGAGTCACCCTATGACCATCGATATTAGCCAGTTTTTTCAGGTCTTTTTCGATGAGGCCGAAGAACTGCTGGCTGAAAAAGAACGGCTGCTGCTGGCCGTTGATATTGCGGCGCCCGACGCCGAAGACCTGAATGCCATTTTCCGCACCGCCCATTCGATCAAGGGCGGTGCATCGACGTTCGGCTTGAGCGACATGAGCGAGGTAACGCACATCCTCGAGTCGCTGCTCGACCGCATCCGCCAGGGCCAGATGGCCCTGACAGCGGAACACGTCGACGCCTTCTTGGCGGCCAAGGATATCCTCAAGATGCAGCTCGACGGCCACCGCCTGGGCAGCGCCGTCGACCAGGATGCCGTGGCCAATGTGCGCATGATGCTGCAGTCGTTCTCGCAGGACGTGCCCGTGGCCGCGCTCACGCCCGTCGCGCCGGCCTTCCATACGGCGGAAAAGGCCGCCGTCAGTCATGCCGGCGGCCATCGCATCCGCCTGGAGCTGCCGGCCATGGAGCCGCGCGAAGTCGATGCGCTGGCGGCCGAACTGGGCTTGCTGGGCGACGTCGTGGTATCAAGCCTGCCCGACGCGCGCAAGGTGCTGGAAGTGACGACGCATGAAAGCCTGGACGATATCCTGGCCATCTGCTCCTTCGTGCTCAATCCGGACGACATGGTGATCACGCAGGCGCCGCCACTGGCGCCAGGTGAAGCCGAAGCGGCCCGCGCGGCGCAGGAAAAAGCCCAGGGCTACGGCTTCTTCGACCCGCTGCCCGGCGCGCAGGGCGCGGCCGATCCCGGCTACGGCTTCTTCCAGCCGCTCGAGGACATCCGCGCCGCCGCAGGCGTGCAGAGCGAGGCCGAACAGGGCTACGGTTTCTTCCAGCCGCTCGAACAGATTCGCGCCGACGCGGCCAAGGCGGGCAACGCCGGCGCCGCCGCCACGCCGGTCGTGGCCAGCGCCGCGGCCGAAGCGGAGCTGGAAAAGAAACCGGCCAAGAGAGAAGGCGACAAGGCCGGCGCCGAGTCGTCGTCGATCCGCGTCTCGATCGAAAAAGTCGACCAACTGATCAACCTGGTGGGCGAACTGGTGATCACGCAGGCGATGATCGAGCAGCGCGCCAGCGCGCTCGACCCGATGCTGCATGAAAAACTGCTCGACAGCGTCAGCCACCTGACGCGCAATACGCGCGACTTGCAGGAAGCGGTGATGTCGATCCGCATGATGCCGATGGATTTCGTCTTTTCGCGCTTCCCGCGCATGGTGCGTGACCTGGCGACGAAACTGGGCAAGAAGGTCGACTTCATCACCAATGGCGCCGCCACGGAGCTGGACAAGGGCCTGATCGAGCGCATCGTCGATCCGCTCACGCACCTGGTGCGCAACAGTATCGACCATGGCGTGGAAATGCCGGCCGCCCGCGTGGCCGCCGGCAAGACCGAAGCGGGCCGTTTGTTCCTCTCGGCCAGCCACCAGGGCGGCAACATCATCATCGAAGTATCCGATGACGGCGCTGGACTGAACCGCGAGCGCATCCTGGCCAAGGCCGCGCAGCAGGGCCTGGACGTGTCCGAGACGATGAGCGACGCCGACGTGTGGCAGCTGATCTTCGCGCCCGGCTTTTCCACCGCCGAAGCGGTCACCGACGTGTCGGGCCGCGGCGTGGGCATGGATGTCGTCAAGCGCAATATCAGCGCCATGGGCGGCGTCGTCGACATCCGTTCGGCGAAGGGTTTCGGCACGACGATTTCCATCTCGCTGCCGCTGACCCTGGCCATCCTGGACGGCATGTCGATCCGCGTCGGCGACGAAGTATATATTTTGCCTCTGGGCTTTGTCATCGAATCGCTGCAGCCGGCCGTTGAGGATATCAAGGACATCAGTGGCAAGGGCCAGGTGGTGAAAGTGCGCGGTGAATACCTGCCTTTGATCCCGCTGTACCAGATGTTCGACATCGCGCCGCGCTTTACCAGTCCCTCGGAAGGCATCTGCGTGATCCTCGAGACGGAAGGGCGCAAGGCGGCCCTGTTTGTCGACGACCTGGTGGGACAGCAGCAGGTCGTGGTGAAAAACCTCGAATCGAATTACCGCAAGGTGGTGGGCATTTCCGGTGCCACCATCCTGGGCGATGGCGGCGTGTCGCTGATTCTCGATGTCGCCGCCCTGATCCGTTCCTCTCGCCAGCTGGCCGACGAGTCCATTTTTTCGTAATACCGATAGATAAAGATAGGAAAACGCACCATGTCAGATACTCAACAAACATCCGGAAGCAATGCGGGCGACGGCAAGGACATCGCCGGCCGTGAATTCCTGGCCTTCACCCTGGGCTCCGAAGAGTACGGCATCGATATCCTGAAGGTTCAGGAAATCCGCGGCTACGAAGCGGTTACCCGCATCGCCAACGCGCCTGAATTCATCAAGGGCGTGATCAACCTGCGCGGCATCATCATTCCCGTGGTCGACATGCGCATCAAGTTCAACCTGGGCACGCCCGTGTACGACCAGTTCACGGTGGTGATCATCCTGAACATCGGCGGACGCATCGTCGGCATGGTGGTCGACAGCGTTTCCGACGTCACCACCCTGACGCCGGAGCAGGTCAAGCCGGCGCCGGAAATGGGCACCGCCTTCTCGACCGACTACATGATCGGCCTGGGTACCATCGACGAGCGCATGCTGATCCTGGTCGATATCGACAAGCTGATGTCGAGCAGCGAGATGGGCCTGATCGACAAGCTGGCGGCGTAAGAGGTCGCATGGCAGCAAGGCGGCGCCCGGTGCGCCGCCGTTTTGGCACGCAAAGAATCACTACAGATATGCATGTACCGGCGCGAGCAGAGGCGCGCCGGCAGGCTGCAAGGTCCGTCAGAGACCAGGCCACAACACGGCGCCGTCCGGTTGAACTGGCGCCGTTCACATAAATATTGGAGACTGTAATGAGTTTGCGCGATTTCAAGATAGGCACCCGGCTGGGGATAGGTTTTGGCAGCATCCTCGCCATCCTGGTGGTAGTGATCGTTTCGGCGAATGCACTGAATTACCGTAACAAGGCCCAGCTGCTCACGGGTCTGGAGCTGGCAAGCGAAAAGAATACGCAGGCGTCGCTGATGAAAAGCGCGATGCTGGAAACGGGTATCGCCATGCGCAATATCGGCCTGCAGGGCGATGTGGGGCTGATGCAGGTGGAAGAGGGCAAGGTGCGCGAGCAGCGCAAGCTGTACGACGGCGCGCGCGGCAAGCTGGCCAGCCTGGGGCTGTCCGAGGGCGAGAAGGCGCTGCTGGCCAATATCGCCAAGGTTGACGGCGAAGTCGATGCCGCCTTCAAGGAAGCGATGGGGCAGGTGCTGGCGTTTAACAGCGAGGGCGCGGCGAAGGTGATTGCCACCCGCATCGATCCCTTGAACAAGACGACCCTGGCCGACATCAACAAGCTGCTCGACTTGCAGCATGTGGCGCAGCAAAGCTTCATGGACGACTCGCTGGCGGCCGATGCGCGCCTGATGACGGTGCTGTTCATCCTGGGTGGTGCGGCGGTGGCGATCGGTGCCTGGTGCGCCATCTTCATCACGCGCTCGATTACGGTGCCGTTGTCCGGCGCCCTGGCCGTGGCGCAGAAGGTGGCTGCCGGCGAGCTGACGGCGCGCGTGGTGGTCGAAGGCAAGGATGAAACGAGCGCCTTGCAGCAGGCGCTCAAGGACATGAACGCGAGCCTGGTGCAGACGGTCAGCGACGTGCGCCAGGGAACGGATACGATTACCGTGGCGTCGCGCGAGATCGCCAGCGGCAATGCGGACCTGTCGGCGCGCACGGAAACGCAGGCCAGTTCGCTCGAAGAGACGGCATCGTCGATGGAAGAACTGACGTCCACCGTGAAGCAGAACGCGGACAACGCACGCCAGGCCAACCAGCTGGCCGTGTCGGCGTCATCGGTGGCGGAGCAGGGCGGCAAGGTGGTGGCGCAAGTGGTCGATACCATGGGTTCCATCAAGGACAGTTCACGCAAGATCGTCGACATTATCGGCGTCATCGACGGCATCGCGTTCCAGACGAATATCCTGGCCTTGAATGCGGCCGTCGAAGCGGCACGCGCCGGCGAGCAGGGACGCGGCTTTGCGGTGGTGGCGTCGGAAGTGCGCAACCTGGCGCAGCGTTCGGCTGGTGCAGCGAAAGAGATCAAGGGCCTGATCGGCGACTCGGTCGACAAGGTCGATGCGGGCAGCCGCCTGGTGGACGAGGCGGGGCAGACCATGGGCCTGATCGTTACGTCGATCCGGCAGGTGGCCGACATCATGGGCGAGATCACGGCGGCAACGCAGGAACAGAGCCATGGCATCGAGGAAGTGAACCAGGCCATCGCGCAGATGGACCAGATGACGCAGCAGAACGCGGCGCTGGTCGAGGAAGCGGCGGCGGCGGCCGAAAGCATGCAGGACCAGGCGCAGAAACTGGCCGACGCCGTCAGCATCTTCAAGCTCGATGGCGAGAGCGGGGCGCAGGCGGCCATGCCCGCACCCGCGCCAGTAGTCAAGATGGCTGCACGGCCGGCACCGAGTGTGGCGGCAAATACACGGCGGTTGGCAAAGACGGCGCAAGCCGGCACGCCACCGCCCGCGAAAAAGCTGGCGGCGGCCGGCGGCGACGATTGGGAAGAGTTCTGACGCCAACCCGGTCCCGCTAGTTATACTTGCAAAGGCATTGGTCAGAGTAGTCATAGAGAGGTAAAAACAAAATGCCGCAAACTAAAACGGATTCGGTCAAGGAATTTGATTTCACCGGCAAGGACTTTGAACGGGTCCGCGCCATGATTTACAAGCGGGCCGGCATCGCGCTGGCCGACAGCAAGCAGGAGATGGTCTACAGCCGTCTGGCGCGGCGCCTGCGCGCGACCGGCATTTCCTCGTTCGTCCGCTACCTGGACGACCTGGAAGCGGGCCGCATGGGCGATGAGTGGGAAGCGTTCACGAATGCGCTGACGACCAACCTGACGTCGTTCTTCCGCGAGGCGCATCACTTCCCGCTGCTGGCCGAGCATGTGAAAAAACTGAGCGGGCCGATCACCATCTGGTGTTCGGCCAGTTCCACCGGCGAGGAGCCGTATTCGATCGCCATGACGGTGTGCGAGGCATTCAATACGCTCACGCCGCCCGTCACCATCATCGCCACGGACATCGACACGAACGTGCTGGCCACGGCCGCCAATGGCGTCTACAACCTGGACCGGCTAGACAAGATGCCGGCCGACCGTGCGCGGCGCTTTTTCTTGCGCGGCAAGGGCGATCGCGAGGGGCAGGTGCGGGTGCGCCCGGAACTGCGCCAGATGATCACCTTCAAGCCGCTCAACCTGCTGGCCGACAGCTGGCCGGTGACGGGCCAGTTCGACGTCATCTTTTGCCGTAACGTGATGATTTATTTTGACAAGGCGACGCAGCGCAAGATCCTGTCGCGCTTTGTGCCGTTGATGAAGCCGGATGCCCTGCTGTTTGCGGGCCATTCGGAGAATTTTCTGTACGTGTCGGATTCATTGAAGCTGCGCGGTAAAACAGTCTATGAGCTCGATCAGCCTCGGGGCACCGCGCCCAAGGCATCGTCGCATCGTACATGAGAGTGAAATATGAGCCTGGAATCCAAAGAGCAATTCGCCACTAACGTCTATTACGACAGGACGTTCAATTGTGACGCCGCCAAGATCTTGCCTGGTGAGTATTACTTTACCAACAAGGACATGCTGATCGTCACCGTGCTCGGCTCCTGCGTCTCGGCCTGCATCCGCGACCGCGTCACGGGCCTGGGCGGCATGAACCACTTCATGCTGCCCGACGGCGGCAGCGATCCGAATAGCCCGATTTCCGCGTCGATGCGCTATGGTACCTACGCCATGGAGATCCTGATCAACGATTTGCTGAAGGCGGGCGCGCGGCGCGAGAACATGGAAGCGAAAGTGTTCGGCGGCGGCGCCGTGCTGCGCGGCTTCACGGCGATCAACGTGGGCGAACGCAATGCGGCTTTCGTCATCAATTACCTGAAGGCGGAAAAGATGCGCGTGGTGGCCGAGGACTTGAACGACATCCACCCGCGCAAGGTGTATTTTTTCCCCCGCAGCGGCAAGGTGCTGGTGAAAAAGCTGATGCAGACGCATAACGATACGCTGGTGCGCCGCGAACTCGATTACGCAAGCCGTCTCAAAGTCGCGCCAGTCGGCGGCGAAGTCGAGCTGTTCTGACAAACACCAGACCAAACCTGCTGCGCGTCGCGCCGTGCGGCTTGCGGCGATTTTGTCCGGTGTACTAATTTAATAAAGAATAAGGGCCGCAAGGCCTGGAAGGATAACTATGAAGATCAAAGTATTGATCGTGGATGATTCGGCCTTGATCCGCAGCGTGATGACGGAAATCGTGAACAGCCAGCCCGACATGGAAGTGGTGGGCGCTGCGCCCGATCCGCTGGTGGCGCGCGAGATGATCAAGCAGACCAACCCCGACGTGCTGACCCTCGACGTCGAGATGCCGAAGATGGATGGCCTCGACTTCCTGGAAAAACTGATGCGCTTGCGCCCGATGCCGGTATTGATGGTGTCGTCGCTGACCGAGCGCGGTTCGGAAATCACCATGCGCGCGCTGGAGCTGGGCGCGGTCGATTTCGTCACCAAGCCGAAGATTTCCATCCAGAGCGGCATGCGCGAGTACACGGACATGATCGCCGACAAGATCCGTGCCGCCTCGAAGGCGCGCATCCGTGCGCGCACCCTGCCGTCGGCCAGCGACAAGGTCGCCGCGCCGCTGCCTGCGCTGCGCAGCCCGTTGACGTCGAGCGAAAAGCTGATCATCGTCGGCGCCTCCACGGGCGGCACGGAAGCAATCCGCGAATTCCTCATGCAGATGCCGTCCGATTGTCCCGGCATCCTGATCACGCAGCACATGCCGGAAGGCTTTACGCGCTCGTTTGCGCGCCGTCTCGATTCGCTGTGCAAGATATCGGTGCAGGAAGCGGCAGGCGGCGAACGGGTACTGCCCGGCCACGCCTACATCGCGCCCGGCCATTCGCACCTGACCCTGACGCGCAGCGGCGCCAACTACATGACCAAGATCGACCAGGGTGAGCCGGTAAACCGCCACCGCCCGTCCGTCGACGTGCTGTTCCGTTCGGCCGCGCAATCGGCCGGTAAAAATGCCGTCGGCGTGATCCTGACCGGCATGGGCAAGGATGGCGCACAAGGCATGTTGGAGATGAAGGCTGCAGGAGCGTATAATTTTGCGCAGGATGAAGCCAGTTGCGTGGTGTTCGGCATGCCGCGCGAGGCGATCGCCGTCGGTGCTACGCATGAGGTCGGCGCTCTGACGGCGCTGCCTGGCATGGTGCTGGGACACCTGGCTGCGCATGGCATGCGTGCTTTGCGCGTGTAAGCCACGTTTTATATGATCTGAGGCAAGTTTGTTCGCCTAAAAGCAACGAAAATGCTATCCTACAACTTGCTGCCGTAGTGTCGACCATAATGTCGGCATTCATGTCGATATTATTAACAAACCGCTACAGAAACAACGGAGTTATTCATGGCTGATCCAAAGATGAAATTTTTAGTCGTTGACGATTTTTCGACGATGCGCCGCATTGTCCGGAATCTGTTGAAGGAACTGGGTTATGCCAACGTCGATGAGGCGGAAGACGGCGTGATGGGCCTGGCCAAGCTGCGCGCGGAATCCTACGATTTCGTCGTGTCGGACTGGAACATGCCAAACATGGATGGCCTGACGATGCTGCAGCATATCCGCGCCGATCCCGCACTGGCCAAGCTGCCCGTGCTGATGGTCACCGCCGAAGCGAAAAAAGAAAACATCATCGCCGCCGCCCAGGCTGGCGCCAGCGGTTATGTCGTCAAGCCGTTCACGGCCGCGACCCTCGATGAAAAGCTGAACAAGATTTTCGAGAAGCTGGAAAAAGCCGGCGCCTGATCACGGCTTGATACCGATCAAGAAAAACGCTGCCAATGCGAATTGGCAGCGTTTTTTTTCGTCCGCAAAAAACTCAGACCAGCCCGCCATTTGCGCGCAGGGTCTGGCCATTCACCCAGCGGCCATCCGGCCCTGCCAGAAAAGCCACGGCGGCGGCGATGTCGTCCGGCGTGCCCAGGCGCTCCAATGGCGCCATCTTGCCCATGCGCTGTATCGTTTCTTCCGTCTTGCCGTTCAAGAACAACGCCGTGGCCGTGGGGCCGGGGGC
Organism: Janthinobacterium sp. SUN100; assembly: GCF_030397705.1. Taxonomy (NCBI): domain Bacteria; kingdom Pseudomonadati; phylum Pseudomonadota; class Betaproteobacteria; order Burkholderiales; family Oxalobacteraceae; genus Janthinobacterium; species Janthinobacterium sp. SUN100. The sequence continues at coordinate 461,798 of NZ_JAPUBU010000002.1, read as the reverse complement.
GACGGCGTTGACGGTGATGTTCTTGCCGCGTAACTCTTTTGCAAAGATATTCGTCATCGTCTCGATGGCCGCCTTGGTAGCGCCGTAGACGGCATAGCCGGGCAGGGCCAGGCCGATCACGCTGGTGGAGAAATTGACGACGCTGCCGCCGTGGCGCAAGCGCGTCGCCGCCTGGCGCATGGTGTTGAAGCTGCCCTTGACGTTGATGGCGAACAGGCTGTCGAAGGTGGCGTCGTCCGTGTCGGCCAGGGCCGGCAGCGCGGGCGGCATGATGCCGGCATTGTTGACCAGCACGTCGACGCCGCCGTAAGCCGCCTCGGCCGCATCGAACAGGGCTTGCACCTGGCCCGCGTCGGCGACGTTGGCCTTGACGGCGATGGCGGTGCCGCCGTCGGCCACGATGGCCGCCACCAGCTGCTCCGCTTCCACGTTGCCGCTGGCGTAATTGACGACGACCCGCATGCCGTCGCGCGCCAGGCGGCGGGCGATGGCCGCGCCGATGCCGCGCGAAGCGCCCGTGACGATGGCGACCTTGGCCGGTATAGCTGCTGTGTTCATGGGTGTTCTCCTGTCGTGGTGGGAGGCCCGCATGCTGTCGCTGCGAGCCAGTACAGCCATTGTCATCTTTATTGATTGATGGATAAAGATGGGTTTGATGACTTCAGTGTGCAAATTGCATTAACAATTATCCCAAGCTTGCCGAGTACGGACAGAGAAGATCCCGCTGCCTGTAGATAATTGCGTAAGGGAATGAAATATTTCCCAAAGTTAACTTTACACGTCAAATAATTTGGCCCATGATCGCTGCAGTATTTCCCCTTTGTCCCCGACCCCGACAAGAAGGAGCGCACGATGCGCCGAGCACCCGTATTATTTTTCGCCCTGAGCACGGCCCTGTTAACGGCCTGCGGCGTGAGCCTGGAGCAAACGGCCGTTGCGCCCGTCGCGTCGGTCGAGATGCAGGAGCCTGCCGCGCAGCCGGTAGCCGAAGCCGATGGCCGGCATGCCTATTTGCACCGCGTGGGCGGCCATGACTATGTCAGCCTGAGCCAGCATGGCCCGCAGGGCGGCTTGCCGATACTCACGGGTACGCAGCGTCATGCGCACGCCATCCGCCTGCTGGCGGCCGATCCGGCCCAGGCTCGGGCCATCCTGCGCAGCCTGAGGCTGCCTGCGAACCAGCGCAAGCTGTGGGCGGGAGAAGAAATCGTGCTCGATGCGGCCAGCTATGACATGTTGCAAGCGGCACGCGGCAGCAACAGGCCGCTGTTTGCCGAACTCAAGCTGGTAGGGATGGAGAAGTAAGGAAAAGAAACAGAAACAGAAACGGGACCGAATGGCCCCGTCGCGGTGACGCTTGGAGATGGCGCTTAAATTTCCAGGTTGTCGATCAGGCGAGTCTGTCCCAGCTTGGCGGCGGCCAGCACCACCAGCGGTTCGCCGGCAGCCAGTTCGGCGGCGTTCGGCGCCTGCAGGTTGGCGCGCTTGCGCACGGCGATGTAGTCCGATTTCCAGCCGCGGCCGTCCAGCAGCTGCATGGCCGCCTGTTCCAGTTCGCCGACGGCCAGGTTACCCTTGCGCACTTCCTCGGCGACGAAATTGAGGCCCTTGTACAGTTCAGGCGCTTCCGCGCGTTCGCTTTCCGATAGGTACATATTGCGCGAGGACAAGGCCAAGCCATCGTCTGCGCGGTAGGTCTCGGCGGCGATGATTTCCGTCGGCAGCGCGAACTGGCGCGCCATGTTGCGGATGATCATCAGTTGCTGGTAATCCTTCTTGCCGAACACGGCCACTCTCGGACCCACGCACGAAAACAGCTTGGTGACGACCGTGCACACGCCTTCGAAGAAGCCGGGACGGAATTCGCCTTCCAGGGTATTGCCCAGGTCATCGGGCGGGCGTACGCGGTATTCCTGCGGCTCCGGGTACAGTTCCTTTTCCGTGGGCGCGAACAGCACGTACACGCCTTCCTTTTCCAGCTTGGCGATGTCGGCCGCCATGGTGCGCGGATATTTCTCGAAGTCTTCGTTCGGGCCGAATTGCAGGCGGTTCACGAAGATCGAGGCGACGACGGGGTCGCCATGCTTGCGCGCCAGGCGCATCAGCGACAGATGGCCTTCGTGCAGGTTGCCCATGGTGGGGACGAACGCCGTGCGCAGCTGTCCGCTGAGCTGGTCGCGCAATTCTTCGATGTCGGAAATAATTTTCATGGATTGCTTTCGCTAAAACCCCGTTGTACGGTGGTCAGTGACAAAGGGAAGGGATCAGGCGGGCGAATAGGCCAGCCGGACGTAGATGGGGGCAAACGGTTCTGCCTGTGTGATTTCGATCAGGGTTTCCTTGGCCAGTTCCAGCAGGGCCACGAAGTTGACCACCACCACGGGCACGCCGCCGGCAATGTCGAACAGCTCGCTGAATTCGACGAAGCGCGACGATTGCAAGTGGCGCAGGATGCTCGACATGTGCTCACGCACGGACAGTTCCTGGCGGCTGATGCGGTGATGCTGGGTCAGTTTCGCGCGTTTCAGCACGTCGAGCCACGCCTGCTGCAAGTCCACCGGTTCCACGTCGGGCCAGGTGGGCGTCAGGCTTTGCTCGATGAAAATCTGCGTGCGCACGAAATCGCGTTCGAACTGCGGGATGGCGTTCAGGTCGTAGGCGGCCAGCTTGATCTGCTCGTACTCGAGCAGGCGGCGCACCAGTTCGGCACGGGGATCGCCGCCATCTTCCTCGACGTCGCTCTTGCGCGAAGGCAAGAGCATGCGCGACTTGATCTCGATCAACATGGCCGCCATCAACAAATACTCGGCGGCCAGTTCCAGGTTGCGCACGCGGATCTGGTCGACATATTTCAGATATTGCAGGGTCACCTGCGCCATCGGGATATCGAGAATGTTGAAATTTTGCTTGCGGATCAGGTAGAGCAGCAAGTCGAGCGGGCCTTCGAAGGCTTCGAGGAAGATTTCCAGCGCGTCCGGCGGAATGTACAAATCCGTCGGCATGCGCATCATCGGCTCGCCATACAGGCGGGCGATGCCCAGCGGGTCGGCGGCGGGCGCCGCGTCCGTTACTGCCGTGGCGGATGCTGCAGGGTCGCCGCTGCCGTCGCCGCCAGCGGCGGGTTCGGGCGACTCGATGACTGCGCCGGCGCCGGAAGCGTCGGCTTCCGGCGTGACTGCAGACTCTTCAGGCAACATCGTGCCGGTTCCAGATCTTAGTTCTTGTTCTGGTAAACGTAAGCCTGTTGCTTGACGGCCGACGCCAGCTGGCGCTCCTGCTCATCGATGCTGACGGCCGGCTTGTCCCACAGCAGGGCGCGGCCCGCTTGCTGGCCCGCTTCCATGCCAGGATTCTTGGCCTTCAGTTCAGCGATGAACAAGGTGTGGTCGGATACGTAGTTGTTGTGTTTTGCAGGCAGTTTCATATTCTCTTCTGAGTGTCTTATAGGTAAGGTCAGCCGGCCGTATTTTACCGCGCCGTGCCGCCTGGCGGGTTGTTGTATCGGCAAGTCCGGGGCGAAATTGCTAAAAATCAATAACGCAACAAACGCCGCATCACCATCGGCGCCGGTTCGGCGGGGTTGGCGTGCGAATATTCCAGTTCTTCGGCCAGGTCGAATTCGAAGGCCGCATAAAAATCGATCAGCTTGCGCTGGTCGCGCCGCACGGCCAGGCGCAATTCCTCCGCCTGGCACGACAGGCCGTGATGAATGATGGCTTCCAGCAAATGTTGCGAAACGTGGCTGCCCCGGTAGGCGGGCAGCACGCCCATGCGTGAAATCTTCCAGATGGCGGGATCGCTGTCGAGCGGCATCCAGCGCAGCGAGCCGGCTGGAATGTCGTCGATCAGCAACAGAAAACCGCCGCCGTGGCGCAATTGCTCTTCCACCTGCTGCGCCGTCTCGTGGTGTCCACTGGACGAGGCCGCCACCTTGCCGGCCCACGCGGCGCGGGTCAGTTCGGCCATCAGTTGTGCATCGGCATTCGTTGCTTCGCGCACCACGATATTCATCATCGGTCCTTGTGCGGGCTTAGCGGATGCGCATGCCAGGTTCGGCGCCTGGCCAAGGGTTCAGGATGTAGATGCCTGGATTGGCTTTCTCGTCGGCGCTTGATGCGGCCATGACCATGCCTTCGGAAATGCCGAACTTCATCTTGCGCGGCGCCAGGTTGGCCACCAGCACCGTCAGCTTGCCGACCAGCTCTTCCGGCTGGTAGGCCGAACGGATGCCGGAGAAGACATTGCGCAAGCGGCCTTCGCCCGCGTCCAGGGTCAGGCGCAGCAGCTTGTCCGAGCCGTCGACCAGTTCGCAGTTGACGATTTTCGCGATGCGCAAGTCGACCTTGAGGAAGTCGTCGATCTTGATCTCGGGCGCCAGTTCCTCGATGGCGGAGGCCGGTGTTTCAGCGACCGCTGCGGCGTCGTTCGCGGCATCGCCAGCCGGCGCCGCGATGGCGGCAGCTTGCGGTGCGTCAAACAGCGCTTCGATCATCTTCGCATCCATGCGCGTCATCAAGTGGCTGTAGGCGCCGATGGTACGGCCCAGCATGCTGTTCGAGACGGCGTCGCCGAACACTTGCGTATCGGCCCAGGTGAATTGCTCGTCGTTGAGGAACGAGGCCACGTTCTTGGCCACGCCCGGCAGGACCGGCGACAGCAGGATCGTCAACTGGCGGAACAGGATCAGGGCCGTCGTGCACACGTCGTGCAGTTCGGCTGTCTTGTCCGCATCCTTGGCGAGGATCCACGGCTTGTTTTCATCGACGTACTGGTTGGTGATGTCGGCGATTTCCATGATCTCGCGCAAGGCCTTGCCGAATTCGCGGTTCTCGAAGTGCGCGGCGATGCTGGCCTGGCGCTCGACGATGACGCCGTTGGCGTCCACCGTCAGCGCGCGGTTGATCCAGCTTTGCGCGCCTTCCGACAGCGTCGATGCCAGCTTGCCGTCGAAACGCTTTGCGATGAAGCCGGCGCAGCGGCTGGCGATGTTCACGTATTTGCCGATCAGGTCGCTGTTCACGCGGGCCACGAAGTCGTCGCCGTTGAAGTCCAGGTCTTCCACTTTCGAGTTCAGCTTGAAAGCGATGTAGTAGCGCAGCCATTCCGGGTTCATGCCCAGGTCCAGGTAGCGCAGCGGCGAGATGCCCGTGCCGCGCGACTTCGACATCTTTTCGTTGTTGACTGTCAGGAAGCCATGTACATTGACTTTCAGTTTGTCGATCACCGGGTGGCCGGCGAATTTCAGCATGGCGGGCCAGAACAGCAAATGGAAGGAAACGATGTCCTTGCCGATGAAGTGGATTTGTTCCGTGGCAGGATCGTTCAGCAAGGCGTCGAAATCGAGGCCTTTCTTGTCGCAATAGTTTTTCAGGCTGGCCAGGTAGCCGACCGGCGCGTCCATCCACACATAGAAGAACTTGCCCGGCGCATCGGGAATCGGGATGCCGAAATAGGGTGCGTCGCGCGAGATATCCCAGTCGGCCAGCTTTTCGCCCGCTTCGCCCAGCCATTCGCTGACCTTGTTGACCATTTCAGGCTGCAAGCGGCCTGGCGTGTTGAGCCAATCCTTAAGGAATTCGAAGCAGCGCGGGTCGGACAGCTTGAAGAAGTACTGTTCCGACGGCTTCATTACGGGCGTCGCGTTGGTGAACACGGAGAACGGGTTGACCAGGTCGGTCGGCTGGTAAGCGGCGCCGCACACTTCGCAATTGTCGCCGTACTGGTTCTTGGCGCCGCATTTCGGGCATTCGCCCTTGATGTTGCGGTCGGCCAGGAACATGCCCTTGACCGGATCGAAGAAGCGGTCGACGGTTTTCGTGACGATCAGGCCCGTATCGCGCAGTTTGCGGTAGATCGATTGCGACAGATCAACGTTTTCCGGCGAATCGGTCGAATACCAGTTGTCGAAGGCGATATGGAAGCCATCGAGGTACTGGGCGCGGCCGGCCGCGATGTTGGCGACGAATTGCTGCGGCGTAATGCCTTCCTTTTCGGCGGCGATCATGATGGGCGTGCCATGCGTATCGTCGGCGCCCACAAAGTGCACTTCACGGCCGGCTGCGCCATCGCGTTGCATTCGCTGGAACCGGACCCAGATATCGGCCTGGATGTATTCCATGATGTGGCCAATGTGAAAAGCGGCGTTTGCGTAAGGCAGGGCAGTGGTGACGAACAGCTTGCGAGTCATGATTGATGCACTTTTGGGATGGATAATAGGTCATTTTAACAGCGGAAAGGCAATATGAGCAGATGCAGCGCTGGCAAGTGATGCTTTTGCCGCCATCGCGCCATGCAAATTTGCGCTAGACTGCGCGTATTGCACATATGTAGTACACACGGAGATTTACATGAGCATCACAGTAGAAGACGTCAAGGCCGCGCTGGCCCAGGTTATTGATCCAAATACACATAAAGATTTCGTTTCCAGCAAAACCGTCAAGAATCTGAAGGTCGATGGCGATGATATTTCGCTCGACATCGAACTGGGCTACCCCGCCAAAAGCCAGATCGACCTGATCCGCAAATCCGTGTTGGCCGCCCTGCGCGTGCTGCCGGGCGTGGGCAACGTCAGCGTGGGCGTGTCGTCGAAAATCATTTCGCACACGGTGCAGCGCGGCTTGAAGCCGATGAGCAACGTGAAAAACATCATCGCCGTCGCTTCCGGTAAGGGCGGCGTTGGCAAATCGACCACGGCCGTCAACCTGGCCCTGGCCCTGGCGGCCGAAGGCGCCACCGTCGGCATGCTGGACGCCGATATCTATGGCCCGTCGCAGCCGATGATGCTGGGCATCAGCGGCCAGCCGAAGACCCTCGATGGCAAGAGCATGGAACCGATGGAAAACCACGGCCTGCAAGTGTCGTCGATCGGCTTCATGATCGATCCGGACGAACCGATGGTGTGGCGCGGCCCGATGGTCACGCAAGCCTTGCAGCAATTGCTGGACCAGACCAACTGGCGCGACCTCGATTACCTGATCGTCGACATGCCGCCTGGCACGGGCGACATTCAATTGACACTGTCGCAAAAAGTGCCCGTCACGGGCGCCGTGATCGTCACGACGCCGCAGGACATCGCGCTGCTGGACGCGCGCAAGGGCTTGAAAATGTTCGAGAAAGTCGGCATCCCGATCCTCGGCGTGGTGGAAAACATGAGCACGCACATTTGCTCGAACTGCGGCCATGCGGAAGAAATCTTCGGCGCCGGCGGCGGCGCGAAGATGTGCGCGGACTTCGGAGTGGAATTCCTCGGCGCCTTGCCGCTGACCATGGCGATCCGCCAGCAGACGGATTCCGGCACGCCGACCGTCGTGGCCGAGCCGGAAGGCCCCGTCGCCGTGATCTACAAGCAGATCGCCCGCACCATCGCGATCAAGGTGGCGGAAAAGGCGAAGGATATGACGAGCAAGTTCCCGTCGATCGTCATCAAAAACGACTAGTGGCTGGGTGGCCTTGCAAACCTACTGCGCAGCTCACTTTCGGGTCGGCGTTACTCACCGTACTAAAGTACGGTTGCGTTACTCAACCCGACATTGAGCTTGCTCGCTACGGTTTTCAAGGCCCCCGTGGCACTATTGGCTTAACTCTTCCCCGGCGCCACGACCGCCAGGAATATGGTTTCATGCAGTCCGTGTTGTTATTAAACAAGAGGAGACATCATGCAATTGACCACCGTATTCCTGCGCCAAGCCGCAGCCGTGATCGCGGGCAGCCTGCTGGCCGCCAGCGCGTTTGCGCAATCCGTCTCGTTCGTCGAGCCCGTCGATGGCGCGACAGTGAGCAGCCCGTTCAAAGTGAAATTTGCCGTCAGCGGCATGGACGTCAAGCCGGCCGGCGACATGACGGCCAAGACGGGCCACCATCATTTGCTCATCAATATGGGGCCGATGAAGGCGGGCGAGATGATACCCATGGACGATAAACATTTGCACTTCGGCAAAGGACAGACGGAAACGGACGTCACCTTGCCGCCGGGCCAGTACACCCTGACGATGCAGTTCGCCAACGGCGCGCACCAGTCGTATGGGCCGGAGTTGAGTAAAAGCATCAAGGTGACGGTCAAGTAAGCCAGGCAAATAAGCCAGGCAAATTCATCTGTTTCAGTAAAGGCCAGGTTCCAGCGATGGGGCCTGGCCTTTTTCATATTGTTGCCTCTTGTCATTATTGTGTCATATAGTCGGCGTATGCTGGCCGGTGGCCTAACTTTTGATGAGCGGATATGACGAAACAATTCTCCCTTTCCCGGCAACTGGCGCAGGCGCTGCTGTTGGTGGCTGGCGTGGCGGCGAGCCAGGTGCATGCGGCCAAGGCCGTTCCTGCTGTTTCTGCCGGTGCGGCGCAGCCGAAGCTGGTGGTGGTGCTGGTAGTGGACGGCTTGCCGCAAGAGCAGGTGACGCGCTACCGCGACCAGTTCGGCCAGGGCGGTTTCCGCCGCCTGCTGGAGCAGGGCGCCTGGTTCAGCGATGCGCACCAGGCGCATGGCATCACGGTCACGGCCATCGGCCACTCGGCCGTGCTGTCGGGCGCTTACCCTTACCAGCATGGCGTGATCGGCAATAACTGGATCGATCCCGTCACGAAAAAATCCGTGTACTGCACCGAAGACGGCAATTTCCATTACATCGGCGAAGACACGCAGCCCGACGACGGCACGGCGCCGACCAAGCTGCGCGTGAGCACCCTGGGCGACGAGTTGCGCTATTCCACGGGCGACAAGGCGAAGGTCGTCACGGTGTCGGGCAAGGACCGGGGCGCCATCCTGCTGGCCGGGAAAACGGGTACGGCGTATATGTACATGGAAAAGACGGGCAATTTTGCCAGCAGCACCTACTATATGCAGCAGCACCCGCAATGGGTGCAGCGCTACCAGGCCGCCAAACCGCAGGACCGTTATTATGGCAAGAGCTGGACGCCGCTGCTGGCCGATTCTGCCTATGCGCGCGATGCCCGCGATGATCTGGTGCCGGCCAAGCCGGGCACGCGCAACACCTTCCCGTTTGCCTATTACAGCGACAGCGGCAAGCTCGATGGCGAGTACTACAGCCGCCTGAAGGCCGGTCCCTTCCTCGATGAACTGACCCTGGAATTCGCCCGCGCCGCCATCGATGGCGAAAACCTGGGCCACAACCCGGCCGGCGTGCCCGATATCCTGGGCGTGAGCCTGTCCGCGCACGATTACGTGAATCACGCCTACGGCCCGGAAAGCAAGATGTCGCACGACCACCTGCAGCGCCTGGACCGCATGCTGGCCGGCTTCTTTGCCGACCTCGATAAAAAAGTCGGCATGGACAACGTGCTGGTGGTGCTGACGGCTGACCATGGTTTTGCCAACGTGCCGGAATTTGCCGAAACGCGGGGCTTCTCGGCCAAACGCATCGACGGCGCCAAACTGGTCGATGCCTTGAACCAGCACCTGGCGACTAACCTGGGTATCGATAAACTGGTGACGACGTCGTCGCTGCCGAATATCTACCTCGATTACGCGCTGGCGGAGAAGGGCGGCGTCAATCGCGCCGCCCTGGAAGACGCGGCGGCCCGCTTCCTGCTGCAGCAGGACGGCCTGGCGCAAGTCTACACGCGCACGCAGATGGAAACGGGCGCCGTTGCCACGCGCATGGACACCCTGATGCGCCGCGCCTGGAACCGCCAGCTGTCGGGCGACCTGATGGTCGTGACAAAGCCGGCCTGGTACTTCGGCAAGGGCGCGGGCGGCACTTCGCACGGCACGCCGTACACCTATGACACCAACGTGCCGCTGATGGTGTTCGGCCCCCGCTGGATCAAGCCGGGCGCCTATGGCCAGTATGCGGAAGTGGTCGATATCGCGCCGACCCTGGCGCACCTGCTGCGCATACGCCAGCCGTCGGCGTCGGAAGGGCGGGTGTTGATGGAGGTGGTGCGGTAGTTCAGGCATAGAGGTGTATCGTTGATGTAAAGGCCAGGCTTGCGTTTTCACGGAAGCCTGTTTTTTTTATTGATTTAAGAGTTGTAAGTCGACAAATATCAATAGGCACGCAAAGTTCTTGACGGATAGTGAAATTTCTTTATTTCACGATGAGGACGTCAATGAACAGTTCACTATTCAAATGTTGTTGTATGGCATTGATGTGGATTTTGCTGCCGGGGTGCGTCGTGCCACACTTCGATCATGCCTCATATGACTATTATTATGCCGTTCCCTTGAAGGCCGACAAGCCGTGGCTAAGTCTGAGCAACGGGCTTGATCTGCATGCCTATAACAAATGTGAACATAGTGAAGTGCCGCCAAAATGTGACCCGCCGGGTTTTTGGGTGATGGAGCGACCGCAGAAGCCGGATTGGCATGAGATAGGTCGCTACAGAGTGAGCGTGTGGCATCCCGGCAAGTTGCAGTTTCAACCAATGCTTTCGGCCTATGCCAACACGACGTATCGTGCAGTTAGTCTTGTTAAAGAAGAATCACGCAAAATATATTTGCTTCGGCCTGGGTTTGGCGGTGACGAGCGCCGATCACTGGAAGGAAACGACGCTGGTGTTGTTGCAATCGATTTGCGGCCAAACGCATTATGTAGCACGGATGAGCCTGTACCACGCCTTATTGTCTTTGATGCCGATAATATATGGGTATTTGCGGAGTATGAATCAGACTGCCGAAAGGATCTGCAGGCCGATTTCGCCCCGCTTGATATATTGAACTTTGAGGACAGCGATCAGTTTAATGCTATTTTGCGTAAACCGATGAAACTGTTTTACCTCAGCTCCAGCGTGGTAGGTCAGTCAGATTTTGGTCAACCGCGCACGGTTTTACGGGATGCTGATCTCCCGAATGAAAGTACGCGCAAGACCGTGCGCTTGTCCGAGGTCGTCCGATTACAGAGCACGATGTTCCGGCTTGAGACCACACCGGCGCCACCTCTGTTGCCAGTACCGGATTATCCCAATTTTTATTGTCACTACTCAGATACGGTTATTGGTTTGAGAATGATATTTTTTGATGGTGAGAAACCATACCCCGACCTTAAATATTGTCGGCCATTTCGCGGGAAATGACATAGGCTGCGTGCTTTACAGTAGCCAATCAATCGGCAGCACCGACAGTATCGCCACCCCCAGGCGCTTCCACACGCTGGCGCCCGGCTCCGTGTCGTAGCGCGTGCTGGCGCCGCTGGCGTCGCGGGCGATCCAGTACAGCGCGCCGTCGTCGCCCAGCAGTACCTGGTAGGCGCGCCGCGGGATGGTGGTGCGCATGGCTTGCCCCAGCTGGCTGGCCAGCGCGGGGCTGTCGATGACGAGGCCCATTTCCGTGTTCAACTCGATCGAGCGCGGGTCGAAGTTGAACGAGCCGACAAAGATGCGCCGGTCGTCGACGGCAAAGGTCTTCGCATGCAGGCTCGATGCGGAGCTGCCGAAGCGGCCCGGCTGTTCGCGCGCATCGCCGGCTTCCCACGAGCGGCGCGACTCGTACAGCAGCACACCCGCTTCCAGCAGCGGTTTTCTCCACTTCGCATAGCCCGCATGCACGGCCGCCACGTCGGTCGCTTCCAGCGCATTCGTCAGGATGCGCACGCCCACGCCTTTTCTTGCCAGGTCGGCAAAGGCCTGGGTGCCGGCTTTGCCGGGCACGAAATACGGCGACACCAGGTCCACTTCCTTTTCCGGCACGCCCAGCAGGTTTTTCAGGTTGTCCGCCACGCCCGTGCCTGGCCGGGCCTTGTCCAGCACCTTGGCCGGGTCGTCGCTGACCATGCGCGTCCTGGCCCATTCGAAGGGCAGGGTGCGCTCCATCATCTGCCGGACGAAGGGCGAGGTGCGCAGCGCCTGCACGTATTCCTCGGCTGCCTTGGTATCGTCGATGCGGTCCGCCTCGGCGGCGATGGTGGCCGCGTCGCCCTCGACAGGGCTGGTCAGCAGCAGGCTGGCGGGGTAGGCCGAGGCGCTGTTCCAGTAGCGGTCGAAATCGCGCGAAACGTCGTCGACGACGGGGCCGACGGCCAGCACGTCAAGGTCGGCGAACAGCACGTCGCCGGCCGCGCCAAAATATTCGTCGCCCACATTGCGCCCGCCGACGATGGTGGCCTGGTTATCGGCCGTGAACGATTTGTTGTGCATGCGCCGGTTGAGGCGGGAAAAATCGGTGGCAAAGGCCAGTGCGCGCGGCGCGCGGGGCATAAAGGGGTTGAACAGGCGGATTTCCAGGTTGTGCTGTTTGCCCAGCATCGCCAGGGTCTGGTCCAGGCCCGCCGTGTTGTTATCGTCGAGCAGCAGGCGCACGCGCACGCCACGCTCGGCCGCCTGGCGCAGGGCGTCGAACAGCAGGGTGCCCGTGATGTCCTTGTGCCAGATGTAGTACTGCACGTCCAGGCTGCGCTGGGCGGCGGCGGCCAGCAGGGCGCGCGCGGCAAAGGCGTCGCGTCCATCGGCAAGCGGGTAAATGCCGGACACGCCGGGATGCTGCGCCACCATGGGCGCAATGGCCGTGGCCAGCTGGGTGTGCTTTGTGTCGGCGATGACGCTGGATGCCACGCGGCCTTCCAGCGAAGGCAGCGAGGCGCAGCCGGCGAGGACGGCGGACAGCAGCAGTGGCAGCAGCAGCCGGGTGGCGCTGTGGAAGGGAAGTGCTTGGGCGGGCATGGCGGGCTTTCATCGGGTTGCCCCGATGTTAGCAGATGCGCATGCCCGCACGGGGCAAGGTGTTACAACTGTTCCAGCGCGATCAGCTCGGCCACCGTCTGGCGGCGGCGGATCAGGCGGGATTGTTCTCCGTCGACCAGGTATTCGGCCGCATGGGGGCGGCTGTTGTAGTTCGACGACATCGACGCGCCATACGCACCGGCGCCTTCGAAGACGACGTAGTCGCCCACCTGCGCTGCCGGTAGCAGCCGGGTTTCCACCACGCCGCCGTCGCGCTGGGTGAAGACGTCGCCCGATTCGCACAGGGGGCCGCCGACCACGGTGGCGCGCTGTGTGTCCAGTGCGCGGCCGTCATGCGCGATGACCGACATTTCATGGTAGCTGCCGTACATGGCAGGGCGCATCAGTTCATTGAAACCCGTATCGAGCAAGGTGAAGTGGTTGCCGCCCATTTGCTTGGTGGCGCGCACTTCGGCCACCAGCAAGCCCGCGTCGGCCACGAGGAAGCGGCCCGGTTCGATTTCCAGGTGCACGGGATGGCCCAGGTGCGCCTCGATCTGCTTGCGCGCCGCATTCCACAGCTGGAAGTAGTGGTCCGTGTCGACGGGTTGCTCGCCTTCGCGGTAGGGCACGGACAGGCCGCCGCCCGTGGAAATGGCTTCGATGTCGTGGCCCATGTTTTTCACCAGGTCGACCATGGTGCCGCAGACGGTTTCCAGGTGGCTGTAGTCGACGCCGGAGCCGATGTGCATGTGCAGGCCCACCAGGTGCAGGCCATGCGCGCGGATGACGGCCAGCGCCTCCGGCAGCTCGTCGTGCCAGATGCCATGCTTGCTGTTTTCGCCGCCCGTATTGGTCTTGTTGCTGTGGCCATGGCCATAGCCGGGATTGATGCGCAGCCAGACGCGGTGGCCGGGCGACACTGGGCCCAGCTGGCGCAGCATGTCGACGGAGCCGCAATTGACTTCGATCTTTGCCGCCGCCACGCGCGCCAGGGTGGCGCGGTCGAACAGGTCGCAGGTGAAGACCACGCCGGCGGCGCCATTCGTTTGCGCCGGCGCAAAGCCTGCCTGCAGCGCGCGCTCGATCTCGCCCAGCGAAACGGCGTCCACGTGCACGCCCGCTTCGCGCATCAGGGTCAGCAGGTGGATGTTCGAATTGGCTTTTTGTGCGAAGCGCACCGTGTCGAACTGCGCCAGCTGCGCGATGCGCGCGCGGATGGTGGCCGCGTCATACACCCACAGGGGCGTGCCGTGTTCCTGGGCGAGTTGGGCGAGGGTCTGGTCGGTGACGGGCTTCATCGTGTGCTTTCGGTGGAATGAGGAGATAGCGCATGATGGCTGATTGTACTTCGACTATAAAATATCTATTTGGGCCTACCTTATTCATTTATGATATGACCATGACTATCTCCCTGCGCCATATCGAGGTCTTTCGCGCCATCATGACGACGGGCAGCGTGACGGCCGCCGCCGCCATGCTGCATACGTCGCAGCCCACCGTCAGCCGCGAGCTGGCGCGCCTGGAACACTTGACAGGCCTGACCCTGTTCGAGCGCGAGCGGGGGCGGCTGCGCCCCACGGCCCAGGCGCTGCAGCTGTTCGAGGAAGTGCAGCGCGCGTATTTCGGCCTGGAGCGCATCGTCAGCACGGCGGCGGCCTTGCGCCAGTTCGACCAGGGGCAGCTGTCGATCGCCTGTCTGCCCGTGTTTTCCCAGTCGCTGCTGCCGCAGGCGTGCAAGCGTTTCGTCGCCGATTTTCCCAAGGTGAGCATCAGCATCACGCCGCAGGAGTCGCCGCTGCTGGAAGAGTGGCTGTCGGCGCAGCGCCACGATATCGGCCTGACGGAAGTGGGCAATGCGCCGCCGGGCACGGCGCTCGATACCTTGATGTCCGTCGACGAAGTGTGCGTGCTGCCCGACGGCCATGCGCTCGCCGGCAAGGCCGTGCTGCAGCCGGCGGACTTCGCGGGCCAGCCTTTCATCAGCCTGGCCGCCGTCGACCCCTACCGTCAGCAGATCGATGCCATCTTTGCGCAGGCGGGCGTGGAGCGGCGCATGGCGCTCGACACGCACAGCGCCGCCTCCGTGTGCGCGATGGTGCGCGAAGGCGTGGGGCTGGCCATCGTCAATCCGCTCACGGCCCTCGATTATGCGGGGCAGGGCTTGCAGATCCGCCGCTTCGGCGTTTCCTTGCCGTTCACGGTGAATCTCGTGAAACCTTTGCACCGGCCCCTGTCGCAACTCGTCGCCCTGTTCGAGCAGGCGTTGCATGCGCAGGCGGCGGAGGTGAAAAGGCGCTTGCTGCAGCTGTGACGGTGCTTGTGGAGCGGCGGCGGTCAACAGAGTAAAATGGCGTTTTACTTATTCAAGCCTGATTACTTCGATGACCACAACCGCTACTCCTGTCCGTACCCGTTTCGCTCCCAGCCCGACTGGCTATCTGCACCTGGGCGGCGCCCGCACCGCTTTGTACAGCTGGGCGTATGCCCGCCACTTCGGCGGCACCTTCGTGCTGCGCATCGAAGACACGGACGTGGAGCGTTCCACGCCGGAAGCCGTGCAAGCCATCATCGAAGGCATGAAGTGGCTGGGCCTGGACCACGACGAAGGCCCGTTCTACCAGATGCAGCGCATGGACCGCTACCGCGAAGTGGTGGCGCAGATGCTGGCCGAAGGCACTGCATATCACTGCTACTCGTCGCCGGAAGAAGTCGAAGCGATGCGCGAGCGCATGCGCGCCGCCGGTGAAAAGCCGCGCTACGACGGCACCTGGCGCCCGGAGCCGGGCAAGACCCTGCCGGCCGTACCGGCCGACCGCAAGCCCGTCGTGCGTTTCAAGAACCCGCTCGACGGCGACGTGACGTGGGACGACGTGGTCAAGGGCACGATCACGATTTCCAACCGCGAGCTGGACGACCTGGTGATCGCCCGCCCTGACGGCACGCCGACATACAACTTCTGCGTGGCCGTCGATGACTGGGACATGCAGATCACGCACGTGATCCGCGGCGACGACCATGTCAACAACACCCCGCGCCAGATCAACATCCTGCGCGCCATCGGCGCACCGCTGCCGCTGTATGGCCACCTGCCGATGATCCTGGGCGCGGACGGTGAAAAGCTGTCGAAGCGCCATGGCGCCGTCAGCGTGATGGATTACCCGGCGCAGGGCTTCCTGCCGGAAGCGATGCTGAACTACCTGGCGCGCCTGGGCTGGAGCCATGGCGACGATGAAGTGTTCTCGACCGAGCAGTTCTGCGAGTGGTTCAACCTGAACCACCTGTCGAAATCGGCGGCCCAGTTCAATAATGAAAAACTGGCCTGGCTGAACAACCACTATATCAAGCAGGCCGACAATACCCGCCTGGCCGACCTGGCGCGTCCGCAAATGGTCGCCGCCGGCGCCGTCTTCGAAGGCGCGCCGGACCTGGCGCAAGTGCTGGGCATGATGAAAGAGCGCGCCAACACCGTCAATGAGCTGGCTGCCGCCTCGATGCTGTTCTTTCGCGAACCGCAGCCGGAAGCGGAACTGGTTACGCAGCACATCACGGATGCCATCAAGCCCGTGCTGGCGCAGTTTGCCGAGCGTATCGCCACGGTGGAGTGGAGCAAGGAAGCCGTCGCCGCCATGATCAAGGAAGTGCTGGCTGCGAACACCATCAAGATGCCGCTGCTGGCCATGCCCTTGCGTTTGATCTTGACGGGCCAGCTGCAGACGCCTGCCATCGACCAGGTGGTGGTGATGTTCGGCCGCGAGACCGTGCTGGCGCGCCTGGCAAAGTGGCTGTAATCGCCGCGCCGAATTGAGCGTGTAAATACGGTGCGGAAACCTCCCCTATGAAAAGTTGCTCATAGACGAAAAAGGGTATTTGCAGAGTGAAACTTCTTTGCTATACTCTTGTTTCTGCACCAACGGGGGTATAGCTCAGCTGGGAGAGCGCTTGCATGGCATGCAAGAGGTCAGCGGTTCGATCCCGCTTACCTCCACCAGCAGCAAAACCGCAGTCAGGTTTTGTTAGTCGTTGAAGTGGTGCAGATATTGTTTGGAAGTTCCGCGGTCCCCATCGTCTAGAGGCCTAGGACATCACCCTTTCACGGTGAGTACAGGGGTTCGAATCCCCTTGGGGACGCCAGGTAGTTGTGGTATAGTAGTGGCAGTTGTTTGTACTGATTGTTGTAAGTTCAGGCCCGTAAAAAGCGGAATCTGGATGGAAAGCAAGTAGTGGAACAAAGTCGCCAAGTGCGGCTTTTATTATTTCTGCGCCCGGGGGGTATAGCTCAGCTGGGAGAGCGCTTGCATGGCATGCAAGAGGTCAGCGGTTCGATCCCGCTTACCTCCACCAACAGCGCAGAAGTAAGGTGGTAAAACTGTAGTACCGAGGTCCCCATCGTCTAGAGGCCTAGGACATCACCCTTTCACGGTGAGTACAGGGGTTCGAATCCCCTTGGGGACGCCAGTTCAGTCTGGTGTTGTAGTTGTAAAGAAGTAGCAGTGTTTCTGCGCCCGGGGGGTATAGCTCAGCTGGGAGAGCGCTTGCATGGCATGCAAGAGGTCAGCGGTTCGATCCCGCTTACCTCCACCAACAGCGCAGAAACAGGTGGTAAATGGAAATGAATAAATCAAAGTCGCCTTGAGCGGCTTTTTTTATTTCCGAAGCATTTGTTGTTATGCCTTTCAGGGAAGTATGGTTTAACTGTTGGGGTGTTTGTATGGCAGGCAAGAGGCGAGTGTTTGATCCCACTTGCGTTTGCCAATGGGGTGGAAATGGAAATACATCAAAGTCGCCTCGGGCGGCTTTTTTTGTACCTATTGGTTGCATGGGTATAACTGACAGTGATTTGCGGAGTGGTTACATTTGGCAGGCGGCTTGATTTCATCATGCCCGCGGATAAAAAATGGACCATTACACTGAGGAGACAGGATGCACCGCGTATTTGCCAGTTTTTTTCTTGCCGCTGTTATTCACGTTCCCGTGCACGCGGAGGCGTCGCCTGCGGCGAAATTCGATCCCGGTGCTCTGAAGTTGCAAAAGGGGCCGTTCAATGACGTGCTGGTGCTCGGTTCGCCCCATTTGGCGCAATTGCCAACATCGATTGATCCGTCTCAATTGAGCTTGCTCAACGAGCGCCTGGCGGGCTGGCGGCCGGATGCGATCGCGATCGAGGCGCTTTCCGGCTTGCAATGCGCTTACCTGCGCGCCTATCCGCAGCGCTATGACGATACGGTGAAAGCGTATTGCTATGATACTTCCGCCGCGCGGGCCGCCACGGGGCTCGATGTGGTAGCGGCCACGGCGCAGGCGGAGCGTTTGCTGGCCGCCTGGCCGGCGGCGCCGTCCGCCGCCCAGCGGCGCACATTGGCTTCCCTGTTCCTGGCCGGTGGCGAGCGTGCATCGGCGCTGGTGCAATGGCTGCGTCTGCCCGCGGATGAGCGGCGCGCCGGTGACGGCGTGAGCGAGTCCCTGGCCGCGAACCTCAATTCCCTGCTGGGGCAGCGCAACGAGAGTTATCAGATCGCTGCCGTGCTGGCGGCGAAGGGTGGGCACGAGCGGGTGCATGGCATGGATGACCATACGTCCGATATGCCTGTCGACGATGAAAAGGCGTATGCCAAGGCGATCAGGGCGGCCTGGAATAATTCCTCTTCGGCCGAGCGCAAGCGCATCCATGCCGGGTTTGAGGAGCAATGGAATACGCCCGCCGGTGTGCTGGCGATCTACCGCGCGTATAACGGACGCGCAGAGGCGGACCTGGCCTTCCGCGGCGACTTTGGCGCGGCGCTGGAAGAGCCGTCGCCGCAGCGTTATGGCCGCAACTACGTGGCATCCTGGGAGGTGCGCAACTTGCGCATGGCGTCGAATATCCGCGAAATCATGGCGGCGCGCCCGGGCATGCGCGTGCTGGTCATCGTCGGCGCATCCCACAAGGGCTACCTGGAGGCGTATCTGAATCAGATGCATGACGTGCGCATCGCCAATGCGGACGATATCTTGCGCTAAGGAATGCTTTTGCCGCGCCAGACGGTTGGCGCGGTTTCCCCCGCGTGTCTGGCGTACCGCCGCTGCCATATCTTCCTGCCATCATCCTGTCTCCATAGGGGGCGATGATACAAATAAGGTGGAAAAAAGAAGGCCAGCAGTTGATTTCGTGAATCGCTTCGTGTTAAACTTCGCGCACGCTTTTTTGAGGGGCTAAGCAAAGCCTTCAACGAAGAGTCCGCTGAGAGTAAAGCCAGCACAGGTCCCCATCGTCTAGAGGCCTAGGACATCACCCTTTCACGGTGAGTACAGGGGTTCGAATCCCCTTGGGGACGCCAGGATTTAGTTGTAAAGTAAGAGTGCAGTGCTGAATGGGCCTGACAAGTCAGGCTTTTTTTGTTTCTGCAATATTGCTGCAGTACCGGGTCAGGATGCAAATAGTGCATTCAGGACAGATTTCTGTCCCCATCGTCTAGAGGCCTAGGACATCACCCTTTCACGGTGAGTACAGGGGTTCGAATCCCCTTGGGGACGCCAGATTCGCAAGCAGTAACAGGTCGGGATGCGGAATAGTGCATTCAGGACAGATTTTCTGTCCCCATCGTCTAGAGGCCTAGGACATCACCCTTTCACGGTGAGTACAGGGGTTCGAATCCCCTTGGGGACGCCAGACCGGCTGAATCAGCCAACAAAAAAGCCGCCTGGTAACAGTGCGGCTTTTTTGTTATGGGCTGCCATGCCACATTTTTCTCTTCCCCTTTGAATATGCCATTAGCTACCGATCGCGCGCCAACCTTGGCCATCTTCTGCAAAGTCGTCGACAACTACGGCGATATCGGCATTTGCTGGCGCCTGGCGCGGCAGTTGAGCGGCGAGCATGGCGTGGCCGTCACCCTGTGGGTCGATGATTTGCCGAGTTTCCGGCGCATCTGCCCGGAAATCGACGTGACGGCGTCAGTGCAGCAGACCGGCGGCGTCACGGTGTGCCACTGGCGCGACCAGGAGGGCGCATTCGCGCCGGCCGACGTCGCCGACATCGTCATCGAATTCTTTGCCTGCGACATTCCTCCCGGCTATATCGCCGCCATGGCGCAATGCGCGCCGCATCCCGTGTGGCTGAACCTGGAAGGCTTGACGGCGGAAGAGTGGGTAGAGGGTTGCCACGCGCTGACGTCGCCGCGCCACGGCATGATCAAGCATTTCTTCTTTCCCGGCTTCACGAACAAGACGGGCGGCTTGCTGCGCGAAGCGGCGCTGGACGAGAAAAGGCTGGCGTTCCAGGCCGATGCGGGCGCCATGGCGGCATTCC
Organism: Janthinobacterium sp. SUN100; assembly: GCF_030397705.1. Lineage (NCBI taxonomy): Bacteria > Pseudomonadati > Pseudomonadota > Betaproteobacteria > Burkholderiales > Oxalobacteraceae > Janthinobacterium > Janthinobacterium sp. SUN100. The sequence goes on along the minus strand of NZ_JAPUBU010000002.1, from coordinate 441,904 downwards.
TCGGGCAATTCGGCGTGACGGCGGCGGAAATGTCCGCCTTGAAAATATCGCTGTTCTGCTACCCGTCCGCCCCGGTCGCCGAGCTGTTTGCGGCCTGGCAGGCGGGCGGCGAGCCCGTGACGTGTCTGGTGCCGGAAGGCGTCGCGTTCGATGCCGTTCAGGCGTTTATCGGCGACGATGCGGCGCTGGCCGGTGCGGCGCGCACGCGCGGCGCGCTCACCGTACGGGTGTTGCCGTTCGTGCCGCAAGACGATTACGACCGCCTGCTGTGGGCTTGCGACGTCAATCTCGTGCGCGGCGAGGATTCCTTCGTGCGCGCGCAATGGGCTGGCCTGCCGTTTCTCTGGCATATCTATCTGCAGGATGAAAATTTGCATCACGTGAAATTGCGCGCCTTCCTGCAGCGCTATGCGGCCGATGCGGACGGCGCCATCGACAGCCTGGTGCAGGCGGCGCTGGCCTGGAATGGCGCCAGCGCGGATGCCTTGCCGTGGGCGCAGTTGTGGCCCGCTTTGCAGGCCGACCTGCCGCGCATCCGGGCGCGCGCGCAGGCCTGGCAGCGGCAGATGCAGGCCAATGGCGATCTGGCAAGTAACCTGCTGGCGTTCGCTGGCGCGACGAGATAGGCGCTTGCCAAAAATTAAGGTAAAATGCCCGGTTATTTCTAACGTATTTTTAACCGATCAAACGCAAGCTTGCGGCGCCGATGGCGCACAGGCGGCAGATGGTCTTCATGCAACCCACTTTTTACGTACATTCCTATGAAACCCGCAAAAGAAATTCGTGTTGGCAATATCATCATGGTCGACAGCAAGCCAATGATCGTGTTGCGTTCTGATGTCAACGGTTCGAGCCGCACGGGCTTCACCTACAAATGGAAGATGAAAAATCTTCTGACGAACACCCCGATGGAAAACGTGTTCCGCGGCGACGACAAGTTTGACGTTGTTGTTCTGGATAAAAAGCCAGTGACGTATTCGTACTTCGCCGACCCGCTGTTCGTGTTCATGGACACCGAGTACAACCAGTACGAAATCGAAGAAGAAAACCTGGGCGAAGCGCTGAACTACCTGAAAGATGGCATGGAATGCGAAGCCATTTTCTACGACGGCAAAGCAATCTCCGTTGAACTGCCTACGACCATCGCCCGTCAAGTGGTGTACTCGGAGCCAGCGGTCAAGGGCAATACTTCGGGCAACGTCCTGAAAGAAGCCAAGATCGAAAACGCCATCGACGCACACCGCCACACCGTGCAAGTGCCGCTGTTCGTGGCACAGGACGACGTCATCGAAATCGACACCCGTACCAACGAATACAAGCGTGTCGTACGCAACTGATAGATTCTTGCACTGCGCTGCGCGCATGGCCCGGCAGATGCCGGTCTGGTTTGCCTCAGTGCTGGATCACCAAGAAACGCTGCCTTCGGGCGGCGTTTTTTTTGCTTAAAAAATAATTCCCTTCAACAACAATTGTGTTGCAAGGACTGCTATGCTATGGCTACAACATTATTGCGGTAGAAACATTGAAGTTTCCTGGAGATAGCATGCAGCGCAGTCAGATGTTACGCAGTGGCGCGTCCCGGGGCGTGGCGCGTCCCGTATTGGCCCGTGCCACGGCGCCCGCCAGCCCCATGGCCCACCTGCTCGATGCGGGCGTGTTGCCGCAACAGCAGATGATGCAGGCGGGCAAACTCAGTTCCCATGCGCTGACGTCGCAGTACCTGGGGCGCATCCGTTCCCTGTGCAGCATCGGCGCGCGCGCCTATCCCGGCATTGAAATCAACCCCGATGCGCTGAAAATCGCCCTGGAAATGGACCGCGAACGGCAGGTGCACAAGGTGCGCGGCCCCTTGCACGGCATTCCCGTCGTCTTGCGCGACAATATCGCCACGGGCGACCGCATGAAGACGCGCACGCAGGCGCCCCTGGCCACGCATGCCAGCTGCGATTCCTTTGTGGCGGCGCGCTTGCGCGCGGCCGGCGCCGTCATTATCGGCAAAAGCAATTTGCGCCAATGGGCCGCCGTCAGCGTGCCGCATGCGAGTGCCAGCTGGGCCGGGCTGACCATCCTCGCCGTCGACAGCGCGGCGGACGGTTCCATCGTCGCGCCGGCTTCAAACTGCGGCCTGGTCGCCATCAAACCCACGGGCAGGACTGCCGCGGGGCAGGGCGGCGAGCCAGCCACGGCCGGACCGATGGCGCCCAGCGTGCGCGAGGCGGCCTGGCTGCTCGCGGCCCTGAGCGGCGAACGCCTGGCCGATGGCGTGGTGTTGGATGCCGCCGGCTTGCATGGGCGCCGCATCGGCGTGGCGCGCAGCCTGTTCGGCCTGTGCGCCGGGACCGATGCCGTGATCGGGCAGGCGCTGCTGGCGTTGTGCGAACAAGGGGCGGAATTGATCGAGATGCCGCCCGCGCCCGAACCCGGCGGCATCGAAGCGCTGCTGGACTCGCATAGCCTCGATGCGCTGGTGGGGCCCACCTGCCATGGTGTGGCGCAGGCGCCATCGGCCTTGCCGCACATCACGGTGCCGGCCGGCGTGGCCGGGGGCTTGCCGGTCGGCTTGTCCTTCATCGGCCCTGCGCACGGCGACATGCAACTCATCGCGATGGCGTATGCCTATGAGCAGGCGACTTTGCACCGGCGCACGCCAGCGTTGCCGTCGAGCATTACCCTGGCGTTGCGCCTGCCATGATGATTTTTTTCGTTTTCTTTCGATAAACTATGCTTGCAACCTTGCTGCTGACTGCGGCCGTGACGGCCATCCCGACTCCTTTTGATGCCGCGCAATTGTCTGGCAGCTGGTCCGACAGCGTCAATACGAATAGCGTTTGTGAAGAAGCGCGGCACTTTACGCGCATGCAGCTGTCTGACGATCATCAGCGGCTGGCGATCTTCAGCGACCGGACGTGGAAAAGCAAGCTGGGTGAAACCAACCGCTTTGCCGCGACGGTGGTGGCGGAAACGGAGCGCAGCCTGACTTTGCGCTATGACAATGAAACCCGCCTCAATGCCGCTGGCAAGCTGGTGGAGTGGCAGTTGATCATCGTCGCGCCCGGCGTGTACCGCTGGCGCGAGACGGGATGGGCGGAAGGCAAGGTCAACGGGGTCGTCGGTATCCGCTGTTCTCCCTGAGACGGGCGCACAAGCATGCCATTCTGCTATGCTGCCCGCATTACTGTATGCTTTTAGGAGATTGCATGTCCGCACGTTTGTTCCTGCCCCTGTTCCTGGGCGCCGCCGTGGCGCTGGCCACCCTGCCGGCGCACGCGCGTACGCCGCAACTGTCGCTGATCGAGCAGGCGCAAAGCTGCGACGGCGGCCACACCTGCCCGTACTTCCCCGACGTCTACAAGGCGGACTATGCCTTTCGCAAGGCCTTCAATATCGGCCTGAAGAAGGCTGGCCTGAAGCGGCAGCGCTGGGTGCCGAATGGTGTGGCGAGCCCGCTCAAGCCCGTCGAGATCGACGGCAAGGCGCGTCTGCTGAGCAGTGTCTGCGAGCCGCACAATTGCGGCCACCGCTACTCCATCCTGTACGACCCGGCCGAGCGCAGCATGACGGGCGTGTATATCGGCAGCGATGGCAAGGGCGGCTCGCGCACCGTCTACTTCGGCGAACCCAGCATCGCCGAAGCCGACCTGTTGTTCAAGAACTGATGCACGCGCCACTGCGCATTTCCAGCGAACGCGGCGAGCTGGACGTGGCCATGATCCACCGCTACCGGAGCGAGCAGTCGTACTGGAAGCGCGGCGTGGCGCTGGAAACGGTGCGCAAGGGCATCGCCAACGCGCTGTGTTTCGGCGGTTATGTGGATGGCCAGCAAGTGGCGTTCGCCCGGGTCATCACCGATTACACGGATTTTGCCTACCTGCGCGACGTGTTTGTGCTGCCGCAATACCAGCGGCGCGGCTATGGCAAGCAGATCGTGGCCGCCGCGCTCGACGATGCGCGTGTGCGCGATGTCGTCTGGATGCTGGGCACCGATGACGCGCATGGCCTGTATGCAAGCTTTGGTTTTGCGCCACTGGAGGCGCCACGCAAGTACATGCGCCGTCCTGCGGCGTGAGAATTATCAAAACAACCTTTAGGTGTCAAGAGAACTATTAACATTATTGTACGCAATAATGTTGCATTGATAATGACATTATGTCATTATGCGCGCTCTGCAGCTTACGCAGCGGTGCGTTGCTGGTGCTGTGCTTTGCCGTCGCTACCTGGCGGGGCAAAGGTGGTGAGCGGTCCGATTGGTCGTCCCTGGCACGTTTTCTCGTCACTTTAAAGGAATACATCATGAAACAATATGGCGCCGAATTTCTCGGCACGTTCTGGCTGGTCTTCGGCGGTTGCGGCAGCGCTGTGCTGGCCGCCGCCTTTCCCGGCCTTGGCATCGGCTTTGCCGGCGTAGCGCTGGCCTTTGGCCTGACGGTGCTGACCATGGCTTACGCCATCGGTCACATCTCGGGCTGCCACCTGAATCCTGCCGTCTCGATCGGCCTGTGGGCCGGCGGCCGCTTCCCAGCCAATCAACTGTTGCCATACATCATTGCGCAAGTGCTGGGTGCCATCGTGGCCGGCGGCGTGCTGTACGTGATCGCCAGCGGCCAGGCCGGTTTCGATGTCAGCAAGGGCTTTGCCTCGAACGGCTTCGGCGCCCATTCGCCGGGCGGCTATTCGATGCTGTCGGCGCTGGTCATTGAAATCGTGCTGACGATGTTCTTCCTGATCGTGATCCTGGGCGCCACCGACAAGCGCGCACCGGCCGGCTTCGCCCCGCTGCCGATCGGCCTGGCGCTGACCCTGATCCACCTGATCAGCATTCCCGTCACGAATACCTCCGTCAACCCGGCCCGCAGCACGGGCGTGGCCCTGTACGTGGGCGACTGGGCCACCGGCCAGCTGTGGCTGTTCTGGCTGGCACCCATCATCGGCGCCTTGCTGGGCGCGCTGGCCTACCGCTTGATTGCTGGCGAAAAAGAATCAGCTTGAACATGAAAAAAAAGCAGCCCGCGGGCTGCTTTTTCATTTAGTCGGCGGCGCGCCACTCGCTCAGGTAATGCTGCGGCGTACGGCCCAGGATGCGGCGGAACATGGCGCTGAAGGCGCTGGGGCTGGCGTAGCCCAGCGCATAGGCGATGGCCGCCACGCCTTCGCCCCGGTCCAGGCGGCAGAAGGCCTCGGCCAGGTGGACTTGCTGCAGCCATTGGCGGTAGTGCAAGCCCGTTTCCTTGGGGAATAAGCGGATCAGGGTGCGCGCGCTGGCGCCCGCATCCTGCGCCCAGTCCTCGATGCTGCGCCGGCTGCCGGGCGCGCTCATGATGGCCGAGCAGACGGCCACCAGGCGGCGGTCGCGCGGCCAGGGGATGGCGATGGGCACGGTATCGGCCGCCGTCAGCTCCGACAGGATCAAATGCGCCAGCCAGTCGCCGCGGCCCGCCAGCGCATATTCGATCGGTTCGGCCAGCAAGGCCAGGATCAGCTCGCGCAACAGCCGGCTCACTTCCAGCACCTTGCAATCGGCGCCATATTGGGCCGCCACCTGCGCATCGATGTACACGGTGCGCATGCTCAGTTCGCTCAAGATGTGGACTTCATGCACCACGCCCACGGGGATCAGCAAGGCGCGCCGCGGCGGCAATATCCACACGCCGTGCTCGGTGGAGACGCGCATCACGCCTTCCGTCGCATACAGCAGCTGCGCCCGCACGTGGCTGTGCGGCGCCGTATAGTCGCCCGCCGCATATTGTTTGGACATGGCCGTCACGGGGCGCGGCACGTGCTGGTAGTCGTGCGAGCTGGTGCTGCGGCTGAACGGCACGCCATCGGGATGGGTCTGGGCGGGTTGCTGGGTGTACATGTGGGGCGCGGGCTTGTCTCTTGGTTGTCACTTGGGCGACGATTATTGGAAGTTATCAGTTCAGTGACCATACTATACTGGCTTCTTTGCCGGGCCGCCCGCCGTGCCCGATTATTGCGGATGACACATGCACACAACCACACCAGCCCCAGCATTGGCCACGCCCGTGCCGGCGGCGCCCTCGCTTCATAGTTCCCAACAACAATCCGGTCTGGCCATGCACATCCTGGGCGCCGTTGCCTTCGTGCATTTGCTCAATGACTTGATCCAGGCATTACTGCCGTCGATTTATCCGATGCTGAAAGCCGAGTTTTCACTCAGCTTTACCCAGGTCGGCCTTATAACCCTGACGTTCCAGTGCACGGCATCGTTGCTGCAGCCCTGGATCGGCTTGTACACGGACCGCCGTCCGCTGCCGTTCCTGTTGCCTGTCGGCATGTGCTTTACCCTGGCCGGCGTGCTGATGCTGTCCATCGTCTCGACCTTCCCGACCCTGCTGATCGCATCGGGCATGATCGGCGTCGGCTCGTCGACTTTCCACCCGGAAGCCTCGCGCGTGGCCCGCATGGCGTCGGGCGGACGCTACGGCTTTGCCCAGTCGCTGTTCCAGGTGGGCGGCAACGTCGGTTCCGCGCTGGGGCCGCTGCTGGCGGCCGCCGTCATCGTGAATCGCGGGCAGGGCAATATCGCCTGGTTCAGCTTGCTGGCCGTGCTGGCCATCGGCGTGCTGTACAAGGTCAGCCACTGGTATAGCGGCCACCTGGCCAGCTTCAAGCCAAAGGCGGGCGGCCATGGACCGAACTTGTCGCGCAACAAGGTGATGGGTGCCTTGGGCGTGCTGGCCTTGCTGGTGTTCTCGAAATACATCTACATGGCCAGCCTGTCGAGCTATTACACGTTTTATTTGATCGACAAGTTCCACCTGTCGATCGGCGCGGCGCAACTGTACCTGTTCCTCTTCCTCGCCGCTGTGGCGGCCGGCACCTTCATGGGCGGTCCCATCGGCGACCGCATCGGCCGCAAGCGCGTGATCTGGATTTCCATCCTGGGCGCCGCGCCATTTACCCTGCTGCTGCCGTATGTCGACCTGTTCTGGACGGCTGTATTGACGGTGATCATCGGTTTCGTCATTTCTTCCGCGTTTTCCGCCATCGTTGTGTTTGCGCAAGAACTGGTGCCGGGCAAGGTGGGCATGATCGCGGGGATCTTCTTTGGCCTGATGTTCGGCGTCTCCGGCATCGCAGCGGCCGCCATGGGCCACCTGGCCGACGTATCGGGCATCGCCTATGTGTATAAAATCTGCTCCTACCTGCCGCTGCTTGGCATCCTGACGGTGCTGCTGCCGCATATCGAGCAGGCGAAAAAATAAGACAGTGGCGCCGGCGGGCTTGACGGCCAGCCGGCCCGCATGCGATATTCTCTTCATGATTTCTTCCATCTTCCATCCAGTCCTTGCATACCGCCGCGCCGCCGCTGCGCTGTGTCCGTGTACCTGGCTTCGTGAGGATGCGGCCCGGCGCCGTTAAATTTTTACTCCTCATTCCGATGGCCACAGTGTTGAAAAACCTGTGGCCATTTTCTTTTTCCGCAGCGTTCACGAGAGTCCCGCATGACACTACACCTGTACGACACCTATAGCCGCAGCCTGCGCCCCTTCGACCCTCTCGCCCCGGGCCAGGCGGGCCTGTATGCCTGCGGTCCCACCGTCTATGACTACGCGCACATCGGCAACCTGCGCACCTATCTGTTTGTCGACGGCTTGCGCCGTGCGCTCGAGTTCAATGGCCTGCAGGTGCGCCACGTGATGAACATCACGGACGTGGGCCATCTGACGTCGGATACGGACAGCGGCGACGACAAGGTCGAGGCCCGCAGCGCCCGCAGCGGCAAGTCCGCCTGGGATATCGCCGCCGAATTTACCCGCGCGTTCGAGGGTGATCTGCGCCAGTTGAATATCCTGCCGCCCACAGTCTGGTGCCGCGCCACCGACCACATCGCGGAGCAGATCGACTTCATCCTCGACCTGGAGGCAAAGGGCTATACCTACCGCACGGACGACGGCATCTATTTCGATACGACGCGCCAGGACGGTTATGGCAAGCTGGCACGCCTGAATCGCGACGGCCTGCAGGCGGGGAAACGGGTAGACCTGGGCGAGAAGCGCGACATCTGCGACTTCGCGCTGTGGAAGTTCAGCGGCGTGCCGGGCCAGCGCCAGATGGAGTGGGACAGCCCGTGGGGGCTGGGTTTCCCCGGCTGGCATATCGAATGCTCGGCCATGGCGGAAAAACACCTGGGCGCGTATTTCGACATCCATTGCGGCGGCGAAGACCATGTGGCCGTCCACCACAGCAACGAGATCGCGCAAACGGAAGCGCGACACGGCACGCGCCTGGCGAATTTCTGGCTGCATGGCGCCTTCCTGAAAACGCAGGACGCGAAGATGTCGAAATCCTCGGGCGATTTTTTACGCCTGCACAGCCTGGTGGAGCAGGGTGTCGATCCGCTGGCCTACCGCTACCTGTGCCTGGGCGCCCACTACCGCAGCAGCCTCAATTTCACGGACGACGCCCTGCGCGCCGCCGCCAGCGGCCTGGCGCGCTTGCGCTCTACCGTGCATGGCCTGGGCCAGGCGGATGGCGAGGCCGATCCTGCATGGCATGAGCGCTTCATGAGCTGCGTCAACGATGACCTGAACTACCCGCGCGCGCTGGCCGTGGCCTGGGAGCTGCTGAAAAGCGAGCTGCCCGACGGCGTGAAAAAGGCCACGATGGCCCGCTTCGATACGGCCCTGGGACTCGATCTGCTGGCCTGGCAGCCGGCGCAGGTGGCAGTGCCGCAGCAGGTGCAGGCGTGGATGGCGGAACGGGCTGCCGCCCGCCTGGAGCGCGAGTGGGCCGAGGCGGACCGCTTGCGCGCACTGGCGCGCGCGGCCGGCTATGAGATCGACGATACGCCGCAGGGGCAACAGGCGCGGCCTTTGTGAAGATGTCCTGCATAATGGCCGCCTGATGAAACTGGAGATGCCGTGAAGCGTCGTTTGCTGCTATTGAGTTGTTGCCTTGCCTTGTCGAACTCCGTCCAGGCGGCCAGCGCCTGCCCCGGTTTTCCCGCGCTGGCTACATCGAGTGAGGCGCTGCTGGCGCAAGTGCGCGCACTGCCGCCCGTCGGCGTCGACCGCGAACGGCAGGCGTGTGCGCCGGCGACCGTCATCGATTTCGCCTACAGCGGCGGAGTGCTGTGCAGTTTTGGTGGTGAGGTGGAGGCGGCGACGGCCGCCGTCACGCGCCTGGCTGACGGCGGCGAACTGGTCGAATACCTGTATCTGTTCCCGTATGCGCCGGCCTCGCACGTGCGCCTGCTGGTGCTGCTGGCCGCGCGTTTTAATCAAGTCGACAAGGCGGCTTGGCCCGGCTTCCTGCAAGGTGCGCCGCCAGGCAAGGAAACCACGGCCCTGTTCACCTACGGCGGCTTTTATATCTCGTTGGGCAAGCCCACCGAAGGCGATCCGGCCGAATGGTATTCGAATGTGATCTTTGAAAAGGTGGATAAACCTGCGCTGGGCGTGCGCAAAGTGTGCCAGGAGGAGCGCGATGCTTGAAGCAGGCGCCTTTCCGGCGGCATTGGCCGGCACTGTGGCGCAGCTGCGGCCCGCGCTGGGGAGTAGCCAGGCACACCCGCCATTTGCCGTATGCCAGGATGGCGAGGCATTGCTGATCCCGACGCGCACGTATTACGACCGCCAGCGATTGCTGGCCTGTACGCAGCTGCCCGGCGACGCGGGCGTGATCGCCCTGTGCCTGGGCACGCGCCACCACGATGGACATCTGCGCGAAGCGTGTTTAAAACAGCTGTTGCTGCAGGAGCGGGCGTGGACGGTGCCGTTCGTCGTGCACCTGTGCTGTGAATACGTGCTGGAGATCGTCGAGAGAATCGGGGCGGCGCTGCCGGCCTGGAATGCACAGGCGCTGGCGCGCTACCTGCGGGAGAACCCCGCGTATGTGGATACGCTGGAGCGGCGCGCCGTCAGCTACTGGAGCTGTTACTACCGCGAGCAACACCCCGCATGGGACGATTATCCGGGACGCAGGGCCATGGCGGCCCTGCGGGCATTACAGCGGCTTACGCCTCGATAAAGCGCATCTTGAAGCTGCGGCCCTTGATGTTGCCGAAGTCGCGGCCCAGGGAGTTACCGGCGTTGAGGCGCTTGAAGGCCGCTTCGGCCACCTTGCGGTCGAGCGCCACGTAGGTCATGAACTCGAACACGTTGATCTTGCCCACTTGCTCCTTGGTGAGGCCCGCGTCGCCCGTCAGCGCACCCAGCAGGTCGCCCGGGCGCAGCTTGTCCTTCTTGCCGCCCATGATGCACAGGGTGATCATCGGCGCCGGCAGCGCTTCCATCCCGTCATCTTCCGCCAGTTCCTTCAGGTCGTGCCATTCGGCGGCGCTGTTCTGGTATTGCTCGATCAGCTTGACCCATTTTTTCTCGTTCGGCGCGCACAGCGACAGGGCCAGGCCCTTCTTGCTGCCGCGGCCCGTGCGGCCGATGCGGTGGATGTGCACTTCCGTGTCCTTCGACACGTCGACGTTGATCACGGCACCCAGGTCGGAAATATCGAGGCCGCGCGCGGCCACGTCGGTGGCCACCAGCACGGAGCAGCTGCGGTTGGCGAACAACACGAGGATTTCATCGCGCTCGCGCTGTTCCAGTTCGCCGTACAGTGCCAGCGCGGAAAAGCCTTGCTGGCGCAGTTCTTCGGCCAGTTCGCGGCAATGCACCTTGGTGTTGCAGAAGGCCAGCGTCGATTCCGGCTTGAAGTGCTTCAACAGCTTGCCGACGGCGCTATTGCGTTCGTCGAAGCCGATTTCATAGAAGCGCTGCTCGATCTTGTCGTTGTCGTGCTGCGCTTCGACCGTCACTTCCAGCGGGTTGACGAGGAACGACGCCGTGGCGCGGCGGATGTCTTCCGGATACGTGGCCGAGAACAGCAAGGTCTGGCGGCGTACAGGGCAGGCGCTGACGATGCCGGCGATTTCCTCGTAAAAGCCCATGTCCGTCATGCGGTCCGCTTCATCGAGCACCAGCGTTTGCACGTGATTCAGGTTGATGGTGCCGCGACCCAGGTGGTCGCGCAGGCGGCCCGGCGTGCCGACGACGATGTGGGCGCCGTGTTCCAGCGAAGCGATTTGCGGGCGCATCGGCGCGCCGCCCGTCAGGGTCAGGATCTTGATGTTGCCGGCCGCGCGGGCCAGGCGGCGCAATTCATTGGCCACCTGGTCGGCCAGTTCGCGCGTCGGGCACAGCACCAGGCCTTGCACGGCAAACCAGGCCGGATTGAGCTTGTGCAGGATGCCGATGCCGAAGGCGGCCGTCTTGCCGCTGCCTGTTTTCGCCTGGGCGATCAGGTCGCGGCCATCGAGCACCGCCGGCAGGCTTTGCGCCTGGATGGTGGTCATCTCGTGGTAGCCGAGCGAGTCCAGGTTGGCCAAAAAGGCGGGCGTCAGCGGCAGGCTGGCAAAGGAAGTGGTGGTGTCAGTGGTGGTGTTCATAGGGGCGGAGCCGGTAAAAAGCGGGTGGATGGGCACAGTCTACAGGCGTTCTACGCCCTTGTGCGGATGGTGGTGTGGAAGCCGGCGGCAAACGGCCGCCGGCATGGGGTGTTAATTGTCGGGCGCCCAGATGGGCAAGCCGGTCAGATCGAGGCCGGCGTCGCGCGTCCACACGGGCAGGCCCGTGGCATCGGTCGGCTCCAGCAATTCGAGCTGCACCTGCTTCAAGGCCACCTTGCGCGCACGCGCGCGGCGCTGCGGTTCTGGCGCCGGCTCTGGCGCCTCGGGCGCTGGCGGCGGGCCGAAGCCGGGCAAGTCGATGGTGGCGTTGTCTTTTTTATCTCTCATTTGCTAACCTCTGTCCCTGGCTTGCGATGGCCAGGGGGCGGGCAAGGTGCTGCCCGCCTATGTCTATACGCTTTAACTTCATCCACAAAACAAAAGCCCGGCTACTGGAGTCGGGCTCATTGTTGGGATAACCTGCAGGAAAACTTGTCCTGCGGATTTAAGTGCGGCACGCAGTGTATCACAGGCGTGCCGCACTGTGTGGGGCTCAGCGGAAGCTCAGGGCACCCGTCAGGTCGCCTGGCGGCAGCGCGCCGCGTGACGCGAACGCGTCGTTGCGCACCTTCAGGCCTTCGAGCAGCGGCAAGTCGTGCAGGCGCGTGATCAGGCGCAGGATCGACGTCGTGTCATAAAAACTGTGGTCGACGGCGCCTTTCTTCGCGTAGGGCGAGACGACGATGGCGGGAATGCGCGTGCCCGGCCCCCAGCGGTCGCCCTTCGGCGGTGCCACGTGATCCCACCAGCCGCCGTTTTCGTCAAACGTGATCACCACGATCATGTCTTTCCACTGCGGCGATTCCTTCAGATGCTGGATGACGTTGGCCACGTGCTGGTCGCCCGACTCGATGTCCGAATATCCCGCATGCAGGTTCAGATTGCCCTGCGGCTTGTAGAAGGTCACGGCCGGCAGCTTGCCCGCCACGGCCGCGGCGAGGAATTTGTTCGAGATCGGGCTGTCGCCCGTGCCGCCGTCGCGCAGGTGCTCGGCGCGCGCGGCGGTGCCGGGTGCGAACTGCTTGAAGTAGTTCAGCGGCTGGTGGTGGAACTGGAAATTCGGCTTGCTGCCGCCGCCCTTGTGGTCGAGCGCCGCTTGCCAGCCGCCGCCATACCACGCCCAGCTGACGCCCTTGCGCGACAGCAGGTCGCCGATGGTGTCGTAGGTTTGCGGCGGCAGGGTATTCGCGTCGGCCGGGTCGGCATGCAGCGGGTCGCCATCGAAGGCCGGGCGGATGTAGCTCGGTTGATATGGCGGCGCCATGGTGTTGACGGCATAGCCATCCGGCGTGAGGGCGCCGTCGTTGACGTATTTCGGCTTGCCGTCCAGTGCGGAGGCGGGGCAGTCGGGCGAGATGGCCAGGCGCACGCCTTGCGGGCCGTCGGACAGCACGGCGATCTTTTTCTTCGCCGCCGTCTCGGAAGCATTGAAATATTCGTTGGCGCGGCCCGTGACGAGGAACTGGTGGTTCATGTAGGAGCCGCCGAAGGCCGCCATGAAGAAGTTGTCGCACAAGGTGTACTGTTCGGCGATCTGCCACAGGTTCAGGTTTTTCGACGTTTCGCCGTAGTGGCCCATCACCAGGCCGCCGCTGTCGGCCCACGCGGCAAAGCCGTCGTTCTTGCCGCCGTTGATCTGCATCTGATTGTTATAGAAACGGTGCACGAGGTCGCGCGTGATGATGCTCTCGGGCAGGGGCTTGCCGGCCGCGTCGCTCAATTTGTAGGGCGCGTTGGGCAGGCCGGAAATCTGGTCTTCCTTGATCAGGTAATCGATGCCGCCGATATTCTGCTGGTTCGGCACCAGGCCGCCCCAGATCTTCGGCAGGGTGGCCAGCGGTTTGCCGTCGCGGTCCAGCTGCTGCGCCTGTTCGGCCGTGACGGCGGACAGGGGCGCGCTGGTGCCGGGGAAGTTGGCGAACAGGTTGTTGAAACTGCGGTTTTCCAGGTAGATCACGACCACGTTCTTGACGTGCGCCTTGAGTTTCGCGTCGAGCGAACCCTTGGCGATGGTCTTCCTGGCTGGCGCGGCGTCGGCCAGCGCGGGCAGGCTGGCGGCCAGGCCGACTGCGGAAGCGGCCAGGAAAATGCGCCGGCGCGAGGGATTGGCGGGTTGGTCGGCCGGATCGGCTGGCAGGGCGGGGGCGAGGTCCTTCACACATTCTCCTTGGGTGTCATTCGTTTGCTGGTGCGCGAAAATTGTATCACCGTGGCATGGCAAATGTGAAATTTCACGGCTGCCTGGAGGGCGTCGTCGCCGCATGGCGCTGGCCGTTCGCGTTGCCGCAGTCCTGCGGCAGGCTAAATAATCCATCTGTGTCGCATGGATTCAAGCCTGCCTGGCCTGCGCATGAAAAGATGGGGCTTCCGAATGGCGATGGTCGCCATTCTCGTGGCGCGACGTCCGGCGTCATTGCATGGACGTCTGCGCGCACCCATACACGCAGGGAGGCGCTCATGTGGCTGGTCTTGAAGTTATTGCTGTTTATCTTTTTTGTCCTGCCGCTCGCCTTCGGCTTGACGCTCATTTTTTTACCCTATTCCATTCCCGTTGTCCTGTGCCTTGTGTGGTGGTGGCGGTCGCGTGTGCGCGCGGAGCGCGCGCGGGACAAAGTCGTCAGCGTCGGGGGGATAGAGGGGCGGACGTGGGTCCTGGAGTCGGCGCGCTTCACGATGGAGCTCGATTATGCCAGCGCCCAGCTGCGCATCCGGTCCATGGGCAAGCGCTCCTACGTTACCTCGGGAGCCAAACGTCAGGTGCGGCGCGGCGCTTTCGACGTGTTCTTGCCTGCTGAAAACATTTTCATTTATGCATCTGAAAATATGGTAGAGCATTACCTGACGAAATGGAAACCTTCAGTTGAAATCACCGATCGCGGCTTCGAGCATGTGATCGTGGAAATGGCGGACGGAGTGCATACGCAGGGAACCGGGAAATCTGATTTGACAATCACGTCACCCATATTTTCGGGACATACATTGGCTGGACGGCGCTTGCGCGACAGCGAGGCACAGGGACCGTTTTCGGCCATCTTTCTCCGCATGCCGCTCGCCACGGCCGTGTGTGTCAAGGAAGAGTGGCAAAAGGCCCGTGCGCGGCTGCAGGAGCTGCAGCGCCAGCGCCCGGCGGCGCCAGGCCAGGCATCGACGGGCATATAGAACATTTTAATGTTTCCAAAAATGCCATTTAGTGATGTTTCCATTGTATTATGGCAACTAACGAACGCGGCATCGTGATGCAGGCCTGACCAGGCAGACAGATGCCTGCGGCCCCATCACCGAAGCTACAGGATGCCAGGAATGTCGAACTCTCTTGCGTATCACGTGGTTGTCCATGCACTGGAAGGGCGGGCCGGCTGGACGCCCATGGCGCGCTTCGCTTCGGCCGTCTCGCACGTGATCCAGGGACATTTGCCTTATCAGCGCTACCATGCCGCCGGCGTGGCCAGGAGTCCGAAAGGATCGGCACCAGGCGTCATCGAACGCCTGGTGAATGACTTCCTGGCGACCGACATCAATCCCAGCTATCTGCTGCTCTCCTCATTCCGGCGCGAAGCCGACGTGTTCGTCGCGTTCAATGCCTATAACCAGTCTGCGAACCTGGGTGTGCAGACCAGTCTTGGCGGGCAAGGGGCCGGCAATGTGGCGCGCGGCGCGGCGCGCGCTTCCCGCGTGGCCGCCAGCGACCCCGATAGCTGCCGCCACGGCACCCTTGCCATCATCGACACCATGCTGGCGACCACGCGCGCCAATGCGGCTGCGCCGGACGGCGCACCAAAGCGCAGCCTGGGTGCGCTTGCCCTGTTGCTGGGCATCGAATCGTCGACGGCGGCGGAAGTGGCGTTCGTCTTTGAAAACGAAGGCCACTTCCCTATCGGCCAGCTTGCCGGCAGACTGGGTTGCCATCAGCGCACGCTGGAACGCCGATTGCGCGAAGTGGGCATGACGGCGGAGGCGTTGCGCCAGGCCGCGCGCCTTGTGCGTGCCGCGCATCGGCTGCCGTCCGCCGATAGCCTGACGATGATCGCCGCCGACGAGGGGTTTTCCGATCTTGCCCACATGACGCGCGCCTTTCAGGCTGCGGCAGGCATGCCTCCCAGCTTGATCCGCAAGCTGGGAAAGGGTCAGAACTGATAGCGCACGGTCAAAGCCACCTTGCGCGCCGGGCCATGCATGCCCGACAACCACCAGTCCGACACGGAAGCCGTGTACTGCTTGTCGAACAGGTTGGCCACGTTGACGGTGGCCGACAGCTTGTCGCTGACGTCGTAGCGCGCCATCAGGCTGGCCACCGAGTACGCCTTCTGTTCCCAGTGCAGGGTGCGCTCGACCTGCCACGCATCGATGTCGGAATACACGCGGCTTTGCCAGTTCACGCCGCCGCCCACCGTCAGGCGCTTGAATTCGCCGGGCAGGCGGTAAGTGGTCCACAGTTTCACCAGGTGGCGCGGGAAGGTGGCCAGGATGGTCTTGCCCGTATTGTCTTCCGTCTGGCTATACGACCACGAGGCCGAGATGTTCCAGTCCGGCGTCAGTGCGCCCGTCGCTTCCAGGTCCACGCCCTGGGTCCTGGCGCCCTTGATGGCGCGGTTGGCTGAAATCTTTGTGCCAGGCACGTAATAACCTGGATCCGACTCGGCCAGGTTGTCCTGGCGGATCTGGTACAGCGCGGCAGCCGTGTTCAGGCGGCCATCGAACCAGCCGCTCTTGACGCCTGCTTCCAGGGTCTTGCCTTCGCGTGGCGCCAGCAGCTTGCCATAGCGGTCTTGCGATGCTTGCGGCTGATAGATGGTGGAATAACTGGCGTAGGCGCTGTGCGTGCCGTCGATGTCGAACACCAGGCCGCCATATGGCGTGACGACGCGGCTCTCCGAGGCTGGCGCCGCATTGTAATAGGACTCGGCAGGCGTGTCCGAGATGTAATTTTCGTCGTAGCGCAGCACTTTTGCCCCAGCGATCAATTTCAGGCGCTCGGAGAGATGGAGGCGCGTGGCGGCATACACGCTGGCCTGGCGGCGCGTGCTGTCGTTGGTGCCATAGGTGCCGCCAAACACGGGCGTCGCCGTGCGATTCCAGCGGTACAGGTTGACAGGCGTGCGCTCGATGCTATTGTCGAAACGGGCATCCGTCGTGCTTTGAAATTCGCTGTAGTCCATGCCCAGCACCAGTTCGTGCTGGCGGCCGAATGCGCTGAATGGGCCGCGCACGTTGACGTCCACGCTGTTGACCTGGAGCTGGTAGTCGCGGTAGTCGGCGTTCAGGCGCAGGCCATCGCCCGTGGCCTGGTTGGGCAAGCTTCCGCTGACGTTCAGGTAGACGGAGCGCTCTTCCTGCGACGACTGCACGCGGTTGGCCGAGACTTTCAGCTTCCAGTCGTTCGCCAGCGCGTGTTCCACAGTGGCGAAGACGTCGGTCGAATTGGTGTCGAAGCGATTCGACGTGGCCGCCGGGCTGAAGGAGCGGGGCAGGTTCGTCATGCTGCCATTGCTGTAGAACAGGGGAAAGCCCAGGTAGGACAGGGATCCGTGCGAGCGCTTGCGCTGGTGCGTGACGCCGGCCGTCAGTTTCGTGTCGCTTGAGATGTCCGCCTCGAGCACGCCGTAGACCACTTTCTTGTCGCGGCTGTAGCCGTCGACGATGCTGTCGCCTTCCTCGTACACCGTCACGAGGCGGCCGCGCACCGTGCCCGCGTCGTTGAGCGGGCCGGCAACGTCGGCCATGGCGCGCCGCTCATCGTGGGAACCCAGCTCGCCCTCGACGGACGCCTGGAATTGCGCCGTCGGCTTCTTGCGCACCATGTTGATGGCGCCCGAGGCATCGCCCGCGCCCGTCATCAGGCCCGAGGCGCCGCGCAGCACTTCGATGCGGTCGTACAGCGCCATGTCGGCCAGGCTTTGCGACGGTATCGCATTGAGGCCCATGGTTTCCGAGTGCGTGCTGACGCCATCGAGCTGGTAATTGGTGATCGAATAGCCGCGCGAAGTAAAGCCCGTGCGTTCGCTGCCCAGCGAATACAGCGTGATGCCCGGCGTTTGCGCCATCACTTGCGCGATCGTGCTCAAGCCCTGGTCCTGCATGCGCTGCTGCGTGATGACGCTGACCGACTGCGGCGTTTCCCGGATCGACAGGCCCAGTGGCGTGGCCGTGGCGATCGGCAGGGTGGAGACATACGCGCCCGAGCCTTCGGTGGCATCCTGCTGCGCCTTGACCGACACTTCCGGCATCATCGACAGCGCTTCGCCACCCGCCGCGGCATCGGCCGGGCGCAGCACATAGCTGCCGTTGGCGCTGCGCTCGGCCTTCAGGCCCGTGCCGCGCAGCACGCCGTTCAGGGCGGCCAGCACGTCGTGGCGGCCGCTCAAGCCGGTCGACGTCTTGCCGCGCGTCTGCTCCGGCGTGAAGCTGAGGATGACCCGCGACTGGCTGGCGACCTGGCGCAGCGCCGTCGCCAGGTCGGCGGCCGGCACCTGGAAGTCGAGGCTGGCCGCTGGCGCTGCTGCGCTTTCCTGCGCCAGGGCTGGCGCCTGGGCGTTCAGCAGCAGGGCCGAACCGATGAAGACGAGTTGGATGGCATACGCCATGCGCTTGATGCGCGGCTTGGAGTGAATGGCAAGAGACATGGTTACCTTGTGGTGTAGTCGTCAAAAAGGACGTTGCCTACACAGGTCACGCGAGAAGCGAAAGCGGGTACCTTTTTTTGCGTCGGCCTCAAAATAAATGGTCAGCGCTGCTGGCGCGCTTCCACCTGCACCCAGTAGCGCGTGCGCAGGCGCACGTCCACCGGCAGGGAGTCGGGCAGCGACAGCAGCACGGCGTCCAGGTCGGCCAGCGGGAAGACGCCGGAAATGCGCAGGCCGGCGACGGCGTCGTCGCAGCCCAGCAAGCCGTGGCGGTAGCGGCTCAGTTCATGCAGGAAGTCGCGCAGCGGCATGGCGTCGGCCAGCAGCAAGCCCTGGCGCCAGGCCCAGATGTCGGGCGAAACGGCGTGCGCGGGCAAGACCTGCTGCGCCGTCATGCCGCCGCCCTGGCCAGCGCGGAGGAGCAGATTGCCATCGCCCTGGCGCGGCATCAGCCGGACGGCGCCTTCTTCGACGGCGACCTCGGTGCTGCCGTCCGCCTGGCGCACCGAGTAGCGCGTGCCCAGCGCCTGCGCGCGGCCGTGCGCGGTTTCGACGAAGAAAGGACGGTAGGGCATGTCCGTTTCGCGGGCGGTGGCGATGAAGACTTCGCCCTGCACCAGCTGCAGCAGGCGCTGCGTGCCCGTGTAGCGGATGTTGACGGCGCTGCCGCTGTTCAGGTGAAAGCGGGTGCCGTCGGGCAGGGTCAGCTCGCGGCGTTCGCCCACGCCGGTGGACAGGTCGGCCAGCGCGGCGCGGGCAAAGTCGGGCGCGTATTCCGAGCGCGCGCCGAACCAGCCCGTGAGGCCGATGGTCGATGCCCACGCCAGCAACCGCAGGCTGCTGCGCCGCGAGACCGGAGGCGCGTTGGGGCGTTGCAGCAGCGCCTTGCGGCTGGCCTGCGCATCGAGTTCGCGCAAGCCGCCGCTGACGCTTTCGATGTGCTGCCACGCGCGTTCGTGGTCGGGATGCGCCTGGCGCCACTGTTGCCAGGCCGTTTTTTCCGCCGGCGTGGTGGCACCGCTCATCAGGGTGGCCAGCCATTCGGCCGCCTGCATGGCGATGGCCTGGTCGATGGGCTGACCCTGGGCGTAGACGGTGGCGCCGCGCATGTCAGGGGCCGGCAAAATCGGGCACGGCAAAAAAGCACAGCAGGTTGGCCTTGCTCAGGTATTTTTTGACGGAATGCGTGGTGGTATCCAGTTCGGCGGCGATCTCGGCATAGGTCATGCCGTCCAGGTGGGCCAGCAGGAAGGCGGCCCTGGCCTTGGCGGAAAGCTGGTCCAGCGCGCGGTCGACCAGTTGCAGCGATTCGAGCAGGAGGGACATCGCTTCCGGCGACGGCGTGCAGGCATGCGGCTGGTGCAGCAGGGCGTCGAGGTAGGCCCGTTCGAGCGCTTCGCGCCGGCAGTGGTTGGCCAGCAGGCGTTTCGCGATGGTAGCCAGGAAAGGGCGCGGCTGCGCGATCCCGGCACTGCTGCGCGCAACGAAGATCTTCAGGAAGGTATCCTGCGCCAGGTCGCCCGCCAGCCCGGCATCGTGCAGGCGGCGCTTCAGCCAATGCAGCAGCCAGGAATGGTGCTCGGCATACAGCGACTGGAAATCGGACGGCGGGGAAGGGGCGGACAGCATGCGTGCGGGATGGCTTAATCTAAATGAGAATTGTTCTCATAATAACGTAGCGGCGCCCGCCAGGCAATCGGGAAAACGCGGCGTTGCTGAAATGCGACTGCGCGCCAAGTCGTGTGCGGCGGTGGATTTGCGCCCGCGCACGGCAGATGTAAAAGTTTCCTTGACGCAAGCTTTCATGTGAGAAAATGCGGGCTGTCGATGTGGTGCGGAGCGAAAAATGATGTGGATGGTTGGCGGTGCCCTGGTTCTCCTGGTCGCCCGATTCTTATGGTTGGCCTTTTTCCACCGGGTCAACGCGATGTCGCGCCAGGCGGAACTGATGAACTGGCTCGACATCGGCCGGGTGTCGAATGCCGATGGCGGCAAGGATATTCTGTTGGCGAGAAATGAGCGCGGCGCCCGGATCGACTGGCGCACGGGCGAGGTCTGGCTGATGAATCCCAAGGTGGCCGAGCCGTTTGCTGATTTCCTCGCCGTCGAGCGCTGGCTGACCCTGCGCGACATGCCGCCGGCGGACAAGCCGGCCGCAGCCGCTCCTGCGCCTGCGGAGCCGGAACCCGAAGCGGCGCCGGACGCCGGCCCCGTGCGCGATACCTTGCCGGCCTTCCAGCAAAAGGTCGATGCGTGCCTGGCCAAGGCGGAAGGCGGCCAGGAATTACTGGAAACGAAGCAGGCGTTCGAGGCGGGCAGCGAGCCTTACCTCGAAGCGTCGACGGAATTGAGCAAGACCGCGCTGGAACTGGAAGTGTCGCCGGCGATGGTGGCCACGTTTCATATCAGCGCCTTTGCCGCGCTGGCCGAAACGGCGGGAGCCGACAAGCTGGAGCGGGTGGCGGCCAGCCTGCATGCGGCGGCCAGGCAGATCAGGGCCAGCGTCGCCGTATAAAGGCGGCCAGGAATGAAAAAACCGCTGAATCCCTTGCAGGAATCAGCGGTTTTCAAATATTGGTTGCGGGGACAGGATTTGAACCTGTGACCTTCGGGTTATGAGCCCGACGAGCTGCCAGACTGCTCCACCCCGCAGGCGAATTATAACCGAGTTTGTTGCATTGCGAAAGAGCGGAGCGCAACCGGGGGCATTTGGCTTGCATGGGGGTATTGGCATACCGCGCCGCAATGAAAAAAGCCGCCGACCCCTTTGCAGGAATCAGCGGCTTTCAAATATTGGTTGCGGGGACAGGATTTGAACCTGTGACCTTCGGGTTATGAGCCCGACGAGCTGCCAGACTGCTCCACCCCGCAGGCGAATTATAGCGGGGTTTGCTGCAATGCGCAATGGCCGGGTTTCAGACCCTCGATTATGCCGCCGCCAGGCGCCACAGCGACGTGACTTCCTGCGAGCGGGCCGCGTGCAGGCTGTCCGTCGCATCCTGTGCGCGCGGGTGCGTGGGTTTCACGTCCAGGCGGTCGACGACTTTCAAGCCCGCCTGCGTTATCCATTCGAGCAATTGCGCGCGCGGGCGCAGGCCCAGGTGCTCGGCCAGGTCGGACAAAATCAGCCAGCCTTCGCCGCTTGGCTCCAGGTGGTCGGCCAAGCCGGCGAGGAAACCGCGCAGCATGCGGCTGTCCGGATCGTAGACGGCGTATTCGATCGGCGAGCTGGGACGGGCCGGCAGCCAGGGCGGATTGCACACGATCAGCGGCGCGCGGCCGGCGGGGAACAGGTCGGCCTGCACCACGTCGACCTTGCCCTGCAAATCGAGGCGGGCCAGGTTTTCGCGCGCGCAGGACAGGGCGCGCGGGTCCTGGTCGGTGGCGACGATGCGTTCGATGCCGCGCTGCGCCAGCACGGCGGCCAGCACGCCCGTGCCGGTGCCGATATCGAAGGCCAGCTTGGCGCGCGCGGGCAGCGGCGCGTCGGCCACCAGGCCCACGTACTCGCCGCGGATGGGCGCGAACACGCCGTAATGCGGATGGATGCGCTGGCCCAGGGCCGGCAGTTCCACGCCCGTGCGGCGCCATTCGTGCGCGCCGATCAGGCCCAGCAGCTCGCGCAAGGAGGCGACGAACGGCTCTTCGCCGCGGCCATACGCTTCATTGCAAGCCAGTTTCACGTCCGGCGCGCGGCGCAGCGGAATCGTGTAGTCGGCGTCGAAAGGCAGCAGCAGCATGGCCAGGGTGCGGGCGCGCTGCGACTGGGCCTGGCGGTGCAAATGGAAGGCTTCCGTGGCGGATGGTTCCGGCTTGGCCAGCTTGGCGGCCTTGGCCTTCTTGCTTGGCTTGTCGTTCTTGTGGTCGGCGCGCCGCGCCAGCGCCTGCAGCAGCTGGCGCGCGTTCTGGAAGTCACCGCGCCACAGCATGGCCGTGCCTTCGCAGGCCAGGCGGTAAGCCTGGTCGGCCGTCGTGCGGTCATCGGCGATGACGACGCGCTTGGGCGGCGGCATGCCGCTTTCCGAGCGCCAGCGGGCCGAATGCTCGGCGCCGTTTTCGCTCCAGTGGATCTGCGGGTGGACGGTAGGTGAAGATGTGTCGGACATGGGATTCAATCGATAGAAGGGGGCGCGCGGCATGGTCGCCTGCGCAGGCCATCTTCCATTATACGTCGCCGGCCGTGCTGCTAGCGGTGTCCGTGCCATAGGCGAGGGCCAGCGCACGGGCGCGCGCCTGCTCTTCCGGCGTGGTTTCCACGGCTTTCCTGTCGACTTTGGCGGTCTCTGTAGCATGATCCGGCTGCACCAGCTTGAGCAAACGCAAGCTCAGGCTGCCCGCCAGGTCGCCATCCTTGCCGCTGGCGCTGGCGCCATCGGACGTGCCCTGATAGAGATTGCTTTGCAATTGCTGGCCCAGCAGCTTGAACAGGTCATGCAGGTTGCCGCCGAAGTGCGTGGCGGGCAACTCCCTGGCGGGCAGGCTGGCGTCGTCGGCGGAGCTGGCTTCTTCGTCGGCTTCTTCGTCTGCTTCTTGCGTTTGCTCAAGGACGCCCGCGCTGATGTTCGATTGATATTGCACTTCCACTTCGAAGTCGAAGGTCTGGCCATCGGCCGTCGTGATCTTGCCCTTGCCGATGAAATGCGCGTTTTCATCGAGGCTGAAGGCGGCCGCGCGGCTGCCGCCGTTGGCGCCCGAGACGCTGGCGCTGCCACTGCTGAAGCTGGAACCGGCCTGCAGGTCGACGGAATCGAAGGCAACCGTGGCGCCGTCGCCGAACAGCTGGCGCGTCATGGTGGAGAGGAAATCCTGCGCCACGTCGACGGTCGCGTTACCCAGCGCATCGGTCCGCTGCGACAATCCCTTGGCCGACAGGTCCAGGCCATTTTTCGATAGCGCCACCACGTCCTGCGCCGTGCGCTGCATCAGGGGCGAAGCGGCCAGGCCGGACGCGCCGGCGCCCGCTTTTGGCGGCGCCTGTCCTGCCAGGGGATTGGCGGCGGGCTGGCGCGAGCCGGAAAGGAGGGCGGGGAGCTGGGACATGGTCGGTTCAAATGGGGAAGATAGGCGAATTAACGGCAATATCGCCTCATTCTTTAACCATTAGTGGTGGTGCGACCAGCTACCGTCTGCCGATTCCAGGTAGGACTTGACGGCATCGGCCTGGCCCGTGGCGTGACGCTTGAGTTCGCCGCATGCGCAAATACCCTGATACGGCTGGATATGCGAGCAGGCGGAGACTTTTTGCAGGTAAACCTGCATGGATTTGTGACATTTTACGCACTTGAAGGTGAGGCTGCGGGCGGCTTTCATGGGGTTCCTTGAACTGTTGCGGGGCGTAGAGTTCGTCTACGCGAAGGCGGCGATTTTAACGCACTCCGGCCATGGTTACACGTTGTTGCATCTGCGCCACGCGCACGTCAACTGAATCCGCGCCGTGACGTTGAACGTATATAGGAGGTCGTCTGACCGCCATTGAAGAGGTAGCACCATGGACAAGCGTGACAAGGAAAGGCCTGTACAGCCCGCCAAGGAGCTGGTGAGAAAATGGTTGAAAGCGGAGCTGGAACAGCGCCGGCCCCCGCCCGACCCCGAGCAGATCCGCCGCGAACTGGGCTGGGATCTGCTCAGGCTGGGACGTGAACCGCTGGCGCGCTGACGCCCTTGCGTTAGCGCACCGTCACCACGCTCTTGCCGCCGGACCCAGGCTGCACGAGGATGCGGGTGGCGATGCGCTCCGTCATTTCCTGCACGTGCGAGATGACGCCCACCTTGCGGCCCATCGCTTGCAAGCCGTCGAGCGCATCCATGGCCACGCGCAGGGTTTCCGTGTCCAGGCTGCCGAAGCCCTCGTCGATGAACAGCGATTCCACGCGCACCCGGTTCGAGGACAGCGAGGCCAGGCCCAGCGCCAGGGCCAGCGAGACGAGGAACGATTCGCCGCCCGACAGCGAGTGCACGGAGCGCAGCTCGCCGCCCATGTCTTGGTCGCGCACCATCAGGCCCAGCGACGGGTTGTTCGGGTTGTCGATGCGTTCCAGCTGATAGCGGCGCGCCAGGTGGTTCAGGTGCGCGTTGGCATAGCCGAGCAGCACTTCCAGCGTGAACTGCTGCGCGTAATTGCGGAATTTCTTGCCGTCGGCCGAGCCGATCAATTCATTCAGGCTGGCCCAGCGCCGCTCGATGACGGCTTGCGCCTCGATCTGCGCCAGCATCGCCTGCGCGCCGTGGCGCCTGGCGTCGTCCTGCGCGATGGCCAGGCGCAAGCGCGTCGCTTCCTGGTTGGCCGCCTGGCGTTCGGCGCCCAGCGATTCCAGCGCTGTCTGCAGCACGGCCTCGTCCATTTCCAGCGCCTCCGGCGGCTGCTGCACGTGGGCCGCCAGCTGCTGTCGGCGTTCGGCCAGCACGGAAACGGCCGCCGTGTGGCGGTCGGCGATCACCTGCAGGGCATCGCGCTCGGCGCGCATGGCGTCCATGGAGATGGCCAGGCGCGCGCGCAGCTCGTCGAGCGTGGCGGGCGCGTGGCCGGAGTGACGCTGCCGGAATTGCTGCAGCCAGTCGTGCAGGGCGACGGTGGCGCCGTGTTCCTGTTCGCGCAGGGCGGCCAGGCGCTGCGACAACTGCGCGCACGCTTCGTCGAGGCGCGTGCGCTGCGCGCTGGCCGCGTGGGCCGCCGCCTGCTGCTGCGCCAACTGGTCTTTGGCCTGCGCGATGGCCGCCGCCAGGCTGCGTTCCACCTCGGCCACGCTCTGGCCCTGCCACAGCGCGTTGCGCTCCGTTTGCAGTGCCGTGAGTTGTTTGTCGGCGGCGGCAAAGGCGGCGTGGGATTCCTGCGCCGTTTGCCGTGCCTTGCCGGCGGCCAGCTGCGCCGCTTCCAGCTGCGCGGCCAGGGTCGCCAGCGCGTGGCCGCGCTGATCCTGATCCGCCTGCTGTTTCAGCCACTGCCGGCTTTCTGTTTCGCGCGCCGCGCGGAAGGCGGCGGGGCCGGCGCGCCAGCTGTCTTTCCAGCCTTCGGCGTCTTCCACGTCGGCAAACGCGGCATCGAGCTGGGCCAGCAAGCCGTCAAGCGTGCCGCGCGACGTTTCCGCCTTGTCCAGACTGGCCGCCTGCTGTGCCTGCAATTGCGCCAGACGCGTCTGCGTTTCGGCGACGGCGCTTGTGCAGCGCGCGTGTTCGGCGCCGGCCAGTTCGTGTGCCGCCTGCGCCTGCTCGCGCCGCGCGCCGGCCTGGCGCAGCGCCGCCTCCTGCTGCGCCAGCGCTTGCAGGGCTGCCGCATTGGCCGCCAGCTGCTGCGCGAACCAGTCCGCGCGCTGGTTTGCCGGCGGCAGGTGCAGGGTGTCCGCATGCGGCTGCCATTGCGTGTTCAAGCTGTCGATGGCGGGCGGCAGGATGGCCAGTTCCGCATCCGTCTGCGCCTGTTCGCGCGCGGTCGCGGCCAGCGCCGCCTTGTGCGTGGCCAGCTGCTCCAGATTGCTGCGCGCCTGCGCGCGGCAAGCCAGCACTTCGTCCTGCAAGCTGGCCAGCATTGCCTGCAAGGCGTGGTCGGCGTGGGTGTACGGGTGTTCCAGCGCGCCGCACACGGGGCAGGGCTGCTCGTCCTGCAAGGTGGCGCGCAGTTGCTCCACGCTGGCCGCGCATGCCGCTTCCGCCCCCTTCAGGGATTTTTCCGCCTGCGCCAGGCCCGCTTCCAGCGGCGCCGTCCTGGCCCCCTCCATCGCCAGGGCCGCGCTTTCCGCCTGCGCCGCCAGCGACAGTTGCGCGGCCCGCGCTTGCCCGTGCGCCAGTTCCTGCTGCTTGCGCGCCAGCTCGGTCCACGTCTTTTCCGCCGCATTCAACTGGCGCGCATGGTCTTCCAGCTGGCCGCGCTGTTGCTGCAGCAGCAGTCCATCGATGGCTTGCACGGCGCACTGCGCCTCGCGCCGCTGCGCATCGTGCTTGGCGAGCGTGGCGGCGGCCGCCGTCAACGCGGCCTGTGCCTCCTGGTCCGCGACGCTTGCCGCGCGCACCAGTTGCGCCGCGTCGGCCGCCCTGGCGTCGGCCGCATCGGCTTGCGCGGCCGCCTGGCCGGCCTGGGCGAACAGCTGGTCCGACAATTGCCACGACGCGGCCAGCGCTTGCCAGTGCTGGTGCGACGCCAGCCACAGGCGGCCCGTTTCCTGCTCCGCCTGCATGGCGTGCTGGTGCTGCTGCAGCTCGTGCAAGGTGGCGCGCGCCGTTTCGTTGGCCTGGTCCGCCGCCAGCGCGCCATCCTGCGCCTGGCGGTGGCCAGGCAAGTGTGCCGCAATGCCGGCATCGAGCGCCTTGGCTTGATCGAGCCTGGGTGCCGCGTCGCGTTGCGCTGCTTCCCTGGCTTGCAAGGCCGCCGCCGCCAGCTGCACGCTGGCGGTCAGTTGCGTTTCGCTGGCCACGGCTTGCGCCGCCTGCGCGCGCGACGCTTCCAGCGCGGCGCCGGTGCCTGCGATGTCGTTTGTCAGGCGCGCCACATCGTCGATGAGGGGACGCGCCGGCTGCAGCAATTCCCACTGCGCCAGCGCCGTGCGGCGCGCTTCGGCCGAGGTGCGTTCGGCATCCGCGCCATTGAGCGTCTCTTGCGCCGCCGCTATCTGGCTTTGCAGCTTGTGCGTCTCCTGGTGCCAGCGCTGCTGCAGCTCCAGCACCGCCTTGCGCAAGTCGATGGTTTGCAGGGTGGTGTCGGCAGCGCCGCACAGCGCCTCGGTCTCGGCCCGTTCGTCCGGCGACAGGGGCCGCTGGTCGGCCAGTTTTTCGCCCAGGCGTTCGAGGACCTGCTTTTCCTTTTTTGCCCGCTCGAAGGCGCGCATGGAAATGTCGGTATAGATGCTGCTGCCCGTCAGGGTTTCCAGCAATTCGCCCCGTTCATTGTCTTCCGTCTTGAGGAAGGTGGAAAACTCGTTCTGCGCCAGCAGCACGGCGCGGGTGAACTGGTCGAAGGACAGGCCGATGCGCTTTTGGATCTCTTCCTTGACTTCCGTCTTGGTGCCGCCGATGGGCTGCAGCGCGGGCAGCTGGTGCAAGCTCATGGCGGTCGCCTGCAGCGCCCCTTCGGCCCGGGTGCGCGAGCGGCGCACGCTCCAGCGCGCGCGATAGCTTGCGCCGTCGTTGCCGACGAAGTCCACTTGCGCGTAACCGTCCGGCGTGCCGCGGCGCAGCAGGGTGCGCGTAT
This sequence comes from Janthinobacterium sp. SUN100, assembly GCF_030397705.1. NCBI lineage: Bacteria > Pseudomonadati > Pseudomonadota > Betaproteobacteria > Burkholderiales > Oxalobacteraceae > Janthinobacterium > Janthinobacterium sp. SUN100. The sequence goes on along the minus strand of NZ_JAPUBU010000002.1, from coordinate 414,642 downwards.
CCTGGGCGTTGACGGTTTCCTTGCCCACGTCGGGCAGGGCGCTGCCCCGGCCCAGCACCTTCAGCAAGCGCGGCGTGGCGTCGTACAGGGCCAGGCACAGGGCGTCGAGCAGGGTACTCTTGCCCGCGCCCGTGGGGCCGCTGATGGCAAACAGGCCGCTTGATGCCAGCGGCTCTTGCTGGAAGTCGACTTCAAATTCGCCTGCCAGCGAGGCCAGGTTCTTGCCGCTGATTTTCAGTATTTTCATGGTTCTTCAGGTACCGTCAGGCGCCGGGCAGCAGCAGTTCGGCCAGGGCCGACAGTTGTTCGGGCGGCGCTTCCTTGCCGTATTTTTGCAGGTACAGGCGGCGGAAGATGTCGTCGGGCTGCAGCTGGCTCAATTGGTCGAGCGTCATGTTCTCGGGCGCGCTGCTGCGCGCGGCGCTCGACGTTTCGATCTTCGCCAGGCGCACCTGCTTGCCGTCGAGCGCTGTTTCGATGCGCGTGCGCAGGCCCGGTTCCGGCGCATCGAGGCGTACGCGCACTTCCAGGAAGGGCTGCGCTTCCGGTGCTGCGGCGGGCACGTCGAGGGCGGCCAGCTGCGCCAGCACCTCGTCGATGGGCGCCGGCGTGGCGGGCACGCGCAAGAGGGGCACGGCACGCGGCACCTCGATGGCGCGCACTTCGCGCAGCTGTTCGCCATCGATGTCCAGGCACAGCACCTGGTGGCGGTAGTGCACTTCCGCGAAGGACAGGGGAATCGGGCTGCCGCAATAGCGGATATGCTCCTGGCCGCCCACGGCCTGCGCCTTGTGCAGATGGCCCAGCGCCGCATAGGCGATGGCGGCGTCAAAAATCCCCGACGGCAGCATTTCCGTGCCGCCGATGACGATGCGCCGCTCGGAATCGTTCGACATTTCGCCGCCCACCATGTGGCAGTGGCCCATGGCTACGATGGCTTGGCCGGGCTGGCGACGCGCCAGCGCCAGGTCCGCCAGCTGGCGGTACAGCAGGGCGATGCCGCCCAGGTAGGCGTCCTGGGTATCGCCGGCCGGCAGTTTCGGCACGTCGCCGGGACGCAGGAAGGGCACGGCCAGGCACCAGGCTTGCACTTGCCCATCGGCGCCCGTCAAAGGCAGCAGCAGGCGCTCCAGGTCGATCTGGCCATCTTCGTCGCGCAGCAGATGGCCGATCACGTGCGTGCCGTGCGCGGCCAGCAGGGGGCCGGGCGCTTCGAGCCGTCCCGCCGAATCGTGGTTGCCGGCGACGACGACCAGCTGCAGCGCGGGCAGGCGCGCCCGCGCCTGCTGCAGGAAGACGTACAGCTGCTTTTGCGAGGCGGCCGACGGGTTGGCGTTGTCGAACACGTCGCCGGCAACGAGCAGCACGTCGACCTTTTCGGCCACGAGCGTGTCGAGCAGCCAGTCGAGGAAGCGCTGGTGCTCGTAGCCCCGCTCGTAATTGTGCAGGGTCTGGCCCAGATGCCAGTCGGAAGTGTGCAGCAGGCGCATGGTGGGCCAAGGGTAGGGAAGACAGGCGCCAATATAGCAGGAATGATAGGGGTCAGACCCGCGCCATGCGCCAGCGGCTAAATCAAGTCGTCTGCATCCCGGCGCGATAGGTATTCCGGCCATCCTGCTTGGCCTTGTACAGCAGCACGTCGGCCCGCTGCAGCAGCACGGCAGGGGGGATGTCTTCGTCGCGGTAGAAAGCCAGGCCGATGCTGGCGGAAATGCGCACGGTGATGCCATCGAGTTCGAACGGCTGCTGCATGGCGGCGACGATTTTTTCTGCCAGCACGGCCGCGTCCTCGGGCCGGGTGATCTGTTCCATGATGATGGTGAATTCGTCGCCGCCCAGGCGGGCGACGATGTCGGTGACGCGCATGGTTTGCGTCAGGCGCTGGGCGAAGGCGCGCAGCAGCGCGTCGCCGGTGCCGTGGCCGTGCGTGTCGTTGACGGGCTTGAAACGGTCGATATCCATGTACATGACGGCCATCAGGTGCTGATGCTGGCGGCTTGCGTGCATGGCGTCGCTGAGTTTTTGCTGGAATCCGGCGCGGTTCGACAAACCCGTCAGCGCATCGACCTGGGCCAGTTTCAGCAGGCGCTGTTTTTCGCGCTTTTGCACGGTGATATCCTGGCGCATCACGTGAAAGCCCACCACCTGCAGCTTGTCTTCGCCGATCTGCGGGATGTAGATCACTTCCAGGCAGCGCTCGATGCCTTCCTTGTCGTCTTCTTCCTCGAAGCTCAGGGTTTCGCCCGCCAGCACTCTTTCGATGTACGGCGCCACCGTGCGGTAGCGCGCCTCGCCCACCGTGTCGCGCACGCTCTTGCCCAGCGCTTGCCGGCCCGTCAGGCCGAATTCGCGCTCATAGGCGATGTTCAGGAAGCGGTAGACCTGGTCGGCGTCGATGTAGGCGATCATGGCCGGCAGGGTGTCGGCGATGGTGCGCAGGCGCGCTTCGCTTTCCAGCAGCGCCACTTCCGATTCGCGCAGGATGGTGATGTCGTCCAGGCTGCCCACGTAGCCTTCGATCCGGCCGTCGATGAGGATGGGGGCAATTTTGACGGAGACCCAGACCAGCCTGCCGTCGCGGTGCAGGCAGCGCAGGGTGGACTGGAAGGGCGCATGGCTGCGCGTGAGTTGTTCCAGCGCCACGTGCATCAGCGGATAGTCGTCCGGGTGCAGGGCGCTGGTCCAGCCGGCGCCCAGGGCGGCCGCGCGCGGCAAGCCCGTGATCGATTCGAAGGTGCGGTTGACGTAGGTGCAGCGGCGCTGGCGGTCCAGGCGCACCAGGCCGAGGGGGGAAGCGTCGTTGACGGCGGCCAGTTCGGCCTGTTTCTGGCGCAGTTCCAGTTCCTGCTGGCGGCGCTGCGAGATATCCTCGGCGATGCACAGGATATGTTCGATCTGCTGGCGCTCGTCGAACACGGGCACGGAGACGGCGCGCAGGTAGCGCAGGCTGCCATCGAACAGACGCAACGGCTTTTCCGTATGGTCGATGACGCCCCGCTCGGCCAGGATGGCGCGGTCGTCCTCGGCGTCGTGCAGGCCGAAGTCGGGCGGGAAGGCCTGGCAATCGGTCTTGCCGATGACGTTGGCGGCCAGGTGGCCGGTGATGTCCTCGGCCGCCTTGTTCCACACTTCCATCTGGCCGAAATTTTCCGGGCGCGCGCTTTTTACGTAGACCAGCACGGGCAAATGGTCGATCAGCGACTGCAGGAAGCTGCGGTTGTCCTGCAGCGCCAGTTCGTCGTGCTTGCGCGCGCTGATGTCGCGCGAGGTGACGGCCACGCCGTCGGCGATCGGCACCACCTGGTGGCGCAGCCAGCGCGTGCCGCCCGAGGCCAGCGGCAGTTCGAACTCATCTTCCAGCGGCTGGCCCGTTTCCATCACCAGCACGAAGCGCTTGAAGAAACGCTCGCCGCGCAGCAGCGGTATCAGCGGCAGCACGCGCTGGCCCAGCAGTTCGGAGCGCGGCTTGCCCAGCATGTCGGCGGCGCGCTCGTTGATGTCGGCAAAGGTGAAGTCTTCCACCGGCTTGCCCGGCGCGGCGCGCCAGGCTTTCAGCAGCAGCACGGCATCGAGGCTGCCCTGGTGCGCCGCGCGCAGCAAGGCTTGCGTTTCCGTGGCCTGGCGGATGCTGCGGCGCAGGCGCGCGCTCTGGCGCATCAGCAGGGTCGTAAAGCCGGCAATGAGCACGCTGGCGGCGAGCAGCGCGCCGACATATATCAGGCGGCGGTGTTCGAAGCGCGTCAGGGCCACGGCGCGGCTCACGCCCACCACGGCCAGCAGCGGGTAGCGCGGCAGCTCGTGGTAGCTGTAGATGCGGGACGTCGCGTCGACGGGCGGCTCGATCAGCAATTCTCCGGCGGCGTGCTGCGGCGGTCCCGGCATGCGGAAGTCGATGCGGTCGCTGAGGATCAGTTGCTCGCCGATGCGCCCCGCCGTCAGGCCGCTGTCGCGCGCCACCAGCATCAGCGCGCCCTGTTCATCGAGGTTCAGGCGGTCGTAGTCGTCGACAAAATACGTGGGGTCGACGAGGATGACGATGGCGCCGGCAAAGCGGCCTTGCGCATCGTTCAGGCGGCGCGCCAGGCGGATGGTCCAGTGCTTGCCGCCCGCGTCGAGCATGGGCGTGTCGACCAGGGCCGTGTCGGACGCATTCGCGGCCAGCGCCCTGAAAAATGCCTGGCCGGCCAGGTTTTCCGGCAGGTAGGCGTTGGCGCTGTCGAGCACATTGCCCTGCGCATCGACGAGGGCGATCGGCAATGCCAGTTTCGACGGTAGCACGCTGTCGAGCAGGCCCTGGCGGCGCGTGAATTCATTCAGGCGCAGGCCGCCGTCCGTTTCCTCGTATTTGAGCTTGAACAATTGCGTGGCGTGATCCGTCTGGCGCAGGGTGAAACTGGTATGGTCGGCCAGGGTCCGCGCCAGCGACTGGCTGACGGCCACGGCGTCGCGCACGGCGCTGGCCCGCTCCTGGCCCACCTGGTAAAAGACGGCCGCCCACAGCGCCAGCAGCAGGATGAGCGCGAACAGGGGCACCAGGCTGAGACGGTACAGGCGGCGGGCAAGGCGTTGCAGGGGTCTTGTTATCGCTATCACGGGCGCTTGCAGGCTATATTCATGGAAAAGGGGAGGGGCGGCGTGGCGCGCATGATAGCCGAAATCGGCCGCCTTGCGCGTCAGCGTGTTGCCGCCGCTGCCATCGTCTGTTCGCGGTCTGTCGCTGGCCTTATTTTGCTTTAAATCAAGTAGCCGTGGTGCCGCGCACGCTAAAAAAAGCACGCCGGCGGCGACACGGGCTGGCGCCGTGGCAGAAAAAGTACAATTGCGCCCCCATCCTCATTAAAATGGATGCTTCTTCCTCCCATATCGAAAGTTGTCATGCAGAGTAAAAAGCCCGACGCGGCAAGACTGGACAAGATCGTGGCTGAAGCGCGCCGCGCCGCCGACCAGCGCGAGAGCGGCTACCGCGAGCGTTCGCTGAAGATGTACCCGTGGGTCTGCGGCCGCTGCATGCGCGAATTCACGCGCGCCAACGTGCAGCAGCTGACGGTGCACCACCGCGACCACAACCACGACAACAATCCGCCCGATGGCAGCAACTGGGAACTGCTGTGCCTGTATTGCCACGACAATGAGCACTCGCGCTACCTGGAAGCGGACCGTGGCGCCGGCCTGCTGTCGGCCGAGGTGGCGCCCGCCACGCACAATCCCTTCGCCGCGCTCGCTGGCCTGATCAAGAAAAAGGACTGAGCGGCCCGTCCGCTTCCCACCCCATGCGCATCTTGCTGACCGAAGACGACCCGCAGCTGGGCCGCGCCACGCAGATCGGCCTGGAACAGGCCGGCCACGCCGTCGACTGGGTCACGAGCGCCGAACATGCGCACACGGCCGTGCGTCTGCACGACTATGGCTGCATTTTGCTCGACCTGGGCTTGCCGGGACAGGATGGCATGCAGGCGCTGGGCGTGCTGCGCGACAATGGCTACAGCGGCGCCGTGCTGGTTGTCACGGCGCGCGATCAGGTGGGCGAGCGCATCGCCGGGCTCGACGCGGGCGCCGACGACTTCATCGTGAAACCGTTCGACCTCGACGAACTGGCCGCGCGCATCCGCAGCGCCTGCCGGCGCGCCGCGGGCCGCCTGCGCGAGCACCTCGTGCACGGCGACCTGGTGCTCGATATCGCGGATCGGCAGGTGACGCAAGGGGGATTGCCCGTGATGCTCACGATGAAGGAGTTTCGCATCCTGCAATTGCTGCTGGAACACGGCGGCCGGGTGCTGAGCCGGGAACAGCTGGAGAAAAACCTGTACAGCTGGGGCGATGAAGTGGAAAGCAATGCCGTGCAAGTGCATATCCACCACCTACGCAAGAAGCTGGGGCGGGACTTGATACGCACCGTGCATGCGATCGGTTATTGCATTGATAAAGCGCAAGCGGCCTGATGGAAAAACGGGCTACCCTGAGGCAGCCCGTTGGCATCGATGATGCGGCTGGATTAGCGCATCAGAAATCGACGGTGGCCGACAGCCACAGACGGCGGCCGTCCAGGCTGTTGACATAGCGGTTGGCGTAGGTCAACGTTGGCGCGCGGTACGGCTGGTAGTCGACGAAGTCCTTGTTGAGCAGGTTGTACACGGCCGCGTTCAGGGTGACGCGCTTGCTCAGCTGGTAGCTGCTGCCCAGGTGCAACATGGTGTAGCCCTTGTAGTCGCCCAGCGCGGCCTTGGCGGCGCGCGTGGAAGCGGAGGTGCCCGGATCGCGGAAGCGTTCGCTGCGGTACTCGGCGCGCAGCCAGCCGTTCCATTCGCGCGAGATATCCCAGCTCAGGCGCGCGTTGACGGCGTGCTTGGGCGTGTCGCTCAGGGGCTTGCCGGCGTTGCTGCCGCTCTTCTGTTCGCTTTCCGTGTACGTGTAGTTGGCGCTGGCCGACAAGGTCTTGCCCAACGGGAAGCGCGTATTCAGCTCGACGCCGCGCGTGACGGCCTCATCCACGTTGACCGACTGGCCGAACGCATCGACGTTGGGCCAGTTGCCGAAGCTGACGCAGCCGGGACGGTTCGGCGAGGGACGGTAATCGCAGTTGACGAGGCCCGTGCCCGTCGTGATCTTGTCCTTGAATGCATTGTTGAACAGGGAGCCGCTGGCGGTCCAGCCGGCCAGGTTGTCGAAATACGCGCCGATTTCCGTCGTCGTGCTCGTTTCCGGCTTCAGGTTCGGGCTGCCGACGAGGGGGATCGTGCCCTGGCCGCCGAAACCGTTGATGCCTGGCGACAATTGTTCCACGCGCGGCGTCTTGTAGCCCTTGCTGACGCCGCCCTTGACGGTCCAGCTTGGCGTCGCGTTCCACACGGCATAGGCGCGGGGGCTGGTCTGGCCGCCGAAGATGCTGTGATCGTCATAGCGGGCGCCGAAGGTCAGCGCAATATTCTCCAGCACCTGCCATTCGTCTTCCACGAACAGGGCTTTTTGCGTGAATTCGAATTTCTTTGGCGCCACGCCATCCGTCATTTCCGCTTTCCACCATTGCGCGCCGACGGTGGCCATGTGTTTGCCCAACGGCAGGACCAATTTGGTGTCGAACACCTGGCTTTCCACTTCCAGGGTGCGCGCGCTGCCGGCGACGGCGCCTGGCGTGCCTGGCGGAATCGTGCGGCCCAGGGTTTCCGTCTTGTTCACCATGTAGCTGCTGTCCAGGGTGCCGAAGCCGAAGCGGCCCGTGTGCGACAGGGTCCACTGGTCGCGGTTGTATTTCTGCTCGGGACCGTAGCCGCCCTGCAAGCCCAAGGTGCCCAGTTGCTTCTTCGAATTGTCGTAGGTCTGGCGGCCCGCATCCGCGTCGAGGATGACGGTATGGAAACGGTTGGGTGTGAACGCCAGGCGCGCGCCAAAGTTTTCGATGTCCGCGCGCACGGGGTTGGCGCCCATGCTCGGCACATTTTCCGCACCGGCCGCGTCGTTGTAGCGGATGTTGGCTGCATCGCGGCGTTGCTTGCTGCCGCGCAGGGACAGGCCCAGCAGGTCGGTGGCAATGGGGCCGCTCAGGTAGAAGCGGCCGCTTTTCACGTCGCCGAAATCGGACTCTTCCTGCAAGGTGTAGTCGGCCGAGATGGAACCCATCCACTGCTTGCCCACCTTGCGCGTGATGATGTTGATCACGCCGCCCATGGCATCCGAACCGTACAGGGTCGACATGGGGCCGCGGATGATCTCGATGCGTTCGATGGCGGCCAGCGGCGGCATGAAGCTCGTCTGCGTGCCGCCGAAGCCGTTTGGCGTGACATTGCCGGCCGCGTTCTGGCGGCGTCCGTCGATCAGTACCAGGGTGTAGTCGCTGGGCATGCCGCGGATGCTGATGTTCATGCCGCCCGTCTTGTCGCCCGCCGCGCCCACGTCGATGCCTTCCACGCTTTCCAGCGCCTGCGTCAGGTTGCCGAAGCGTTCCTTCGACAGTTCTTCACGCGTCAGCACGGTGATCGAGGCGGGCGCCTGCTTGATATCCTGCTCGAAACCGGAGGCGGAAACCACCACTTCCGGCATGCTGGCAGGCGTGCCCGTCTGGGCGTGGGCCGGCAGGCAGGACAGGGCGGCCAAGGCCAGGGCCAGGGTGGTGGGACGCGGCAGGCGCGCGCGGCGGGGGCTGTTGGACATGCAAACTCCTGAGGGTGAATGAATTATTGGTCTGTATTGTTTAGGTAATGGGAATCATGAAAGCAATAAGAATCATTTACAATTGCAGGCATGGCTTCCCAAAAAATATTTCGCTCCGGATCTTGCGCAGAAGTTCTTAAGAGATTCTTAACGGCTGGCGGCGGCGTGAAAAGCTGGTCGCTGCGGCGCACCCTGCTGGCCGTGCTGCTGGGCCTGACCCTGGCCCTGTGGGTGGGCAGCGCCGCCATCGTCTACGTGGAAGCGCGCCGCGAAAGCCAGGAATTGTTCGACCAGTCGCTGATCGAGACGGGCCATTTGCTGCTGTCGCTGGTGGAAAAGGATGCGCGCGAGCATGGCTTGACGGGGCCCATCGACCTGCCGCTGCGCGGCCATCCGAATCCCCACCAGTATTTGCTGTTCAAGGTGCGCGACGCGCAGCAGCGCGTCCTGTACCGCAACGACGCGGCGTCCGACATCGCCCTGTCGCGCAGCGCGCCGGACGGCCTGTCGTGGACCAGCATCGGCGGCCAGCGCTGGCGTCTGTTTTCGCTGTGGGACCCGCAGCGCAGCCTGCAACTGCTGGTGGCCGAACCGACCAGTCACCGCGACGACATCAGCCGCGGCTTCTTTTACCGCATCGCGCTGTTCGGCCTGCTGCTCGTGGCGTTGGCCACCATCGCCATCTGGTGGAGCATCCACCGCGTGTTTCGCGTGCTGCAGGCGTCCGCCGACGAAGTGTCGGCGCGCACGCCCGACGAACTGACGGACGTGCATGTGCACGGCGCGCCCTCGGAGCTGCATCCGCTGCTGCTGGAAATTAACCGCCTGTTCGGCAGGGTGAGGCACAGCCGCGACAACGAACAGCGCTTCACGGCCGATGCGGCGCACGAGCTGCGCACGCCGCTGGCCGCCATCAAGACCAATCTGCAAGTGCTGCAGCGGGCCCGCAGCGCGGACGAACGCGAGGAATTCATCGCCGCCCTGGGCGCCAGCGTGGAGCGCGCCACGCGCCTCGTCAACCAGTTGCTGGCGCTGGCGCAGCTCGATCCGCAGTCGCAGGCAGAGACGGCGCTGGCGCCGGGCGACCTGGCGCACGTGCTGGCAGCGCAGGGGGCGCAGTGGCAGGCGCTGGCCGCGCAGTACCAGTTGTCGCTGGCGGTCAACGTTGCGCCGGCGCCCTGCGCCCTGCATGCGGACAGCCTGCAGGTGTTGCTGCGTAACCTGGTCGACAATGCGCTGCGCTATACGCCGGCGCCGGGCGCCATCGAGATCAGCTGCGGCGTGGAGGCGGGGCACAGCTACCTGCGCGTGGCCGATACGGGGCCGGGCATCGCCGAGCAATGGCACGCGCGCGTGTTCGAACGCTTCGTGCGCCTGGGCGGCAGCCAGGTTCCCGGCAGCGGGCTGGGCCTGTCCATCGTGCGTCGCATCGCCGAGCGGCATGGCGCGCAGATTATCCTCGGCGCCGGACTGCAGGGCCGGGGGCTGGCGGTGACGGTCGTGTTTCCCGCAACGTAGCGGGCGCGATCCGATAGCGATAAAACGCCCAAGGCGTGTGCAGAATGCGGTATCTTTCTGTTATGCACAGCCCACACCAGCCCATTCCTTTCGATCCCCCCGCTTTATCGCTGGCCGCCGCGCGCGCGCTGCACCTGGCCGCGCAGGGCTTGCTGCAAGCGCGGCGCAAGAAAGCCGTGAAGGCGGACGTGCTGGCCGCCGTGCGGCAGATGGGCGTGCTGCAGATCGACACCATCCACGTGGTGGCGCGCAGCCCCTACCTGGTGCTGTGGAGCCGCCTGGGCGACTATCCGCAGCCGTGGCTGGAGCAGCTGCTGGCCGAGGGCGCGCTGTTCGAGTACTGGGCGCACGAGGCTTGCTTCGTGCCCATCGAAGACTATGGCCTGTACCGCCACCGCATGCTGGATCCGGCCGCCATGGGCTGGAAATACTCCGTCAAATGGATGGCCGAGCAGGGCGAGGCCGTCGCTTCGGTGCTGGAACACATCCGCGCCAACGGCGCCGCGCGTTCGGCCGACTTCGAGCGCACGGATGGCCAGGCGGGCGGCTGGTGGAGCTGGAAGCCGGAAAAGCGCTCGCTCGAAGTGCTGTTTACGTCGGGCGTGCTGATGATCGCCAAACGCCACAATTTCCAGCGCTATTACGACCTGGCGGAAAGAGTGCTGCCGGACTGGCACGACGGCTTGCTGCCGTCCGAGGAGCAGGTGCGCCGCCGGCTGCTGCTGGCCAGCGTGAAGGCGCTGGGGCTGGCGCGGGCCAGCTGGATCAGCGACTACTTCCGCACGAAGCAGTCGCGCGCCAGCCTGGCGCGCGATCTGCAGGCGCTGGTGGACGAGGGCGCGCTGCTGCGCTGCACGGTCGATGGCTGGAGTGATGCCGTGTACGTGCATGCCGGGCATGGGGACTTGTTGCGCGACGCGGCGGCCGGCAAGCTGGCGCCCACCCTGACGACGATCCTGTCGCCGTTCGATCCCGTCGTCTGGGACCGGCGCCGCGCCCTGGAATTGTTCGGCTTCGACTACCGGCTCGAATGCTACACGCCGGCCGAAAAGCGCCGCTATGGCTATTTCACCTTGCCGATCTTGCGCCGCGGCGCGCTGGTGGGGCGCCTGGACGCCAAGGCGCACCGCGCGCAGGGGCGCTTCGAGATCAAGTCGCTGGCGCTGGAAGACGGCGTGCGCCTCAGTGCCCGCCTGGTGCAGGACGTGGCCGGCGCCGTGCAGCGCCTGGCGCTCTGGCATGCCTGTCCGGATATTGATATTGCGCAGACGCAGCCGGCAGCCTTCGGCGCGCTGCTGGCCCAGGCCCTGCTCGACGGCGGCGCTGCCGCAAGGCGGGCCGCATGATGCTGCCACCGGCTCCTCCCCAGCTGCTCGACGCCGATGGCGTCCCCTGCTTTGGCCGCTACACGGGGCAATTGAACGCGTTTGACTGGGCCGCTCTGGCGCCGCCCCACGCGCGCGGCGCCCTCTGGCGCCTGTTCCACCACAAGCGCTGGCATTATGTGGCCCTGTCCACGCCCACGCTGTTCTGCGGCGTGGCCATCGTCGACCTGGGCTGGACCAGCACGGCCTTCGCGTATGCCTTCGACCGCCACAAGGGCAAGATCGTGGCCAGTTTTTCGCAGGATGGCGTGCCGGGCTTGAGCGCCACGGTGGCGCCGCATGCGGGTGCCGGCAGCCGTTTCCGCTTCCTCTCGCAAGTGATCTCCATCGAGGCCCAGCCCCAGCAGCGCTATCGATTGCTGCTCGATTGCGGCCATTTCGGCATCGATGCGGAATTCGGCCCGCCCGTGGCGCCCACCTTGCTGGCCGTGGGGCCCGTGGGCGAGGGCGGCAGCGTGCATGCGACGCAAAAGTCGGGCGGCTTGCCCTTGTGGGGCAGCGTGCGCTGCGGCGCCATGGGCTACAGCTTGGACGACGGCGTGGCCAGCTTCGATTATTCGAACGGCTTGCTGGCGCGCGAAACGGAATGGCGCTGGGCCTCGGCGCACAGCCTGGACCTGGGTTTCAACCTGCAGGCCGGCTATTTCGGCGCGCATGAAAACGTGCTGTGGCTCGATGGCCAGCTGTATCCGCTGGGCCGCGCGCATTTCGACTTCAATCCCGACAACCCGCTGGCGCCGTGGCATGTGTGGACGGACGACGATTTGCTGGACCTGCACTTCAAGCCCGAGGGCGCGCGCCGCGAGGATAAGAATCTGTGGATCGCCGCCAGCCGCTACATCCAGCCCATCGGCACCTTCAGCGGCTGGGTGCGCACCAGCGCGGACTCTCCCAAGCGCATCGTGGCGCAGCTGGCCGGGGTGACGGAAAGCCACCGCTCGCGCTGGTAGGGGCGCGCGGGTTTTTCGTGAAATGCAGCGCAAGATCAAATTTTTTTGGCAACGCATCCCTTACACTGGCGCGTAGTCGCTCCGGCAATCCCGCTTCGGCAATCCATGAGGCCAGAACATGAGTATCCGTAATCTCGACAAGCTGTTCAAGCCGGCCTCGGTGGCCCTGATCGGCGCCACGGCGCGCGAACGCAAGCTGGGCGCCATCGCCCTGTACAACCTGCTCGGTGGCGGCTACCAAGGAGACATCTGGCCCGTCAATCCCAAGTATGACGAGCTGATGGGCCTGAAATGCTACCGCAAGCTGGCGCAGCTGCCGAAAGCGCCGGACCTGGCCATCATCTGCACGCCGCCCGCCACCATCACGGCCCTGATCCGCGAACTGGGCGCGCTGGGCACGCGCGCGGCCATCGTCATGACGTCCGGCCTCGACCCCGTGCGCGAGCAGTCGCTGCGCCTGGCCATGCTGAAGGCGGCCAAGCCGCATTTGCTGCGCATCCTCGGCCCCAACAGCATGGGGCTGCTGGTGCCGAAACTGGGCTTGAACGCCAGCTTCGCCCACGTGGGCGCAACCAGCGGCAAGATCGCCTTCGTGTCGCAATCGGGCGCGCTGGTGTCGGGCGTGCTCGACTGGGCCAACGCGCATGGCGTGGGCTTTTCCAAGTTCATTTCGCTGGGTGCCAGCTACGATGTCGATTTCGGCGACTTGCTCGACTACCTGGCCGGCGACATCGACACGGCCGCCATCCTGCTGTACATGGAAGATATCCAGGCGGCGCGCAAATTCATGTCGGCGGCGCGCGCGGCCGCGCGCAGCAAGCCAGTCATCGTCCTGAAAGCGGGGCGCGAGGCGGAAGGCGCGGCCATGGCGGCCTGGCATACGGGCGCGCTGGCCGGTTCCGACGCCGTGTACGACGCGGCCATCCGCCGCGCCGGCATGCTGCGCGTGTATTCGGCCGAGGAATTGTTCGACGCCGTGGAAACCCTCACGCATATCCGTTCGCAGCGCGGCGAGCGCCTGGCGATCCTGTGCAACGGCGGCGGCCTGGGCGTGATGGCCACCGATGCGCTGGTGAGCAGCGGCGGCAAGCTGGCCGACCTGTCGCCGGACACCGTCATCGCGCTGGAAAAGGCGCTGCCACGGGGCTGGTCGCACGACAACCCCGTGGGCTTGCCCGGCGACGCGGCCGTGCAGCGCTATGCCGACGCCATCAAGCCGCTGCTCGACGAGCCGCAGGCGGACGCCTTGCTGCTGCTGCACGCGCCCACGGCCATGGTCTCGTCGATCGACATCGCCGAAGCCGTCACGCCGCTGATCAAGGCCACCTCGCGCACGGTGCTGTCGTGCCTGCTGGGCGGCACCACCGTGGCGCCTGCGCGCCAGGTCTTCAACCGGGCCGGCATTCCCACCTACGACACGCCGGAAAAGGCCGTACATGGCTTCATGCAGATCGTGCAGTACCGGCGCAACCAGGAAACCCTGATGCAGGTGCCGGCGCAGCTGCCCATGTCGGCCACGCCGCGGCGCGCCAGGGTGCGCGAAATCGTCGCCGCCGCGCTGGCGGCCGGCCAGACGGTGCTCGGTGAATGCCGCTCGAAGGAAATCCTGGCCGCCTATGGCATTCCCGTCGCCACCACGCGCATGGCGGCCGACGTGGAAGAGGCGCTGGCCGTGGCGGCCGACATCGGCTATCCCGTCGCGTTGAAAATCCACTCGCCCGACATCGCGCACAAGTCCGACGTGGGCGGCGTGGCGCTCGACCTGGACACGCCCGACATCCTGCGCACGGCCGCCGCCGCCATGCTCAAGCGCGTGCGCCGCATGCGTCCCGACGCGCTGATCGACGGTTTTACCGTGCAGCAGATGGCGCGCCGGCCGCAATCGCATGAACTGATCGTCGGCGTGACGACGGACGCCGCCTTCGGCCCCGTGATATTGGTGGGGCAGGGCGGCATCGCCGTGGAAGTGACGGCCGACCACGCCATCGGCTTGCCGCCGCTGAACATGGTGCTGGCGCGCGACATGCTGGCGCGCACGCGCGTGTCGAAGCTGCTGGCCGGCTACCGCAACCAGCCGCCGGCCGACATCGATGCCATCTGCTACACCCTGATCCAGGTGGCCGAACTGGTGGCCGACATCGGCGAGCTGGCCGAACTCGACATCAATCCCCTGGTGGCCGATGCGGATGGCGTGATCGCCCTCGACGCGCGCATCCGCCTGCAGCCGGGCCAGAAGCGCGACCGCCTGGCCATCCGCCCGTATCCGCAGGAGCTGGAAGAGCAGGTGACGTGGATGGACCAGTCCATCCTGCTGCGCCCCATCCGCCCCGAGGACGCGCCGCAGCACATGGACCTGTTCCACGCGCTGGACCCGGACGACGTGCGCCTGCGCTTCTTCACGTCCATGCGCGAGCTGCCCGTGTCGCAGCTGGCGCGCCTGACGCAGATCGATTACGACCGCGCCATGGCCTTCATCGCCACGCACACGGGTCCGGACGGCAAGCCGGAAACCCTGGGCGTGGTGCGCGCCGTGGCCGACCCGGACAATATCCACGCCGATTTCGCCATCGCCGTGCGCTCGGCCCTGAAAGGCAAGGGACTGGGACACATCCTGTTCGAGAAGCTGGTCGACTATTTCCGCAGCCGGGGCACGGAAGCGCTGGTGGGCGAGGCGATGGCGCGCAACAAGGGCATGCAGCGGCTGGTGAAAAGCTTTGGCGGCGAAGTCACGCCGTCGGAAGAGCCGGGCGTCGTCAACTTGCATATCGGCTTGCGCGCGCCGTAAAAGAAAGCGCGGCTGGCCAGCCGCGGGTTTGTGCAGGATCAAACCGGCCCCTGTCGGTAGTCTTTACACTTTCACTTCCAGGATGACATATCCAGCGCGTTTTCGGGAGTGAGTGCATGCTTACTGCAACATATATATTGGTTTCCCTGTCGGTGGAACAGGCCAGCATCCGCATGAGCTTGTTGGCTTTTCAGAAATACATGCAGGTGCAATTGCGCCAGCAAAGCAGGCTCAGTTTGGCGCAACTGCAGTACACGGGCGACTGGCTGAACCGGTTGTACCAGGGGAGCTATTGGCGCAAGGTGGAGATGTACCTGATTCCCGCCATCCGCCAGGCCGCGCCCCATGCGGACGGCTTGCTGGACGAGTTGAACGGCTTGAACCACGCGGCGCTGGAAAGCATCAATGTCGTGCAGCAGCGCGCGGGTGCCGCCATCGACCATTCCGAATTACAGGCCGAGCAGCTGTGCGCCGCCATCGACGCCTTTTGCGCGGCCTTGCTGCAGCGCCTGGAAAAGGAAGAGCGCGAACTGTTCGCGCTGGCGCGCAAGGTCATCGTCGGCGAAGCGTGGTTTGCCATCGCCTACCAGTTCCTCGCCCACGATGCGCGCGCGCAGGAAGCGCGCCGTGGCAAGGCGCAAGTGCTGCCCTTTGTTTTGCCAGCGCCTTTGCCGGCGCCCTTGCCTGCAGCCGGCGGCGCTGAAACGCTGGCGGATGGTGCCGCGTCCGCGCCGCCCGCGCCGGCACAGCCGCTGCGTGCGCAGGCTTGAACGGGTAGCGAGCGCACACCCCGCCAGGCGGTGTTTGCCGGAGGCGTTTTCGCGAGGGCGGCTGGCACACCGTCATAGGGCAAAAATCCAGGGAAAAGATTCGGGAAAGATTCGGAAAAGATTCGCTTTATTCATTTGATAACTTGTTCAGTCCTGTCCGATGCAATACCCTGGGCTTTGTTATGATGGTGGTTTTGATCCACGCGAAACCCGTCATGTTCGAATTTCTCTTCAAGCGTTCTGCCAGCAAGACTGCCGTACCCGACCCTGTCGTGGCAGAACAGGCCGCCGCCTCGGCGCAGAGCGCATCGCGCCGCGCCGAACAGGTGGCGCGTGCCCATGCCGTGGCTGGCGACGAGGCTGCCGCCTTTGAATTCATCGTGTCCAGCGAATTTGCCGATGCCCGTCTGATCGCGGCCGAACACGTCCACGCCTTGCCCCTGCTGGAAAAAGTCCACCACGCCATGCGCAACACGGACCGCCGCGTGGCCAAGCTGATGCAGGGCCGCATCGACCTGATCCGTCATCAGGCTGCCGAGACGCAACGCGCCCAGGCCAGCATCGACACGGCCCAGCGCCTGTTGAACGATGAAAAGCTCAGCCCCAACCAGGTAGCCGAACTGGACCGCCAATGGCAAGTCATCAAGGCCACGCCGGAGCTGGCGACCGCCTTTGCCGCCGCGCGCGCCGCGCTGGCCGCCCGCCTGGAAGCGCAAGTGGTGCTGCAGCGCGCCGTGATCGACGCCGTCGCCGCCGCGCGCGCGTTGGCCAGCAATGGCCAGTCCGCCGGCGAGCTGGCGCAGGCGCTGGCCCGCCTGGACGGGGAACATGCGCAGCATGCGCAATCACCCGAGCGCGGTTCCTTGCCGAAACACCTGGAAAGCGATTTCATCCAGGCGCGCGAGCAGGCGCAGTCCGCCCTGCAAGCCCTGCAGCAACACCAGGCCGTGTTCGACGCGCGCCAGGCCGCGCTGGCGGAATGGCTGGCGCAGGACGCCGCCACGCTCGACGTGGATACCTTGAGGCGCGCATGGCAAGCCCTGCCGCGCCTGCCCGAGTCGCCCTTGTCCGACAGCTTGCAGCAGCAATTTGCGGCCGTGCTGGCCAGCGCGCCGGCGCCCGTGCAGGCGGCAACGCCAGAGGCCGCACCAGCCCATGCGGACCCGGCGCCGCGCAAGCCGCGCCAGGAACACGCGCCCGTCTCGAAAGAAGCGACGGAACAGTTCTTCAAGACGCTCGACGCCATGGAAGCGGCCCTGCAGGATGGCTTGCTGCACGTGGCTTCCGAGCATGACAAGACCTTGCGCGATAGCAAGCATGGCCGCTTGACGCCTGCGCAAGCGGACCGCCTGGCCCATGTGCGCGGAGAATTCAAGCGCCTGGCCGACTGGGCGCGCTGGGGCGGCAACGTGTCGCGCGAGGAATTGGTCAAGGCGGGCGAGGAATTGCCGGCGCAGGAACTCCCAATGGCCGAGCTGGCCAAGAAAGTGGGCAGCCTGCGCGAGCGCTGGAAGTCGCTCGATACCTTGTCCGGCCCGGCGCCGAAATCCCTGTGGGAACGTTTCGACGCCGCCTGCAGCCTCGCGTATGCGCCGGCGGCCCAGCATTTCAAGCAATTGGCGGAAGAGCGTCACGGCAACGCGGCCAAGGCCCAGGAACTGATCGCGGAAACGGCAGCCCTGGCGGCCGAAGAAAGTACCGACTGGAAACATGTCGCCTCCGCCTCGCAGCGCCTGCGCCAGGCCTGGACGCGCCTGGGCACCATCGACCGCAAGGAAAAGAAACGCCTGGATACGGAATTTGGCGCCGCGCTGGACGCCCTGTCGAAGCCGCTGGACACGCAGCGCCAGATCGAGACGGCGCGCCGCGAACAATTGATCGTCGAAGTGGGTCTGCTCAAGCCATCGGAGCGCAACACGGTCGACATGCTGAAAGCCTTGCAGGATAAATGGCAGGAACTGGCGAAAGCGCTGCCGCTGGAGCGCCGCGCGGAACAGGCGCTGTGGCAGCGTTTCCGCGCCGCCTGCGACGATATCTTCGCCAAGCGCAAGGAAACGGCCCACGCGGCCGACCACGAGCGCCGCGAACACCTGCATGCGCGCGAAGCGCTGTGCGCCACGCTGGAAACGGCCGTCGTGCCCGAGGGCGACGACAAGTCCCGCACGGCCTTCATCCATCACTTGCTGCGCGACACGCGCGCCGCCTGGAACGCCACGGGCCCCGTGCCGCGCGCCAGCGAAGCGAAGATCGAGCAGCGCTACCACGCGGCCGTCGCCGGCGTGCAGGCGCAAGCGGACGCCATCGCCGAACGGGCCGGCGCGGCCCAGGCCAACGCCTTGCGCGACAAGCTGCGCCTGGTGCAATCGCTGGAAGCGTCGCTGGCCGAGGGCGGCGCCGATGCCGACGCGTCAGCGTGGAGCGAGCGCTGGAGCGCCTTGCCGCCGCTCGACACGCAATATGAACGCAGCCTGCTGCAGCGCTTTGCCGCCGCCCAGGCCGCGCTGGGCGAGGGCGCTTGCGCCTACGTGCAGCAATTGCAGGCCAACGAGGCCCGCTTGCTCGAAGAAGTCTTGCGCCTGGAAATCGTCGCCGGTGTCGACAGCGGCGCCGAATTTGCCCGCGACCGCCTGAAAATGCAGGTGGAAGTGCTGCAATCGTCGCTGAAATCGGGCCAGAAGCCGCTCACGCAAGTGTCGCAGCTGATGCAGCTGTGCGCGATTGCCGCCGCCACCGATGCGCGCACGGCCAGCCGCATCGAAACCCTGCTGCGCCGTATCGGAGGGCATGCCAAATGAGTACCAGCGTCCGCGTCCAGCAAGCTGATTTTGACTTGAGTCAAGAAATCGCACAATTGCGTGCAGGCAACCCCAAGGTGGGTGCCGTCGTCGGCTTCGTCGGCACGGTGCGCGACATGAACGAGGGGCTGGACGTGGCCGCCATGGAGCTCGAGCATTATCCGGGCATGACGGAAAAGTCCATTGTAGCCATCGTCGAGCAGGCGCGCGCGCGCTGGCCCCTGTCGGGCGCGCTGGTGATCCACCGCGTGGGGCCGCTGTTGCCGCAGGAGCAGATCGTGCTGGTGGCCGTCTCGTCCGCCCACCGGGGCGAGGCGTTCGCCGCCTGCGAGTTCATCATCGACTACCTGAAGACGGAAGCGCCGTTCTGGAAGAAGGAAGATACGCCGGAAGGCGCGCGCTGGGTCGATGCGCGCGACAGCGACGAGACGGCGCTGGACAAATGGGTGACAAAAGCAAGCACCATTTGAATCGTATCTGCCGCGCACGCTAGCATTTGCCCAAATGCAGCGGTTTTCTGCTTTGTGTATGCTTGAAAAGTACTGCCTCACCCCAATTTGGTTAACAACTAATTAACCGGGAGCGCTTTTCATGCGACAAGACAAACTCACTACCAAATTACAGGAAGCCCTGGCCGATGCGCAAAGCTTGGCCGTGGGCAACGACAATCCCTATATCGAACCAGTCCACCTGCTGACGGCCCTGTTGAACCAGGACGACGGCGGCGCCCGTTCGCTCTTGCAGCGGGCCGGCGTCAACGTGGGCGGCCTGTCCAAGGCCCTGGGCGCGTCCATCGAACGCTTGCCGAAAGTGTCGGGCACGGGCGGCGACGTGCAGGTCAGCCGCGAATTCGTGGCTCTCTTGAACCTGGCCGACAAGGAATCGCAGAAGGCGGGCGACCAGTTCGTGTCCAGCGAAATGGTCTTGCTGGCCATGACGGACGACAAATCCGACTGCGGCAAGCTGGCGCGCGAAAACGGCCTGACCCGCAAGGCGCTGGAAGCGGCCATCGAGGCTGTGCGCGGCGGCAACAAAGTCGATTCGCAAGAGGCCGAAGGCCAGCGCGAAGCCTTGAAAAAATACACGCTGGACCTGACGGAGCGGGCACGCAAGGGCAAGCTCGACCCTGTCATCGGCCGCGACGATGAAATCCGCCGCACCATCCAGATCCTGCAGCGCCGCAGCAAGAACAACCCCGTGCTGATCGGCGAACCGGGCGTGGGCAAGACGGCCATCGTCGAAGGCTTGGCGCAGCGCATCGTCAACGGCGAAGTGCCGGAATCGCTGAAAGGCAAGCGCGTACTGTCGCTGGACATGGCGGCCTTGCTGGCTGGCGCGAAATTTCGCGGCGAATTCGAGGAGCGCCTGAAATCCGTGCTGAAGGAACTGGCCATGGATGAAGGGCAAACCATCGTCTTCATCGATGAAATGCACACCATGGTGGGCGCGGGCAAGGCCGAAGGCGCGATGGATGCCGGCAATATGCTGAAACCGGCGCTGGCGCGCGGCGAACTGCATTGCGTGGGCGCGACCACCCTCGACGAGTACCGCAAGTACATCGAGAAGGATGCCGCGCTGGAACGCCGCTTCCAGAAAGTGCTCGTCGACGAACCGACCGTGGAAGCGACGATCGCCATCCTGCGCGGCTTGCAGGATAAATATGCGCTGCACCACAAGGTGGAAATCACGGACGCGGCCATCATTGCCGCCGCCGAGCTGTCGCACCGCTATATCACGGACCGTTTCCTGCCCGACAAGGCGATCGACCTGATCGATGAAGCGGCGGCGAAGATCAAGATCGAGATCGATTCCAAGCCGGAAGTGATGGACAAGCTGGAACGCCGTTTGATCCAGCTCAAGATCGAGCGCGAAGCTGTCAAGAAGGAAAAGGACGAAGCGTCGTTGCGCCGCCTGGCCTTGATCGAGGAAGAGATCGTCAAGCTGCAGCGCGAATACAATGACTTCGAGGAAATCCTGAAGGCGGAAAAAGCCGTGGTGCAGGGCAGCACGCACATCAAGGAAGAGATCGAGCAAGTCAAGCTGCAGATGGAGCAAGCCACGCGCGAGAGCAACTGGCAGAAAGTGTCGGAATTGCAGTATGGCAAGTTGCCGCAGCTGGAAGCCCAGCTCAAGCAGGCTGACAGCGGCATCCCGAAACTCGACCCTGACCAGCCGAAACTGCTGCGCACGGAAGTGGGCGCCGAGGAAATCGCCGAAGTGGTGTCGCGCGCGACGGGTATCCCCGTGTCGCGCATGATGCAGGGCGAGCGCGACAAGCTGCTGCATATCGAAGAGAAGCTGCACGAGCGCGTCGTGGGCCAGGATGAAGCGATCACGGCCGTGGCTGACGCCATCCGCCGTTCGCGCGCCGGCCTCTCCGACCCGAACCGTCCATATGGTTCCTTCATGTTCCTGGGACCGACGGGTGTCGGCAAGACCGAGCTGAGCAAGGCGCTGGCGACTTTCCTGTTCGATACGGAAGAATCGATGATCCGCATCGATATGAGCGAGTTCATGGAGAAGCATTCCGTGGCCCGTCTGATCGGCGCGCCGCCGGGCTACGTGGGCTACGACGAGGGCGGCTACCTGACGGAAGCCGTGCGCCGCAAGCCGTACAGCGTGATCCTGCTCGACGAAGTGGAAAAGGCGCATGCCGACGTCTTCAACGTGCTGCTGCAAGTGCTCGACGATGGACGCATGACGGATGGCCAGGGCCGCACGGTGGACTTCAAGAATACCGTCATCATCATGACCTCGAACCTGGGTTCGCATAAAATCCAGGCCATGGAAAGCGATGATCCCGGTGTCGTGAAGCTGGCAGTGATGGCCGAGGTACGTTCGCACTTCCGTCCCGAGTTCGTCAACCGTATCGACGAAATCGTCGTGTTCCACGGCCTCGACGAGAAAAACATCGGCGCGATCGCGAAGATCCAGCTGAAGATCCTCGAAGAACGCCTGGCGCGCATGGACATGGCGCTGAGCTTGACGGACGCGGCCTTGCAGCAAATCGCCGAGGCGGGCTACGACCCGGTGTATGGCGCCCGTCCGCTGAAGCGGGCGATCCAGCAGCAGATCGAAAATCCGCTGTCGAAGCTGATTCTGGAAGGCAAGTTCGGCCCGAAAGACGAAATCCGCATCGACGCCCAGAACGGCAACCTCGTATTTACGGGGGCGCAAGTGGGGCTGGACAAGGTGTAATGTTGCTTGGGGTCTGACCCCGGCAGTGAAAGCAGGGCGGTATCAGGCTAGACCTGATGCCGCCCTTCTTGTTATGATCGGCACTATTTTCTGACTAATTCCGGAGGCGGTACGATGGCAAACACATGGCAAGCAGGGCGGCGCATTGGAGTGGGACTGACCTTGGCGGCGGCCGTACTGGCCTTGCCTGGCCAAGCTCAGGCTCAGGAAGAAAAGGTTCTGAACATCTATAACTGGTCGGACTATATCGGCGACGATACGATCAAGAATTTTGAGAAGGAAACGGGCATCAAGGTACGCTACGACGTTTTCGACAATAACGAAATCCTCAATGCGAAACTGGTGGCGGGCAAGTCCGGCTACGACATCGTCGTGCCGACGGCCCAGTGGGCGCGCCTGCAGATCGATGCGGGCCTGTTGCGCAAGCTCGACAAGAGCAAGCTGACGAATCTGGGCAACCTGGACCAGAACCTGCAGGCCAAGCTGTCTAAGATCGACCCGAACAACGATTACCTGGTCGACTGGCTGTGGGGCTACACGACGGTGGGCATCAACGTCAACAAGGTCAAGGCCGCGCTGGGCGGCATGCCCATGCCTGATAACGCCTGGGACTTGATCTTCGACCCGAAATACGCGGCGAAGCTGAAATCGTGCGGCGTGTCCTTCCTCGACTCGCCGTCGGAAGTGCTGCCGGCCGCCCTGCAATACCTGGGCAAGCCCGCGTACTCGAAAGCGGCCGCCGATTACCAGGAAGCGGGCAAGGTGCTGCAGGCGATCCGTCCCTACGTGACCCTGTTCAGCTCATCCGGCTACATCAATGACATGGCCAACGGTTCCGTCTGCGTCGCGCTGGGCTGGTCGGGCGACATCAATATCGCACGCCAGCGCGCCATCGATGCGAAAAACGGCAATGTGATCCAGGTGCTGGTGCCGAAGACGGCCGCCCTGATGTTCGATACCATGGCCATCCCCGCCGACGCGCCCCATCCGAGCAACGCGCACCTGTTCATCAACTACATCCTGCGCCCGCAAGTGCATGCCAGCCTGAGCAACAAGGTGTTCTACGCGAATCCGAATCCGGCCAGCATCAAATATGTGCGCAAGGACATCGGTGAAAACAAGGCCATCTTCCTGTCGGACGCCGACAAGCAGCGCATGGCCGCACCGGAAGCGACCACGGCCGACATCCGCCGCTTGATGACGCGTATCTATACGAAGTTCAAGACGGGAGTGTAAAGTACTAGCTCCCTACAAAACTGTAGCGAGCGGAAGGGAGTTGTGATCGAGAAGCGGAACTGTGCTGTGCACGGGGCCGCCGAGGCAGTGAGCATCGCAGATTGCAAATCGCGACGCGCAGTAAGTTTTGTGGGGAGATACAAGGATGGCGCGAGGGACGGGCCTGTAGGCTGTCGCTGGCGCCATGCGATATTGCCGAGGCGAACACTACTCGTGGTAGCGATCCATCAGCTTGTGGTGACTGCCGCGCATTTCTTCGATCAGTTCAAAGGCGACGAAGCCGATGATGGCGGCGAAGATGGCGATGAAGAGAAAAACGACGAAGGTTAACATGGTCTTTCAGCCGCCGTTGGACGGCTGTCCGCTGGGTTGCTCAATGTGCCAGAGCAGCGCTCCAACACGTAGTTGATGCAATTAAACTCTAGCAGATCGGCAGCGCTTTACAAGGCCGCCGAGTTGTAATTCTTGCTAGTATTTGTCCCAGCGCACTTTTTGCGCATTTTCTCTATTTCACCACCCTTATTTCACCACCAAGTCATGCGCCATCACGGCCTTCAGATACACACTGATGGGGGCGCCTGGTGCGCGCTGCGAGAACCCGTCCATCCTTGCGCTGGCCTTGCGCATTTCCCTGCTCGAGCACCTTTATTTCACCACCAGGTCATGCGCCATCACGGCCTTCAGATATACACTGATGGGGGCGCCTGGTTCGCGCTGCGAGAACCACCACGCGCTGGCCTTGCGCAGTTCCCATTCCTGCTCTTCTCCCGTCAATAGCAGGGCGGCGGCCTGGCCCAGGGTGGGCTGGTGGCCGACGATGAGCACGGTTTCCTTGCCGCCGGGCCAGTTGGCCGCCTTCAGGATATCTTCCGCCTCGGCGCCGGGCGCCAGTTCCGGCATCAGCTTGAACTTGCGCCCCAGCGCTTCCGCCGTTTGCAGGGTACGCAAGGCGGGGCTGACGAGGATGCGGCAATTTTCCGGTAGTTGCGAGGCCAGCCATTCCCCCATGCGGCGCGCCTGTTTCTGGCCTTTCACGGTCAGGGCGCGTTCGAGGTCGGGGACGCCCGGCTCGGCTTCTGCGTGTCGCCACAAGATGAGATCCATGCTGTGCTCCTCTGTGTAGAATTGCCTATTCGCCGACCTCCGCGCCCGGCGTGCCCAGTGAGTGCATCAAATACTGCTGGGCACTGAACGGCGTTTGCTTGCCGCGCGGCTTGCGGCGCGCGTAATGGCCCGTCGGCTCCAGTTCCCATGCATTGGTATTATCCTTCAAATACGGATTCAGGCCCTCGGCGATCACGCGCCGCTTCAGCGCCCGGTCCAGCACGGGGAAGGCCACTTCCACCCTGCGGAACAGGTTGCGGCTCATCCAGTCGGCGCTGGCCAGGTAGACATCGTGCGCCAGGTCGTTGCGGAAATAGTAAATGCGGCTGTGTTCGAGGAAACGGCCGATCACGGAGCGCACCTTGATGTTTTCCGACAGGCCAGGCACGCCCGGCTTCAGGGTGCAGGCGCCGCGCACGATCAGGTCGATCTTCACGCCATCGGTCGAGGCCGCATACAGGGCGCGGATCACGGATTCATCCACCAGCGCGTTGACTTTCACGATGATGCGCCCGCGCCGGCCCGAACGGGCGATCTTCGCCTCGTTGCGGATGGCCTTGATGATCTCGCTTTGCAGGCCGAACGGGGCCAGCCACAAATGGTTCAGGTTGTGCGGCTTGGTCAGGCTGGTCAGGTGGATGAAGACTTCATTGACTTCCACGGCCAGGTCCTGGTTGGCCGTCAGCAAGCCGAAGTCCGTGTACAGCTTGGTTGTCGTGGGATGGTAGTTGCCGGTACCCAAGTGGGCGTAGAAGCGCAAGGAGCCTTCTTCGCGGCGTATGACGAGCGCCACCTTGGCATGGGTTTTCAGGCCCACGACGCCGTACACGACTTGCGCGCCGGCTTGCTCGAGCTTGTCGGCCCAGTTGATATTGGCTTCTTCGTCGAAACGCGCCATCAATTCCACGATGACGGTCACTTCCTTGCCCATCTTCGCCGCCGTAATGAGCGACTCCATCAGGTCCGAGTTCATGCCCGTGCGGTAAATCGTTTGCTTGATGGCGACGACGGACGGGTCGTAGGCGGCGCTGCGGATGAAGTCGATCACCGTCTGGAACGACTGGTAGGGGTGGTGCAGCAGGATGTCGTGCTTGGTCAGGGCGGCAAAGATGTCGTTGCCGATGGCTTTGTGCGCGAGGCCGGGGAAGAACGGCGGGAAGCGCAGCTCGGGCTGCTTGACGTGGTCGATCATTTCCGACAGGCGCACGAGATTCACGGGGCCGTTGACGCGGTACAGGCGGCTTTGATCCAGATTAAACTGGTCGAGCAGGAACTGCGACAATTCTGGCGGGCAATTGCGCGCCACTTCCAGGCGCACGGAGGTGCCGAACTGGCGACCGACCAGCTCGCCTTTCAGGGCCTGGCGCAAATTCTTGACTTCATCTTCGTCCACCCACAGGTCGCTGTCGCGCGTGACCCGGAATTGCGAATAGGCAATCACTTCGCGTCCGGCGAACAAGTCCGAGATATGCGCATGGATGACGGAGGACAATAAACAGAAGGACACGCCGTCGCCTGAAATCTCGTCCGGCAGCTTGATGACGCGTGGCAAGACGCGGGGCGCCTTGACGATGGCGATCGCCGTGCCGCGGCCGAACGCATCCTTGCCGCTCAGCGAGACGATGAAATTGAGACTCTTGTTGACGACCTGCGGGAACGGGTGGGCCGGGTCGAGGCCGATCGGCGTCAGCAGGGGGCGCACTTCGCGGTCGAAATATTCCTTCACCCACGCGCGCTGCGCCTCGTTGCGGTCGCTGTCGCGCAGCAAATGCACGCCCGCTTCGCGCAGGGCCGGCAAGACGTCGTTATTTAATATCTCGTACTGGCGTTCCACCAGCGCATGGCATTCCTTGCCGATGCGCTCCAGGTTGGCCGCCAGGGCAGGGTGGCCGGCCAGCGAACCGCCGATGCTGCCGGCCGCCAGCAGGCTGGCCACGCGCACCTCGAAGAACTCATCCATATTACTGCTGACGATGCACAGGTAGCGCAGGCGCTCGAGCAGCGGAATGTTCGGGTCTTCCGCCTGGGCCATCACGCGCCGGTTGAAAGTCAGTTGCGACAGCTCGCGGTCAAGCAGGATGCCCGATTTGGTCACTTCCGTGTGCAGTTCAGGTTTCATATTCTTTTGTCTTTGCAGATAGTTAATTCTAGCCGTATTTCATCATGTATGACGCGCTGTGAGTGTAATCATGAAATATGACGTAAGCGTGACATAAGCTGTCATAAAGCGTCGCCCGGCCTGTCATTTTTCATGCCGAAAAGGGGTATTCTCGGGGCGTAGCCAATTATTTCAGGATTTTTTACCCATGTCATAAAGCTGTCATATTCGCTTGCTAGACTGCGCAGCATTCAACCGGGACTTTGAGCCCTAACAACCCTGAGGACTTGATATGCAAATGAAGCAAATGTTCAAATTTATCGTCGTGGGTGCTTCGGCAGCGATGGCATTTTCTTCCGCTTCCGTCATGGCGGCAGATATGACAGGTGCTGGCGCAACCTTCCCGTACCCTATCTACGCCAAATGGGCTGAGACGTACAAAGCCAACACGGGCAACGGCCTGAACTACCAGTCCGTCGGTTCCGGCGCCGGCATCAAGCAAATCAAGGCCAAGACTGTTGAATTCGGCGCCTCGGACATGCCTTTGAAGGCAGAAGAGCTGGAAGAAGCGGGCCTGATGCAGTTCCCGGCCATCATGGGCGGCGTGGTCACCATCGTCAACCTGGACGGCGTAACCCCAGGCCAGCTGAAAATGACGGGTAAAGTCGTTGGCGACATCTACCTGGGCAAGATCACCAAGTGGAGCGCGCCGGAAATCGCCGCACTGAACACGGGCGTCAAGCTGCCGGACACGGAAATTACCGTGGTACACCGCGCCGACGGTTCGGGCACGTCTTTCCTGTTCACCGACTTCCTGTCGAAAACCAACCCGGAATTCAAATCGAGAATCGGTGCTGGCTCGGCTGTGAAATGGGCCGTGGGCGTGGGCGGCAAGGGTAACGAAGGCGTCGCCGCCAACGTGCAGCGTATCAAGGGTTCGATCGGCTACGTCGAGTGGGCTTACGCCAAGAAAAACAAGATGTCGCACACCCAGCTGCAAAACAAGGATGGCAACTACCTGCAACCTGACGACGAAAACTTCAAGGCAGCAGCCGCTTCGGCACCTTGGACGCAAACCCCAGGCTTCGGCGTGGTTCTGACCGACCAAGCTGGCAAGAACAGCTGGCCGATCACCGGCGTGTCGTTCATCCTGATGCACAAAGTCCAGGCTGATGCGGCCAAGGCCAAGGAAGTCCTGAAATTCTTCGACTGGGCCTACAAAAACGGCGGCCCAGCTGCCGTCGAACTGGACTACGTGCCAATGCCAGCATCGGTCGTGAAACTGGTGCAAGAGTCGTGGAAAGCCAACCTGAAAGACGCATCGGGCAAGTCGATCTACTAATCCGATAGTCTGCATGCCTGACTAAGTACCCATCCTTGCCCCCGCCAGCAGCACGGCGGCGGGGCAGGGAGTTAGCCAGGACCGCCCGCAAGCCCTTGCAGACGGTCCTGGCTAAAAGAGTAACTAAAAGAATAAAAGCAACGACGCCTGACAAAACCGTAGCGAGCGGAAGGGAGTTGCGGTCGAGAAGCGCAACTGTACGAAGGTACAGTGAGCATCGCAGGCCGTAAATTCCGACGCGCAGTAGGTTTTGATAGGCGTATTAAAACAGCAATACCGGCAGTACCACCCACATCTGGCACAATATGAGCGCACAATCTACCTCCTCCACGATCCCCATGCCAGGCGGCACCATGACCGATTCCATCAGTCACGCGCAAATGCTTTCCACCATGCGCAAGCAGCGCATCCAGGATTTTCTGTTCCACAAGGTGACGATGCTGTTCGCCCTGTCGGTGCTGATCGTCCTGGTCGGCATCATCATTTCGCTGATCATGGAATCGATACCGGCCTTCCAGACCTTCGGCCTGCATTTCATCGTGTCCGCGGAATGGGATCCCGTCAATGACCAGTACGGCGCCCTGATTCCCATCATCGGCACCCTGGTGACGTCCGTCATCGCCTTGCTGATCGCCTTTCCCGTCAGCTTCGGCATCGCCCTGTTCCTCACGGAAATTTGCCCGGCCTGGCTGCGCCGCCCGCTGGGCACGGCTGTCGAGCTGCTGGCCGGCGTGCCATCGATCATCTACGGCATCTGGGGCCTGTTCGTCTTCGCGCCCCTGTTCGCCGACCACGTCCAGCCGCTGCTGAAAGCCACCCTGGGCAATGTCCCCGTCATCGGCCAGCTGTTCAGCGGCCCCATGATGGGCATCGGCTTGCTGACGGCCGGCCTGGTGCTGGCCATCATGATCATCCCCTTCATCGCTTCCGTGATGCGCGACGTGTTCGAGATCGTGCCTGCTGTGCTGAAGGAATCCGCATACGGCCTGGGCTGCACGCGCTGGGAAGTGGTGCGCAAGATTGTCTTGCCATACACCAAGACCGGCGTCGTCGGCGGCGTCATGCTGGGCCTGGGCCGCGCGCTGGGCGAGACCATGGCCGTCACCTTCGTCATCGGCAACGCGAACAAGCTGTCGTGGTCGCTGTTTGCCGCCGGTAACAGCATCACCTCGCTGCTGGCGAACGAATTCGGCGAAGCGCAATCGGCGCTGCACGTGTCCTCGCTGTTCTCGCTGGCACTGATCCTGTTTGTCATCACCTTTATCGTCTTATCCGCCGCCAAGCTGATGCTGGCTGGCATGTCCCGCAAGGAAGGCACGAAATGAGCCAAGTAAGCACTCTCGACGTTCCGGCCAAGCCGGCCATGAACCCCGTCTACCGCAAGCGCCTGCTGATGCACCGCGTCGGCATCGCCCTGTCGGTGGCCGCCATGGCCCTGGGCTTGGCCGTGCTCGTGTGGATCCTGTTCACCCTGGTGATCAAGGGTTTCGGCGCCTTGTCCGTCGACCTGTTCACGCAAACGACGCCGGCCCCCGGCAGCGAAGGCGGCGGTCTGATCAATGCCATCGTCGGCAGCGCCCTGATGGTGGGCCTGGCAACCGTCGTCAGCACCCCGATCGGCATCCTGGCCGGCATCTACCTGGCCGAATACGGCGAAGAAAACAAGCTGGCGCAAGTGACGCGCTTCGTCACTGACATCATGCTGTCGGCGCCATCGATCGTCATCGGCCTGTTCGTGTATGCGCTGTACGTGGCGCACGTGAAACACTTCTCCGGCTACGCGGGCGCCATCGCCCTGTCGCTGATCGCCGTGCCGGTGGTGGTGCGCACGACGGACAATATGCTGCGCCTGGTACCGAACAGCCTGCTGGAAGCCGCATTTGCCCTGGGCGCGCCGCGCTGGAAGGTCGCCACCCTGGTGCGCTTGCGCGCCGTCAAGGCGGGCGTCATCACCGGCGTACTGCTGGCATTGGCCCGCATCGCCGGCGAAACGGCACCGCTGCTGTTCACGGCCCTGAATAACCAGTTCCAAAGCTTCAACATGAATGCGCCGATGGCCAACTTGCCGTCCGTCATCGCATCGTTTGCGATGAGCCCGTACGACAACTGGCGCTCGCTGGCCTGGGGCGGCGCACTGCTGATCACCTTCAGCGTGCTGGCCCTGAATATCCTGTCGCGCACCGTGTTCAGCCAAAAAGTCCCTAATTAAACAGATACCGAGCGAAGCGAACCCATATGAATACGCAAATGAATCCAGCACAAGACCTGGCACCAAAGAAAAAAACCATCGAAATTTCGGGCCTGAACTTTTTTTACGGCAAAACGCAAAGCTTGCATAACGTCAACCTGGACATCCACGAAAAGAAGGTTACCGCTTTCATCGGCCCGTCCGGTTGCGGTAAATCAACCCTGCTGCGCACCCTGAACCGCATGTACGACCTGTACCCGGGCCAGCGCGCGGAAGGCTCGATCCTGTACCGCGGCCGCAACGTGCTCGACGCCGACCAGGACGTCAACATGCTGCGCGCCAAGGTCGGCATGGTGTTCCAGAAGCCGACGCCGTTCCCCATGTCCGTGTACGACAACATCGCCTTCGGCGTGCGCCTGTATGAAGACTTGTCGAAGGGCGAGATGGACGAGCGCGTCGAGTGGGCCCTGAAAAAGGCCGCGCTGTGGGGCGAAGTCAAGGATAAGCTGAGCAAGAGCGGCCTGTCGCTGTCGGGCGGCCAGCAGCAGCGTTTGTGCATCGCGCGCGGCGTGGCCGTCAAGCCGGACGTCTTGCTGCTCGACGAACCGACCTCGGCGCTGGACCCGATCTCGACCTCGAAAGTGGAAGAGCTGATCAGCGAATTGAAACAGGATTACACGATCGCCATCGTGACGCACAATATGCAGCAGGCGGCGCGCTGCTCCGACTACACGGCCTATATGTATCTGGGCGAGCTGGTGGAATTCGGCGAAACGGACCAGATCTTCATGAATCCGGCCCGCAAGGAAACGCAGGATTACATCACGGGCCGCTTCGGCTGATCCGCCCCGCGCATACACAACAACTGAATACGGAGAGACAGCATGATAGGCGAACATTCATCCAAGCAATACGACAACGAACTCGAAGCGATCCGCTCGAAAGTGCTCCTGATGGGCGGCATCGTTGAAACCCAGTTCCTCGACGCGATGACGTGCTTTCGCATCGGCAATCCGGAACGCGCCGACCGCGTGATGCGCGAAGACGACGTCGTCAACCAGCTGGAAGTGTCGCTGGACGACGCCTGCAGCCATCTGATCGTGCGCCGCCAGCCGGCCGCCAACGACTTGCGCACCATCATGGCCACCATCAAGGTGATTACCGACCTCGAGCGCGTAGGCGACGAGGCGACGAAAATCGCCCGCGTGGCGAAGAATCTGCACAAGCGTGGCAACGGCGTCGTCAACCATTACGAAATGGTGCGCGGCATTGCCAATACGGCCACCGACATGCTGCACGATGCGCTGGACGCATTCGCGCGCAACGATGGCAAGCAGGCCTTACAATTAATTGCACAAGATGCCATCATCGACCATGAGTTTCGGTCTATCATGCGCAACTTGATAACCTTTATGATGGAAGACCCGCGCACGATTTCGGCGGCGCTCGATACCCTGTGGGTGGCCAAAGCCATCGAACGGATCGGCGACCATGCGAAAAACATCGCCGAATACGTGATTTACGTGGTTGAAGGCAAGGACATCCGCCACACCAAGGTGGCTGCTCCCGCCATTTCCGAGGAGCTCCCTGAGTAAGCTTTATGGCATCTGATAAAACCACGGTATTGATTGTTGAAGATGAGCCGGCCATCGTTGAACTGGTGACCTATTCGCTGCGCGAATCCGGCTGGAATTGCTGTTCTGTACAAAACGTCGCCGATGCCTGGGAATTCATCCAGCATCGCACGCCGCACCTGATCCTGCTGGACTGGATGCTGCCGGACCAGACGGGCTTGCGCCTGCTGTCGCGCATCCGCGCCGACCGCAATTTCGCCGCCATCCCCGTCATCATGCTCACCGCCAAGAGCATGGAAGAAGACAAGCTGGCCGGCTTGAACAGCGGGGCCGACGATTACGTCACCAAGCCGTTCTCGCCGCGCGAGCTGCTGGCGCGCGCCAAGGCCTTGCTGCGACGCAAGAGTCCGGAACACGCGCAGGCGCCCATGCGTGCCGGCAACGTGGCCCTGGACCCCGTCAGCTGCACGGTGATGATGGATGAACAGAAGATCGATATCGGCCACGCCGAATACAAGCTGCTGAAATTCCTGCTGGCCCATCCGGAACGCGTGTTTTCGCGCAGCCAGCTGCTCGACAAGGTGTGGGGCGACCATGTGGTGATCGAGGAACGCACGGTCGATGTCCACGTATTGCGCTTGCGCAAAGCCTTGAAAGAGGCGGAAAGCCTGATCAAGACGGTGCGCAGCGTCGGCTACATGTTGTCTGAAAAGTAAAGTTTGACTCTATGAATCCGAAATTGCTGTTCTGGGTACCGGCCGCCCTGCGCATGGTGCTGGCGCTGCTGGGCGTGGCCGTCGTCTGGTATCTGTTTGGCGCCACGTATGCGCTGGGCATCGCCTTCGTGCTGATGGCCATGATGGTGTTCGTGCAGCTGTCGTATCTGTTCCAGCTGAGTAACTGGCTGGACAATCCGCAAAGCGCCAAGCTGCCCGACGGCTGGGGCGCCTGGACCAGCATTTTCGCGCGCCTGTACCGCATGCGCCGCGACGACGAGAAAAACCAGGCCGAGCTGACGGAATGGCTGGCGCGTTTCCGCCAGGCCATGCACCTGCTGCCCGACGGCGTCGTCATCATGGATGACGTGCTGTTCCTCGAATGGTGCAATCCTGCCGCCGAGAAACACCTGGGCCTCACGCACGAGCGCGACAAGGGCATGCGCGTGACGAACCTGATCCGCAGCCCCGAGTTTATGGATTACATCATCCTGGGCCGCTACGACCAGCCGCTGACGATCACCTTCCGCAACCGCAAGCTGATCGTGCAGATCATTCCATTTGAAAACCGCCGCCAGATTCTCGTCACGCACGATGTGACGGAGACGGAACGCATCGAAATGATGCGCCGCGACTTCATCGCCAACGCCTCGCACGAGCTGCGCACGCCGCTGACGGTTATTGTGGGCTTCCTGGAAATCGCTTCCGCCGAACTGGACCTGGACGCCGCCACGCGCGCCGCCCACCTCAAGCTGATGACGGAGCAGGGCCACCGCATGCAGCATCTGATCGAGGACATGCTGACCCTGTCGCGCCTGGAATCGGTCGACTATCCGCTGCGCCCCGAGCCCGTGGACGTCAAAAAGCTCATGCAGCAAGTCTTGCGCGACGCCAAGGGTTTGTCTGCCGGCAAGCACGAAGTGACCATGGAGTGCAACGGTCCCGATGTGCTGGGCAGCTACGACGAGCTGTATAGCGCGTTCGGCAACCTGGCGTCGAACGCCGTGCGCTACACGCCGGCCGGCGGCACCATCACGCTGCGTTGGCAGGATGGCCCGGCCGGTCCGCAATTCATCGCGCAAGATACGGGCATCGGCATCAGCCAGGAACATATTTCGCGCCTGACGGAACGTTTTTACCGCGTCGACAAGAGCCGTTCGCGCGAAACCCAGGGCACGGGCCTGGGCCTGGCCATCGTCAAGCACGTGCTGCTGCGCCACGGCGGGACCCTGGCCATCCAGTCCGTGGCCGACAAGGGCAGCAGTTTTATTGTCAGCATGCCAAAATCGGTCGTCACGCCGCTGCAGGGCGAGCTGCTGGTCAAGTAGGCCGGGGGCATGGCCCCCCATGTTTCCTGCGCGACTAGTGCAAGGTTGGCATAAGTCGTTACAATCAGGCCATGACTTTAATCAACGCCTCTTTTCGCCACGCCGGCGCGCAGCAACTGGCCCAGTCGCTGCAGGCCGCGCGCCAGGATACGCTTTCCCTGTTCGACTGTTATGTTACTGCCGGCCTGGACGTGGTGGCCGGCATGCCGCGCCATTCGCGGCTTACGCCGCCCCTCTGGCAACTTGCGCAGATCGCCTGGTTTGCCGAGTGGTTCATCCTGCGCGAAGCCGCTACCAGCCACCCGGCCGACGCCATTTATAACTCCCTGCTGACGCGTGGCGACGACTTGTTCGACGCCAACATGGTGGAGCACCGCGCGCGCTGGAAGCTGGAACTGCCCAGTCCGGGCGCCGTGAAGACGTATTGCCGCGAAGTACTCGACCGGGTGCTGGACAAACTCTCGCGCGAAGCCAATGTCGACAGCGCCCTGGCGCCGTACCGGCTGGCCCTGGCGCATGAAGACTTGTGTGGCGAAGAAATGCTGGCCGGTTTGCAATGGCTGGGCCTGGAAGCACCGGAGTCCCTGTCGGCCAGCCCGGCCTTGCCGCCGGGCGCGGGCGAGATCGCGTTTCCTGGGGGCACCATCGAACTGGGCTCGCCGCGCGGGGCCGGTTTTGCCTTCGACAATGAATCGCCGCCCTACAGTTGCTACGTGGCGCCGTTTTCCATCGATGCCTGCGCCGTATCCAACGCTCAGTATGCCGATTTTGTCGCGGACGGCGGCTACCAGAACCGCCAGTTCTGGAGCGCTGCCGGCAGCGCCTGGCTGATGCAGCAGGAGCGCTCGTCGCCCCTGTACTGGCTGCGCGAAGCGACACAGTGGCGCACCATGCGTTTCGGCCAGCGCACGACCTTGCCGCCGAACGAAGCCGTGCGCCACATCAACCTGTTTGAAGCGCAGGCGTACTGCGCCTGGGCGGGGCGCCGCCTGGCGACCGAGGCGGAATGGGAGTATGCTGCGCTGTCCGGCCATCCGCGCTTTCACTGGGGCCAGGTGTGGGAGTGGACGGCGACGCCGTTCGAGCCGTATCCGGGCTTTGCGGTGGACGCCTGGCGCGAATATTCCGCGCCGTATTTCATGCAGCACCAGGTGCTGCGCGGCGCCGCCTTCGCCACGCCGCCGCGCCTGCATTCGGCCCGCATGCGCGCCTTCCACGCGCCCGAGCGGGGCGACGTCTTTGCCGGCTTGCGCACCTGCGCCTGGTAAGTCCCGGGACAGCCAGCCGCTACCCTTTTCAGGAATTCTTTTGAGTACAGATAACGCCCCGCAGTTCATTCCCAAACGCATCACGCCCACGCTGGAACAGGTCGCCATCCAGACGGCGCAAAAGAAAGTGGTGCTGATCGACGCCAATGCCGGCGCGGCCAAGACGACGACCCTGGCCCTGCGCCTGGCCGAGGCGCTGCACCGGGGCCGCGCGCCCGAACGCATGCTGGCCCTCGTATTCACCGAGGCGGCACGCGTGGCCCTGCGCCAGCGCCTGCTGGAAGTGGGCGTGCCGCTGGGCGTCGTCAAGCGCCTGACCATCGACACTTTCGACGCCTTTGCCGCCAAGGTGCTGTTGCAGCTGGAAAACATGCAGGTGGCAGCCATGCGCAGCGATGAAGAGTTGCGCCCGGTTGCCTGGGAAGCACTGGAAGTCGTGTCGGAAAAGTATGCTCATCGTTACCCGCTGGAAATCAATACGACCAACGGGGCGATTGCCGAGTTTTTGAAACTGCAATTGCGCACCAAGGCGCGCCTGGATTTCCAGAATCCCGACTTCGAGAGCAATTCCCTGGATGACAATCTGGAGCTGCTGGGCATGTCGCGCACGCATTATCTGTGGCTGCGCGAATACGAAGGCTTGCGCGGCGCCGACACGGGCGATATCCAGTTCCGCGCGCCATTTGACGCCACCTACGACCTCGTGCGCATGCTCGACGGCGACGAGCCGCTGCGCCAGCAATTGCCCGCCTTCCAGATCATCGTCGCCGATGAATTGCACGATTTGAACGAAGCGTCGTTCCGGCTGCTGACCATGCTGATACGCCGCGGCAACGCGTTTTTCTGCGGCGCGGGCGACAAGGATCAAGTGATCTACACATGGTCGGGCGCCGACCACCGCTTCCTGCGCCAGCGCTTTGAGCAAGAGTTTCCCGCTTTGCAGCGCCTGCCGCTGACGGCCTCCTACCGCTACGGCCCGCAGCTGGCGCACGCCGTGGGTGTGCTGAAAAACAAGGCCAGCGTCTCGGCCCTGTCGCGCGCCACCCACATCGAGCTGCTCGAGTACGACCATGCGCAGCCGCAAGCGTGCAGCGCCCAGCTGATCGCCGCGCTCGAGCACGCGCATGCAGGCACGACGGCCATCTTGCTGCGCGACCGCGATCAGGCGATCCGCGTGGAAACGGCGCTGTTCCAGAGCGGCATCGCGTATGGCCTGGTGGACATGAACAGCTATCTGCTGAGCCTGGAGGTGCTGATGCTGCGCGGCATGGTCGCCATCGCCGGCAAGGATTTGCACGTGATCAAGAGTGGCCCGCGCCGCGGCGAAATCCTCGAAGCCCTCGTGGCCTTCGCGGAAATCCCGTTTACGCGCACGGAATTGCAGCAAGCCAAGGCCGACGTGGCCAACTATCCCGACTTGTTGGAAGGTTTCCTGACGAACCAGTTGGCCAAGTCGCAGAACCAGGACAAGGCGGCGCTGACCCTGGCCGCCGTCGACTACCTGCGCGCGCTGCCTCCCGACGCCCTGGCGGGCGACGCCTTGCAGCACATCTTTGACTTGATGCAGCTGGAACAGACGGCGCGCCGCATCTATGTCGACCCGGCGCAGGCGCGGGTCGTCGCCCGTTCCCTGCACGGTTTCATTGCCGTGTGCCGCGAAGCGGGCGTGGCGCTGGGCGGCTTTGCCGGCTGGCTGGGCGAGATGGAAGATGCCGTGACGGTTTCGACCGGCAAGGCCAAACTCGTCATCGCCTGCATCGACCAGATCAAGGGCCTCGAATACAACCACGTGATTTTGCCTTACCTGGCCGTCGACGAGTTCCCGCGCAGCAAGACCGACCCGCTGGAAGAGGAAAACCGTTTCTATGTGGCCGCCACCCGCGCGCGCGACAGGCTCACCTTGCTGACGCCGCAAGACCCTGCTTACCAGAGCCGCTACATCGCCGCCTTGCAGCTCAAACAGAAGATTGTTGCGCCGAAGTCATAGATCTTTTGCCGTTCGGCTTCTTTTTGCGAAAGACGAAAGCGGGCATACTGGACTGGTGTGATTCACAGCAATCTAACCAGACAGGGAGCAGGATATGAAAGTATTTTTGACAGGCGCAGCAGGTTTCATCGGCAGTTCCATCGCGGCGGGTCTCGTGCGCGCCGGCCATCAGGTCACGGGCCTCGTGCGCAAACCGGAGCAGGTGGCCGAACTGGCCAAGATCGGCGTGTTGGGCGTGCAGGGCGAGTTGAACGACCGCGCATTGCTCATCGAGCAGGCGAGGGCGGCGGACGCCGTCATCAACGCGGCCAGCAGCGACCACCGGGGCGCCGTCGAAGCGATCCTCGACGCGCTGGCTGGCAGCAACAAGCCTTTCCTCCACACCAGCGGTTCGTCCATCGTGGGCGACGCTTCGGGCGGCGAGGGCACCGAGCAGATCTATTATGAAGACAAGTTGCCGGCGCCCACGGCCGACAAGGCGGCCCGCGTCGCCATCGACGACCTGGTGCTGGCCAGCGCAGGCAAGGGCGTGCGCGCCAGCGTGCTGTGCAATACCCTGATCTACGGCCATGGCGCCTTGCCGCGCGACAGCGTGCAGCTGCCCCGTCTGCTCAAGCAGGCGCGTAAGAGCGGCATCGTGCGTCACGTGGGACCGGGCCGCAATATCTGGTCGAACGTGCATATCGACGACGTCGTCAGCCTGTATTTGCTGGCCCTGGAAAAGTCGCCTGCCGGCACGTTTTACTTTGTCGAATCGGGCGAAGCGGCCTTCCGCGACATGACGGCCGCCATTGCCACGGCACTGGACCTGGGGCCTGCGCAGGATTGGCCGCTGCCCGAGGCGATAGCCGAATGGGGTTACGAGATGGCTTCCTACGGCCTCGGCTCCAATAGCCGCGTGCGCGGCGAGCGGGCGCGCAAGCTGCTGGGCTGGCAGCCGCAGGGACCGTCCGTGCTGGCATGGATCAAGAATGACATGCTGCACCCGCCGCATGCCAGCGCCGTTTGATGCAGCTCAGCAAAACCTCATCAGTGTGCGCTAGCGAACGGTGCTTTGTGGCGATCGGGAGTATGATGGCTTTGCTTGATTGAGACGCACTGCCGTGAAGTTGGCGGCATGTTCGATCTTCCAGCAGGTCAGCCGGTCGCCTCAAGGATCGGCACCAGATTCTTGCTGCCGGCGCGCTTGCGCCATGCGGCTGTGCACTGCAACTCCAGGTCGCGGTGTGGACTGCGAACCCCTTCAAGGCCGGCTCTAGCCGGTCTTTTTTTTGCCCGTTGTTTCCATCGCTGCGCCATTCACCGCTGTCTTTCCGCCATTCGCCGAAGCGGTGTTTTCCCATCCCCGAATTGCGCGTATCTTTACGATCAACCAACTTCAAGGGGTGACCGTGAAACCTGAACCAGCTTATTGCCGCCGTACCCAGCTGCTGTGGGGCGTGCTGCTGATCGCCACCGGCGCCATCATCCTGCTGGACCGGCTCGATATGATCTATCTCCATGATTACTATGCACTATGGCATTATTGGCCGGTGATACTGGTTGTTTTCGGCTTGAACAAGCTGCTCACGCCAGTGTCCGCCAAGCAGGTATTGAGCGGCCTGTGGCTGATCTTCTTCGCCGCCTGGTGGTATGTATCGTATGAAGAACTGTGGAACTTGAGTTTTTATAACAGCTGGCCCGCCTTGCTGATCGCCTGGGGCGTGGGCCTCGTGCTGGAGCCGCTGTTGAACAAACATTTTATTGCCTACCGGGAGTCCGAGCATGAAAAATAAACCGCCGCTGCACTCGCCATCGCAGATCGTGCTGGGCGTCATCGTCATCGGCCTGGGACTGCTGTTCTTGCTCGATAACCTCGGTTTCATCGATGTGCGCTACACCTTCCGCTTCTGGCCCACGGCGCTGATCGTGTTTGGCCTGCTGAAACTGTCGCAAAGCCGCAGCGCGAACGGTTATTTATTGGGCGGCATGCTGGTGCTGCTGGGCGTGGCCTGGACCCTCAAGCACATGGGCATCTTCTACATGAACTGGGACTTGCTGTGGCCGCTGCTGATCATCGGCCTGGGCGTGGCCGTGGTGTCGAAGTCCCTGCCCGGCGCGCAGCAGCGCCAGCGCCGCCGGCGCTTTGCCGCGCAACAAGATGGAAGCGCTGCGCCCGACTCGTTCGGCCAGGCCAGGAATGGCGCCGTGTCGCTGGACAAGGATGCCGCCGATGCCACTGCGGCGCCCGGCGCCGGCGGGCAGGCGGACGATGACAGCATCATCGAAGTGACGGCCATCCTCGGCGGCTATGTGCGGCGCGTGTCGTCGCAGCGCTTCAAGGGCGGCGATATCAATGTCATCATGGCCGGCTGCGAAATCGACTTGCGCCAGGCGTCGATCGAAGGCGAAGCCGTGCTCAACGTATTTGCCCTGTGCGGCGGCGTCACCATCAAGATTCCGCCCGACTGGAGCGTCGTGCTGCAGGGCACGCCCATCCTCGGCGGCTTTGAAGAAAAGACCATCGTGCCGCCGAATCAGGCCAAGCGCCTGTATGTGACGGGCTACGCCATCATGGGCGGCCTGGAAATCCGCAACTAGGCGCGCATGTCGGGGGCCTTGTCGAAGCGGCGCGGCGCCGTGGTGGTGTTTTTGGTCTGCATCGCGCTGGGCCTGGCCCTGGCCTTTATTCTGGCCTGGGTGGCGCACGCGCCCTGGCTCAATGCCGTCGTGCTGGTGGTGCCCGCCACGCTCGTGTATGCGATCGGCTCGGGGTTTTCCGCGTTTTACCTGTGCCGCGCCTACCCCTTGCACGCCCGCCATCCGCTCGCCATCGCCGGCGTGGTGGGCGTGGCGGCCCTGTTCGCGGGCTTGCTGTGGGCCACCCTGCTGCAATTTCTGAGTAGCGTCAGCCTGTTGCTGGAGCTGCGCTGGCTGGGCGTGAACCTGACGCAATCGCTGCTGGCCCTGTTCTTCGGCCTGGGCGTGCTGCTGTATTGCCTCGCTGCCGCAGTGCATTATCTGTTGCTGGAATTCGTGCGCGCCAGGATGGCCGAGCAGCGGGGGCTGGAAGCGCAGCTGACGGCGCAGGAAGCGCAATTGCGCATGCTGCGCACGCAAATCGATCCGCATTTCCTGTTCAACAGCTTGAACTCCATCAGCGCCTTGACGTCTATCGATGTGGCGGGCGCGCGCCAGATGACGGTGCAACTGGCCAGTTTCTTTCGCCAGAGCCTGAGCCTGGAAGCGCACAAGCACATCACCGTGGAGCAGGAACTGGTGTTGATCCGCCATTTTCTTGCCATCGAGCACGTGCGTTTTGGCGAACGCCTGCACGTGGCGGAAAGCATCGACACTGCCGCGCTGGCGTGTTTGCTGCCGCCCATGCTGATACAGCCGCTGGTGGAAAATGCCGTCAAGCATGGTATCTGCGGCTTGACGGAGGGCGGCCTGATCGCCATCGAGGCCCGGCGCGCAGGCAGCCTGCTGCAGATCGCCGTGCGCAATCCCGTTGATGCAGATCAAGGGCCTGCCCGCGGCAATGGTGTGGGCCTGGAAAATGTGCGCCAGCGCCTGGCTGGCGCGTATGGCCACGAAGCCAGCGTGCACTGGGGCCGGCGCGACGGCCAGTTCGAAGTGATGATTTCCATGCCGGCGCAGACCGGCGACACGGAGGAAGCATGATGCAGGCAAGAATGCGGGTCGCCATCGTTGACGATGAGTTGCTGGCGCGCAGCGTGTTGCGCGAATACCTGGCGCGCCACGACGATATCGACATCGTGGCCGAGTGCGCCAACGGCTTCGAGGCCGTCAAGGCCATCGCGGAGCTGGAACCGGAACTGGTGTTTCTCGACATCCAGATGCCGCGCCTGGACGGTTTTGAAGTGGCGGAACTGATCGGCACAAAGACGCGCTTGATCTTTGTCACGGCCTATGACCAGTACGCCTTGAAGGCCTTCGAATGCCATGCCCTGGATTACCTGCTGAAACCGTTCAGCGAACAGCGCTTCGACCAGGCGCTTGCCCATGCGCGCGCCAGCCGCAGCACGCCCGAGACGGTGCTGACGGTGGCGCGCGAAGCGGCCACGCGCGCAGCGCCACTGGACCGCGTGCTGATACGCGACGGCGCCAAGGTCCACGTCATCGCCAGCGCGCGCATCGATTACATTGAGGCGCAAGATGACTACATCAGCATCCGCTCCGAGGGCAAGTCCTACCTGAAAAGCCAGACCTTGGCGGAGCTGGAAACACAGCTCGACCCCGCCAAGTTCCTGCGCGTGCACCGGTCATACCTGCTCAATATCGACGGCATCCGCCGCATCGAGGCAGCCACGAAAGACAGCCACGTGGCCATCCTGCGCGATGACACGAGGATACCAGTGAGCAAGGCGGGGTATCAGAAGCTGAGGTTACTGGTTGGCTAAGTAATCCTCAGGAAATTATTGTGAAATTATGACGAACAGAACCGGATGCTATGCAAGGCGCCCGGTGCGACGCAGTGCGAGCACTGCTAGCAGCGGGCAACGCCGCAGAGCGCCGGTTATGGAAGTCAGAAATCACAATAATTTATTGGGGGTTACTTAGCTGCACATCCCACCACGTGGGCAGCAGCTGGCGGATTTCCGGGCGGGAAAAACGGTCGTCGATCAGGTAGACGACGCCCTTGTCCGATTGCGTGCGGATGACCCTGCCTGCCGCCTGCACCACCTTTTGCATGCCCGGATACAAGTACGTGTAGTCGTAGCCGGCGCCGAAGATGTCGCCCATGCGCTGGCGGATCTGTTCGTTGACGGGGTTGATCTGCGGCAAACCGAGGGTGGCGATGAAGGCGCCGATCAGGCGCGCGCCGGGCAAGTCGATGCCTTCGCCAAACGCGCCGCCGAGCACGGCAAAGCCGATGCCGCGCGTGTCCAGGCCGAAACGGCCCAGGAATTGTGCGCGGGCAGCGTCGTCCATGCGGCGCGGCTGTTGCCAGAGTGGC
This sequence comes from Janthinobacterium sp. SUN100, assembly GCF_030397705.1. Classification (NCBI taxonomy): domain Bacteria; kingdom Pseudomonadati; phylum Pseudomonadota; class Betaproteobacteria; order Burkholderiales; family Oxalobacteraceae; genus Janthinobacterium; species Janthinobacterium sp. SUN100. Next base: position 373,295 of record NZ_JAPUBU010000002.1, on the reverse strand, counting down.
ACGTCCGGGTAATGCTGGGCGAACAAGTGGGCCGTCTTTTCCATGTAGTCGAAGCTGCTGAAGAAGGCCAGGTAGTTGCCCGGCGTTTCTGCGTATTGCTTCGCCATCAGCTGGGCGATGGGCAGCAGCGAGGCGGCGCGGTGCTGGTAGCGCGTGGAAATGCTGTCGGCCACGCGCACGGACAATTGCTCCGCCTGGAACGGCGATTCCACGTCGACCCAGGCCGTATTTTCCGGCATGCCCAGGGTGTCGCTGTAGTAATTCCACGGACTCAGGGTGGCGGAAAACAGGGCCGTGCTGTGGCTGGCCGCGAAGCGTTCCTTGAGGAAAGGCGCCGGGACGATGTTGCGGAGGCAGACGGTGGAACCGGTATCCGTTTTGCTGACGTCGAACAGCGAATGCTCGCCAAAGCTTTCCGCCAGGCGGTTGATCAGCAGCACGTCAAAGTAAAAGCGCTGCAAGTCCTCGTCCAGTGCGGCGGCATGCTCGGCCAGGTAGTCGCCGATGGCCGTCGCCACGCCTTGCAGGGCGCCAAAGAATTTGTCCGGCAACGCCGCATGCACGTGGTAATCGCCATCCTGCTCTTTCAACAAGGCCGTCCACTGGCGCGACAGGCGGTCCAGCGGCTTTTTCAAGCCCTCCGGCGCGAACTTGCGTAGCATTTTCAGGTCGATCTGCGCCAGCTCGGCCGAATACATGCTGCGCGCACGCGACACCATATTGTGCGCTTCGTCGACCAGCACGTTGACTTTCCAGTCGTGGGCCAGGGTCATGCTGTACAGCATCGCGCTGAGGTCGAAGTAATAATTGTAGTCGCCGATGACGACGTCGCTCCAGCGGGCCAGCTCCATGCCCAGGTAATACGGGCAAATACCTTGCTGCAATGCGATGGCGCGCACGGCTTCCTTGTCCAGGATCAAACCGCTGGCCAGCGCCACCTCGCGCGCCAGCGGCAAGCGGTCGTAAAAACCCTTTGCCAGCGGACACGACTGGCCATGACAGGCTTTGTCAGGATGTTCGCAGGCGCTGCTCTTGGCGCTCAGTTCCAGCACGCGCAGCGGCAGCAGGGGCGCGCTATCCTTGAGGATGGCGCAGGCGTCGAGCGCCATTTGGCGTCCCGGCACCTTGGCGGCGAGGAAAAACAGTTTATCCAGGCCATGCGCGGCCGTCGCCTTCAACATGGGAAACAGGCTGCCCACCGTCTTGCCGATGCCCGTCGGCGCCTGCGCCAGCAAGCCGCAGCCACGGCTGCTGGCCTTGTACATGGCTTCGGCCAGCTGGCGCTGCCCCGGGCGGAAGTCGGCATGGGGAAACGCCATGCTGGTCAGCTGCGCATCGCGGCTGGCGCGGTGCGCCAGTTCCTGCTCGGCCCAGTCGAGGAACAGCGCGCAATGCTGTTCGAAGAACATGCGCAGCGCCTCGGCCGTGCACTCCTCGTGCATGACCGTTTCCTTCTGGCTCGCGATGTCGAAATACACGAGCGCCACGCGCAGCATGGGCAGGTTCAGCTGCTGGCACAGCAAATGGCCATAGATTCGCGCCTGCGCCCAGTGCAACTGGCGGTGGTTGGCGGGCATCGTGTCCATCTCGCCCCGGTAAGTCTTGATCTCTTCCAGCTGGCGCCGCGCCGGGTCGTAGCCGTCGGCGCGGCCCCGCACGTGCAGGGGGCCGAAGTTGCCGGACAGGCTGATTTCGCGCTGGTAATCGTCGTCGCGCCGGCCAGTGACGGTGGCGTGCCCGGCCATGCCTTCCTGCGCCGTGGGCGAGGGGGTGAAGCGCAAGTCCAGGTCGCCTGCCTTGGCCGTGAATTCGCACAGGGCGCGCACGGCGATCGTGTACTTCCTGACGCTCATGCGGCCGCCTCCCACTGCAGGTAGCACACGCTGACGGGCATGGCGTGTTCGGCGCAATACGCGATCCAGCGCAACTGGTTGTCTTGCAGGCGGTCGCCCGGACCCTTGACTTCGATCATGCGGTAACGCCGTTCGGCCGGCCAGAACTGGATTAAATCGGGAAAGCCGCTGCGGTTGCTTTTGATGTCGAGCAAGATGCGCTCGAACGCCTTCTTCAGGTGGATGGCCGGGATGCAGGCCAGCGCCAGATCCAGCAAGCCATCGTCCAGCACGTCCCAGCTGACGAAGGGCGAGACGATGCCGTGCTTGGCGGCAAGCGTGGCGCGGATGGCGGCGTGGTAGCTGCCGTCGTCCAGTTGCGCCAGGCAAGCGGCAAAGTCCAGGCTGCGGCGCTGGTAAAAATCGGCGCTGTGCAAGTCGGCCGGGCCACGGTGAAATGGGTGGAAGAAGGCGCCCGGCATGGCCTTGAAGATGGCGGGCCAGCAAAGCAGGCCGAACAGCGAGTTGATCAGGGTGTTTTCCACGTAATACACGGGCGCGTCGTCGTGGCTCAGGTGCTGCTGCACCACCCCTTCCACATAGCACGCTTGTTCAGGGCAGGGCAGCAGCAGGTCGATGCGTTCCACGCTGGCCGCCGCGCTGGCCGCCTGCTTCGCATGGCCCAGCTTGCGCCGCAAACGGGGGGCCATGCGCATCAGCAATTGCTGTTCCGCTTCGCTTTCCGGCGCGGCCAGGGCGATCGTCAGGCGCTCGTAGGCTGCTTGCGGCTGCTCATCCTTTTCCAGCACGCGGATGGCGCGGCCACGCGCGCCCGGATAGCGGCAATCGGCGTAGGCGCGGTAGGCGGCCGGCCAGTCCTGGCATTTTTCCAGGTGCTGGGCGATCTGGAAGCGCAGCTTGTCGCGCCGGCTGGCCAGCCAGGTATTGTCCTGCGACAAGGGCAGCGCCGCCAGTTCCTGCAGCACTTCGTCCGCGGGCGCGCTGTCATTGTAGCGTTCGCGGCACTGGTGCAGCACTTCATAGTGCTCGATATCCTGGCGCGTGCGAAAACCGCGCGAAGCGGGCGAGAATTCCACTTTTTCATATTGGTACACACCCAGGTCGGACAGCACGAATTCCGACCAGTCCTGGTGATAGTTGCCAAAGTAAATCAGGCGCAATCGGTCGCACAGCGCTTGCAGGCCGAGGCGGTACAGCACGTCGCCGGAGGCGGGATGCCAGGCGGAAAACGGCTTCTCATTCACATGCTGTTCGCGCAAGGTGTCCAATTGTTCCGCCTTGCGCGCCGCCTTCAGGGGCGCGGCGAGGTCGAAGGCCTGGGCGATTTCCGCTTTCAGCAGCAGTTCGAACAGCTCGTCTAGAGAAATGACCGGATCGGCCACCACCCAGCCGGTGGCCAGCAGGGGCAGGGCGGCTGAGCGCGTGTCGCCGATTTCCGGATAATTGAGCTTGCTTGCGCGAAACAAGCAACCCTTGCGCATGACGAGGCGCACGAACAGGGCGCGCGACGGCAGCGGTAGTGCGCCGAAGTCGGCGATGAACTGCGTTTCCTCAACACTCAGCAGATCGGCGTAACGCGCGCTGATCCAGTTCAGCACATCCTGGAAATTATCCAGATAGTACAGGGGATTTTCCAGGACTCTCAACATGGGGGCAATAGGCAAGGTGATCGGTTTTACTGTGTTTATATACAGTTTAAACCTTCAGCCGCCGCTTGCACAGCGATTTTGTGTTCAGCCAGCCGTGCTGTAGGCAAAACAGCTGTCGAACTTTTCGTAGGGAATCAGTTCCGCGCGCAAGCCAGCCAGTTCGATATCGGTCAGCAAGCCCCGGTGCGCTTCCTTGCGTCCCTTCGGCAACAGCACGTCGTAATCGATGATGTCCCTGGCCAGCAACGCTTGCAGCACTTCGGCCTGGCGCGCCGTCAGGTAGCGCGCATGCGTGCCCAGGGTGTTTGCCAGTTGTTCCTTGAATTCCCCGTCGCTGACGTCGTTGTACGTATCCTGGTCGGCCATGCTGTTCAACAACATGTGAAACAGGAACTCCTGCAGGTTCTTTGCCAGGTATTGGGCTTCATCCTGGTCATGCCACAGCAGCACGACGGGCATGTCGCCATCGTGCTGGCCAGATGCGAAGAAGCAGTAGTGGTCGCCCGCGCCCGTTTGCGCGAACGGGATAAAGCGGAAGGCGGGATCGATCTGCCGGTAATCGTCGGGATCGGCCAGTTCTTCCATGGCTGCCGCTGCGGCTTTGACGCTCAGCAACTCGAAATCGTCCGCATGCAGCAGCAGGGTGGGCCGCTCGGTCAAGGTGGGATAGACCAGCTTGTACCAGTCGGGGCCGTATTCGCCCACGGCCAGCATGCCGTCGCGGTCCAGCTGCCGGTACAGCGCAGGATAAGTGAAGCCGTGTTGCTGTTCAATTTCTGCCAGTGTCATGTTTTCCCTGTTCAACGTGAGTCATGCGGCAATGATAGCCGAGGCGATGGCGCGCACGGCTGGTCCCACGGCGACAATGATGCGCATAATTAATAAACATTTTTGTTTACTTATGTGGCGTGCTCACGTAGTCTGGCCAGACCATCTCCATCGAGCCCGCATGAAAAACATCATCCTGATTTCCGCCGCCTGTTTGCTGGCGTTGCTGTCGACCATCGGCGCCTCCCTGCCGTACCCGATCCTGCCGCCCCTGTTCGCGGCCGAGGCGCCGAATGCTTTCAACAATTTCCTCGGCTTGCCATCGAAACTGCTGTTCGGCCTGGCGCTGACCATCAACCCGCTGGGCTTGCTGATCGGCTCGGCTTTGCTGGGGCCGCTGTCGGACCGCTATGGCCGCCGTCCCTTGCTGATGCGCACAGCCGTGGGCGCCGCCATCGGCCACGCCTTCACGGCCTGGGCACTGGTGATCCAGTCCTATCCCCTGTTCATCGTCGCCCGTTTCATCACCGGTTTGCTGGAAGGTAACGGCGCCGTGGCGCGCGCCATGCTGGCCGACCAGCTGACGGGGCCGTTGCGCCTGCGCGCCATGTCCTGGCTGAATGGCGCGTTCTACCTGGGCTGGCTGGTGGGGCCGATCCTGGCGGGCGCCACCCTGCATTGGGGCGTGACGGTGCCGTTCTGGATCGCCGCCGCCGCCCTGATGCTGGTCGCCGTGCTGGTGGCCGCGGGCTTGCCGCGCGAAACTCCGTCCCTGCTGACGACGTCGTGGTGGCAAGTGGCGCGCGACCGCCATTCGCTCAATTTGCTGCGTCATGACGAGCTGCGCACCCTGTTTATCGTGCAACTGGCGCTGACCTGCGGCGTGGCCAGTTTTTACGAGTTCTATCCGCTGTGGCTGGTCGAGACGGCCAATTACCATGCGCAAGAGATTGCCTGGGTGAATGTGGGCCTGTGCGGCACGATGACGATCACTTCGCTGCTGGCGGGCGGTCCCAGCCGCCATGCACCGCTGCTGCGCGCCAGCTGGTATGCGTGCGGCGTGGCGCTGGCCGTGGGAATCTTGGCGCTGGGCAATATCTGGGTGGGCATCGCCGCCATCGTGCTGTTCGGCATTCCGAATGCGCTGTACAACACGGTGATCCAGGGCTGGTGCGCCGAGCGCTTCAGCGCGCATGGGCAGGGCGCCGTGATGGGCTTGCTGGCTACCACCTTTTGCATCGCCAACATCGTCGTCGCCCTCAGCGGCTCCGTGCTGACCCTGATCGATACGCGGCTGATCCTCGTCGCGGGCGCCTGTTCTGCCGCCTGGGCCGCGTGGCGCATGGCCGCCTGGCGCCGCCAGCTGGCCGGCGCCGTCGATGCCGAGGCGGTGGCATGAATACGTCCGAGCAGACGCTGTTCTTGCTGAAGATGCGCGGGCCGCAGACGGCGCAGCAACTGGCGGCTTTGCTCGATATCACCTCCATGGGCGCGCGGCGCCAGCTGGAAGCGGCGCAGGACAAGGGCCTGGTGGCTTGCGGGGACGTGGCCGACAAGGTGGGGCGCCCGTCGCGGCGCTGGCAGCTGACGCCAGCGGGCCACGCGCGCTTTCCCGACCGCCATGCCGACCTGACCCTGGAATTGATCGCGCAAGTGAAAACCCTGTTCGGCGACGAGGGGCTGGATAGACTGATCGGCGCGCGCGAGCGCAGCAGCGAAGCCGCCTACGGCAAGCTGGTCGACCCTGGGCTTGATCTGGCGCAACGGGTGGACAGCCTGGCGCGGGCGCGCGATGGCGAAGGTTACATGGCCCATGCGGAACCGCAGGACGATGGCAGTGTCTTGCTGGTGGAAAACCATTGCCCGATCTGTGCGGCCGCCAAGGCGTGCCAGAATTTCTGCCGCGCCGAACTGGCCATCTTTCAGCGGGTATTGGGGGACGATTGCACCGTGGAACGCAGCGAATATCTGCTGGAGGGGGGGAGGCGCTGCGTGTACCGGATCATACCTATCGGGACCTGAAGAATCAGGCCCCGATAGCTGCAAACTGACTTCTTGTCAAATTACTTCTTGGCAGCCTTCGGCTTGGCGGCAGGCGCCGCCTTTTCAGCCGCGGCGGTGGCGCCGCCCGTCGCCTTTTCCGTGGCTTGCGCCACTTGCGCGCTGGCCTTGGCGATCTGCTCTTCTACCGTTTTCACGGCCTGTTTCGTGGCCTTGGTCACTTGTTCGTAGCCGAGGAAGGCGTTGTCGATGGCGGCCTTGACGATGGCGACGGCGTTTTCCGAGCCTGGCGGCACGTTTTTCGTCACGTCGTAGATAAGGGCGCTCAAATTGCTTTTCGCTTCGGCTACATGGGCTTCGGCGGCCGTCGTGAATTCCGTGTGGATTTCCTTGATGATGTCGTCGAGTTGCTGTTTATACGCTTTCGCGCCGGCCACGCCCGGTTGCAGCTGGGCAGCGGCGGCGGCCATGGCGGCCTTCGGATCCTTGGCCTGACTGATTTCCTTGCTGGCGGCCAGGCCATCCTCGATGCCGGACTTGGCGGTGGCCATGTTCAGCGCCAAGACCTGTTCCACGCCTTGCACGGCCTTGGAGGTGAGGGTGTTGAAGGTCATCAGCTGGAATTCAAACAGGGCCTTGGTGGCCGTTGCGAATTGTTCGGGATTCGTAAACATGTGGTCTCCTCGGTTTGAATAGATACGTTCTTATCGTTCCATACTCTTTCGACGCCGCATTGCCATCGCTTGCTCTCAAGCCGGTGCCCCGTGTGGTCATGGCCCCATTATTTAACAAGCGCCGGTTTTTCGCAACGGCTATCTTTGTACGGTCCCGAGGCCAGTTCCCAGCCAAATCCCAGGGTCGATTGGGCGCACGACAGGGTGCCGTCGATCTTGCTGCGCCATTTGTACCAAGGGGCAGGTCCGGCCATTGCGCCAGCGCAAACTGCCAGCAGGGCAGTGGCGATAAGGTATTTCATGGGTGCTCCGAAAGAAATGCTTGCTGGCATTGTAGCGCGCTTGCCCGTCAGGGGGCGGGCGCTTGCGGCGCGGCGGCGGGCAGCTGCAAGGTGAAGGTGGTGCCGCTGCCGTCGCCGGTGCTGCTGGCAACATGGATATGGCCGCCCAGCACGCCCGTGACGATGTTGTGCGCCACATGCAGGCCCAGGCCCGACCCGCCGGAACCGAGCTTGGTCGTGAAGAAGGGGTCGTAGACATGCACGAGGTCATCGGCGGCGATGCCGACGCCCGTGTCGGCGATAGACAGGGTGATCGTCTGCCCGTCGTCGCTGCCGCGCGCGGCGATGGCGATGGTGCCGCCGCTGCGGCCCTCGAAGGCATGGCGCAGGCAGTTTTCCAGCAGGTTGCTCAGGACCTGGCCCAGCGGACCCGGATAGCTGTCCATGGCCAGGCCCTCGGGCACGTCCTGCGTCAGGCTCAGGCCGGCGGCCTTGAGCGGCGTCGACATGGGCAGCATCAGTTCGGCGATGAACTGGCGCAGCAGGAAGTGGCGGCGCTGCGAGCTGGCGCGGTCGACGGCGATCTGCTTGAAGCTCGACACCAGGTCGGCGGCGCGCTGCAGGTTGCGCAGCATGATGGCGTCCGCCTCGCTGGCCTGGGTCAGGTAGGCGCCCAGTTCGGAGCGGCGCAAGCCGTCGAGGAAGCTGGCCTGGATTTCGCGCGTGCGCTCGGCCATGGTGGTGGCCACCACCAGGCCGTTGCCGATCGGCGTATTGAGTTCGTGCGCGATGCCGGCCACCAGCGCGCCCAGCGCGGCCAGCTTGTCGCGGCGCACCAGTTCTTCTTGCGTGATGGACAGGTTTTCCAGCGCGGCGGCCAATTCGAGGTTCATTTGCTCCGAGTGTTCCTTGGCCTGCGTCAGCGCTGCCGTGCGTTCGGCCACCAGCTCTTCCAGGTGGGCGCGGTGGCGCTGCAGCTCGCGTTCGTGGCGCATGCGGCCAATCGCGATGCCGGCCAGGTCGGTGGCCGTGTCGATCAGTTCCAGGTCGCGCGCGTCGGGCTGGCGCACTTCGCGGTAGTACATGGCGAAGGAGCCGAGCACGGTGCCATCCTGGCCGAAGATGGGGCGCGACCAGCAGGCGCGCAAGCCGAATGGCGCCGCCAGTTCGCGGTAGGGCGCCCACAGCGGATCGCGCATGATGTCGGTGACGACCACCGGTTCGCGCAGGAACATGGCCGTGCCGCAGGAACCCACGCCGGGGCCGATGGCCACGCCTTCGAGCAGGGCCATGTATTCGGCCGGCAGGCTGGGGCCGGCCGCGCTATGCATGTGGATGCCGTCGTCGTCGAGCAGCATGATGGAGCAGAGCACGCCGCGCGACTGGCCTTCGATCAGCAGCAGCAAGTGGTTCAGGGTGGGGATCAGCGGCGCGCCCTTGGCGACCATTTCCAGCAGGGCGCTCTGGCCCGAGCGCATCGCTTCGGCGAGGTTGCGTTCGGTCAAGTCGATGATGCGCGCATGCACCAGCTGGCGGCCGGGCACGGACAGGCGCATCAGGCGGATTTCGCAGGCGATCGGGTGGCTGTCGCGGTGGCAGCAACTGGCGCGGAAGACGACGATCTTGCCTTGCAAGGTATCGCGGATCTTTTCTTCCAGCAGTTGCGGCGAAGCGCGGCCGTCGCTCTGGTGCCTGGGGAACAGCGGTTCCATGCCGCCTTGCAACAGCTCGGCCAGCGGCATGCCGAACAATTCTTCGGCCAGGTGGTTGGCGTCGATCAGCAGGCGGTTGTCGATATCGAACAGCAGCACGGCGTCGGGCGAACCGGCCAGGATGGAGTGGTAATTGACTTCCAGCGTTTGCGGATGCAGGGGGCGCGGCGGCGTGGCGGCGCGCGGCGCGGGCGCCTCGGCCTTGTGCAGCGCCAGTTCCATGAGGATTTTTTCCGCCACGTCGCGCGCATTGAAGGGCATCTTGATGTAGTCGGAAGCGCCGGCGCCCACGCTGCGGCCTTGCTCTTCGGCGCTGGGGGTGGCCGACATCAGCAGCAGGGGCACGCCGTGGCGTCCGCCCGCATTGCGCAGGCGCATGCAGGTGGCGCCGATATTCGTGCCCGCCAGGGCCGCGTCGAGCAGGATCAGGTCCGTGCCGCCGGCCGCCAGCTCCACGCCTTCGTCGATATCGCCCGCCAGCCCCGTACCCAGGTTATGCCGGTCCAGCACATACAGCAGTTCGCGCACATCGTTCGGCGAATTGCTGACCAGCAGCACATTGGCCCGGTCAGTGATGGAAGAAATCAACTGGTTCATGGTGTCGCGCCCTTACGCGTTTCATGGGCCTAGTATTACATCAAGGCAAGTAGGAGTAAACGATAATTCTTGATGACTAAAAGCAATGCGGATGGCCCTCGTTCACGCGGCGTTTTGCACGGCAGGCGCCGTGGCCAGGTCGGCGCGCGCCTGTTCGATGCGCGGGTAATTGTCCTCGATCCAGTCGACCAGCACGGCCAGGCGTTCGGCCGCCTCGCGTCCCAGCGGCGTGAGGCTGTATTCCACCTTGGGCGGGATCACCAGGTACGCCTGGCGCAGCACGAAGCCGTCGCCCGCCAGCGCTTCCAGGGTTTGCGCCAGCATTTTTTCGCTGACGCCGCCCACTTCGCGGCGCAGTTCGCTGAAGCGCCGCGTGCCGCTCAGCAGCAGTACCAGCACCAGCACGGCCCAGCGGCTGGTCAGGTGGCTGAGCACGGCGCGCGACGGGCAGGCGGCCGCCAGCAGGTGCGCGCCCTGGTTTTGGCGGGCGAGGGCGGCGCGCAGGCTGGCGCCGGGAGTGTCTGTGGACATGATAGTTGGCCTTCGAAGTTTGGTATCCAAGAGTACTTACCAAAAGGTACGTACTTACAATTGGTAAGTAATAGTCCTATTATAGGGTTTTACCACCCACGTACCAAGGAGAAATCATGATCGTCATCACCGGCGCCACAGGCAACCTGGGCCAGCACGTCATTGCCAGCCTGCTCAAATCCGTCCCTGCAGCCAACATCATCGCCGCCGTGCGCAACCCGGCCAAGGCCGCCAGCCTGGCCGCACTGGGCGTGCAAGTGCGCCAGGCCGATTACAACGATGGCGCCAGCCTCGATGCGGCGTTCAAGGGTGCAACGAAAATCCTGCTGATCTCGTCGAGCGAAGTGGGCCAGCGCGCGCAGCAGCACCAGAACGTCATCGATGCGGCCAGGCGCGCCGGCGTAGCCCTGTTGGCCTATACCAGCGTCTTGCGCGCCGACACGTCGCCGCTGGGCCTGGCCGCCGAGCACGTGATCACGGAAGCGGCCATCCGCGCATCCGGCTTGCCATACACTTTCCTGCGCAACGGCTGGTACCTGGAAAACCATACGGAACACCTGGCGCCCGTGCTCGAGCATGGCGTCGTGCTGGGCGCGGCGCAAAACGGGCGTTTCTCGTCGGCCGCGCGTCTCGACTACGCGGCAGCCGCCGCTGCCGTGCTGACGGCGGCCCAGCCGCAAGCCATCTATGAACTGGCGGGCGACCAGGGCTTTACCCTGGCGGAATATGCGGCCGAAGTGGCGCGCCAGTCGGGCAAGGCGATTGCGTACAAGGATATGCCGCAGGCGGACTTCAAGGCGGCGCTGGTGGGCGTGGGCGTGCCGGAAGGCTTTGCCGATCTGCTGGCCGATTCCGATGCGGGCGCGGCCAAGGGCGGCCTGGAAGACCATGGCAAGCAATTGAGCGCGCTGATTGGCCGTCCGACGACGAGTCTGCATGACGCCGTGAAGGCGGCGCTGGCCAAATAAGGGGAGGGTGCCGCAGGGATGCGGCATTCTGGAATCATTCTGGAATGAAAAAAGCCGCAAACTCGTGAAAGTTTGCGGCTTTTTTGCGAATTAGGTAATGGTGCCCACGAAGGGACTCGAACCCCTACACCCGAAGGCACATGGACCTGAACCATGCGCGTCTACCAATTCCGCCACGTGGGCACTGATGCTGCTACTGCTATATCTCACTACTGTACTGCGGATTACAACGAAAACGACTCGTTGCTGGTGGTGCCCACGAAGGGACTCGAACCCCTACACCCGAAGGCACATGGACCTGAACCATGCGCGTCTACCAATTCCGCCACGTGGGCATTGTGCTGCTTTTACTGCTATCGACTACTTTACTGCGGATCACAACAATGAACAACTTGTTGCTGGTGGTGCCCACGAAGGGACTCGAACCCCTACACCCGAAGGCACATGGACCTGAACCATGCGCGTCTACCAATTCCGCCACGTGGGCATTGTTACTGCTTGCTGCTTGCTGCTTGTCGCTGCATGTTCTGCAGCGAGGACAAAATCATAAGGGCTGGCGCGCATTCGGTCAATCAACATTTTGCACTTTTCTGCAAGAAACATGTTTTTTCGCCTGAAAAGGGCTTTTCCCTATGAGAAAAGGCTGAATCTGCCTCTTTTTTCAGCGTTTTTGATGACGGATGGCGTTCGCTGGAGTGCGGGGAGTGAATGTCATTGCCTGGCAGGTGTGAGGCGATTGCGGGGAGGGGGAATAGATTTTCGTTTCGGAAATGAAAAAAGCCGCAAACTCGTGAAAGTTTGCGGCTTTTCTGCGAATTAGGTAATGGTGCCCACGAAGGGACTCGAACCCCTACACCCGAAGGCACATGGACCTGAACCATGCGCGTCTACCAATTCCGCCACGTGGGCACTGATGCTGCTGTGACTTATTACTTTTACTGCTCGAGTACTTGTTGAAAAATAACTTCACAACAATTCTGCTATTATAGCGACTTGAAGAGTTTTGCGCCAGATGAGCTTTCGCTCCATACTGCACATCAACCCTGTACCGCTTTCCTGCAACTGCATCCCCGTGAAGGTTTGTCGCTGCAAGAGACCGAGATTATAGAGCAATATTTGCCGAAGTCAAATGCATTGCGCAGCTTTTCTCCTTTTTTTCATCGGCGGGGCACTTGTTCGGTTTCCGCTACGCTGTCCGTTAGGCAAACCAAGGCGTCCTCCGGTACACTACCGGACATCACCGTGTCAATATTGACGGTGATGTCATCGGTCTTTGTCTTCCGTTTGATCACTGTCAATAACAACTATAGAAATACTTTTGAGCCAAAATACCCACACCATCCCCAGCCGGGAGGACATTCTCGGCATATTCCGCAGCGTCAGCGCGCCTCTCGACCCGCAGTCTCTCGGGAAAACGCTGCAAGTGCATGCCGATTCCATGGATGTCCTGGTCCGTCGCCTGAAGGCGATGGAGCGCGACGGCCAGCTCAAGTCTGACGCCAGCGGTGTTTTCAGCCTGGCCGACCAGAGCGCGCTTGTCGCCGGTCGCGTCACCAGCCACCGCGATGGCTTCGGCTTTGTCATTCCCGACGACGCCAGCGCCGACCTGTTCCTGCCTGAGAAAGAAATGCAGAAAGTACTGCATGGCGACAAGGTCATGGCCCGCATCGTCGGCACGGACCGCCGCGGCCGTCCGGAAGGCACGATCGTCGAAGTCACCTACCGCGCCAATACCCACGTCATCGGCCGCCTGATCCAGGAAAACGGTACCTGGGTCGTGGCGCCGGAAGACCAGCGCATCGGCCAGGACATTTTGGTCACCGGTTCGGTGGGCAAGGCGAAGGCCGGCCAGATCGTCAGCGTCGAGCTGACGGAGCAACCGATGCGCTTCAAGCAGCCGGTCGGCAAGATCGTCGAAGTGCTCGGTGCGCTCGACGATCCCGGCATGGAAATCGAGATTGCCGTACGTAAATTCAACGTGCCGCACGTCTTTTCCGCCGCCGCCTTGAAGCAAGCTGAAAAGCTGCCGTTCGAAGTGCGCGCCGCCGACCTGAAAGACCGTGTCGACCTGCGCGACGTGCCTTTGGTAACCATCGATGGCGAAGACGCGCGCGATTTCGACGATGCCGTGTATTGCGAACCCGTCAAGATCGGCCGCGCCAACTGCTTCCGCCTGATCGTGGCGATTGCCGACGTCAGCCATTACGTGAAACCGAACGACGCGCTCGATATCGACGCGTTGGAACGCAGCACGTCCGTCTACTTCCCGCGCCGCGTCATCCCGATGCTGCCGGAAAAGCTGTCGAATGGCCTGTGCTCGCTGAACCCGGCCGTCGACCGCCTGACCCTCGTCTGCGACGCCGTCGTCAGCGACAAGGGCGAGTTGAAGGCGTACCAGTTCTATCCGGCTGTCATCCATTCGGCCGCGCGCCTGACCTACGACGAAGTCGCTGCCGTGCTGGGCAACACCAAGGGACCCGAAGCGGCACGCCGCGCGGACATCCTGCCGCACCTGCAGAACCTGGAAGCCGTCTACCGCGCCTTGCTGAAAGCACGCACGGAGCGGGGCGCCATCGATTTCGAGACGACGGAAACGTATATCGTCTGCAATAGCGCGGGCAAGATCGAAAAGATCATCCCCCGCACGCGCAACGAAGCGCACAAGATCATCGAAGAGTGCATGCTGGCGGCCAACGTCTGCGCGGCCGATTTGTTGCTGCGCAACAAGCATCCAGGCACCTACCGCATCCATGCCAGCCCGACCAAGGAAAAGCTCACGCAAGTGCGCACCTTCCTCAAGCAGGTGGGCCTGAACCTGACGGGCGGAGACACGCCATCGGCCTCCGATTACCAGACCCTGATGCAGCAGATCAAGGCGCGTCCCGACGCGGCCCTGCTGCAAACGATGCTGCTGCGCTCGATGCAGCAAGCCGTCTACAGCCCGGACAATATCGGCCACTTCGGCCTGGCCTACGAGGCGTATGCCCACTTCACCAGCCCGATCCGCCGCTATCCCGATCTGCTGACGCACCGCGCCATCAAGGCCATTCTGCAAGGCAAGAAATACGAGCCGAAGCTGTCTGAAAAGACCGTGCTGAACACGAACGTGTCGAACGCCACGCGCAAGCAGCAGGCGAAGGACAAGGCCGACGGCAAGCCGAAGAAGACGGATTTGACGATCTGGGACGCGCTGGGCGTGCATTGCTCGGCCAACGAGCGCCGCGCCGACGAAGCGTCGCGCGACGTGGAAGCCTGGCTGAAGTGCTACTTCATGCAGGACAAGCTGGGCGAAGAGTTTACCGGCACCATCACGGGCGTGACGACGTTCGGCGTCTTCGTGCAATTGGATACCCTGTTTGTCGAAGGCCTGGTGCACGTCACCGAGCTGGGCACCGATTACTTCCAGTACGACGATGCGCGCCATGAATTGCGCGGCGAGCGCACGGGCAAGCGTTATCAATTGACCGACCGTTTGACGGTGCAAGTGGCGCGTGTCGACCTGGAAACGCGCAAGATCGACCTGCGCCTGGTCACCGATGCGGAACTGGCGGGCGAAGAAGCTCCAGCCAAGCCGAACGGCAGCGGCAAGCGCAAGGGCGAAAAGAAATCGATGGTCAAGCCCGGTCCAGCGACCGAGCAGCGCCATGAGATCAAAACCAGCGTCAACAACGGTGGCAAACCCGGCAATGGTTCCGGCGGCCGTGCCAACGGCGCCAAGGCGCAAGCCAAGCCTGCAGCCAAGGCTGCGCTGAAGGAAGCCCCGAAGGCGGCGGCGCCCAAGGCCGCCGCGCCGAAACGCAGCAAGAAACCAGCCGCGGCACCCGCTGCGGCGGCACCACGAGCAGCAAAAACTGTATCTGTATCAAAAACAAGCAAGAAGAAACGATAAATAATGAAGAATAAAATGATTTTCGGCTTCCACGCCGTCACCTCGCGTCTGCGTCATGAAGCGTCGTCCGTGGAAGAAATTTTTGTCGATGCCAGCCGCGTCGACGGCCGCATGAAGGACATGATCGCCGCAGCCAAGGCTGCCAACGTGCGCGTCATGCCTGTCGACTCGTCGCGTCTGGACAAGATCGTCGGCACGCGCCGCCACCAGGGCGTGATCGCGTTTGCCTCGCAACTGTCGCTGGCGCGCAATCTCGATGAGTTGCTGGACGCCATCGACGGCCCGCCGCTGCTGTTGATTCTCGACGGCATCACCGACCCGCACAACCTGGGCGCCTGCCTGCGCGTGGCCGACGGCGTCGGCGCACATGCCGTCATCGTGCCGAAGGACCGCGCCGTGGGCCTGAACGCCACGGCCGCCAAGGTCGCC
The DNA here is from genome assembly GCF_030397705.1 of Janthinobacterium sp. SUN100. Taxonomy (NCBI): domain Bacteria; kingdom Pseudomonadati; phylum Pseudomonadota; class Betaproteobacteria; order Burkholderiales; family Oxalobacteraceae; genus Janthinobacterium; species Janthinobacterium sp. SUN100. Next base: position 357,943 of record NZ_JAPUBU010000002.1, on the reverse strand, counting down.
AGCGGCGCCGCCGAAACCGTCCCGTACATCACCGTGACGAATCTGGCGCGCACCATGCGTGAACTCAAGGAACGCGGCATCTGGCTGATCGGCACGTCGGACGACGGCGAAAAAGGCTTGTACGAAGCCGATTTCACGGGCCCGACGGCCCTCGTCATGGGTTCCGAAGGCGAAGGCATGCGCCGTTTGACGCGCGACACCTGCGATATCCTCGTCAGCATCCCGATGTTCGGCTCCGTCGAGAGCTTGAACGTGTCGGTCGCTTCCGGCGTCTGTCTGTACGAAGCCCGCCGCCAGCGGATCGCTTTGGAAGCTTAAGAACGTCCTGAACGTTTTGTAGCGCTTCCATGATCGGCCGCCGCCCTGGTGCTGGCGGCCGATTTGCTTTCCCCTCCAGCATTCCCCCGCCGAATACGCTACCATTTGCGTTCCACCTTATTCATTGTCATTATGTTCCACCACCTGCGCGAAGATATCAACAGCATCATTGAACGTGACCCCGCCGCCCGCAATGGCTGGGAGGTGCTGACCTGTTATCCGGGCTTGCACGCCATCGTCATGCACGGCTGGGCGCACTGGTGCTGGACGCGGCACATGAAGTGGGTAGGGCGCTTCATTTCGTATATCGGCCGCATCATCACGGGCATCGAGATCCATCCGGGCGCCGTCATAGGCCGGCGCGTCTTCATCGACCATGGTTTCGGCGTGGTGATCGGCGAGACGGCCGTCGTCGGCGACGACTGCACCATCTACCAGGGCGTGACCCTGGGCGGCACCTCGCTGCACAGCGGCAGCAAACGCCATCCGACCCTGGAACGGGGCGTCATCGTCGGCGCCGGCGCGCAGGTGCTGGGCAGCTTCACGGTGGGCGAGTACGCCAAGGTGGGCTCGAACGCCGTGCTGCTGAAACCCGTGCCGTCCGGCGCCACGGCCGTCGGCAACCCCGCGCACATCGTGCAAAAGGATGTCAGCGCCCTGCGCGAGGGCAGCACGGCCCATTTGTTCGCCGCGTATGGCGTCACGCCCAACGGCGACGATCCCCTGTCGAAAGCCCTGCAAGGCTTGATCACGCACGCCGTGGCGCAGGAACAGCGCATCGAGACCATCCTCGCCACCCTGAAGGCGGCGGGCATCTGCTGCCAGGGCGTGCCCGAGTGTGATAAATTTGATTCCGAGCAAATGAACAAGCTGGTTGATTAAGGATACAGGCATGACTACAGACGCAAACGCAGCAGAGAAAAGCAGCGACAATCCGAATCTGCTCGACCCCTTCGAGATCCGCGTGCTGGCCGTGCTGGCCGAAAAGGAAGCGCTGACGCCGGACAGCTACCCGCTGTCGCTGAACGCGCTGACGAACGGCTGCAACCAGCTGTCCAGCCGCGACCCCGTCATGGCCCTGTCCGAAGAAACCGTCTACGACGTGTTGCAGCGTTTGATGCAGCGCAAATTCGTCAACGGCATCACGCAGGCGGGTGCGCGTGTCGCCAAGTACGAACACCGCATGCGCATCAAGTGGTCGCTGGAACAGGATAAATTGGCCATCCTGACGATATTGATGCTGCGCGGCTTGCAGACGGCAGGCGAGATCCGCAGCCGCAGCGGCAGGGTGCATGAATTCAAGTCCGTGGCGGAAGTGGAAGCCGGCCTGCAATTCTTGATCGACAAATACCCGCCGCTGGCGGCCAAGCTGGCTGTCGCGCCCGGCGCCAAGGAACCGCGCTACGGCCATCTGCTGGGCGGCGAAGAGGCGCTGGCGCAGATCGAGACGGCGGCCGGTTTTGCTGGCGCCGTCAGCGCGCCGCAGCAGGGCAGCAGGGTCGCCCAGCTGGAACAGGAAGTGCTGCAATTGCGCAGCGACTTCGATGGCCTGGCGGCGCAGTTCGAGGCGTTCCGCAAGCAGTTCGAATAGTTTTCAGGGCACGCCTATTGGGCCTGCGGGTCGAAATAGGCGGTCCAGGTCAGGCTGGAAGCGGCAAGACCCTGCGCCTTGCCAAATTGCGCCATGGCCTTGCGCGGTTTTGCCAGTCCCGCCAAGGCCACCCCCAGGTTGTAATGGGTATGGCTGTCCGTCGAGCCCAGCTTGAGCGCTGTTTCCAGTACGTTGACGGCGTCCCTGTACTTGCCCTGGTCGCACAGCACGGCGCCCAGGCACGTGATCAGGGCCGTGTCTTGCGGGGCCGCTTGCAAGGCGCCGCGCAGCACGGCCTCAGCTGCCGCCATGTGCGCCTCCCATTGCCCGGCATCGCCTTCGGCCAGCTGGATATGCGCCCTGCTTGCGGCGATGGCGTCCATTGCCGCCCTAACCAGGCCAGGCGGCGGAATTGCTTCCGGTTTCATAGTCGACGCTGGCGGTAAAATCCCAGTCATCGGTGTCACGCCCTGTCTTCTCGGACCAGGCCTCGGGAGCGACGCTCAACAGTTCCTCCAGCCACTCGTCCGTTTGATCGGGCATCAGTGTGGGGTTGGCCAGAACGCTGTCGTACGTGGCCTTGCCCGAGCCGACGACGAAACAGCGCGCATACAGGAAACTGTCATCCGACTTCCCTGAATCACCGGCCTGCTCCGCAAACACCTTGCCATCGAGCTGGTACAGTGCCTGCGCCAGGCACTCTTCGAAGCCCTTGATGTCCTTGACCGGCAACTCGGCGAGGGCTTCCGTCAATGGTTCCACCGCGGCATCGGCGTCGCCGTCTTGCAGGGCTTCACGGTCGATTTGCTCTATCAGCTGCCAAAATTTTTCTTCGTTCATTGTTCATTCCAGGTAAATGGTCCATCGATACTGAAAGAGGCCAGGCATGCAATGCCCGTGGCGCGATGCGTCCCGTCTGTGCATCTTGGGATTGTTTAGAATATCATCTTGCCCGAATGCCAAGCGCACAGTTTCTCCAAGTAACTTTTTGCATGCAACACCACAAACAATTCGACCAAACGTCCTTACCACATGACTTTTTCCTTCCTGTGCCGCTCCTGCGGCGAGACCCACACGGGCATGCCCAGCTTCGGCGCCGATGCGCCGTGGCTGTACGAGCAGATGGCGCCCGCCGAACGCGAAGCACGCTGCCAGCTCGACAGCGACGCCTGCATCGTCGACGAAGCGCACTGCTTCGTGCGCGCCACCATCGACATCCCCGTGCACGGCGCGGACGAGCCGTTCAGCTGGGGCGTGTGGGTGTCGCTGAGCGGCGACAGCTTCGACGCCTGGGACGCCTGCTTCAACGATGCCAAACGGGCGCACATCGGCCCCTTCTTCGGCTGGCTCAGCACGCAACTGCCCGTGTATCCGGACACCCTGAACCTGAAAACCCGCGTGCACCTGCGCGACGATGGCCTGCGTCCGGCCATCGAGCTGGAACCGACGGATCACCCGCTGGCCGTGGAACAGCGCGACGGCATCACGGCAGAGCGGGTGGCCGAGCTGTATGCGCGACTGATGCATGGCGCATGACAGGCCCGGCGTTGCAGCCGCTCCCTGTCGGACCGGTCATGTTTCCGGTATCATTCGGCATGAATACTATTTCCTTCCAACCGTTTGTTATTGGTGTCGCTGGCGGAAGCGGCAGTGGCAAGTCCACCGTATCCCAACAAGTGCTGGCGTCGTTCGGCGCCGACATGGTCTCGGTCGTAATGCAGGACGATTACTACTGCGACCAAACCCACCTCTCCCCTGAAGTGCGCCGGCAGCAGAATTACGACCATCCGCAGGCGTTCGAGTGGCCATTGCTGGTGCAGCACATCCAGGCCTTGCGCAATGGCGAATCGATCGAGATGCCCGAATACGACTTCACGCTGCACAACCGCTCCGACAGGACCATCTTGGTCAAGCCGGCGCCGGTGATCGTCATCGAGGGCCTGTTTGCCCTGTATGACGAAGACTTGCGCGACATGATGTCGCTGAAGATCTTTGTCGACACGGCCTCCGACGTGCGCTTCATCCGCCGCATGCAACGCGATATCACGGAACGTGGCCGTTCCGTGGAAAGCGTCATCGAGCAATACCTGGAAACCGTGCGCCCGATGCACAAGCAATTCATCGAACCGACCAAGCGCAATGCCGACGTCATTTTGCCGCATGGCGCCAATGGCCCCGCGGTCGACATGATTACGGCCAAGGTGGCCAGCGTCATCGGTCAATTGAAACCGGCCGTTTGAAGGCTGCCGGTGACGCAGCCTGCTGCGTCACCGCTCTCCCATCGACTCCGAGAACGTCTTGGTGATCGGTTTCGTCAGGTAGCGCAACACCGTCTTGCGGCCCGTGTTGATTTCCACGGTGGCCGTCATGCCGGGCTGGATCAGGATCGGCTCGCCATTCTTGCCCATCAGGTTGCGCCCGCTGGTCTTGATCTGCACGCGGTAGTACGGCTGCTCGTTACCCTTGTTGTCTTCGCTTAAAGTGTCCGCGCTGATGTAGCTGACGGTGCCGCGCAGGCGCCCGTAGATGCCGTAGTCATAGGCGTCCAGTTTCACAGCCGTGGGCAGGCCGGGCTTGATGAAGGCGATGTCGGCCGGTTTGACCTTCGCCTCGATGATCAGGTCATCGTCCGTGGGCACGATCTGCAGGATTTCCTCGCCCGGCTTGGCCACGCCGCCCAGTGTGGTGAGGCGCACGTTGCGCACGATGCCGTCGGTGGGCGCGTAAATGTCCGTCGAACCCAGCTGCTCCTTGCGCTGGGTCACGGTCTGCAGCACGCCGGCCAGGTCTTCCTGAGCTTTCACCAGGTCCGTCTGGCTATCCTGCAGGTATTTGTTGCGGCGGTTGGTAATCTGCGCCTGGATGTCGACCACCTGCCGCCGCAGTTTCAGCACTTCGGCGCGGCTGACGTCTCCCGTTTCCAGCAGCGGCAGATTCATTTCCAGCTCTTCCTTGATCAGTTTCATGGCGCTTTCCAGCGAACTCACTTCCGCCTGCACGGCGCCCTGGCGCTTGCTGAACAAGGCCAGCTGGTTGGCGCGAAATTCCGGAAACACCTGCAGTTCGGGCGGGAACTTCGGCGCGCCGCCAAATACTTCCGCCTGCAGGCGCGCCACGGCCGCCTTCAGCCCCGCCGCCTTGGCCGTGCTTTCCAGGTAGCTCGTTTCGGCCCGCGTGCGGTCGAAACGGGCCAGCAATTCGCCTTTCTTCACGACGCTGCCTTCATGCACGCGCAACTCGGCCAGCACGCCGCCATCGGCCACCTGGATGATCTGGTTGCGCGAACTGGCGATCACCTGGCCGTTGGCGCGCGTGACCTGGTCCAGCTCCGCCCAAGAAGCCCAGGCGATGACGCCCGCCAGCGCCGCCGTGCAGCTCCAGATCAGCACCCGGCCCCGTTTCGCTTCTTCCCTCGTTTCGACCTTGGCCAGTTTCATGCGACGGCTCCTTGCGCTGCCGCAGCCTGGACCACCGGCGCGGGCGCGGAAGCGGGAACGGCTTGCGGTTTGCCCGACAACTTGGCCAGCACGGCATCGCGCGGGCCGTCCAGCAGCACCCGTCCCGCCTGCAGCACCACCAGGCGGTCGAGCAGGGGCAGGAGGGCGTTCTTGTGCGTGGTGGCGACCATGGTCACGCCTTCGGCCGCCAGCTCGCCCAATAGCCCGACGATGCGCGCTTCCGTCTTCGCATCCATGGCGCCCGTCGGCTCGTCGAGCAGCCAGATGCGCGGCTTGGCCAGCAGCAGGCGCGTGACGGCGATCAATTGCCGCTGGCCGCCCGACACGCCCCGTCCGCCTTCGGTGATGCCCAGCGCCAGTCCCCGTGGCTGGCCCAGTATCAGCTCGATCAGGCCCGTGCGTTTGGCGGCGGCCAGGATCGCTTCCTCGCCCGGGTCGGCCAGTCCCAATAACAGGTTGTCGCGCAGGGTGCCGCTGAACAGCCGCGTTTCCTGCGGCAGGTAGCCGACCATTTCGCGCACCACGGCCGGCGCCAGCAGGGCCATGTCGACGTCGCCCAGGTAGGCTTTCCCCTCGGCCGGCAGGTACAGGCCCGATGCCAGTTTCAGCAGGGTGCTCTTGCCCGAGCCGATGGCGCCCACCAGGCCGACGCGCTCGCCGGGGCGGATGGCGAGGTTTTCCACTTCCAGCGCCACCTTTTGCGCGCCGCCATACGTAAAGCGGATGCGTTCGAAGCGCAAGCCCGTGTCGAGGCTGCGCGGCGTCAGCGCGAATTGCGCGTTGTCCGCTTCGTTGGGCAGGCTGATGACCTGTTCCAGGCCGTCGATCGAAGCGCGCGCATGCGCCCATTGCACCATCACGGCGGGCAGCTGCACGATGGGCATCAGGGCGCGGTTGCTGATGATGGTGCAGGCCATCAGGGCGCCCATGGTCATCTGGTTTTCGGCCACGAACCAGGCGCCCATGGAGATCAGCGCCACATTGGTCAGCTGCTGGAAGGCGGCCGTGATGTTTTGCGACAGGGCCGCATAGTCGCGGATATTCTGCTCCGCGTGGCTGCTCTCGGCCACCAGTTCGGCCCAGCGCGCCTGCATCATCCATTCGGCGCTGCTGCCCTTGAGCGTTTCGACGCCGTCGACGGCTTCCACCAGCAAGCCGGCCTTGCGATTGCTGGCGTTGAGGTTCTTGCGCGTATGGCTTTCGATGGCGCGCTGGAACATCAGCCCGCACGCGAGGGCCAGCGGCAGGGCCACCAGCGGCACCACCACCAGCCAGCCGCCGATGATGGTGATCATGGCGAGAAAAATCACGGCGAAGGGCACGTCCGTCAGCACGAACAGCGATGTCGACGTGAGCACGCCGCGCACCATTTCAAAGCCTTTCACCTGCGCCGCCAGGGTGCCGACGGACGCGGGGCGCGCCTCCATGCGGATGCCCAGCATGCGCTGGAAAAACCACTCTGACAGTTCATGGTCGACGTCATTGCACGAGTGGTCGACGATGCGGCTGCGCACCTGCTTGAGGATGAATTCCAGGCCGATCGACAGGGCCACGCCCACCACCAGTACCCACAGGGTGCTGAAGCTCTGGTTCGGGATCACGCGGTCGTACACCTGCATGGAAAACAGCGAGGTGGCCATGGTGAGCAGGGTCACCAGCGCCGTGGCCAGCACGGCGTCGACAAACACGCTTTTCTTCAGCCACAGGGCGTTGCGCACCAGGCCCAGGGCGCCGGGGCGGGCGCCGCTTTTTTCGCTGCGGCGCGGCAGCCCCACGCAAGCCAGGCCGGCCAGCGAGGCCAGTTGCAAGGCGCGCCCGTCGATGCCTTCGCCGCGCCAGGCGCCGTCGGCACCGCGCGACTGCAGCAAGCCCCAGCCCGTGCTGGCGCTGTAGACGGCGAACGGCAGCTCGCCCGGCGTCGGCTCGTGCAGCGCGCGCGCCGCGCCTTCCAGCCCGGCCGCCTGCCAGATGGTGGTCAACACCACGCCGGGGGCGCCGTTGTCGTCGACGTCATCGAGCTGGCGCTGCAGGTCGGCCAGGCGGGCGGCGGGTACGTGCTGTCCCGTCAGGCGGGCGGCCCGCTCGATGAGTGTCAGCAAGCCATGTTTGATGGAGGTATCCACGCTGTCTCCTGTTCGTGTTCTGTGGCGGTCAATTGGCGCGCACCGACGCGGCCGGCGCCGTGCGCCCGGCCAGGGTGCCCGTTTGCGCGGCCAGGCGCAGGCTGGCGGCGATCGCCTGCGCGCGCGTGTCTTCCAGCGAAAACTGCGCCTGGGTCGCTTCGCGCACGGCGTTGAGCACGTCGTTCCAGCTCTTGCGGCCGATCACGTACTGGCGCGCATACGATTCGAATACCTGCGTCGAGGTGGTGCTGGCCTCGCCCGCGTTGCCCAGGCGCTGGCGGCTCGCCTCGGCCTCGTTCCAGTCCAGGGTAAAACGCTCGCGCACCTCGCGTTCGGCCACGTCGTGCGCGGCGCGCGCGCCTTCGCGGCGGGCCACGGCGGCATCCACGCCCGCCTTGGCCGACAGGCCGGCGCCCGGCTGCGCCTGCAGCACCAGCATGGCGCGCGTGCGGTTGTCGGCATTGATGCCGCCCGTCGGCTTTTCCATGCGCAGCACGACTTTCGGCATGTAGGCCGAGCGCTGCATGGTGATTTCGGAATCGGCTGCCTGCGCCTCGAAATCGAGGCGGTGCAGGGTGGGGGAATAGTCGATGGCCTGGCGCATGACCCGCTCCAGGCTGGCGTCGGGCAGCGGTTCGCCCACGCCGATGCCGGTGGTGCTGACGAGGCGCACGGGCTTGCCCGCCAGCTGCGACAGCTGCGCCAGCGCGTTTTCCAGCGCCTGGCGCGCATTCGACACGTCGTTGGCCGCCTGGTAGGCGCGCGACTCGGCCAGGCGCTGGTCCGTCTGCGAGCTGACCGACTGCACCACGCGGCGCTTGATCATGTCCAGCAGGCGCTGGTGCTCGGCCAGGCCCGCCTCGGCGGAACGCACGCGCGCCGTCTGACGCAACGCCTCGGTATAGGCGGCGATTACACGCAGGGACAGGGTCAGGCGTTCTTCCTCGATGGCGGCGCCGGCCGCGTCGACCCGGCTGCTGGCGGCATCGATGCCGGCGTCGATGCGCCCGCCGCTCCACAGCGGCTGCTCGATGCGCACCACGCCGCCCGTTTCCTGCGAACCGGTGGGCACCTCGGCCGACAGGCTGGGAAAGCGCTGCCATTGCGCGCCATCGAGGTCGGCCCGCGCGGCTGCCTGCGCCGAGCGCCTGCCCTGCACGGCGGGATGGCTTTGCAGCGCCTGCTGCAAGACCTGGTCGAAGTTCCAGGCGGTGGCGCCCTGGGCGCCGGCGAAAGGGGTGACGCTGGCCATGGCGACGGCTGCCAGTACAGCCGCGATGCAGGGCAGGATGCCGGGCCAGGGGCGCCGGCGGCAGGGTAGTGCTGGCAAACTGCGTAATCTCATCCCGTGTTTTTCCGGCCTTGCGGCCTGCAGGGTTGCAACGAGGATCACCAGGGCCGCAGGAGCGCGGCGCGACTGCGTACGCGCCCCTGCGGCTGTTGTGGCTACGTTTCCATGAGCATGACCTCAGACATGGAAGTTCGCCGCCGTCAGCTGCGTGATGTTCACGCCGCTCAGCAGCACCAGCGCCGTGTCGATGGCGTTGGCGTTGCTCAGGTCACTCGAGTGATAGACCGTGACGGCGCCGCTGTTTTGCGCATCGGCGATGACGATGTAGCCCTGTCCCGACAAGACGCTGTTGTCGGCCGCGATGGCGCCGGCGGCATCGTGGATCGACACGGCCGTGCTGTCGAAGATGAACAGATTGTCGTTGCCAAAGTCCGTGCTCAGGTTGACGCCCACCGCCACCGCTGCCGTCAGGTGGGCGATGGCCGACATGTCGATCACGTCGCCGCCGGCGGCTGGCAGGCCGGTGCTGAAGTCGCTCACCGTCAGCGGGTTGTGCAGTGCGTTCTGGCTCAGCACGAACAACTGGCTTGCATCCGTCAGGTCGGCGTGGGCCTGGGCTGCCGCTGCCGCTGCGGCTGCGGCGTTTGCCGACACCGTCAGCGAGTTTGCGTCCGTCAGGTCCGCCTGCGCCTGCGCCTGCAGGGCCGCTGCCGCTGCCGCATCCGCTGCCAGGTGCAGGGCGGCGGCGTCCGTCAGGTTGGCCGTCTGCGCCGCGGCCAGGGCGGCGGCCGCAGCCGCATCGGCGGCCTGGGTGAGCGCCACGGCATCGGTCTGGTCGGCCAGCGCTTGCACGGCGGCGGCGTGGGCGGCATCCGCCGCCGATATCACTCCCAGGGCGTTGGCGTCCGTTTGCGCGGCCAGGGCGTTCGCTTGCACCAGGGCCGCATCGGCTGCCTGCGCGTTGGCGTTGGCCTGAGCCGCCGCCGCATCGTCCGCGTAGGCCGCGTTGGCATTGGCATGCGCCTGAGCCGCTGCTGCCGCCGCGTTGGCGGCGGCGGCATCGTCCGCTTGCGCCGCCTGGAAGGCCAGCAGCGAGGCGGCTGCCTGGGCCTGGGCCAGCGGCGCGGCCGCATCGGCGGCATGGGCGGCCAGCGCGGCTGCGGCCGCATTGTTCGCGTTGACGGTGGCCGCTGCCGCTGCCGCATCGTCGGCCTGTGCCTGTTGCGTGATGGCCAGCGAAATGGCGGCCTGGGCGGCGGCCGCCGCCGCGGCGTCATCGTCGTTCTGCGCCGCGGTGGCGGCGGCCAGAGCGGTGGCTGCCGTTGCCGCCGTGCTGACGGCGAGGGCATCGGCGGCGATGGCTGCCGTGTGCGCGGCGGTGGCGGCGGCGGCATTTGCCGCCGCCTGGTTGGCGGCCGTGTCGTCGGCTTGTGCTGCCTGGGCGGCGAGCAGTGCCGCTGCTGCCGCCGCGGCGCTGGCGGCGGCGGCGACATCGGCGGCTGCTGCTGCCGTCGCTGCCGCTTGTGCGAGGGAGGCGGCGGCTGCGGCGTCCGCTGCGGCCTGGTCGTCGGCGACGGCGGCGTTGTGCGCTGCCTGGGCGTTGGCGGCGTTGGCCGCGGCCAGGGCGGCTGCCGCATCGTCGGCCTGGGCTGCCTGCGTGGCTGCCAGGGTAATGGCGGCCGCGACGGCCGCTGCCGCGGCGGCGGCATCGGCGTCGTGCGCGTTTTGCGCCGCCAGCTGGGCGGCGGCGGCTGCAGCTGCGGTGGCGGCGACGTTGGCGTCAGCGGCGAGGGCCGCGTTCAATGCCAGTTGCGCATTCGCGGCGGCCGTGGCGGCCGCTGCTGCCGTGGCGTCATCCGCCTGGGCATTGAGCGTGGCGGCCAGCGAGATGGCCGCCTGCGCCGCCGCCGTTGCTGCGGCTGCATCGGCGTTCTGCGCTGCGACGGCCGCCGCATGCGCGGCTGCCGCATTGTTGGCAGCCGTGACGGCCGCCGCATCGTCGGCCTGGGCTGACGCCAGCGCCGCATGGGCGGCTGCCGCATTCGCGTCGGCCTGGGCTGCCGCATCGGACGCATTTTGCGCGGAAATGAGCAGGTTCAGCTTGAGCGTCTTGTCATTGTCGGCGTCCAGGGCGTTGGTATCGGCCGTTACCGCCGCGTTCAGGTTGGCGATGGCCGCGTTGAGCGCCGCATGGGCATTGAGGGCGGCCGTGTCGGCCAGTTGCGCCGCCAGCGTGGCGGCTGCCGACAGGGCTGCCGTGTGCGCGGCACTGGCGGCCGCATCGTCGGCGGCCAGCGCGGCGCTGGCCGCGGCCAGTGCATTGTTGGCCGCCGTGGCGAGGGCCGCCAGGCCGGCGTCGGCCTGCAGCGCGGCGTCGGCAATGATCTGCGCGGCCGCGGCGGCGGCTGCCGTGCTTGCCGCCGTGGCGTCGGCACCCACGGCGGCATTGGTGGCGGCGAGCGAGGCGCTGGCCGTCAGGATTGCCGCGTTGAGCGCCGTCGTGGCCGCATTCAGGGCCGCTTGCGCATTGTTGGCCGCCGTGGCCGCTGCTGCGGCGACGTTGTCGTCGTTCAGGGCCTGGTTCAGGGCGGCCAGTGCGGCTGCTGCCGCCGCCGCCGTCGTGCCGACGGCCAGGTCGGCCGCCTGCGCGGCTTGCGTGGCGGCCAGCGAGATGGCCGCCGTGAGGGCGGCTGCCGCTGCTGCGGCATCGTCCGCCTGCGCATGCTGCGTGGCGGCGGCCGAGATGGCGGCGACGGCGGCGGCAGCGGCGGCGGCCGTATCGGCGGCGGTAGCGGCCGCAGCGGCGGCCGTGGCGTTGGTGGAGTTGAGGACGGCGGCAGCGGCGGCCGCATCGTCGGCCAGTGCCTGGTTCAGCGCGGTCAATGCATTGGCCGCGATGGTGGCGGCGCTGGCGGCCGCATTGTCGGCCAGCTGTGCCGCTTGCGCGGCCGCTTGCGAGGCATTGGCGACGGTGGCGGCCGTGGCGGCGGCCAGATCGTCGGCGACGGCGGCGGCCGTGGCTGCATTGGCCGTGACGGCAGCCGCGGCGGTAGCTGCCGCATTCGCGTCGGCAGCCAGGGCCGCATTCAAGGCGGCCAGGGCATTGGCTGCCGTCGCGGCCGTCGCGGCGGCGGCGGCATCGGCCGCTTGCGCTGCCTGCGCCGCTGCCAGCGAGGTGGCGGCCACGCCGGCGGCGGTCGCCGCGAGAGTGTCGTCCAGCTGCGCCGCCGTGGCGGCGGCCTGCGAGGTCAGGGCCAGCGTGGCGGCGGCGGTGGCGGCATTGTCGGCGGCAATCGCATTGTTCAGCGTGACCAGCGAGGCGGCAGCCGTGGCGGCCGTCGAGGCGGCAGCCGCATCGTCCGCCTGCGCCGACACTGCGGCGGCGTGCGACAGGTTCGCCGTCGTGGCGGCCACGGTGGCGGCCAGCGCGGCCACTAGGTCGAGTGGATGGGCGGTCGAATAGGCGGCCAGGGCGGTGGCATTTGCGGCATCGTTGTTGGCGATGGTGGTCAGCGCGGCCGCGTCCGTCAGCGCCGCCTTGGTGGCGGCCACGGTGGCGGCCGTGACGTCGAGCGTATGCTGGGTGCCCAGCACGACGGCGTCGGTCAGGCCGGCGACGGTGGCGGCGGTGGCGGCGGCCGTGGCATTCACGGTCGCCACCAGGCCCAGGGCGACGGCGTCCGTCAGGTTGGCCGTTGTTTGCGCGGCGGTGGCGGCGGCCGCATCGACGGTGGCCGTCAGCCCCAGGGCCACGGCATCGGTCAGCGCGGCGGTGGCGGCAGCCGTGTTGGCGGCAGCCGTGGCGGCCGCCGAGACGGTGCCCAGGGCAACGGCGTCCGTCAGGTTGGCTGTCGTGGCGGCCAGGCTGGCGGCCGTGTTGGCGGCCGTCGAGACGAGGCCCAGCGCCACGGCATCGGTGAGGTTGGCCGTCGTCTGCGCCGTGGCGGCGAGCGCCGCATCGGCCGTGGCGACGAGGCCTAGGGCCGTGGCGTCCGTCAACGAGGCGGTGGCGGCGGCCGTATTGGCGGCCGTGGTGGCGGCGGCCGAGAGCGTGCCCAGTGCCACCGCATCGGTCAGGTTGGCAACATTCGTCGCCGTATTGGCGGCGGCGGCCGCGGCGGCGGCGGCCAGGCCCAGGGCGGCAGCGTCCGTCAAGTTGGCCGTTGTCAGCAGGGTGGCGGCCAAGGTGGCATCGGCGGTCGAGATCACGCCCAGCGCCGTGGCATCCGTCAGCGCCGCCAGGCTGGCGGCCGAGGCGGCAGCCAGGCCATCGGCGTTGGAAATGAGGCTCAGCGCGATGGCGTCCGTCTGGCCCGCCGTCGTGACGGCTGCGGCGGCGGCCGCATCGGCGGTCGACGACGCCACGGCCAGGGCCGCGGCATCGGTCTGGCCGGCCACGAGCTGTGCCGCGGTCAGGGCGTTTTGCGCCAGCGTATTGGCGGCCGTCAGTGTGCTGACGGCGGCCTGGGCGGCAAGTTCGGCGGCGGCATCGGCGGTGGAGACAAGGCCCAGCGCGCCTGCATCGGTCAGCGCGGCGGTGGCCGCTGCGGCCGTGGCTGCGGTCTGGGCCGCAACGGCGGCGCTGACGGCCGAGATGTCGATCCCGCCCAGCAGGGCAGCCGTTTCCGCCGCCGCAACGGCCGCGGCGGCGGTGTTGGCGAGCGCCACGGCGTCGGTCAGGTTGGCAGTGGTCAGCGCAGTCGCGGCCGCCAGCGCATCGGCGGCGGAGATGCCGGCGAGGAAGAGGGCATCCGTCAGGTTGGCAGTGACGTCAGCATTGTCGGAATCGAGCTGCAAGGCGTTGACGGTGGCCGTCAGGTCGACGACGCTGGTCTGCCCGGCCGTGACGTTGGCGGCCAGGGCGGCGAGGTTGGCCAGGTTGAAGGCATTCAGGGCGACGTTGACGTCCAGCAGGCTCGCTTGCGAATGGGCGGCCGCCGCATCCGCATCGGCCTGGTCGGCAGCTTGCTGCAGAGCAACTACATCGGTCTGATTGGCCACGGCCTGGGCATTCGCGGCATCGCTGGCTGCCGCCGCGTCGGCAGCGGCCAGGGCGGCAGCGTCCGTCTGGTCGGCGGTGGTTTGCGCTGCCAGCGCGGCGGCGGCGTCATTGTCGGAGACGATTTGCAGCGCGGCCGCATCGGTCAGCGCCGCTTGCGTGGCGGCGGCGGTCGAGGTGTTGGCGGCGGCATCGGCCGTGATCTGCAAGGCGGCTGCGTCGCTCAGGTTGGCTGTCACCACGGCGTTGGCGGCGGCAGTGGCGGCAGCGGCGGCAGCGATGTCGAGCGCGGCGGCATCCGTGTTGCCGGCCAGGGTGGCTGCTGTCGCCGCTGCGGCGGCATCGGCGCTGGAAATCAGGGCCAGCGCTGCCGCGTCGGTCAGGTCGGCCTGCGCCTGCGCCGCATCCGACGCCAGGGTGGCCGCATCGGCGATCAGCCCCAGGGTGGGCGCGTCCGTCATGTTCGCTTGTGTCTGCGCATTTGCGGCGTTCGTGGCGGCCGCATCGGCGGCGGCCTGCAGGGCCACGGCATCGGTGGCGTTGGCGATCGAGGCATCCCAGGCGGCTGCGCCGGCGGCGGCGTCCGCTGCCATGGTCAGCGTCACGGCGTCGGTGAGTCCTGCTTGCGTGCTGGCCGCGGCGGCGGCACTCACTGCAGCCGTGGCGGCGATGCCCAGTGCCGCGGCGTCGCTGGCATTGGCGTTGGCGGCCGCATTCGCTGCCGCGGTAGCGGCCGCATTCGAGGCGGCGGTCAGGGCGACGGCATCGGTGGCGGCGGCCACGCTGGCGGCCGCGGCGGCGGTGGCCGCATCGGCATCGGAGATGACTGTCAGGGCGGCGGCGTCCGTCAGGCTGGCCTGTATGCCGGCCGTGACGGCGGCGTTGGCGGCGGCCGTTGCCGCCAGGTCCAGCGCGGCGGCGTCCGTGGCATTGGCCAGCGCCGTGGCGGCGGCCGCGGCGGCGGCATCATTGGCCGAGATGACACCCAGCGCCGCGGCATCGGTCAGCGCCGCCTGGGTGTTGGCGGCGGCGGAGACGACATCGGCCGCATCGGCGATGACTTGCAATGCGGGGGCGTTGGTCTGGTCCGCTTGCGTTTGCGCCGCATCGGCAGCGGCGTGCGCGGCGGCGGCGTTGGCGGCGGCCGTGACGGCAGCCGCATCGGCATTTTGTGCCGACGTGGTGGCGGCCAGCGAAATGGCGGCGGTGGCCGCCGCGGCAGCGGCCGCGTTGTCGTCGGTCGTGGCAGCCGTGGCAGCGGCTTGCGCACCGGGCACGGCGGCTGCCGTGCTGGCGGCCAGCACATCGTCGCTGGTGGCGTTATTGGCTGCGAGCAAGGCTGCTGCCGCTGCAGCTGCCGCGGCAGCAGCCTGCTGGTCGGCGAGCGTGGCCGCATTCGCCGCTGCCAGCGCAGCTGCTGCCGTGGCTGCGGCTGCTGCTGCGGCGGCATCATCGGCCAGGGCACTGTTGGCCGCCGCGACCGCTGCTGCTGCGGCCAGCACGGCCGCGTCGGTAATCGTCGTGGTCGTGGATTGATTTCCCGTGCTACCGCCGGTCGAGCCACCCGTGCCGCCAGTTCCTCCCGTTCCGCCCGTGCCACCGGTTCCTCCCGTGCCCGTGCCGCCAGTGCCGGTCCCGCCCGTACCCGTGCCACCCGTGCCTGTGCCTCCGGTCCCCGTGCCACCGGTGCCGGAACCGCCAGCCGCGGCACCGCCTCCGCCGCCACCGCCTGCTGCGGCGGCTACCAGGCCAAGGCCGCCGAGCGCGCCCAGCACGCCAAGTCCGCCCAGGCCGCCTGCAGCACCGGCGCCTGCGCCCGCTCCAGCTGATGCTCCTGCGACATCCACGACGCTGCCGCTGGGGATGCCGGCGGCGCCTGCGCCGGCGCCTGCCGCGCCCGCCGCACCGCCGTTGTTGTCGCCTTGCGACGTGCCGGGATCGGCACTGCCGTTGCCGGCCTGGCCTGCAGCCGCGCCGCCACCACCGGCCGCCAAGGCGGCTGCAGCCACTGCCGCGGCCGTGCCCAGGGCCGCGGCATTGCCGCTATCGGCGCTTCCCGTGACTTCCACGACATTTTCAGGCGGCATGGTCGCGCTGGCATCGGCCCCTTTTATCAGTTCGTCTTCGTCATACTGCTTGCGGTCGCCGTTTTTCGGATTGAGCGCTTTTTTAGCGGGCGTCGCGATCTTGGCGCCAGCGCCTTCGGCATTGACGGGAACTTGTGCTGGATTTTGGGTGGTGGCCATTTGAAAATCTCCGGAAGAAGGTTATATGTTCGTTTAATTTTTTAAGATATTAAAAAATCAATAATGTGGTTCGTTTCCTTGCTTACTCCGGCGTGGCTTGGGCCGTGGTTGAAATTGGGTATTGCCGATGCAGATGGTGAAAGTAAAACATAACTGGGAAAAAAACGCTGGCGTAATGGAACGCCGGCCCTGAAATATTTAAAATGCCATTTTTGCATTTGTTTTGCATGGCGTTATTTTCTTGCATCCTGTTTTTGCGATAACTGGCTTGCCATCCGATACACCTTGAAAGATAGTGGTATTTACATGCAGGCCGCACCAGCTCTCACTCTGATGGTAGTTTCAATTTTGAAACTTTCAATTTCATTTTAATCATTTTTCATGACTCTATTCTGTCAAGCTTTGCGCAAGCGAATAATCACGGATTGTCACGGAATGGGACTTTTAGGATGAATCCGCTACCCAGTTGCAATGTTTCTGCGATTTTCATCGAAAAAACCCTATCGCTATCGAATTGCTAGTTGTTGCTTTTTTGCATGGTGATTATCAAATTTGATTGGTAATAAAATACGATAGAAATAATTATTTGTAATTTTTATATCGGATTGATGCTATCGAATGAATAGTCTTTATTCGGGGAGGGAATTTTTTAATAATCACTATCAGAAAGGTAGTTATTATTTTCAGATGTTTTGCCAGCGCAGAAATAGAAAACGCCCCGATGGGCGGGGCGTTTTTGAGGGGGAAGAGATAGTGCGCTGTCAGCCTTCCTCGCGCCAGCTGCGCAGGCGGATGGCGGCGTAAATCAGCGCCGCGCCTGCCGCCGCACCGAGCCAGACGGCCGGCAAGGCCAGGCTGGACCAGGAATTGCTGAACACATCGATGCGTGTCATGTGCGATCCCCCCTCTGCCAGGGCGTGCATGCGCGGCAGCAGTTCCGGTTCGAACAGATACCAGCTGCCGGGGAGGGTACCCAGCAGGGCGCGTCCGATGACATTCATCTGTATCCAGCTGACATCGCTTTCCGTCTGCGTCAGCTTGCCGGCCCAGACTGTCAGGATGAGCAGCAGCAACGGCACGCCGACGGCCCACAGGAAGACTTTCGACTTGGCCCAGCTCGATACCATCAGCAGCCAGCCGACAGTCGGCAAGGCCCACAGGCAATACACGGGCAGCAAGCCAAACACGCGCAGCGGTCCCAGGTACAGGCCGGAAGAGCCCAGCAGTTCGGCAAACACGTGGATGCCGTTGGCCGCCAGCACGCCGCTGAGGATCAGGATCAGGGCCAGCGACGTCAGGCTGGCGGCGGCGGCCACGATCAGCGGCGCGACCAGCAGGGCGATGGCCGCTTTCGACAGCACCGTCTGCGCATCCGAGATGGGCAGCGATTTCCAGAACAGCACGCTGCGGTCGCGGCGGTCGTCATGCAGGGCGCTGAGGCAATAGAAAAACACGAGGAAGCCCAGCGCCAGGAACAGCGGTGCGGCCGTGTACGTATAGTTGTTGGCGACGGCGTCGATGATTTCCGTGCGGCGCGGGCCAAAGGTGCGCGTATTGAAGACGGTGCTCCAGGAAATTTCCTCGCCATTGACGATGAGCGCCGTGTGCATTTTGGTCTTTGCGACGGTCGCGGCCGCCATCAGGGCGCCCAGCACCGTCATGACGACGCCGATCACGGCAGGCGTCCACACCAGCATGCCCTTGTGTTCCCACAACTCGCGCCGGAGCAGCCATTGCATCTTGTTTACTGGGGAAATACTCATTGGTACGATCCTTTCATGGTCGCGACAAACAGGTCAGCCAGGCTGGGCGTGCGTACTTCGCCGAGGGCAGCCAGTTGGGTGCGGGCGACGCCATCGAACAGCATCACGGACTTGCCGAACACGCTGCGTTCGCTGATCGGCTGCAGGGCGCGCGCCGGATTGACGTGCTGCGGGCCCACCATCACCTCGATATAGCGCTCACCCACCTCTTCCATGCTGGACGCCAGCACGATCTTGCCGTCGCGAATGAACATCAGGTCGCTGAGGATGTGTTCCACTTCCTCGATCTGGTGCGTGGTGATGACGATGGTCTTGTTTTCATCGAAGTAGTCTTCCAGCAAGTTCTGGTAGAACTGCTTGCGGTACAGGATATCCAGGCCCAGGGTCGGCTCGTCGAGCACCAGCAGCCGGGCGTCGATGGCCATCACCAGCGCCAGGTGCAGCTGCACCACCATGCCCTTCGACATGGCCTTGACCTTTATCTTCGGCGACAGCTTGGTGTGGGCCAGATAGCGTTCGGCCTTGCTGCGGTCGAAACGTGGATGCACGCCGGCAACGAAATCGATGGCGTCGGCCACGCGCAGCCAGCCCGGCAGGATGGCCACGTCGGCGATGAAGCACACGTCGTCCATCAGCGCGTCGCGTTGCACGCGGGGATCGCGCCCCAGCACGGACAAGTCGCCATCGAAGCCCGTCAGGCCCAGGATGGCTTTCAGGGTGGTGGTCTTGCCGGAACCGTTAGGCCCGATCAAGCCGACGATGCGCCCCGGCGCGATATCGAAGCTGATGTTGTCGATGGCCACCTGCTTGCCATACTGCTTGCGCAGGCCGCGCGCGCTGATGACGCTGTCCTTGTTCAATGCATTCATGCGTTCTCTCCGTGTGCGCCGCCGTCGCGGCTCGCTTGCAGCAGTTGATCGAGATCAAGGCCCAGGCGGGTGATGTGTTCCAGCAAGGCTGGCCATTCTTCGCGCAGGAAGCGTTCGCGTTCGCTGGCCAGCAATTTGTCGCGGGCGCCTTCCAGTACATACATGCCGAGTCCTCTGCGTTTTTCTACCAGGGCATCGTCGACCAGTTCCTGGTAAGCGCGCGAGACCGTGATGGGATTCAATTGATAATCGGCCGCCACCTGGCGCACCGAAGGCAAGGCGTCGCCGGACTGCAGCACGCCATCGAGCATCATGCCCACCACCCTGGCCTTGAGCTGGCGGTAGATGGGGCTATTGTCGTTCCATTCCGCGCTCATGGGATGCGCTCCGACAAGGGCGGGGCGGGGCGGCGCGTAAAAAGTGCTGTAGGCATCGAAGCTCCGTGATGTATTGGGTTGGTGTTGTAGTGAACTATAACAGTGTAAATATAAATGTCAACATTTTCATGTTTCTCTATCCATGGAGAAACTATAATGTTGCATGTTTGAGAATCTTACTTGATAACTTTTGGCGTGCATCGTCGCCACAACCATGAAAGCAGAAATGATAAATTGCTTTGGAGAAGTACAAAACCTGTTCAGGCGTGCCGGTTGCGGCGCCGCCCTGTTGGCCCTGCTGAGCGCCTGCGGCGGCGGTTCCGGCGGCGGCACGGCCACGCCGTCCACCACGCCTGCCGTTGAAACGACGCGTTACCTGCTCGGTGGCACGGTCAGCGGCTTGCTGCCTGGCGCCAGCGTCGTGCTGGCGAACGGCACGGATAAAGTGACCGTCACGGCCAACGGTCCCTTCAGTTTTGCCGGCAAGCTGGCGGCGGGCACGGCGTATCAAGGCAAGGTCGACAGCGCTTCCGCCGGCCTGGGCTGCAGCATCGCGCAAGGCGCGGCAACGATGGGCAGCGCCGACGTCAGCACCCTGGCCGTGCGTTGCCTGCCCATCGTGCTGGCGGGCGTGCAGGAGCAGATCCAGCGTGTCGATGGCATGGTGCAGGATGGCGCGGGCAATTATTACTTCGCCGATTCGTCCACGCAGGTGATCCACAAGCTCGCCCCTGACGGCAGCCTCAGTATTTACGCCGGCGTGCCGGGCAAGGCTGGTGCCGTTGACGGGCCTGGGATCAGCGCGACTTTCTATATGGGCGGCGGGCGTGCACCGCTGGCGATCGACGACAAGTCGAATTTGTACGTGGGCGACAGCTGCAATGGACTGGTGCGCAAAATTACGCCAGAAAGGATGGTCACTACTTTGGCCGGCAAGCGCCGCGCCAATTGCAGCGCGATACCGCCCGAGCCGAATGGCACGCCGGTGTATGCCGATGGGCCGGGAGCGCAAGCGGGGTTCGGATGGATCTCCAGCATGGCCGTGGAGCGTAATGGCGATCTGCTGCTCGTCGATGATGGGCAGTTCCAGCTTCGCCGGGTGACGCCAGATGGCGTGGTCAGCTCCGTGCATGTCATGTTTTTCGAACCGAACAGCCAGCTGCGGGCAGGGCAGGTTGGTCAGATTGCGGTCGATGCCAGCGGTCTCATTTATTTGAGCAACTATGGCGGCAGCAAGATATATCGCCTTGATAATAACCAGGCTTTCCTGATGGCTGGCAATGCGAGAACGACTGGCTACGATGGCAAGGGCGTCAATGCCAGCTTCAGGGGCGTACGCAATATGGTGTTCGAGCGCAACGGCAATTTGTTGCTGGTCGACCGCGACGCCATCCGCCGCATGGCGCCCGATGGCGAGGTGACGACGGTCGTGGGGCGCCTGGTGCCTGATGCTGCGGGGAAACCTGTCGACTGGAAAAACCTCGCGCTGATATTGCGCGAGAATTCAGGCGCCATGCTGGTCTTCGATTTTGCCTTGCAACGGCTGAGCCGGGTGGATGCCGGCAACAGGATTACGACCGTGCCGGTCATTCTGAGCGAAGCCGGGCCGGCGGACGGCGTGGGCGCGGCAGCCCGCGTGGGTGCGGTCAGGGCATCGGGCATGTGCAGCGACCCTGCAGGGAATGTCTATCTGCTCGATGCGGCCAACAAGGTATTGCGCCGGCTCGCGCCGAATGGCAAGCTGGAAGTCCATGCGGGGATTGCCGGCCGCGCGGGCAGCGATGACGGACCACGGCTCAGCTCGACCATGCTCAGCCCCGTGGCGATCGCTTGCGGTGCGGATGGCGCCGTGTATGTGGCGGACAGGGCGCCGAATGTATCTTCATTTAATTTGCGCAAGATCAACGCTGACGGGGTCATGTCCACCATCGAGCAATTGCCGACTGGAATGACAGGCATTCAGCAGTATATCCTGGCGATTGACAAGGATGGCTATATCACATGGACGGAGTCCTTCGGCGAGGGCATTTACCGGCGCCCGCCCGGTGGCGTATTTTCCTTGTTTGTATCTTTTGAGACGCTCGCGCGCTCCTTCAGCGACAGCGATTTCGGCTTGCAAGATATTCTGCCCTACAGCATGGTGTTTGACAGCAAGGGGGAGATGTATTTTGATGACTATTATCATCAGGTGGTATTCAAGGTGAATCGTTCCGGCGCCGTGAGCGTGTTTGCCGGCACCCTGTACTCGACTAAAAATATCGACGGTGCACCTGGCGTGGGCAGCCTGTCCTTTGCCGGCATACCCAGCCTGGCCATCGACAAGGCCGACAACCTGTACCTGAGCGGCCAGGATGGCGTGCGCAAGATCGATACGGCCGGGGTCATTTCCACACCGCAACTGGCATGGGGCAATCCCATCGTGGACATCGTGGCTTTTGGCAACGGTACCCTGTATGGCTATACCGCCCGCGCCATCGTCCAGACGCCCTTGCCTTAAGTGGAGCGATGCGCAGGCGCGGCTGGCGACTCCATCAGCCGCGCCTGCAATTCCAGCGCATTGAACAGGGCGGCTCCGGCCGCCGTGTTGTCGAAGATGCACCAGCTATCCGCCTGTGTTTGTGCGTGCAATTCAGCGGCCAGCGCCGCCAGGTAGTCGGCCGGGTAGTCGGAATAGTATATTGTCGGGCTGCCGTGCAGGCGCAGGTAGGCCACTTCCGTCGTCGGCACGTGCGGCCCCGGCTGGCCGGCGGGCGGATCGGCGCGCACGCGCGTGATGCGCTGCGCGGTCAACAGTTCGGTGGCCTGCGCCGCGAACCAGCCTGGGTGGCGCGCCTCGCAAGCGAGCATGCTGCCGAAGCGCTGGCGCAGCGCCTGAAAAAACTGCACGGCCACGTCCGCCTCGAAATGCAGGCTGGGCGGCAGCTGCACCAGCACGCAGCCCAATTTATTTCCCAGTTGCATGACTTCTCCCGCAAAGCGATCCAGTTCGGCCGCACAGTTGCGCAAGCGCCGTTCGTGCGTGATGCTGCGCGGCAATTTCACGCTGAAGCGGAAGTGCTCGGGTGTGCTGGCGGCCCAACGCGCGTAAGTGGCGCTCTGGTGCGGGCGGTAGAACGAGCTGTTGATTTCCGCGCAGGGCAAGACCTGGGCATAGCGCTGCAGGTGGCTGCCATCGAGGGGGAAGTGGCTGGCGGCGGCGCTGGACAGGCTCCAGCCGGCCGTGCCGACGTAATGAGTATGCATGCTGCCATTACAGCAAGGTCGGTCGGGTTCGGCTATCGGACAAACGCCCGTGACGTGGTCGGCGCCAGCCTAGTCGATGATGTCGCCGTTCAAGTCATGGCGCGTGATGTTGCCGCGCGCATCGATGGCGATCCAGCCGCCGCGCGGCTGTTGTGGCGGCGTCACGTCGCATTCCCAGTCGGGCAAGACATAGCGCAAGGTTTCGTCAACTTTATGCAGGGCGGGGCGGTGCGTATGGCCGTGGATCATGACGGTGCTTGCGTGTTCGGCAAATACTTGTGCCACGGCATCGGGCGTGACATCCATGATGTCCATGGATTTTTCGCCATTGTGCTCGCGGCTGCTTTTGCGCAAGCCGTCGATGATCGCCTTGCGCTGCGCCAACGGCATGGATAAAAACTGTTTTTGCCAGGCAGGCTGGCGCACCATGGCGCGAAACTCCATGTATTGGACGTCTTTCGTGCATTCGGCGTCGCCATGCAGCAAGACGATGCGTCGGCCGGCAAGCGTGGCCACGTGCGGTTCGCTGAGCAGGGTGGCGCCGGCGGCGGCGGCAAAGCCGGAGCCGACGAGAAAGTCGCGGTTGCCGGCGATCCAGTAGACGTGCACGCCCGCATCGCTGACGGCGCGGATGGCGGCCGTCATGCGCGCATTGAACGGGTCTTCCAGGTCATCGTCGCCGGCCCAGTATTCGAACAGGTCGCCTAATAGATACAGCGCTTGCGCATATTGCGCATGGTGTTCCAGGAAAGAAAGAAACGCCGCGCTGGTGCGCGGGTGCGAGCTCTGCAAATGCAGGTCGGAAATAAAGAGTGCGGCAGGCATTGTCATCGTTCAACGCTCCCAAAAAGTGATGTACATGGAGAGGCGCAAACGCTGCAATGCCTGTTATTCATGGTGCCAGAGCCGAATTAAGCGGCTTCTACCTTCTCGATGATGACGTCGGTGACTGGCACGTCGGCGAACATGCCGGCGCGCGAGGTTTTCACGGCGCGGATGGCGTCGACGACTTCCTTGCCGTCGGTGACTTTACCGAACACGGCGTAGCCCCAGCCGTCCTGGCCCGGGTAGTCGAGGAAGCTGTTGTTCTTGATGTTGATGAAGAACTGGGCCGATGCCGAGTGCGGGTCCGACGTGCGGGCCATGGCCAGGGTGTAGGTATCGTTTTTCAGGCCGTTCTTGGCTTCGTTTTCCACGGTGGTGTCGGCTGGCTTTTGTTTCATGCCTGGCTCGAAACCGCCGCCCTGGATCATGAAGCCGTCGATGACGCGGTGGAAAATCGTGTTGTCGTAGTGGCCGGCTTGCATGTAGGCCAGGAAGTTGGCAACCGTTTTCGGCGCTTTTTCGGCGTCCAGTTCAGCGGTGATCTTGCCCAGATTGGTGGTGATGATGACGGAGGTCATGATGATCCTTAATAAATTGGATGAATAATTGATTCAGCGGCGCCAGGCAGGCGGGCACCGCAAAAACGCTATTTTACAGTTTTGCGGGCGCTGTCTTGAGTAAAGTCGCCGATTCGATCACCACGGGGGTGACGGGCACGTTCTGGTGCGGGCCCTTGTCCGCCACGGGCACGGCCTTGATCTTGTCGACCACGTCCATGCCGCTGACGACTTTGCCGAACACCGTGTAGCCGAAACCGTCGCGGCCAGGGTAGTCGAGCGGGCCGTTGTCGTTGACGTTGATAAAGAATTGCGCGGTGGCCGAATGCGGGTCGCCCGTGCGCGCCATGGCGATGCTGTAGGTTACGTTCTGCAAGCCGTTCTGCGCTTCGTTCTTGATCGGCGCTTTCGTCGGTTTCTGCTTCATGTTCTTGTCGAAGCCGCCGCCCTGTATCATGAAGCCGTCGATGACGCGGTGAAATACGGTGCCCTTGTAGTAACCGCTGTTGACGTACTGCAGGAAATTGGCCACGCTTTTCGGTGCTTTTTCCTGGTCCAGTTCCAGCACGATCTCGCCCATGCTGGTTTTCAGGGCCACGTGCGGCGTTGGGTCGACGGCGGTCGCCGGAGCGGCTGCCACGACGGCACTGCCCAGGGTCAGGCCGGCAAACAGGGTGCAAAAGCGGGCCAGGAAAGACAGGCGTTTCGTTTTGATTTCTTGCATGAAGGCGTCCTTGATCGTTATTTTTCTTTAAACTTGCTTTAATTGTAAAGAAGTGAAAATTCGGTTGAACATCGTAAAAACCTGATTCATATCGGGCCAGTATGGTTTTTATCAATGTTATACTTGACCGCTAACGCCCTAATTCTAACAAACAAGAACAACAATATAGCGGGTCGTACAGTCTTCGGCGCACACGGCAGTTCTGTGGCGCGGCACCCCCGGTGTCCGCGCCTGTCTGTCGTTTTGCCAGGCTGGCGACCGCTCCACTTGCAAAGCACGATGAGCAATCTAAAGATTTACAACACCCTGGCTCGCGAGAAGCAGGTATTCGTCCCGATGGAAGCGGGCAAGGTTCGCATGTACGTGTGCGGCATGACCATCTACGATTATTGCCATATCGGCCATGCGCGCATGATGATGGCGTTCGACGTCATTTACCGCTGGCTGAAGGCGTCCGGCTTCGACGTCACCTATGTGCGCAACATTACGGACATCGACGACAAGATCATCCGCCGCGCCGTGGAAAACGGCGAGACGATTTCCCAGCTGACGACGCGTTTCACCCAGTACATGGATGAAGACACGGCCGCGCTGGGTATTTTGACGCCCGACCACACGCCGCGCGCCACGGAATATGTGCCGCAGATGCTGCGCCTGATCGAGCAGCTGGAAGCCAAGGATTTGGCTTATCAGGGCGCGGATGGCGATGTGAACTATGCCGTGCGCAATTTCCCCCACTACGGCAAGCTGTCGGGCAAGTCGCTCGACGACCTGCGCGCGGGCGAGCGTGTCGACGTCAACACGGGCAAGCGCGATCCGCTCGACTTCGTGCTGTGGAAGTCGTCGAAAGAGTCGGAGCCGGAAGAAGTCAAATGGGATTCGAAGTGGGGCAAGGGCCGCCCGGGCTGGCATATCGAGTGCTCGGCCATGTCGTGCGCCTTGCTCGGTGAACAATTCGACATCCACGGCGGCGGCGCGGACTTGCAATTCCCGCACCACGAAAACGAGATCGCCCAATCCGAAGGCGCGTTCGGCCATACCAGCGTCAATTACTGGATCCATAACGGCTTCGTGCGCCTGGACAATGAAAAAATGTCCAAATCGCTGGGCAACTTCTTTACCATCCGCGAAGTGCTGCAAAAATTCGATGCCGAAGTGATCCGCTTCTTCATCCTGCGCGCGCACTACCGCAGCCCCCTGAATTACTCGGACGTGCACCTCGATGACGCGCGCCTGTCCCTGACCCGTTTGTACACGGCGCTGGCCGACGTGGTGGTGGAAGAGGGCGCCATCGACTGGAGCGAAGCCCATGCCGTGCGCGTGCGCGAAGCGATGGACGACGATTTCAACACGCCGCTGGCTGTGGCCGCCCTGTTCGACCTGGCAACGGAAGTCAACAAGAGCAAGTCGCCGGCCCTGGCGCGTCAATTGAAGGGCCTGGCGGGCGTGTTCGGCTTGCTCGAGCGCACGCCGCAGCAATTCCTGCAAGCAACCGTCGGCGCGGCCGCCGGCGGCCAGGATGAGGCTGCCGGCATCGAAGCGGCCATCGCGGCGCGCAGCGCTGCGAAAAAGGCGCGCGACTTTGCCCAGTCCGACAAGATCCGCGCCGAATTGTTGGCTGCCGGCATTATTCTTGAAGACAAGCCTGACGGCTCGACCAACTGGCGCCGCGCATGATGCCAACGTCCAGGGAAAACGGGGAAGCCCCGGTGGCGGCGCAGGTGATCCAGGTGCCGCATTACTGGGAAGAGGCGAAGATCGAGCTGATGAAGCGCGACCGCATCATGAAAAAGCTCATCCCGCAATTTGGCGACCTGCACCTGGTCGGCCATAGCGACCCGTTTACCACCCTGGCCCGTTCGCTGGTGGGACAGCAGATCACGCCCAAGGCGGCGGATGCTGCCTGGAAAAAGCTGCTGCTGGCTTGCCCGAAATGCACGCCTTCGCAAGTATTGAAGGCAGGCGCCGAGCAGTTGTCCGCCTGCGGTTTGTCCAAACGCAAGACCGAATACATCCTCGACCTGGCCGACCATTTCAAGGCCAAGCGCGTGCACGCGAGCCAGTGGGACCAGATGGATGACGAAGCCGTCATCGCCGAACTGGTGCAGATCCGCGGCATCGGCCGCTGGACAGCCGAGATGTTTCTGATATTTAATCTGCTCCGGCCGAATGTCTTGCCGCTCGACGACCCCGGTTTGATCCAGGGCATCAGCGTCAATTATTTCTCCGGCGAACCAGTTTCCCGCAGCGATGCGCGCGAAGTTTCCGCCAATTGGGAACCGTGGCGCACCGTGGCGACGTGGTATTTGTGGCGCAGTCTCGACCCTGCAGCTGCCCCTGCCGCATCCGATACAGCCCCCGGCGCACCAGCCGGTACGGTAAAATAAACATAGATGACGCCGCGCGCCCTGGCGCCGTGGCCGGTAAAACCTGGAGGTACAATGACTAAAACGACTTTCCTCAATTTTGAACAGCCGATCGCGGAACTCGATTCCAAGATCGAAGAGTTGCGCTTCGTGCAAGACGATTCGGCCGTCGACATCTCGGAAGAGATCGACCGCCTGGCCAAGAAGAGCCAGCAACTGACCAAGGATATCTACGCCAAGCTGACCCCTTGGCAAGTGGCGCAGATCGCGCGCCACCCGCAGCGCCCCTACACCATGGATTACGTGAATGAAATCTTTACCGATTTCCACGAATTGCATGGCGACCGCAGCTACGCGGACGATTTGTCCGTCGTCGGCGGCCTGGCCCGCTTCAACGGCCAGCCGTGCATGGTCATCGGTCATCAAAAGGGCCGCGACACGAAAGAGCGCGCCATGCGCAATTTCGGCATGCCGAAGCCGGAAGGCTACCGCAAGGCCATGCGCCTGATGAAAGTGGCTGAAAAGTTCAACTTGCCGATCTTTACCTTCGTCGACACGCCAGGCGCCTTCCCCGGCATCGACGCGGAAGAGCGCGGCCAGTCGGAAGCCATCGGCCACAACCTGTATGTGATGGCGGAGCTCAAGGTGCCGCTGATCGCCACCATCATCGGTGAAGGCGGTTCCGGCGGCGCGCTGGCCATCGCCGTGGGCGACGCCGTGCTGATGCTGCAATACTCGACCTATGCCGTGATCTCGCCGGAAGGCTGCGCCTCGATCCTGTGGAAGAGTGCCGAGCGCGCCTCCGACGCGGCCGAAGCGCTGGGCCTGACGGCGCACCGCCTGAAAGCCATGGGCCTGATCGACAAGATCATCAACGAACCGCTGGGCGGCGCCCACCGCGATCCGAAACAGATGGCGACCTTGCTGAAACGCGCACTGGCCGACACCCTGCGCCAGTTCCACGGCATGAAAACCAAGGACTTGCTGGCCGCGCGCCATGAAAAACTGCTGAGCTACGGCAAGTTCAAGGAAACCACGCCGAGCGAGTAAACCATCGCCGGCGCAGGCCGGCAGCAAGAACACCAGGGACAGGCAGCCAAGCGACATCACTCGTTTGGCCACCTGTCCCTCTTTGCATTCCAGGAGTCTTATGAAAAAGCAACAAAACGCCACCGTCGCCGACATCTTCGCCAGCGCGCTGGCAACTTGCGGACCGCAAGCCGGCGAAGCGGTCGGCATCGCCCTCAGCGGCGGCCTCGATTCCTCGGCCCTGCTGCACCTGGCGCATGCCTGGGCGCAAGAGCACGGCGTGGCCCTGCACGCGTTCCACGTGCACCACGGCCTCAGTCCGAACGCGGATGCGTGGCTGGCGCACTGCGGGCAGTTGTGCGCCGGCATGGGCATCGCCTTCGAGGCACGCAAGGTCACGCTGGAAAAGAATGCGAAAACGGGCACGGAAGAGGCGGCCCGCAAGCGCCGTTACGCGGCCCTGGGCGAGCTGTGCGCCGCGCACGGCGTGCGCCTGCTGCTGACGGCGCACCACCAGGATGACCAGGCTGAAACGGTGTTGCTGCAATTGCTGCGCGGCTCCGGCACGGCGGGCTTGTCCGGCATGGATGGCGCCAACAGCGCGCCCGAGCTGCTGGGCAATCCTGACCTGGTGATGGCGCGTCCGCTGCTGCCCGTGTCGCGCAGGCAACTGGAAGCGTACGTGGCGAAACACGCGATCGCGCACATCCACGACGAGTCGAACGACGATCCCCGCTTCGCCCGCAATGCCTTGCGGCACCAGGTGATGCCCGTGCTGGCGCAGGCGTTTCCCGGTTTCCAGGAGCGCTTCGCCCGCAGCGCCCAGCACGCCCAATCGGCGCAGCGCCTGTTGACGGAACTGGCGACGCAGGACCTGGCCGCCTGTCTCGACGGCGACTGCATCGAACTGGCGAAATTGCGTGCGCTGAGCGCGGACCGCTGCTACAACCTGCTGCGCCACTGGTTCGGCACGCGCGGCTTGCGCATGCCGTCGACGGCGTGGCTGGCGGAAATGCTGGCGCAGCTACTGGAGGCGCGGCCCGATGCGCAATTGCTGGTCACGCATCCCGAATGCCACGTGCGGCGCCACCGCGACCGTCTGTACCTGACGCCGAAGCTCGATGACCTGGCCGGCATGCGCGAGCGTGACGATGCGGGCATTCCCGGCCTGGAAAAAGCCAGCCAGGAGTTTGCATGGAAAGGCGAAGCCAGCCTGGCCTTTCCCGCGTATGGCGGCGTGCTGCATTTCGATGCGGTGGACGAAGGGGGGCAGGGTATCGATATTGCCTGGTTGCAATCTCAAACCTTGAGCATCGATTTCCGCCAGGGTGGCGAGCGCTTGAAACTGGCCTTGAACCGTCCCACCAAGAGCTTGAAATACCATTACCAGGCGTTTGACGTGCCCGCCTGGGAGCGCGAACGCCTGCCCCTTGTCTGTGCGGCGCAACAATTGCTGTTCGCGGCTGGTATTGGCCTCGATTGCCATTGCCTGAGCTTGCTGGATCGTCCCCGCGTGGCCTTGCGCTGGGTCTCCTGCTGAGCGTAAGGGCAGCCGCCATGGCCACTCCCGGGGTGGCTGCCAAGCGGCTGCCCATGCGCTCCCGACTGCATGGATTGGTTATTTCCATATACGCAATCGGTATGAGCTAATGCGCTTTTTAGCTTGTTATTTTGCATTGCGGCATGTAGAGTAAAGCCCTCCTTTTTTATTCTTCTTGAGCGGAAACTTCACTCTTATGGCTTTAATCGTCCACAAATATGGCGGTACGTCGATGGGCTCGACTGACCGTATCAAGAATGTCGCCAAGCGCGTTGCCAAGTGGCACGACGCCGGGCATCAAATCGTGGTGGTGCCATCCGCCATGTCGGGCGAAACCAACCGCCTGATTGGACTGGCCAAGGAAATCATGGATCAACCCGATCCCCGTGAACTTGACATGATCGCCTCGACAGGCGAACAAGTGTCCGTCGGCCTATTGTCGATGGCATTGCTGGCGATCGGCAAACAAGCCGTATCCTATGCTGGCTGGCAAGTCGCGATCAAGACCGATTCCGCCTTTACCAAGGCACGCATCCAGTCGATCGATGACGAAAAAGTCAAACGCGACCTCGATGCAGGCAAGATTGTCATCATTACCGGTTTCCAGGGCGTCGACGAACACGACAACATCGCGACCCTGGGCCGCGGCGGTTCGGACACCTCGGCCGTGGCGATCGCCGCCGCCATGAAGGCGGCCGAATGCCTGATCTTCACGGACGTCGACGGCGTCTACACGACCGACCCGCGCGTGGTCTCCGAGGCGCGCCGCCTGAAGACCATCACCTTTGAAGAAATGCTGGAACTGGCTTCGCTGGGTTCCAAAGTGCTGCAGACGCGCTCGGTGGAATTTGCCGGCAACTACCGCGTTCCCACGCGCGTGCTGTCGTCGCTGACCGACCCGATGTTGCCGCTGGAAATAGAAGCCAATTCAGGCACCCTGATTTCGTTTGAGGAAGATACAAACATGGAACAAGCAGTCATCTCCGGCATCGCTTTCAACCGCGATGAAGCCAAAATCACCGTGCTCGGCGTGCCCGACCGTCCAGGCGTGGCGTACCACATCCTGGGACCGGTGGCGGACGCGAACATCGAAGTCGACATGATCATACAGAATCAGTCGGTAGACGGTAAAACGGACTTCACCTTCACCGTCTCGCGCGGCGAATACACGCGCGCGCTGGCCGTGCTGGAAGCGAACCGCGAATCGCTGGGCGCGGCCAGCATCACGGGCGACGCGAAAGTGTCGAAACTGTCCGTCGTCGGCGTGGGCATGCGCAGCCATGTTGGCGTCGCATCGCAAATGTTCCGCACCTTGTCGGAAGAGGGCATCAACATCATGATGATCTCCACTTCCGAGATCAAGATCTCCGTGCTGATCGATGAAAAGTACATGGAACTGGCCGTGCGCGCGCTGCATAAAGCGTTCGAGCTGGAAAAAGCTTAAATATCCAAAAATATTGCCCCACGCCCTTGACCAAAGGGGGGGCAATCGATATTATGACGTTCGTCGCTGCAGCGCAGTTAGCTACAGAGACATAGTTGAGTAATCAGCTAGGAGACGTGGCCGAGTGGCCGAAGGCACATCCCTGCTAAGGATGCATACGGCTTATACCTGTATCGTGGGTTCGAATCCCACCGTCTCCGCCAGAATCAAATAAAAAAGCCTCCCCTGCGGGAGGCTTTTTTATTTGTCTGGACGGAACGGTGGAATTCGAAGGGCTGGGCCGTGCCGGCCCAGCCCTCTCCGAATCGCCCAACCACCGCGCTCCGCGCGGGCCGTTGGCCGCGCAGCGGCCAACGCCTTCCCCCATCTCAGGCTGCAGCAGCCAGCTCCCCCGTCGGCCCCATTCCCTCAGCAATAAATACAACAAGTGACTTAGTGTGAGTATTGACTCTTTGTCATTATGGATAATGGCAATGTTATTAATAAAAATACGCATGCCCAGCCATGCTTCCATTGTCCAGTCCAATCGAGGAGTTGTCATGTCCCACCGCCTTTCCCACAGGTACGTGTCGCTGTGCCTGGCCGCCATGCCGTTCGCTTGCAGTGCCGCCTTCGCCGCGGAAAGCACGGTCAATCTGAATGTCGACCTGAACCTGCAGTCCGTGCCCAAACTCGAGCTGCGCCTGCTGCAGGAGCCGCCGAAGCTGAAGGCGCGCGCCAGGCCCGCCAACCGCGCGGCGAGCAAGCGCGACGAGTACGAGAAAGCGTACGACCTGTACATCCGCTATGCCAACGGCAGCATCTATAACCCGACCACGGCCAAGCATGACAAGGTGCGCCTGCGCTCCTACCAGCAGACGGACGGCTTGGCGCTCGATGGACGCGATGAGAATGCGGCCACCTTCATGGCGCCCACCGTGGTGATGGCGCCGGGGCAAACCGTGCGCTTCAAGCTGCATAACCAGTTGCCGGCGCTGCCGGACGAGCAGTGCGCGACGAGCGATATCAATGCAGCGCGTCCCATTGGCTGCTTCAACGATACCAATCTGCACTCGCATGGTCTGTGGGTCTCGCCCTCGGGCAATAGCGACAACGTGTTGATATCGATCAAGCCTGGCGTGGATTTCGAGTACGAATACAATATTCCCATCGACCATCCGGCCGGCACGTTCTGGTATCACCCGCACCAGCATGGCGCGACGGCGATGCAGGTCGCCAGCGGCATGGCCGGTGCGCTGGTGGTCGAAGGCGACCGTTATCCGAGCGCCACGGCGAATGGCGACCTCGATGTGATACTGAAGCCATTCCAGCCCGACGATGGCAGCGGCAGCGCCGGCGAGGTGATGCTGCTGCAGCAAATTCCCTATGACTGCCCCAGCAACAGCCTGACGCCGACGACGCCGTGCGCCACGGACGGGGTAGGCGTGCTGGAGGATTTCGGTCAGGTCAACGATCCGAATGCCTGGCTGAAGTCGGGCCGCTATACCTCCGTCAACGGCAAGGTGCAGCCGGTGCTGAAGATGAAGACGCAGCGCCTGTACCGCTGGCGCATGATCGACACGGGTTTCCAGGCAACCGTGGTGCTGCGCATCCGCCGCGCGAACGATCCGCAAAAGCTGTTCAAGGCGCTGGGCGTGGCCAACCAGGACAAGGACGTGATGGAGCTATGCGATGGCGAGGACGTCACGCAGTTCGAGGTGGCCAGCGACGGCTTGACGCACGACAGGATCATCCCCAAGACGCTCAATTACCTGCAACCGGGCTACCGCAGCGATATCCTGTTTTCGCTGCCGAAAGCCGGCGCCTATTGCGTGTATGCGGAAACCAACGTCAACAACATGACGACGATGCATGACGTCAACAACACGCGCCTGATCGGCGTGATCGCCGCCAAGACCAACGCCAAGGCATCCGCACGCGTCAGGTCGGGCGAGTCGCCGCGCGATTTCCTGCTGGCCGAGTTGCGCAATGCCGTCCAGAGCCTGCCCGGCGCCCAGTTGCCGGACAGCGTCAAGAGCACGATCCTTGGCGACCTGGAGAATGGTCTCAAGCTCGGCAAGTTCGTCCCGCATGCGGGCTTCAGCGCGGCGGCAAAGGACGCGATGCGCGGCAAGAAGAAGGAGTATGTGACCTTCAATATCGCCAAGTTGGGCGGCAAGGCCCGCTTCATGGTGGAAGGCAAGCCGGAAGACTCGCCGATACCCGAGCTGAAGTATGTCTATGACCCGCACCGCGTCGACCACATGCTGGTGCTGGGCACCGAGCAGATCTGGGAGCTCGCTTCGAAGAATGGCAGCCACCCCTTCCATATCCACGTCAACCCCTTCCAGATCATCGGCATTACCCGCACCGACGGCGGCGCGGTCGATGCGCAATACAAGGACCTGATCGGCACGTGGAAAGACACCTTGCTGGTGATCGAAAAGCACAAGATCGAGATCGCCACGCGTTACCAGCGCTACATCGGCGAATACGTGCTGCATTGCCACATCCTCGAACATGAAGACCAGGGCATGATGCAAAACGTCAAGGTGGTACTGCCGGATGGCAAGGGCGGCGGCGACGCGGGCGGACACGGACACTGACCGTTCCTGGCGGCAGCGCGTCCGGCGCGCTTCCGCCTTTCCCAACCTGTCTTTGGAGCAACTGCCCATGTTACGCATGAAAACTTCCATCCTTCCCCTCCTGGCCGGCTTGCTGTGCGCGGGTGTCTGCACCGCGGTACAGGCGCAGGTTACCGTATCGTGTCGCCCGGAATTGCAGGCCCAGGCGGAGCTGGGTGGCGCGCGCGTCGTGCGCTACCGCAAGAATATCGATGAACTGACCCCGGCCGAGCTTGACGCCTTCAAGCATGCGGTGAGCGAGATGAAACGCAAGAGCCAGGAAAACGTGTATGACCGGCGCGGCTTCCTGTGGCAAGCCTGGGTGCATAACTGCACCTCCGTCGACGTCTTCAATGACCGCCAGGCGGCCTTGCCCGGCGACAAGCTGAAGCAGTTGCTGGGCGATCCGACGCGCAACAGTTGCGACATTGCTTATTTTATCGACAAGGTGGCGACCGAGGACAATGCCCACGAGGAATTCCCGGGCGAGTGCGAGCACCAGAAGAACACCTTTTTGCAATGGCACCGGGCGCAGCTGTACTTTTACGAGCAAGCGCTGCAGGCGGCCGACCCGAACGGCGAACGGGGCCCCAGCACGCGCAACGTCGCGCTGCCGTACTGGAACTTCACCCGCAAGCCTTCCGGCGTGCGCTATCCGAAAGCCTTCGAGGACGTCGATTCGCCGCTGTACGATGCCACGCGCAAGAGGGAGGGGCTCGACAGCTCGCTGGCCACGGCTTCCCCCAACTTGCTGGCCTACCAGATCTACTACATGGATTGGGCCGATTTTGGCGGCGACGAATACGGCAGTCTGGGCGGTGGCAACCTGGAGACGAAGATCCACAATCACATGCACGCCACCTACATGGGCGGCAATATGGGCGACAACGTCACGGCCGGCCTCGATCCGCTGTTCTATGCCTTCCATAATTTCCTCGATTACAGTTTCGAGAGGTGGCTGGACGAGCATGGCGATGCGGGCATACGCGGCAGCGGGCGCACGGCGTTCATGCGCAGCGAGCAGGACGCCAGCTTGCCACGGCCCGTCGGCTGGAGCGCCGGCAGCGGCGATGCCCAGCGCAGCGATTCGGGCGACTATACGGCCAACATGGGCCAGGCGGTGCTGTACTTCGACACCCTCCGGCAAGGCTATGGCTTCCAGCCGCGCTATGGCGGCGAATTTGCCCGCAAGAAGGATATCCAGGCCTTGATCGACCGGCACCAGCAGGCGGGGTTTGTATTCGGCGACAACCAGAAAAGCCTGTTTGCCGCCTTGCTCAGCGACGATGCGGCCGATGGCGCGGTCGCCAGGCCCGACCTCACCGTCACCAGCGCCTACACGATCCCGGCGCGGCGGGTGGCCGGCGACAAGCGGGCGAACATGGTGCTGGACCGCGCGCATGCGGACGAAGACTACAGTTTTCAGGCCGATATCTACCTGTATCCCGCCAAGGTGACTGCGCGCATCGGCGACAAGGCGTTCCGCGACCGCTACCTGGTCACCAGCACCAGCCACTGGGCCCTGTCCGGCGCCCACCAGCATGATAAATATGTCATCGAAACGGATATCACCGGCATCGTCGACAGCCTGGTTCCCAAGAAGCGCAGGCAGGCCTGGCGCATCACGGCGGCCATCACCACGAATGACAAGGGCCGCGGCCTGATACGGCAAGGCGATTTTTCCACGCCCGTGATCCAGGTCGTCGACCGCCGCAAACCTGCCGAAGCCACGTATGAGGAGAGCAAGCCATGAGCGAACGGACCAGCTTCAAGCGCGACGTGCAGGGCCTGTTTTCCCGCTACGTGGCCGACATGAACAAGATCAAGCTGTCGAACCCCGAGTCGACGGGCGTGCAGCGGCTGTACCTGAATGACTATGCGAGCGTGAAGGCGTTTGCCTGGCAAATCCAGGTGGCCATCCACGGTTACGACTATGACAGCCGCAACGCAAAATGGCTGGTGGATGCCGGGCACCGCCTGCGCGCGCCGGGAGGGCGGGAAGGCGAGTATGTCATGTCCGCGCCGCACCCGATGCCGCCCGACGGCCCGATGCCGCAGGAAGGCATCGATATCTTCGACCAGTGGGTCAGGGACGGCATGCAGCCGTGACTCTCAGGCCAACCGGCACAGACACCCTTGATGATCAGGAGTTC
Organism: Janthinobacterium sp. SUN100; assembly: GCF_030397705.1. Classification (NCBI taxonomy): domain Bacteria; kingdom Pseudomonadati; phylum Pseudomonadota; class Betaproteobacteria; order Burkholderiales; family Oxalobacteraceae; genus Janthinobacterium; species Janthinobacterium sp. SUN100. The sequence goes on along the minus strand of NZ_JAPUBU010000002.1, from coordinate 322,424 downwards.
AGCATGGCATACACAGGTTTGAGAATTCACCCGGCCATCGGCATCGCCCGCGTCGGCAACAGCGAAGAATACTATCTGGGCCCGGAAAGCCTGGCCGGCATGCCGCTCGATGGCCAGGATGGCACGGGAGGCTTGCCGATCCGGCCCGGCACGGAAGACACGACCATCGCCAGCACCGAATTGCGCGACGCCGGCGGAAAGCTCAAGCGGCAGGCGGCCCGCTTCCGCATTTACCAGTATGCGTTCGACGCGGCGGACGGCGTGGAAAGCTACCCGCTGGGCCGGCGGGGCGCGGCGGCCGAAGTGGCCATCGGCAGCATGGTCGATGGCAAGATCGTCAAGGACATCGTCTGGACCGTGCACCTGGCCAACAAGAAAGCCAATAGCTGGGAGGGCGGGGACGGCGTGGCGCCGTTTGAAAACCAGCGCGCGCCGGCCCTGCGCAATCCGGCCTTCGGCACGCCAGGCTCGCCGCACTTCGGCACGCCGGCCGACCCGCTGCGCCTGAAGCTGCTGGTCATCGATCCCGGACCGCGCACCGTGCAGGCTTCGCGCCAGGGCGTGCAGCAGTTCGACACATCGACGCCGCCGTCGTGCGCGGATGCGGCCAGCGGCGCCGTGCGCAGCCTGCCCGACTATCCCGTGTCGTTCCCGCGCGGCGGGCAGCCTGGCGCGCCGGCGCAGGGCCCTGGCGCCATCATCGCCTCGCTGGGCGCCATCACGACGGAAAAGAATGGACGATTGCTGGTGCTGGGCGGCTATGGCAAGGCCTGCGGCTTCGACGCGCAAGGCAATTATTCGGCCGCCGCCGTCCTGCACGACAATGTCAACAACGACAACTGGTTCGATGACGTGGCCGATGGTCCCGTCACGGCCATGCTGCTTTTTGCCGACGGCACGGCGCGCAGCGTCGAGGGCGGCGCCTGGGTGATCTCGAGCGACCCGTCGTACGCGCCGCAAACGGCGAACGTCGTATCGCTGTGGGACGACCTGTATTGCACCTGGCTGGAAAAGATGGCGCTGCGACCCGCCGTCCATGCGGACGGCCGCTACCAGGCGGGCTACCGGAGCAATTTCCGCACCGATGTCCAGCCCATCCTGCGCGCGGCGTCGCTGCAGCGCTGGACGACCAGCTTGCCGGCCAGGGCGATCAAGGAGCACGACTTGCTGGGCAAGATGAAGGCGGAAGGCCTGACCTACCCGATCATGAATTTCATCCGCCATCCCGACCAGACGGGCGCGCCGTCGCTGAAGCCGCAAATGCCGCTGTCGCTGGGCGATGCGGGCAGCAGCCTGCTGACCCTGACCCGGGCCCAGTATTTTTTCATGGACCAGTGGGCACATGGCCAGTATGTGGCCGACAGCGGTGATTTCCTGCTGGGCGCGGGCGAAGCGCTCGACCGTACGGTCCTGTTCAACTGCCTGGGCGGCCGCTACAGCCCCGGCATCGAGATGGGTTTTATCGTGCGCGACCCCGGCCTGTACCGGCAGGCGTGGCGGCGCCATGATGCTGGCGGCCCGTTCCGCCTCAATGCGCAGCATCTCGATTACGTGGCCGCCGTCAGGGACCAGCCATTCCTCGGCGCCGGCTACATGCCGCTGCGCGGCGGCGAGGTGCAGCCCGGCGACGTGTCGAAGTTCATGGCCTTGCCGTGGCATACCGATTACAACTCGTGCGCCACGCATTTGCCCGATCCGAATCCCGGCGGCACGGTGCTCAATAACCAGCAGGCGATCGATGCGGCCACGGCGCTCAATGGCAATGGCTACAATACCTTGCTGTATTCCTCCTGGCCGGCGCAGCGGCCCGTGGCCGTGTACACCTACGACGACGTTGTCGCCAACGGCGGCGAATTGACGACGCCGCGCTATTCCGTGCGCGGCAAGGGCACGCGGGCAGATGGGCTGCCATCGGCCACCCCGGAGAATGCGGAAATCGACCGGCCCGCCATGCATGTGGGCCGCTACCAGGACCGCGCGCAGTTCCTGCTGAACTGGCACCGCATCGGCGTGGTCGTGCAAAGCACGGCGATTGCGCGCAAGGCGGGCGAAAAGGCCATCTGCAAGGATTACTACCTGGAAGTCGAAAGCCTGTTCGACAGCGATGAAAGCAACCTGGTCGAGTATTGGCGCAACACGGCCATCGACAAGGTGTACCGGCCGAAGCCGCAGCCGAAACCGAAGCCCTGATGGCGGCGGTTGCAGACAGTCCCGGCGCGGCAGGGCCATCGCAGCAGCGCTACCGGGTCGCCATCATCGGCGGCGGCCCGGCCGGCTGCGCCTGCGCGCTGGCGCTGGCGCAGCATGGCGTGCACGACGTGCTCGTGGTCGAGGCGGGCGACTACGCTCAATTTCGTATCGGCGAGAGCATTCCGCCCGAAGCCAACCGTCTGTTCCAGGCGCTGGGCATTGCGCAGGATTTTTTCGCCGAGGCGCACGCGCCTTGCCATGGCAGCTGTTCCTGGTGGGGTAGCGACAAGCGCGGCTACAACGACGCGCTGCTGCATCCGCTGGGCCATGGCTGGCACCTGGAGCGTTCCCGTTTCAATGGCTTCCTGGCGCGCCAGGCGCGCTTGCGCGGGGCGGAGGTGCTGCTGCGCGCCAGCCTGGCCGCGTCGGCTCCGGCGCAAGGCGGCGGTTTTACCCTGGAATTGATGCTGGGCGATCTCGCGCACCCGCGACCGGCCAGCATCCATGCCGATGTGGTGGTCGACGCCAGCGGCACGCGCGCCGTCTTCGCGCGCCAGCACGGCAGCCGCAAGGTCGAAACGCTGCCGCTGGTCTGCCTGGCCATGCGCTTCGCCGCGCCCGACGGCCCCCGTTCCGGCCTGACGCACCTGGAAGCGGTCGAACACGGCTGGTGGTATGGCGCCCATCTGCCCGACGCCACCATGCTGCTGGCGTTCTACAGCGACGCGGCCACCGTCAAGGCGCGGCGCTTGCAGCATGCCGCGCACTGGCTGGAAGGGCTGGCGGCCGCGCCCAATACGGCAGCGCTGGCCCGCGGCGCGGTGCCGCTGGCAGGCGGCGTGCAGAGTTTTCCCGCGCCGTCCTACTGCCTCGAGCAACTGCATGGCGACGGCTGGCTGGCCATCGGCGACGCCGCCTCGGCCTACGATCCTGTCACCTCGCAAGGCATCGTCAAGGCGCTCGCCAACGGTATGGCGGCCGCTGGCGCCATCGCCGGCCACGCCACCCTGGACGCGGTGGCGCAGACGGTGGCGCAGCGCTACGCCGATTACCTGGCGCAGCGCCAGCAGTACTACGGTTGGGAGCAGCGCTGGCCCGCCGCACCGTTCTGGCGCCAGCTGCATGCGGATGCGGGTGCTCTAGCGGATTAACGGCGCTGCGCTTCGCGTTCGAGCGTATCCCTGCCGATGATCTTCAGGCTGGTGCCGCCCTTGAACGGCAGCGCTTCCTCGCTGCCCGCCGTCTGGATGCCGGCCGAGACGCCGATTTCGGCCGTCACATCGACGAATTCCGTACGGAACATGCGCAGCTCGGTATGCTTGATGACGCTTTGCAGCGCAATCGACTGGCCCGGCGCGATGGGGGTGAAGGCGCGCTTGAGCGCGTGATTGGCCAGGCCCGTCTTCAATACCTGGCTTTGTTCGCTCGCGTTGTCGATCAGGCGCATATTGGGACCCCGCGCTTGCATGTACTGAAGCGGATAGCCGACTTCCCCATTGCCGATATTCTTGATGACCACCTCGATGCGCATGTCGCTGCCCGTGAAAATGCAGGCTGGATTATCGATGCAGTGGGCGCTGATGGAGAGGATGTCGTTCGGCATGGCGTTTCCTGGGAGTTGTAGGGACACTGCGAGCAGTGCGATTAGGAGCCGTTCAGGATGATATCGCATTTGATCTGCCGTCCTATTTTCGTCCGTAGCAAGTCCTGCACTTCGATGGCGATCTGCCAGGCATGCCGGTCACGGATGACGATGGAGCCGGCCGAGTTCATGATGTTGGCAGCGGCCGGTTCCGGTTCCTCATCGTCCGAGAGCGAAGGCACGGGCGCATCCCAGCTGCCGTCCGGCTTCTTGTATTTGACGGTCTCGTCGTCTCCTTCCACATACGAGTATTCATCCGGCAGGCCATAGCAGTGACCGAACTCATGGGCGTGTGTCTGGCCATCGGTCGAGGCGGACACGTCGATGATGGTACCCGTCACGCTTTCGCGGTCGTAGCGTTTGTGGATCTGCATGACGTAATGCTCGTTGCTCTCCACATAAACGACGCGGTAGATGATGGGCAGGGTGCGCGTGCCGCATTCCGGATCGCTGATTTTCATCTGGAATTTATTGTTCCAGTGGCTTTCCAGCCCCGTGGTGGCGATGCCCTTGACGTACTTGATGACGGCGGCGCGCTGCTTGGCCCGCGTGGCGGCCTGCGGGGTACCCTTCTCGCGCTCTTCCAGCGCCTGGTCGGCCGGCTCGAGCACCGTGATCACCTTGACGCGCAATTCGGCGATGATGCCGGTATTCGACTTGACGGGCACGTAGATCTTGTAGCGCACGGTGTCGAAATAGTTATGCGGCGCGCCAGTGGCGCCGAAGGTGTTGTTGTAGCGCGGCACGCTGGAGACGCTAATCTCCTTTTCATAGTCGGCGATCCAGCAGGCGGGGCGCTTGATCAGCACTTCCTTGCGCTGTTTGTTGTCGACGGGGCTGGTGCTGGACGTGCCCGTTGCCTTGAATTTCGGCTCGGGTGCGGGCGGCGTCTTGGCCGTCGTGCCGGGCGCGGGCGACTTGGCGCGCGTATCCGGCCTGGGTGCAGGAGCCTGGTCAGGGCTGTTCTCCGTCTCGGGCAACTGGCCCGGCGACTTGAGCAGTTCGATCACCAGTGCCTCGACGGCGGCAGCGGCCACGATGTGGGTCAGGCCCCTGGCGTCCGTCATGCCCGTTTCGATGCTGCCATCGGCGCGCTTGACGCGATACGGCTGGCGCGCCATCAGTTCGCCCGTGTCGCGGTCTTTCAGCACGAAGCCTTCGTCGAACAGTTTCAAGCGGCTGTCCGGCAACGGCGGCAGGCCGGCCGCGGCGCTGGCGCCGCCATTGAAGAGATGCTGCCCGCCCTTGACCGTAAAATGGCCGGGGCAGCGGAAGGTGATGTCGCCGCCTTCGAGCGTGATCGAGGATTGTCCCGCCTGCAAGACGATTTTCTGGTTGGCCTTGATGTCGATGCTGTCGCTCACGGAGATCACCGTGACGGCTTGATCGGCGAGGATTTCCAGCTGGTCGGTATGTGCTTCGAGCGAGACGGGGCCATTGCCAGCGACGGCCTTGATGCCGCCTTCCTGGCTGAACAGCGTGGCCGCGTTGGCCGCCACCGAGGCGACCGTCTGGCCGGCCGTCATGTGCAGGTCGGCCTGCGCCGTCCAGTGCAGCTGCTGGCCCGCGAACAGCACGGTCGATGCGGGCGTGGCCCAGTTGATGCTGCTGGGCGACTCCATCAGCACGAGCGGCTGGGCGTAGCGTTCCACGGGCTGCGCCGTATCGGGCGCGCGCGTGCCGCTGCCCGCCTTGCTGGCTTCCTGGCCGCCGACACTGGCCTGGTACTTGCCGTCCTGCTGCGGGTCGATCTGCTTCGCCATGTCCAGCTGCGCCTGGTTCGCATCCTTGCTGACGAGGGCTTTTTGCTGGCTTGCCGATGTCGCCACCGCCTTGCTCAGTTCACAGGCGCCGCGCAGCAGGGCCAGCGCCTCCCTGGTGTCGAGCTGGCTCGACGCCACGCCAGCGCCCTGGCGCGCGCGCGCCGTGGTCGAGAGCAGTACGCCTTCGCCGGCGCGCAACATGGCCCAGGCATCGGTGCGCAACTCAAAGCCGCTGCCGCGGTAGCTGCCCCGTTGCGCCGAACTGGCGCCTTGCTGCACCAGGTAGCCCAGATTGAGCTCGGTGGCGGCGCTGCTCGACGCGAGCCGGGTGCGCAGCTGGCCCTGGGTATCGTCCAGTACCCACTGGTTGTAACCGGCGCCATCGAAATTGTGGCTGTGCATGCCCGACAGGGCGCCCGCGTGGTTGACGCCCGAATCCTCGCCGGCCGCATACGGCGGTGTGTCGCTGCCCGTGTAGAGCTGGGCGACGACCAGCGGGCGGTCCATGTCGCCTTCGATGAAGTCGACCAGCACTTCGGTGCCGAGGCGCGGCGTGAATTGCGAACCCCAGTTCGGGCCAGCCAGCGCTTCGGCCACGCGCACCCAGGCGCCAGACGCCTCGTTGCCGGGCGCGTTGCCCTGCTGGTCGGTGTTGTGCGCCAGGCCGCCGGGATTGGCGGCGCTGCCGCGCTGCCAGGCAAACTGGATGCGCACCTGGTGGTCGCGGCCCGTGGTGGCCACGCTGTCGGCCAGGCCCACCACCAGTGCCGTCTGCGGACCCAGCGCCACGGCCGGCGCACGCGCGGCGGTGGCGCGCGGCACGATGGCCACGCTGGTGCGCACGCAGCCGAAGCGGTTGCGGTAGGTGCCCGGCTCGATCTGGCCGGCGATCCAGTCGGCCACGCCGCCCAGGCCGGCCGTCCTGGCCAGCTTCGACAGCATGCCGCCCAGGCTGGCGCTGGCCGGTCCCGTATTGTTGCGCGCCTGGTGCTCCGCCCACAGCACGGTGAAGGCGTTGGCGCCATCGGCATGCTGCTCGTGCTGCAGCAGGCGCATGGCGTGGCCGGCGGCCAGGCGGCGCACGGCGCCGGCGCCGTCGAACTGCTTGTTGTCCAGCTCCAGGGCTTGCAGCATGCGCTCGCTGTGCGGCCCGGCCGCCGCGCGGTCGGCGTGCAGGCGCTCGCCGGCACCGTCATACACGGCCAGCTGCGGCAATTGCCCGGCCTCCAGGCTGGAGACTTGCTCGGCGGCGGGCGCCGTCACCTGCGCTGGGTCCCAGCTGCTGATGCTGACGGCGTTCGACTGCACCTGGCGGCGCGCGCCGAAGCGGTCGATGGCGTCGTCGGTATCGGTGGCGCGCACGCCGTGAAAGCGCATGTCGGCGCCGCCCGGCGTCTGCGGCGCGGTGGCCTTGCTGTCGAAGATCACCAGTTTGTGCCTGGCCTGGGCCTGGCCATCGCCGCTGTCCTGCGCGCCGCCGGGCTGGTCGTGCTCGAAGCGCCAGCTCAGGCCTTCGGCAGCGAGCAGGCGCGCGAAGAAATCGAAGTCGCTCTCGCGGTACTGGGTGCAGATGGCGCGCGTGGCCAGCGTCTGGCTGACGTCGAATGCGAAGCGCAGCTGCGGGTAGTCGGCCAGCAGCTCGGTGACGATGTCGCGCGCATTCTTGTCCTGGAAAATGTAACTGTCGCGGCGCAGCCGCAGCAGGGCCAGGGCCGGCTCGAGGCGCAGCCGGTAGCGCGCCACGCCGCCGTCGGCGCCTAGCCAGGCGCAATCGGTGCAGATGCCGTGCCAGGCGCGCTGGCTGCCGTCGGGCTGCAGCAGGCACAGCGTCATTTCCTCGCCGATGAAGGAGGCCAGGTCCAGGCTGGCCGCGGTGCTCAGGGCGTCGACCTCGAAGCGGAACAGTTCATTGACGGCCTCGCGGCCCTCGAACTGTTCCGCCATCAGCGATTCCGGCTGCCCGGACTGCTGGGCCGTGGCCAGGGTGATGAGCCGTGCATGCTGGCTCAGGCCCGTGCCGAACTGGCCCGTTGCCGCGGGGGTTTGTTGTGCGTCGCCCATCACGGCAGGGTAATGCTCAGGTTAGCCACGCGCGGCGCCAGCTTGACGATGTCGTTGTAGGCATTGATCTGCGCTTGCGTCTGTTTGGCCAGCATGGTGCGCAGCCCCAGGTAGCCCAGTGCGCAGATCAGGGCGAACACCGAGCACAGTACCCATGGCGGCACGTTGTTGCGCAGCTTGTGGATGATCTGGTCGGGCCGCTCCGCATGCGGGGCGAAGCCGGTTTTCTTGCCCTTCATCTGGGCGATTTCATCGCCCAGGCGCGCCGTCAGGTAATTGAGTTTTTCCTGGCCTTCGAGGATGTAGCGGCCCTGGAAACCCAGCAGCAGGCACATGTGGAAGACCTCGAGCGCCTGCAGGTGCGCGCTGCCGCGCGCGCGCAGCGCTTCGAGACGGATGAAGAAGTTTTCGCCGGCCAGCTGGTCGCCGAACAGCACCAGCTGCAACGGCCGCCGCGCCCATTCGTCGCGGATGCTGTAGGGCGAACGCAGGATGATTTCATCGACGGCCGCACAGAACGCATATTTGGCGGCGTCGATGTCGTCCGCCGACGCGCCCTGTTTTTTCGCACCGCGGCTGAACTCATCGAGGAAGTGCGTCATCTTGCTGATGAAATCAGCATTGTCTTGCGGTCCGCTGCCGTTCTTCAGCATGAACAGGGCGTAAAAACCGTCGTACATCAAGTCCATCAAGGTGTGTTCGGTGCCGGGGCCGGCAGCCATGCTGGCGGCATAGGCGGCCTGGCTGCCGGACATCAGGGAAGGGGGGGCGCTGGAGTGCATCGTTGGACCTCAGGAAGTGACGGCGACAAGTTCGAGTTTCAGTTCACGCATGCCGGAAGGGACATACACCAGCAGCGACTGCGCCTGCAGCATGCGTTCGTACATCTGGCCCTTGGCCTCGATGGTGAAATAAAACATGTCGGGACGTACCGGCACGGCGGCCGGCACCTGCGGCGCATGCTGCAGGCGCACCCCGGGCAGGGCGGACAGGACGAATTTTTCCACGTCGTCGGGCGCGCCCACCTTGAAGCGCAGCGGCACCACGTCGACCAGTTCCACGCCGGCCATGTCGGCGGACACGCCCAGGTAGAACGCCGTCTTGGCATCGATCTTTTCCGAGTCCAGCTTGCCGTGATGGTAGGACGGCTTGGTTTCCGTCAGCGCGATGGCGAAGTATTTCGACGAGATCACGGTGTCGAGCAATTCGCGGATCATGGCGTGCAGCTGGGCGAACGAGGGTCCGGGATCGGCATGCCGGTACGGCGGCAGGTCGGCCAGCGCATGGCTGCGTGAAAAGGTCATCAAGCCGCCGGCCAGGGCCAGCAGCTGTTCGTACAGGCGCTCCGGATGCAGCGCCGGATGATGGAAGTAGTGGCTGAGCGAGGCGTAGGCCGCGCTGGCCGTATGCAGCAGCCAGAACGAGGACATGTCGCCGGAGCGAAATTCGATCACGCTCTTGCTCGGCTCGCGGTGATGCCCATACAGCGCGTTGACCTTGGCCTGCAGCGCGTCGATCAGGCGGCGCAGCTGCAGGAACAGCAGGGGCGCGCTGCGGATGGACAGGCTGGGAGGCACGAAGGCCGGATCCTGCTCGAAGCCGCCCGTCGACAGGCGCCGCAGGCGCAGCAGGGGGAAGCTGACGTAGGAATCGCGCGGTTCGGCATCGGCGACCAGGCGCAGGGTTTTTTTCAGGTAGGTCAGTTCGGCCTGCGCGGCCTGGGTGTACAGGTCCGGCGTGCTGAGATTGGCCTGGGCGTAGCGCGCCGCGTTGTTGGGCTGGCCGCTGGCGGCGAAGTTGCCGCCGAATGGCTTGAAAGCCGGCAAGGCGGCGTGGAAGGTCACCGATTGCAGCGACGACGGCAAGTTGCCCAGGTCGAGCGCGTCGGGCAGGTCGTCGCTTCCGGCGGCGTTGTAGATTTCGCCGTCCTGGAAGACCAGCGACAGTTCCAGCAGGCGCAAGCTGTTGTTGGCCAGCGCATCGCGGTCGATCTGCAACTGGTTCACGCCCCACGCATACGGGTGCAGCGCCTTGACGCTCTCGTGCAGGCGCTGTTCGTGGTACTGGTCTTGCTGCTGGAAATGCTGGGGCCGCAGGAACAGCCCTTCGCCCCATAACAATTTGTTTGCCATGCTCATGAATTGCCCTCTATGCCAGACACAGTGAGGCGCGCGGCAGCGACTGAAAATCATGCTTCGCATCGCGCAACTTGGTGCTTTTTTCGCAACTGCAAGAACCTTAACATTATCTTGAGGAATGGTGCGTACGGTACGTTTTTAGCGTGAGTAGTGTGAGTTTTCGCGTATTTTCTATCGAACGCAGTGAATTTTGAAATCATGCTACGCTCCGAAAAATAAACAATTGGCAACTATAAAAAGCAACTTTTCAATCGCCAAAACCGTCTTCTTTTTTGAAGGAAAGCTCAACATGACACGCCCGGTTTCGCTATGCACGCTTGCAGTTATCGCCTGTGCTTTTACCCTCAGCGCCTGCAGTACGGCGCCGGTGGCCAAGCCGCCGCCCGTCGTGGCGCCGACGCTGGAAGAACTGATGGCCAAGGCCACGCAGGCGGTGGACACGGGCAACAAGGCGGCGGCGCTGGCGCTGTGGCAAGAGGCGGCCGCCGCGGCGCCCGCCGACAAGCAGCCCTGGGTGCGCATGGCGCAAAGCCGCTACGATGCGGGCCAGTATGGTGAAGCCATCCTCAATGCCCAGGAAGTGCTGGTGCGCGATCCTGCCGACAAGCTGGCCAACAGCGTGATCGCCATCAGCGGACTGCGCCTGTCGACGCGGGCGCTGGCCGACCTGAGCCGCCAGAACAACCTGTCCGGTCCGCTGCGCGCGGAATCGCAGGATCTGGCCAAGCTGCTGCGCGAGAGCCTGGGTGAAACCGTGCTGGTGCCGCCGCCGGACAAGCCGCCCGTGCGCGCGTCGCGCAAGCAGCCAAGCAAGCGCACTGCCGATGAGGGCAGCGCCAATCCATTCAATGCCCTGAAGTAGCCAGCCAGGCACAGGTACGCCGCAGTTCAACAGGCGCATCGCCGATGCCGCCAATATTTGGGAAGGGGATGTCATGTCGAAAAAAGATAGTGTGCAGAAGCGCTTGCAAAAGGTACGCCCGCCACGCGTGCAGATGACCTATGACGTCGAGATCGGCGACGCCATCGAAAACAAGGAGCTGCCCTTCGTGGTGGGCGTGGTGGGCGATTTCGGCGGCAATTCCGAACTCGAGCAGAAGCGCCTGAAGGACCGCAAGTTCGTCGATATCGACCGCGACAATTTCGATGAAGTGATGAAGGGCATCGAGCCGCGCGCCACCTTCCGCGTGCCGAATGAACTGGGCGCCGCTGGCGGCCAGTTCGGCGTCGAGCTGAAATTTCGCGCGATCGCCGATTTCCGCCCGGAAGCGGTGGTCGAGCAGGTCGAGCCGCTGCGCAAGCTGCTTGAGGCGCGCACCAAGCTGGCCGACCTGCGCAACAAGCTGGCCGGCAACGACAAACTGGAAGACATCCTGAATGACGTGCTCAACAGCACGGAAAAACTGGCCCAGCTGGAACAACATTCCCACGTCAGGAAAGATTGATATGTCCGCACAACTGACCCCCGCATTGAGCGCTGCTGGCGCCGCCGAAATCGACTTGCTCGACCAGATCGTCGAGCAGAGCAAGGTGGCCAAGTCCAGCGTCGAACACGCCCGCGCCAAGGATCTGATTTCCGAACTGGTCAGCCAGGTCATGGATGGCACGGTGGTGGTATCGAATAACCTGGCCGCCACCATCGATGCCCGCGTGGCCGAACTGGACCAGCTCATTTCCGCGCAGCTCAGCGCCATCATGCACGCGCCCGAATTCCAGAAGCTGGAAAGCAGCTGGACGGGCCTGCACTACCTGGTGAAGAACACGGCCACCGGCACGAATCTGAAAATCAAGATGATGAACGCGACCAAGCGCGAGCTGGTCAAGGATTTCCAGAGCGCGCTGGAGTTCGACCAGTCGACCATGTTCAAGAAGGTCTACGAGGAGGAATTCGGCACCTTTGGCGGCGCGCCGTTCGGCACCTTGCTGGGCGACTTCGAATTCAGCCGCCAGCCGGAAGACATGTATTTCATCGAGCAGATGTCGCACGTGGCCGCCGCCGCGCACGCGCCGTTCATCTCGTCCGCCTCGCCGGAACTGTTTGGGCTGGAAAGCTACAGCGACCTGGGCAAGCCGCGCGACCTGGCCAAGGTCTTCGACACGGTCGAGTATGCGAAGTGGAAATCCTTGCGCGAATCGGAAGATTCGCGCTACGTGGGCCTGACCTTGCCCCGCTTCCTGGGCCGGCTGCCGTTCAATCCGCTCGATGGCGCCACCGTCGACGGCTTCAATTTCGTCGAGGACGTCGACGGCACCGACCACCAGAAATACCTGTGGTGCAATGCCGCCTACGCGTTCGGCACCAAGCTGACGGCCGCCTTCGAGGATTACGGCTGGTGCGCGGCGATCCGCGGCGTGGAAGGGGGCGGCCTGGTGGAAGACTTGCCGACGCATACCTTCAAGACGGACGAGGGCGAGGTGGCGCTGAAATGCCCGACCGAGATCGCCATTACGGACCGCCGCGAAAAGGAATTGAGCGACCTGGGCTTCATCTCCCTCGTGCACTGCAAGAACACGGACTATGCCGCGTTTTTCGGCGCCCAGTCGGCGCAGAAGGCGAAAAAATACAATACCGACGCCGCCAACGCGAACGCCGTGCTGTCGGCGCAGCTGCAATACATCTTCGCCGTGTCGCGCATCGCCCACTACATGAAGGCCATGATGCGCGACAAGATCGGCAGCTTTGCCGCCGCCTCCAACGTGGAAGATTTCCTCAACCGCTGGCTGACGCAGTACGTGCTGCTCGACGATAACGCCAGCCAGGAACAGAAGGCCCAGTTTCCGCTGCGCGAAGCCTCGGTGCAGGTGGCGGAAGTGCCGGGCCGGCCCGGCGTGTACCGCGCCGTGTCCTTCCTGCGTCCGCATTTCCAGCTCGACGAATTGTCCGTTTCACTCCGTTTGGTCGCGGAGCTTCCGCAGTCGACCAAATCGTAATGTATTTTTCTTCACACCCTTGAAAGGAATAACATGGCAATCGACGTATACTTGCAAATTGATGGCATCAAAGGCGAATCCACGGATAACAGCCACAAAGATTGGATCGAATGCAAGTCGGTCCAGTGGCAGGTGTTGCAACCCAAATCGGCGACCGCCTCGACGGGCGGCGGCCATACCGCCGAACGTACCGAGCACAAGGATATCGTCATCGCCAAGATGGCCGATCTCGCCAGCCCTCTGCTACTGCAGACTTGCTCTTCTGGTAAGACCATCCCGAAAGCCAAGCTCGAGTTCCTGCGCGCCGATGGCCAGGGCGAGCGCATCAAGTACTTCGAGATCGAACTGGAGAATGTGATGATCAGCAGCGTGGCGCCATCGGTGGCCGCGGGCGACATTCTCGGCGAAGACCTGGCACTCAAGTATTCGAAGGTCAAGTGGAAGTACACGCAGCAAAAAGTGGGTGGCGGTTCGGGCGGCAACACCTCCGGCGGCTGGGACCTGTCGGCGAACAAGACAGCCTGACCGCATCTGACCGCGTACGCCAGCGGCGCGCTGCCGCCGCTGGCTTTCCTGGCCGCCGGCAGCGGCGTCCACGTCACCCATGAAACGGGAAGTCCATGAAAGGTTTTACGCCGGGCCTGTTCGACCGCCTGATGGATACGCCCGTGCACGGCGCCTCCAGCGGCACCGTCTCGCGCCTCTCGCTCGAGGACTTGAAAGACACCGTGGCGCGCGACCTCGAAGCGCTGCTCAACACGCGCGCCGTGCTGCCCGAGGCGCTGCTCAAACCCTTTCCCGAGTGCGGCAAGTCGATCATCACGTACGGCTTGAACGATTTCGCCGGGCTTAGCCTGTCGAGCACGGACGACCGCGCCTATATCTGCCAGTGCCTGGAAAAGGCCATCGCCCGCCATGAGCCGCGCTTGCGCCAGGTGCGCGCGTCGCTGGAAATCGAGGAAGGCTCGATCAACCGCCTCAATTTCGCCATCAGCGCGCTGCTGGTGGTGCATGCGGCGCACGAACCGGTCAGCTTCGACGCCATCCTGCAGCCTTCCAGCCTGCATTACACGATCAGCAAGGGGCGCCGTGCCGCGTCCACGGGAGCCTGACCTTGGATGAATTGCTGCCCTATTACGAGCGCGAACTGGGTTTCCTGCGCCGCTATTCGCGCGAGTTTTCCGAGCGCTACCCGAAGATCGCCGGCCGCCTGCTGATGGGCGGCGAGGTGTGCGAAGACCCGCACATCGAGCGCATGATCCAGTCGTTCGCGCTGCTCAATTCGCGCATCTCGAAGCGCATCGACGACGATTATCCCGAATTTACCGAAGCGCTGTTCGAAGTGCTGTATCCGCATTACCTGCGGCCGTTCCCCTCGTGCTCGATCGCGCGCATGGATTACGGCGCCGCGGCGGCGCAGCTGACGGCGCCTGCGGAAATCGCCCGCGGCACGGAGCTGACGACGCGCCCCGTGAAAGGCGTGGCCTGCACCTTCCGTACCGCCTACCCCGTGACGGTGGCGCCGCTGGCGCTCACGCATGCTGCTTTTTCCGCCATCATCGAGGCGCCGGAACAGGTGCTGCTGCCGGCGAATGCCACCTCGGGCGTGCGCATCACCATCGAGTCGAGCGCCGCGCAGCTGTCGCTGGGCCAGCTGGGACTGGCGTCGCTGCGCGTGTTCATCGATGGCCAGCCCTCGTTTTGCGCGGCGCTGCGCGACGCCCTGTTCATGCGCACCGTGAAGGCCTATGTTGAGGCGGACGGCAGCGGCAGCTGGGTCGCGCTCGACGGCATTCCCGTGCGCAGCGCCGGCTTTGCCGAGGACGATGCACTGATCCCGTTTTCCGCCCGCTCGCATCCGGCCTACCGGCTGCTGACCGAGTATTTCTGCTTTCCCGAAAAATTCAATTTCTTCGACATCGACCTGGGCGCGCTGTGCGCCGCGCTGCCGTCCGGCTGCCGCCGCATCACCTTGCACCTGGCGCTGAGCGGCTTGCGCACCGATTCGAACACGGCGCGCCTGCTGGGGACGATGAACACGCACAACCTGCTGCTGGGCTGCACGCCGGTGGTCAACCTGTTCCGCCTGCGCGGCGAGCCCATCCGCCTCACGCACACGGCCGCCAGCTACCCCGTGCTGGCCGATGCGCGCCGCGCGTATGCGTTCGAGGTGCAGGCCATCGACTCGGTGAAGCTGGTGCGGCAGACGCCGCAGGGCGAATCCGTGGTGGAATTCCGCCCATTCTATTCGCTGCGCCATGGCGAGACCCCGGCCAGGGATGGCCACTACTGGGTCATGCGGCGCGACGAGATCATCGCCAGCAAGAGTCCTGGCTACGAAATGCAGATTTCGATTGTCGACATCGATTTCGATCCGGCCGCGGTGGAAACGGACACGCTCAGCCTGGAGCTGAGCTGCACCAACCGCGACTTGCCGGCGCAGCTGACCTACGGCTTGCACGGCGGCGACCTGTTCCTCGAGGGCGGCTCCAGCGTGCGCAGCATCAGCCTGCTGCGCAAACCCAGCGAGTCGCACCGTTTCGAACGGGGAAGGGGCGCCCACTGGCGGTTGATTTCGCATCTGTCGCTGAATCACCTGTCGCTGGCCGGCAGCGGCCTGGAAGCGTTCCAGGAAATGCTGGCACTGTACGACTTGCCGCGCTCGGCCACGTCGCAGCGGCAAATCCGCGGCATCACGGCCATCGCCCACCAGGCCGCCAATGCCTGGCTGCCAGGCAATCCCTTCGCTTGCCTGGTGCGCGGCGTCGAAGTGCGGCTGACGATAGATGAAGAGGCCTTCGTCGGCAGCGGCATCCACGCCTTTGCGCATGTGATCGAGTGCTTCCTGGGCTTGTATGTGCATGCGAACAGCTTCACGCAGCTGGTGGTGCTGGCAAAAAAATCAGGAGAGGAGCTGTGGCGATGCAAACCACGCAGCGGCGATTCGAGCCTAGTGTAATCGAGCGCCTGTTCGCCCAGCCTTGCCGCTTCCAGTACTTCCAGGCGGTACGCATGCTGGAGCTTTGGCTCAGGCGCAATGGCTTGCCGCACGACGATGCGGTGGCCAGTTTCCTGCGCTTCCAGAATTCCGTCTCGCTCGACTTCGCCCCCAGCCAGATCGAAGCGCTGGCGCCCGAACCGCGCGAACTGGCCACGGACTCCAACGCCCTGGGCGCGGCGCTGCGCAGCTCCCAGCTGAAATACGTGCGCGTCACGCCGGCCTTCATGGGTTTTCTCGGCGTCGCCGGCGCGCTGCCGCTGCACTATACGGAACGCATCGCCACGCACCAGCTGTATGAAAAGGACGAGGGGCCGCGCGCCTTCCTCGACACGTTCTCGAATCGCGCCCTGGCCCTGTTCTATGAAGCCTGGCGCAAGTACCGGCTGGAGCTCAAGTATCAGCTCGACGGCAAGGACCAGTTCCTGCCGCTGCTGCTGTCGCTGGCAGGGCTGGGCAACGCCTCGCTGCGCCAGCGCCTGGCGGGGGACGGCACGGGCGTGCTCGACGAATCGGTGGGCTACTTTGCCGCCGCCATGCGCCACCGGCCGCCGTCGGCTGTGATGATTGGCCAGGTGCTGTCCGAGTATTTCGGGCAGCGCATCGCCGTCAGCCAGTTTGTCGGCTGCTGGTACGACGTGCCGCGCGAGCAGCAAAGCACGCTGGGCGGCAGCAACGCCGTGCTGGGCGCTACCGCCATGGTCGGTGCGCGCGTCTGGCAGCGCGACCTGCGCCTGCGGCTGACCATCGGCCCCCTGGCCCGCCGCCACTTCGACGCTTTCCTGCCCGGCGGCGCGGCCGCCCTCGCGCTCGAGAAAATGCTCGCCATGTTCACCGGCCTGTGCCTGGAATACGAAGTGCAGCTGGTGCTGCGCGCCGCCGATGTGCAGGGCGTGGCGCTGGCAGTGCCGCGCAGCGGCGGGCGGCTGGGCTGGGACAGTTTCCTGATCACCGGCGGCGAGGCGTGCGACCGCGCCGATGTCCGCTATGAACTGCATGCGCCGGCTTGAGCGCGCCACTCCACCGATTTCGCCAACCATCACCCGACAAGGACCGCCGCCCCATGAGCATCAACCTGAAAACCCTGATCAGCAAGTTGAACGACACCTGCCGCACGGCTGCCACGCGCGCGGCCAGTCTGTGCGTCGGGCTGGGGCAGTATGAAGTCGACCTGGAGCATGTCTTCCTCGCCTTGCTGGAGCAGCCGCGCAGCGATTTCGTGCTGATTGCCCGCAGGAGCGGGGTCAGCGTGAGCATGCTGGAAGCGGATTTGCGCGCCGAAGTGGCGCGCCTGCAGACGGGCAACGCGCGCACGCCCGTGTTTTCCGTGCGTCTGCCGAAACTGTTCGAGCATGCCTGGCTGATCGCTTCGCTCGATTTGCGGGCCGGGCGGCAGGTGAGCATCCGCAGCGGTCACCTGCTGCAGGCGCTGCTGACTGAGCCGGAACTGGCGCAGCTGGCCTACCGGGGCTCGGCGCTGTTCCACGAATTCAAGCTCGACGAGATCAAGCACGGGCTCGACAAGCTGACCGAGGGTTCGCAGGAAGCCGGCGAGGCGGCTGCAGGGCAGGAGGCGGCGGGCGACGCCGGCGGCGATCCCGTGGGGGAATTGGCCGGCGCGGCGGCGTCGAAAACGCCGGCGCTGGACCAGTTCACCGTCAACCTGACGGCGCGTGCGCGCGCCGGCAAGGTCGATCCCGTGATCGGGCGCGACATGGAAATCCGCCAGGCGATCGATATCCTGATGCGGCGGCGCCAGAACAATCCCATCCTGACGGGCGAGGCCGGGGTCGGCAAGACGGCCGTGGTGGAGGGCCTGGCGCTGCGCATCGTGCAGGGCGACGTGCCCGACATCCTGCAGGGCGTGGAAATCCACACGCTGGACATGGGCCTGCTGCAGGCCGGCGCCAGCGTGAAGGGCGAGTTCGAGAACCGCCTGAAAAACGTCATCGCCGAAGTGGGCAAGAGCGCGCACGCCATCATCCTCTTCATCGACGAGGCGCACACGATGATCGGCGCCGGCGGCAGCGCTGGCCAGAATGACGCGGCCAACTTGCTGAAACCGGCACTGGCGCGCGGCGAGCTGCGCACCATCGCCGCCACCACGTGGGGCGAATACAAGAAATATTTTGAAAAGGATGCCGCGCTGGCGCGCCGCTTCCAGGTCGTCAAGATCGAGGAACCGAGCGAAGAGCTGGCATGCGCCATGTTGCGCGGCATGGCGCCGCTGATGGAACAGCATTTCAAGGTGCGCATCTTCGACGAGGCGATCACCGAAGCCGTGCGCCTGTCGCACCGCTACATCGCGGGCCGCCAGCTGCCGGACAAGGCCATCAGCGTGCTCGATACAGCCTGCGCCAGGGTGGCGCTGGGGCAGAGCGCCACGCCGGCCCTGCTCGACAGCGTGGCGCGCCGGCGCGAGCGCATCGATGCGGAAGCTTCGGCCCTGGCGCGCGAGGAGAGCGGCGGCGCGCGCCATGGCGCGCGGCTGCAGCAACTCGACGTCGAACGCGGCGCCGCCACGCAGGAACACGCGCAGCTGGCCGCGCGCTGGGATGGCGAAAAGGCGCTGTCGAAACAGATCCAGGCGATCCGCCGGCAGCTCGAGGAGGGCAAGCCGGCCGACGCGGGCCAGGGGCGCGAGCTGCTGGCGCTGCAGGCCGAGCTGGCGTCGCTGCAGGGCGAGACACCGCTGGTGCCGGTGCAGGTCGACGGCCACGTGGTGGCGGAAATCGTCGCCGGCTGGACCGGTATCCCGCTGGGCAAGATGGTCAAGGATGAACTCAAGACGGTGCTGCGGCTGAAGGACTTGCTGCAGGAGCGCGTGCTGGGCCAGCCCCACGCGATCGAGGCGGTGGCGCAGCGCGTGCGCACGGCGCGCGCCAACCTGGACGACCCGGACAAGCCGAAGGGCGTGTTCCTGTTCGTCGGCCCGTCCGGCATCGGCAAGACGGAAACGGCGCTGGCGCTGGCCGACGTCCTGTACGGCGGCGAACGCAAGCTCATTTCCATCAACATGAGCGAATACCAGGAAGCCCACAGCGTCTCGGGTCTGAAGGGTTCGCCGCCCGGCTATGTCGGCTATGGCGAAGGCGGCGTGCTGACCGAGGCGGTGCGCCGCAATCCATACAGCGTGCTGCTGCTCGACGAGGTGGAAAAGGCGCATCCTGATGTCATGGAGCTGTTCTTCCAGGTCTTCGACAAGGGCGTGATGGACGATGCCGAGGGACGCGAGATCGATTTCAAGAATACCATCATCATCCTGACCTCGAACGTGGCGTCGGCCACCATGATGCAGGCGTGCCTGAACCTGCCGCAAGAGCAGCTGCCGACGCCGGAGCAGCTGGAGCTGGCCATCCGCCCGCAGCTGCTGAAGGTCTTCAAGCCCGCGTTCCTGGGGCGCCTGAAGGTGATTCCCTATTATCCGCTCGGCGACGATGTGCTGGCCCGTATCATCGGCCTGAAGCTGGGCCGGATCGCGGCCCGCATCGCCGCCAATCACCAGGCCGAGTTCCTCTACGACGAGGCGCTGGTCGAGGCGGTGCTGGCGCGCTGCACCGAAGTCGATTCGGGCGCGCGCAATGTCGACAATATCCTGAATGGCAGCCTGCTGCCGGAAATCGCCGAAGCCGTGCTGGCGCGCATGGCGGAAGGGCAGGGCATCAGCCGCATCAAGGCCAGCGCCGGCAAGCAGGGGCAGTTCCGGTACACGATCAAATAGGCGTCTAGCCGGCTCAGTGGCCGCTGCCGGGCGCGATGCCCAGCAGCTCCTCGATGTGGGCCAGCGAGGCGCCGTCCTTGACCACGCCGCGCAGCCATTCATGCAAGTTCTGCTCGCCGGCGTTGGCGGCCTTGTCGGCGAAGTAGGAGACGGGGCTGTGCGGTTCCGTCTGGCGGAAGTACTGCGCCACCTGGCGCAGTTGCGCCAGCGCCTGGGCGCGGCTTTGCAGCTCGCCGGGCGCCGCCGGCAGTGGCGCCGGCACGGCGGTCGCTGCCTGGCCGCCAGCCGGCACCGGCGCGGCGGCGACGCTGGAGGCAGGGATGGCCGTGGTGGCGGCAGGCAGGGCGAGCTGTATCGCCTGCAGGGCCTCGCGCGCCATGGAAAAGCCCGGGCTATCCCTGCCCAGGCGGGTATCGGCCGCCTGTTCCAGCTCGGCCAGCGCGTCCAGGCAGAACTGGGCGTCGGCGGCAAAGGCGGCGCGGAACTGCGCCGACGTGCCGCGCCGCGCCGCCTCCATGTCCACCAGCTTGGTGCCGTTGACGCCGTCCTGGTTGCTGGCGGCCCGCTTGCGCGCCGTCTCGAAGTCGACCGTCGACCAGCCGCCCGACTGCTTGTCCGTCAGCGCCATGGCGCGCACGAGGGACGGCGTGCGCGCGAGGATCCAGCTCAGGTTGCCGATGCGCTGCTCGTGGTCGTCGCCATCGGGCTGCGGGTACAGGCCCAGGTCCCAGTACTGGCGCAGCAGGCCTGCCAGCAGGCGATAGCCTTCGCCCAAACCGCGCAAATGGTCTTGCCTGGCGCAAGCTTCGGCCAGCCAGGCGGCGAGCCGCAAGTCCTTGCTCTTTTCGCCCAGCAGGGTGGTGCAGCGCTGCAGTACGAAGGCCCAGTCGGCTTCCTTCAGGTCGGTGACCCACTCGCCCTGGTCGAGCGTGGGGTCGTCGAACTTGCGCGCCTGGCCGATGGCGTCGAAGTCGGTGGAGAAGGACAGATCGACGCCGCATGGCTGTTCGGCGCTGATGGGAAGCAGGAGCTGGTCGGCTGAAATCATGTGTGTTCTCGGCAGTGGGGCGGATGGCTTGCGGGAGGCGTGGCGGTCTTACTGGACCATGCGAAATTCGATGCGGCGGTTGCGCGCGCGGCCATCGGCGCTGTCATTGCTGGCGATGGGACGGTCCGGGCCCTGTCCGGAAGCGCTGAGCAGGTCGCCGTCGATGCCCTTGCCGGCCAGGTAGGTCTTGACCGCCTCGGCGCGCGCCTGGCTCAGATTCTGGTTGCTGGCGCGCAGTCCCAGGTTGTCGGTGTGGCCGATGATGTCCACCTTGCGGCCCGCCAGCTTGTGCAGCGCCGCGCTCATTTCGTCGAGGATGGCGCGGCCAGACGGCGTCAGCGTGGTCTTGCCGCTCTCGAATTCGATGGTGCGGTTGGCCAGCGTGCCGTCGAGGATATTCTGGTCGGAGGCGGACACGCGCAAGCCGTTGTTGACGGTGTACGTGGGATTGAGGCTGGTGGCGAAGTCGCTGGCGATCTTTTGCCGCTGCGCCTCGTTGGCCACCTCGCCGCGCACGCTGACCACGCTGCCTTCGATCTTCAGCTGGCCGCGGCGGATCTGCTTGAGGTCCGCCGTCAGCAGCTTTTGCACATAGGCGTTCCAGTTGGCTGGCTGCGCGACCTGGCCGACGGCGATCTGGTCGACCACCTTGTCGGCGCCATACAGTTCGCGCAGGCGCACCAGCACCGCAGCCTTGGCCGCTTCGTCCGGCACCGTGCCGCTGGCCAGGACCTGGCCCGGTTGCGGCGTGGCGGCGGCGGGCGCCGAGACAGCGGCCGCCGGCGCGGCGGCGCTTTGCGCGCTGGCGCCGGCCGGGGCGAATACCAGGCTGAGAAGGATGGCAAGGCGGAGGTGGCGCATGATCAGGTCCCGATGAAGGCGGCACGAAACGTGTCGTGCGCCGATTTGAGTGACAGGTTGGGCTGCGCGAGGTAGCTCGAGGCTTTCTTGATGGCGTAGTCGCTGTTGGCGTGTTCCTCGACCCAGGCCAGGTCGTCGAAGGCGATGTGGTGTTCCAGCGCCGCCTGCGGTTCCATGATGGCGTGCAGGGTCTGCGCCGAGGCGCCGCAAAAGCCCAGCACCAGCGCATGGCGGCCGCGGATGCGGGTGATGAACAGCGCCAGTTCGAAGTCGGCGCGCGCCAGGAACGGGGCGATCAGGTGCATCCAGAAGGCCGCCACCAGATTGCGGTACAGCGGGTCGGCCGGCAGCGGCAGTTCCAGGCTTTTTTCCAGCCGGCTGGAGCTGCTGGCCATGACGGGCTGCAGCAGCATGCCCAGGGCCAGCAGCACCTGGCGCACGGAACCGCCAAAACCCGTGGGCGCCAGCAGGGCGTCGAGCGCGCCCACCGTCTGCAAGCCGAGGAAATCGTCGAAGGCGGCATCGTAGGCGCTGCCGCGCAAGTCCAGTTCGATGCTGGCGCCCGCGGCGGCGGCCGGCAGCGCGGCGCCGGCCGCCGCGCCGCACATTTCGGCGCTCAGGGCATCGAGGCGGTTCCACAGGCGCGACAGCACAAGCGGACTGGTCGGCACGAAGCCGGCCGGCTGCGCCACTTCCATGGCGCCCATCATCAGGAAGGGAAAGCGGCGCGACGAGGCATCGCTGCTGGCGGCGATGTGCCCGGCGATGGCGCGGCCGCGGCGCGGGCCGATGAAGGCGAAATGCAGCGGCGGCAGCGCGTCGTAGGTCAGCTTCCAGCGCGCATCGGCCGTCATCAGTTCCATGGCGTTGGCGAGCCACTCATCGAGCATCTTCAGCAGGGCCGGGTTGTCGCCGTGCTTGATGAAGTCGCCGCGGCTGGGGATCTTGCCGAAGTAGCCGATCTGGGTAACGGTAGGGCGGCTCATGGCGTGTTCCCGGCGATGGCGGTGGCCGTTTCCGGCGCGCCGATGACGACCGATTCCGGCAGTTTCAGGCCGCGGAAACCCTGGTTGCCGGCGGAGGTGGCGGCCGGCGCGGTCGCGGCCACGATCTTCAGGTTGGCCATCACGGTGACGCCGCCGTTCTCCCAGCTCAGTTCGAATACGCCGCCCTCCTTGCGCGTGCGCCTGGCCGAGTCGATCATCTTCTTCAGGCCGAAATGCCCCGGTTCGTTCAGCAGTACCACCGTGCGCCCTTCCGGCGTGATGGCGCTGATGCGCGAGCCGGGCACGCCCTGCGGATTGGGCCAGACCATGTGCACCCAGGGCTGCGGCTGGCCGCGCCAGCGCAGCGCCTGGCCATCGATCTCGATCGTATATTCGGTGGCGCCGGGTGCGCTCAGCGCCTGCAGGTCGAAGCGCGTCTGCGCTTCGGCGGCGCCGGCCGCCGTGGCCACGCCGTTGGCGCTGAGCGGGGCGACCCAGCCGGGCAGGCTGGCCACCACCGGCGGCGCCAGGGTGATGCCCATCGCGGCCCAGGTCCTGGCGCTGATGGCGTCGCCGCGCCGCACGACCAGCGGGCCGATGGTGGTGTTGAAGAACTTGGCGATGGCGCCTTCCGGGCCGAATACCTGGCCGATGTCGGCATTGCTCGCCTCGATGCGCGAGTCGGGCGCGAACGGATATTTCGGCGCCAGGGTTTTCTGGAACGGTTCGAGCACCTGCGCCAGCCATACCTTGTTGATTTCCGTCTCGGTGGGCTTGACGATGACGGCGAAGGTCTGCATCAGCGGGCGCACCAGCAGCGGGCGGATGGCCTGTTTTTGCGGGTCGCTCATGCCGGTCAGCATTTGCTCGTCCACGTATTTCAGCGCGTCGGCCAGCTCCGAGCCGCTGCCATCGAGCGTCTGCTGCATCAACTGCTTGGCGCCGGGGCCCGTGTCGCCCTGGTTCTTGATCTGGTTGAAGCGCACGCGCAGCTTCGACAGGGCCGCCAGGTAGCCGCGCATGGGCGAGGCTTCCTTGTCGCGCGCCACCACCAGGCGCGCCACGCCGGAAAATTCGCGGCCGACGGGCCCCATCGGCATGGCGCTGCCGGCCTGGCCCGCCGCCGCGGCGGCAGGCTTCTGGCGCAGCACCGTTTCGCGAAACCAGTCCATCGCCCCGCGCTGGGCGCGCTGCAAGCCCTGACCCAGCAGGGACGGGTTGTCCCACGAGGTTTCCTGGTACACCGTTTCGATCAGTTTGTTGAGGGGCGAGGCTTGCGGATCGCCGAGGCGGTTCATCGCCTGCGCCGCATTGTCGAAGCCGTTCAATTCGCGGATGCTGACGCCCTGGATGAATTTCTGCCACTCCCGCGCGTAATCGGTCTTGTACAGTTCCACCAGCGCCTTCTGGATCTGTTCCGGGCTGCCTTCCAGGGTCAGGTCGTCCTTCGACGCCGTTTTCAATACCCAGTCGGCGCTTTGCAATTCGCGGTTGGCCGCTTCCTGGAAGGCCTGCTGGATGTATTTTTCCCACGCGTCGCGCGTGAAGGTGCCGGGGATGGCGTAGCTGCCCAGCACCAGTTCCTTGTCCTGCTCGCCAACGATGCGTGCCACCGTCATCGACGGGAAGCGCGTGGCGGCGCGCGCCTTCACGTCCGCATACACGCGATCGCGCGCCGGCATGCCGCGCACCACGCGCCGCAGGCTGTCGCGCGACTGGTCGGCCAGGGCCAGCTTGTTCTCGATCTGCGGCCAGGACGGGTCGTCGATCTGCGTCAGGTAGAACGAGATCAGGCGTTCGGCGCTGCGGATCATCTGTTCGCGCGGCATGTTGCCCCGGTTGGCGTCGAGCCAGCCGCGCCAGTAGCGGGTCAGCTGGTCGTTCAGGTGGCCGGCCTCGGCGCGCGACTTGTCGCCCAGCATCAAGTAGGTTTTCAGGGCATTGTAGGCATCCTCCACATTCGTCGGCGCGGCATCCTTGAAGGGCTGGCTTGTCGTACCGACCGCCGTACCGGCTGCCGTGCCGACTGTGGCAGCGGCCGCCGTGCCGGCCGGCGCCGCCGTCAGCGGCTGCAGCCGGTCGGCGCCCGCGTTCACTTCCGCGAGGAAGGACTCCAGCGATTGCGCCACCGGCGCGAGCATGACTTCCTTGAGACCGGAAAAATACTCCTCGCGCAGTTTGCGCTCCAGCAAATCCCCCTGGTACAGGCCCAGGCTGAGCGCCAGCGGCCGCTTGCTGCGGTACGCCTCCAGCTGCTCGATGCGGTCCTGCATGATTTCCAGGGCCTGGAAGCGCGACTGCAGGTCCAGGCGCTGGTCCTGCACCTTGATGGCTTGCTCCAGGTCGGCCTGCACGTTGGCCGCCAGCTGGCGGTTGGCCAGGTAGGACCAGCTCCAGCCGCCCAGCGCCAGGCCGGCCAGCGCGATGGCGGTGAAAAACGTGGCATAGCGCAAGCGTGTCTTGCGTGGGCTGGCGTATTGCGCCACCAGTTCCCTGTCGGCGAAGATCACCTTGCGAAACAGGTTCAGCAGGAAATAGCCGTGCTGGTCCTGGGCCTGGACCGTCTTGTGTTCCTGCTGCTGCGGCTTGAGGTCGAAGCGCTGGGCCACCCGTTCCGACGAGGCGGAGACGGAGGCGCCTTCCTGCAGCGCGCTGGTGAAATAGAAACCGCGGAAGACGGGCTTGAACTGGAAGGGATTTTCCTCGAACAGGGTGGCGATGAAGGCGCGCAGCGGTCCCTTTACGGAACTGAATTCCAGCGGGAAGGTGAATACGCCGGGCGGCATGCGCTCGCGTCCCAGCAGCGACATATTGGCCAGGCTGAGGTCCTTCAAGCCATCGTACAGCTCGTCGAAGCGCTGGTCGAACTGCTCCAGCACATCCTGCTTCGAGCTGTTGACGCTGTAGGGCAGGGTGGCGCCCCAGACCTTGTCGCGTTCGGCGCGTTCGGCATCCTGGAAAAATTCGCTGAAGCCTGTGATCAGGTCGGCCTTGGTGAATACCACGTACACGGGCGCATGGACTTCCAGCTTCTCCGTCAGTTCCTGCACGCGCTGGCGCAGGTTCTTGGCCAGTTCGATGGCGAATTCGGGCTTGCTGCCGGTCAGCTCGGCAATACTGACGGCGATGATGATGCCGTTGATCGGCGCGCGCTTGCGGTGCTTTTTCAGCAGGCCGAGAAAGCCGAACCATTCGGCGCGGTCTTCATCGTTGATGGCGTAGCGCCCGGCCGTGTCGAGCAGGATGCCGTCGGTGGTGAAAAACCAGTCGCAGTTGCGGGTGCCGCCCATGCCTTGCACGATCTTGCTGTCGACAAAAGGAAACTGCAGGCCGGAATTGGCGATCGCCGTGCTCTTGCCGGCGGCGGGGTTGCCGATGATCATGTACCACGGCAATTCATACAGCGCGGCATCGCCCGACAGCTGGCCCAGCCGCGATGTCTTGATGGTATTGATCGCTTCCAGCATGCGCTTACGGATGGCTTCGGTTTCCTCGCGCTGCACCGGACCGGCCTTGGGCGCGGCGCCCGCCGCCTGCTGCTCCAGCATGCTGTTGAAGCTGGCGCCCTCGCGCCGGCGCCGGCGGCGGCGCAGCCACCATACGATGACGCCCAGCAGCGCCGCTGCGGCCAGCAAGGGCAGCAGCCGCATGGCCGGCCAGTCGAAAATGGCGGCGCAGGCGAACAGCAGCAGGATGGCGGCCGCGATGCCGAGGATGAGCAGGCTGGTGCGTGAAGTCAGGGAGTGCCAGAATCGTTGCATCATAGTTTTATAGTGTGCAAACCGTTAAGGTGCGTGAATGGGACGTCGCTGTATCAGGTGGTGCCGTGACTGTTTTTCGCGCGCGGGCCAATGACGAGGGCGCCGCGCTGCAGTGAATCGAGGTTGCTGAGACATAAAACGTGCGCACCGTCGTCGGCCGCCGCCTGCCGCGCCATGGCCAGTGCGGCCAGCGTCGTGACGGCGCCGCACTGGCCGCATGCGGTGCCGACGCCCAGCACCTGCTCGCCCAGGTCCAGCTGGGGCAAGATGGCACCGGCGCACTGCATCAGTTCGAGCACGCGGTTGGCGCGCTGGTCGGTATCGGCGCTGACCAGCGCGATGCCGGCCGCCGCATCGTCGCCGGCTGCCGCTAGCGCCTGCCTGCCCAGGTCCGCCAGCATGCTCTTGTCGGCCGGGCCGCGCTGGCTGGCGCCTTGCGGCAGTTCGCCCGTGGCGGCGCGGTGCAGCAGGACAGGCGCGGGCTCGTCCGGTGGCGCCGTCGCGCCAGGGATGGCCAGCAGCAGGCCGGCCGCGCCTTCGCCGGGAATCTGTCCGTTCGCCTGGCTGGCGCTGAACAGCTGGCCCTGGCTCGCCAGGACATGCACGCGCAGCTCGCCCAGGTGCGAATCGCAGGCCAGCACGATGGACAGGCCGGGCGGCTGCGGTGGCGCGGCATGGCCGGCAAGCTGGTTCAACAGGGCAAACGGCGCCGGTGGCCGGTTGGCGGCTTCGGCGGGCGGCGGCAATGTCTGCGCTGGCCAGCCCTGCTCGCGCGCCAGGTGGCGCAGCCAGGCGTCGCCGGCCTGGCGCTGGGCGGCGCTCCACGAGGCCGGCATCAGCAGATGCAGCCGCAGCATGGGCGGCGCGCTGGCTGGCGAGGCCCGTGCGCCTGCGGACAGCGCATGCTGCAGGGCTTCGTCCACCAGTTCGGCCAGCACTTCGGCGCCCAGGGCCAGCGCGCGCACGTCTTCCGGATTGAAGGGAAACGGTTCGCTGGCCAGGCCGGCCTGCGGATGCTCGCGCAGCCAGGCGGCCAGCACTTGCTGCTGCTCTTCTTCGTCGATGCCGTCCACCCTGCCGCACAGCAGGGGATAGCCGTCTTCATCGAGCAACTGGCCGTCGAGCGCGGGTCGCGCCTGGCGGGAGCGCATGGCGGCCAGCAATTCCGACGGCGTGGCGCCGCCCGGCATGCGCAGGGTGGCCGCCACGATATGCAGCGGCAACGGTGCCGCGGGAGGTGTCGCCGCCTCGGCCTGAAGTGGTGCGGCAAGACCCGGCGCCGCCAGGGCTGGCCCGGCCAAGAGCCTGGCCAGCAGTTTTTTACCCAGCCACAGCGTCAATAGCAGGACCAGCGGTAGCGCCAGCATGGCGCCGGCCAGTTCGCCTGGCGTCGGCATGCGCGTGCTGTCGCGCCAATAGGCGATGGCGCCCGTCCAGCTCAGCGCAAAGACGGACACGGTCAGCAGCCCGCGTCGCAACCAGGGGCGCATCAGCGGGCTCCTCCGCGTATGGGCAGGGCCGTCATGCCTGGTCGATGGTGGCTTGCTGGCTGGCGATCAGCAGCGCCCCGCAGCTGGTCTTGTCGCCGTGGCGCGCCACGGGCTTGCCATCGACGATGAAGCTGGAGTCGCCGCTGACGATGGGGCAGACGCCATGGCCGGGCAGGGGACAGGCAACCTTGTCGCCGACCCGCGCCATGCCGATGCCGCCGCTGTCGCTCACCGCCGATGCTTCCAGCACGGTGCCGCCATGCGATGTCTTGTCGCCCAATCTGATTACCGGACCCGCCATACGCGCTCCCCTCAGTGTTTTTTCATTACGCCGGGCAGGCGCAGTTCGGTATGCCCGAAATCCATCATTTTCCAGCGTCCGCCCCAGGTCATGCCGACCGATTCGGCCACTTCGCCATACAGCTGGTAGCCGCGCATGGCCCACGGGTCCTTCTCGGAAATGACCAGCTTGCCATTGCGCAGGAAGGCGCAGTCGGCCGCCAGGCCGTACTGGTGCCAGCTTTGAAAGGCGGCCGCGTTGCTGACGTTGGGACCCATGCCAGCCAACATGTCTTGCCGCTCGGGGCTGCGATAGCCTTCCAGCAGCGCCATCTCGTAGCCATGCTTTTCCTTCATGATCTTGAAGACCAGCAGCAAGCGCTGGGCGTATTCCACATTCAGCAAGGTCCAGTTGCGGCTGGCCGATACCAGCAGCGGGCGCTCCTGGCGCACTTCTTCCGTGGCAAACACGAGCGGCGGCAGGTCGACGGGCGGCACCAGCTGTTCGCCCTGCAGCAGGCTGGCGACCTGCGTATTCATTTCCCGCGTCGATACATCGTAGGCGCCCAGCATGGATTTGCTGTCGGCCATCAGGGCCAGCAGGGTCGGCAGGCTGAGCGCAGCCACGCCCGCGAGACACAGCAGGTAATGACGGCGCAGCAGGTCGGCAGTGCGGGCCCACAGCGCGCTGCTGCGCTGTCCCAGGCTGGCCATGCCCGTCTGCCTGCGCCTCGCCACGCGCTGCAGGCAGGCGGCGAGGCGCTGCTCCGCGCCATCGACGGCGTGCAGCACGAAATCGCGCCCGGCCGGGAACAGGATCAGCCAGCTGATCAGGCATGCCAGGATGAAATACAGCGCTACCGCGAGTAGGAACACGCTAACCTCAATCAAGAAATGTTTGGCTGCGGGGAACGGTGCTGTCCATCGGGGAAAACAGAGAATCGACGGATATTGCCTGGAAGTATATCTTACAAAACTGATAATTAAGGAGGGCTTTTTTCAATTGTGCGGAGGGTGCGCACTGTTGATTTTATGGCACGCGTCATGATTTTGTTGAATAGCGTAAAGTCTTGCAAATATTACAGGAGCGCACATTTTGCGAACTCATGACGATAGCCCCCGGCTCCCGGCCCGGCCCAGCCTGTTGACGCAGGCGCAGCAGGCGGAGGCCGACCGTAACCGCATCCTGAGCACGCTCGAGGGTGGCAACGCCGGCGCGTCCGCGAAGGCCAGGCGCGGCAGCCTGGCCCTGCGCGGAGGCGTGGGCGCGCTGCTGCTGTTATTGGCAGCGGGCGTCTGGCTTGGGCAGCGCGGAGAACGGGTTGGCGACGACGATGCGCCGGCGGCGCCGGTTTCCCCGCCCGTCGCCACCGCCGCGCCCGCCGCCGTGGAAGCGCCGCCGGTCGTCGCCAGCATCCGTGACGAGGCGCCGCCTGGCGCCGCCGCACCGCAGCAGAGCCTGAGCGAGATGCTCGATGCCGGCGCGTCCGCCACAGCCGCCACTGCTGCTGCCCGGAACGCGGGTGCCGCGCACCCGGGCGATGTCCTGAGCAAGGCGCTGGAAACGCCGTCGCCCCCGGCCGCCGCCTCGAAACCCGTCACGAAACAGGTGGCCAAGGCGCCCCGTCCGGCAGCCAAAAAACCGCCGGCGAAAGGGCCTGCGGCTATGCCCGCCCGCCGCGCGGAAGACAGCGATATCGCCCTGCTGTCGGCCCTGCTGGCACACGCGCAGGCCGCGCCGGCGCCGAAGAAAACCGTTCCCAATTTGCGGACCCAGTTGCAGCAATGCGCGGCGCTCAAGCGCGACGCCGCCGCCGCGTGCCGCGCGCGCGCCTGCCAGGGCCATGCCGAGAATGTGCAATGCAAGGCCGGGCAAGCTGCCGCAAAAGGTGAAAAATGAGCGCCGCCAGCGCCGCTCAGGTCAACGCTTCCCTCGCTGGTTTCAGCAGCGTGACGCGGCTGTATGAGCTGTCGCTGGACGGCGGCGAAGGCGGGACGGCACAGTGGCTGGTGGAAGCGTTTGTCGCCGACGAGCAGTTGCAGGCCGTGGGCGTGCGCGACATCATCGTGCTGTCCACGCAGGCGAATGTGGCGCTGGCGCCCCTGCTGGGCAAGCGGGCCGCGCTGCACGCCAGCCTGGCCGACGGCAGCCGTGCTGTCTTCAGCGGCTATGTCAGCGAAGCGGCGATGCTGGGCAGCGACGGCGGACTGGCCCGTTTCCGGCTGCGCCTGACGCCGTGGCTATGGCTGTTGAGCCAGGTACGTAACAGCCGCGTCTGGCAAGACAAGAGCGTCATTGAAATCGTCGACAGCGTGTTCCAGGCTTACGCGCCGCAAGCCGACTGGCGCTGGAGCGGCGACACGGGGCCGTTCATGGCCGAGGCGCTGCCGCGCAGCTATTGCTGCCAGTACCGCGAGTCGGACCTGGCCTTCGTCACGCGCCTGCTGGGCGAAGAAGGCCTGGCTTGGCGTTTCGAAGAACACGAGGGTGGCCATTGCCTGGTACTGTTCGCCGACAGCAGCGCCTTGAGCGCGGTGCCGGAAGACGCCAGCAGCGCGCAAGGCGGCGGCATCCGATTTCATGGCGCGCGGGCCGTGGAACAGGCCGACGCCATCCAGGCGCTCAGCCGGGCACACGCCTTGCGCACGGCGGTGGCGACCGTGCTCAGCTATGATTACAAGGCCAAGAAGGCCGTCAGCGCCAGCGTGCCGACGCGCTTGGCGCCGGGTGGGAAAAATGCGCCCGTGCTGGAAAGCTATGACATGCCAGGCCAGTATTTCTATGCCAATGCGGCCCAGGCCGAACGCTATGCCTTGCTGCGGATGCAGGCGCTCGAAGCGCGCGGCGAACGCTGGCAGGCGCGTTCGACCGTGCGCACCTTGCGTGCCGGTACGCGCTTTACCCTGACGCAGGGACCGTTGCAGCAGGACGGCGCCGACGCGCCGGCGCTGGTCGTGCTGCGCGTGTACAGCGTGGGCGTGAATAACTTGCCGGCGCCCGCCAGGCAGGGCCTGGCTGAGCTGTTCGGCCCCATACCCGAATTGCTGCAGGAAGGCCTGGCTGGCCAGGCGCTGGCGCCGCGCGATATCGCGCATGTCCAGCAAGTGATCGCCCAGGCGGTCGAGAGTGGCTATGCCAACCATATTGAGGCGATCGCGGCCGATACGCCATGGCGCCCGGCACCAGAGGGCGGCGACGCGCGCCACCATCCGGCACCGACGGCCCGCGGCAGCCAGAGCGCCATCGTCGTCGGTGCCGACGGCGGCGCCAGCGCTAGCGGCGGCAGCGAGATCCATTGCGACAAGCTGGGCCGGGTGCGCATCCGTTTCCATTGGCAGCGGGAGGGCGGCGCCACCTGCTGGGTACGCGTGGCGCAGCGCTCGGCAGGCGGCGGCATGGGCAGCCAGTTCCTGCCGCGCATCGGCCAGGAAGTGCTGGTGCAATTCCTGGAAAACGATATCGACCGCCCCATCATCGTCGGCGCCCTGTACAACGGGCAGGGCGAGGGCGGCGTCGCGCCCTCACCGGGCGGCATCACGGACAAGCCCGCGGATGCCAGCGTATTCGAGCCAGCGCGCGACCATGCGTCGTCGGCGCAGGGCAACATGGCCGGCGGCAACAGCCCGGTCTGGCATGGCGCGGCCGGCGGCAGCGCCGGCCACCGCAACGGCGCGGCGCAATGGGGCATCCGCAGCAAGGAATTCGGCGCCGCCGGCTCCGGCTCTGGCTCTGGCTATAACCAGTTGCTGTTCGACGATACCGACCAGCAGGGGCGCATCCAGCTCGCGAGCAGCCATGCGGCAAGCGAACTCAATCTTGGTCACCTGATCCATGCGGCAGATAATTACCGGGGCAGCCTGCGCGGCACGGGCGCCGAGCTGCGCACCGACGCTTACGGCGCCGTGCGGGCCGGCGCCGGCCTCCTGATTTCCAGCTACCTCGTCAATCACGACGCGCAGGCGCGCGATCCAGCCGGCGACAATGCACCGGGCATGGTCTTGCTCAAGCAGGCGGCCAAGCTGGGTGCAACCTTCAGCGCCGCCGCCGTCACGCACAAGACGGTCGCGTATGCCAGCCACCTGGGGCCGGCCAAGGCGAATGCCAGCGTGCTCGACGAAAAGGCGGCGCCCTTGCCGGCGTTTTTGACGAGCGTCTCCGGCATGCTGAGCCAGGACGATACGGCCGCCGCCAAGCGCGACGCGGCGGGCAAGCCGACCAGCCCCGGCGATGACAAGTTGCCGCACAGCAGCGACGCCATCATCGCCATCGCCGCCCGCGCGGGCCTGGGCGTGCTGGCGGGCCAGGATATCCAGCTGGCAAATGGCGAAACCACCTCCTTGATGAGCGGCCTGGACACCCAGTTCGTCGGCGGCGGCCAGCTGCGCGTGCACAGCGGGCAGGCCATCGGCGTCCTGGCCGGGGTGGTCAAGGCGGGCGAGAACAATATGGGCCTGCAACTGATCGCCGCCAAACAGGCCATCGACCTGCAGGCGCAGGCTGACGTGCTCAACGTGCAGGCGCGCGAGGAAGTCAACATCGTCAGCGCCGCCGCGCACATCGACTGGGCGGCGGCGAAAAGCATCCGCCTGTCGACGGCGGGCGGGGCGAACATCACGATCGAGGGCGGCAACATCACCGTGCAATGTCCGGGCAAGATCACGGTGCATGCCGGCAAGAAGAGTTTTACGGGGCCATCCCGTGCAAGCTACCCGCTGCCGGTCATGCCTCGCAGTATTTGCAAGGAATGTCTGTTAAATGCGGCCAGGAGCGGCTCGCCCTTTGCCGCGAAGGGGGAGTAAGCATGCGCGACGACGATGGCGGGGCCCCCGCCTGCGGCTTGCAGTTGCTTGCGCTGCTCGATAGCCATCCTACCGACCAGGGCGTGACCCTGTACAGCTTGATTGATGGCGCCAAGTTCGATGGTTTGGCCCGTATCCGCTTGCCAAGCGATCACAGCGTCGAGTTGTATTCCTTGTTAGGTGAATTGGCCGAGCCAGACGCCCTGTACGCCGGCCCGATATTGTTGCGGCATATCAAGCGCGAGCAATGTCCCTTGCTCGCCCAATTGCTTTGCACTGCCGGCAGCGCCCATTTCATGTCGCTGATTGTTTCTGACCGGCCCCTGCCGCAAGTGCTGGAACGGCTGACTTGGCTGACCGAGGTGGAGCACGATGACGGTACGGAGTGGATCATGCGCTACTACGATCCGCTTATCCTGCCGCACTGGCTGGACGTATTGGAAACGGCGCAGCGCAAGGTTGCACTCGCAGAAATCACAGGCTGGTTGTACATGGACGTGCGTGGGGTGCCACAAATTGTACCTGGCGAGAAGGATGAGGAGTCTGTGCCCCTTGGAAGTGAACGAATGCTTTTGACACAACATCAATATGTTGAGCTGATGAATAGAACAGCGCCGTACATGCTGATGAAGCAAATGGAGAGCGATGATCCGCAGGCGTTAGATGGTTTACCTCAGGATCAGCGCTATGACTTTTTCTTTCAACAGCTGGGCAGGGCGCAGGCATATGGACTCAGTTCGCCCACAGACTTGAAAAGCTACTGCATGTTGTCGCTCGTGCTGGGCGCCGATTTTCATCTGGCCCCAATCGCCGCCGTCGCTTTGCAGGCCACGGGAACGGCGCAGTCATTCAGCGACCGGATATTGGCCTGGACTCCCCAGCAATGGGCTGCACTCGAAGAAATTTCCGCTTCCAGCATATGAATGCGATCCCGACATGAAAAAACTGACCTCTATCGTATTGTGCCTGGTTATTTTGGCCGCTTGCAATTCCAAGGAAAAGGAAAATCGCTTGCAACAGGAATTAAGCGAGAAAACCTTCACTACCACCTCATATAACTACACGCCGTACGATATTTACTCCATCACCTTCAAGGATATTTCACTGCCATTCAAGATCGATGAAGCCCCCAGCGGCGG
Source organism: Janthinobacterium sp. SUN100 (assembly GCF_030397705.1). Taxonomy (NCBI): domain Bacteria; kingdom Pseudomonadati; phylum Pseudomonadota; class Betaproteobacteria; order Burkholderiales; family Oxalobacteraceae; genus Janthinobacterium; species Janthinobacterium sp. SUN100. The sequence continues at coordinate 288,616 of NZ_JAPUBU010000002.1, read as the reverse complement.
TTCCATTTTTTTTCGCGACGCCAGCGAGGCGGAAATGGACAATGGTGAAAAAGTCCGCTTCAGTAGCGGCAATTGCTGTTTTATCTGGGACACTCCCGTGGATAAACCGCTGAGAGTGCGCGTGGTCTGGAGCGTGGTGTTCGATACTGCCTACCACAATGGAAAATCGAGTGTTGACTATGACGAACGCACTTCCAGGCTGAGTTCTCCCGGAAGCCGCTGGTGTCAGGCCACTGTGGACATCCTGCCCGCCAAAGGGCCAGATCGCCCAACCACCGTGCTCTTGCACTTTCTTGCCGATGGAACAGTCCAAGCACATCTGGGAACCTTCAAGACGCAGGCGCCACTTGCTGCCGAGCAAGTGAAACTGCATGCCACGCGCCTTCCCCAAGGCCAGTTCTGCAAGCAGGAAATCGAGAATCCTTTTTATGGCATACCTCGCACACCGCATAGGGAATAGACCATGAGTAAACCAACGATACGCCGGCTTAGCGACGTCACGAAGAGTGAAAGGCTTGCCCGAGGAATTTATCGCAAGGAATTGGAAAAATGTGCGAAGGAGTCGGATTGCCGAAAGCCCGTCTGGATCAGCTGTTTTTTTGACGGAACTGGAAATAATTTCAAAAAAGATGGAAATGGTTCGCTGGCTTCGTCGAATGTAAAGTACAGCAATATTGCGAAACTGGGAAAGTTTGCGCATACGGCCGAAGATGAAAAAAACAAGACCTACGCGATATATACGCCAGGGGTCGGCACGCCGTTTCCGGAAATTCAAGACAGCGGTGACGGAATCGATGGGGCACTCGGCATGGCATCGGCTGCAAAAGGTCAGGCCCGGATCAGCTGGATGCTGAAGGAGTTGAAGGTGCGGGTGGACAAGCACATGCCGCATGTAAATCAAATCAATGTTGCCGTGTTTGGTTTCAGTCGGGGGGCGGCCCAGGCGCGGGCCTTTGTGCGTCAGTTGGCTGGACAGTGTTATCAGCAGGGAGATGGATTGATCTGGATCAAAAGTGGCGGATTTATTCAGCCGCGTCTGGTGATTTACTTCCTCGGCATTTTTGATACCGTGGCTTCGGTGGGGTTTGGCGGTAGCCGCCTTGAGTCGAATCTCAAATATCACCTGGGACCTGTCTGGGGCGGCGTGATGTATCTGGCAGACGAGGGCGGCCATGCGGAATGGGCCTCCGATCTGCGTATTCCACCGTATGTGCGCTTTTGCGAGCATTATGTCGCAGCGCATGAAGTGCGCGAGAAATTTCCATCAGACTCTATCCGAATCGACCAGGCCACTGACTCGAACTGTCGGGAAACCCTTTATCCCGGGGCACACTCCGACGTGGGCGGCGGTTATGACGACATGAATCAGGAGGGGCGGTCAAATGAACTGGCGCGCATTCCGCTGTGCAATATGTATCTGTCGGCATACGCCGCCGGGGTGCCGTTCAAGTCACCCGAAGAGGTTCTTCAGGATTATGGCTCGCTGTTTAACATCAGCAGCGAATTGGAGGCATGCTTCGACGCTTACATGAAGCACGTGAGCGCGGACAAGCGGCTCGAGACACAAGTTATCAGCCACATGAACAATTACTATCATTGGCGCTGGGGACGCACGGAACGCCAGCGCGCGGCGCGCAAAGAACGCGAAGCCATCATCGCAAGGGGGCAGTCCGTCATGTATGCCACGCCGGACAAGTACATGACCACGACGGACAGCGAATGGGAACGCGACGTTCAGAATATTGCAGAAAAGAAAACCGGCTTTTTTCGCAGTGCCACGGAACCGCTGGAGGACGCGATCTACGATGCCTGGAAAGGCAAGCTCCGAAAGTCGATGTCGGTTGCGGAGCGGACTTTATTTGACAAATTCTTCGATCGCTATGTGCATGATTCTGTTGCGGGATTCAAGAATCAGATGAGTGACGCCAGTATCGGCTTTGTTGAAGCCAGTCGCTGGTCCCGAAACCGGCAGTATTTCATGGGGAAACGAGGCAAGAAATATCTGTATTGGCGATATGAGGGGGCAAAACCGGCATCGGGCGGCGTAAAAGAGGCGATGCTGGTGCCGAAAGAAGCATCGACAGGTGGCGACACGGCGATAGCCTAGCAGAAATGGGCCTAACCGCTATCTGGCGCGGGCCGCCGCCCTGGCTTGCTTGTCGCACTCGTGCACGGCCGCCTTGCATGCGGAAAACGCTTCCAGATACGTCACGGCGGCCAGCCGCTCTTCGACCATTTGCGCCACCCGCTGCGTGAGCTGCAACGGTGTCGTCGGGGGCAGTTTTTCCAGCTTCTTGCTGATGTCTTTGAGAGAACGTTGCTGACGCGCCAGTTCCGCTGCCAGCACGGCCTTGCGCTCGGCAGCGGGCAGGGCCGGATGCAGCCTGCCGTTGCCGGCCTTGACGCTGCCATCCGCCGTCATCGACTGCGATTCGTGCGGGGTGCGAAATTCCAGCGCCAGCTTGCCATCGGCTTGCACGACGACCAGCAGCTCCTCGGTGGGATTGCCGGCCGGTAGCGGCAGCGTGCGCGTTTCCGGCTTGCCGTCAGGCAACCAGCGGTACTCGATGGTCAGCTGTACCGGCTTGTGCGGCGTGGCTGGCAGGTAGAAACAGCAATTGGCGGAGCTGCTCATGTAAGGGTTCAGGGGATCGGTATCGAGGGCATTGGCCGGATTGCCGGCATCGCTGACGCCGACCTGGATGGGACGGGCGCTGTAGTTCAGGGTGCTGACCGCTATCTTCGTTTCATCGGCCCCGGGCCGGTAATCGTGCTGGCCGCGCTCGCCACGTTCGGCATGGCCTGCCAGCAGCGGCCGGCGCTGCATGGACTTGATGCCGATGGCAAAGATATGACTCAGGTAGCCGGTATCCGAACGTCCGTCGCGCGAATAGCTGTCGCCGGGCGTGCGGTAGAGGTAGCCGATGTCTGCGATGGCCAAGGTGCGTACCTTGCTGTCCTGCGGAAATAGTGCTTCCTCCAGATAGCGGTCCCTGGCGCCCATCACCTTTCCAGAGAGCACGCCAGCCCACGGCCGTTCCCCTGCGAAGCGGGGAAAGACGTTGAATTCGCCGTTGATGAACGGTTCGATTTTCAGCACATCCTGCGTCATGCCCGTGACGGGATCGATGACGGAATAAATCCCCGGAAAGGGCGAGTCTGCGGCGTGCGCCTGCGCGGGCATGGCGCAGAGGAGGCAGGCTGCGATCACGGCCGGTTTGTGGCTCATGCCGGCTCCGATCGCATACAGGCTGGCTGACGGTGGAATGCCACCAGGTCGGCGGGATAGAATTTGGCATCGCGGTAGCTGCTGTCGTCGATATCGAGCAGGCAAGTGATGGCCGCCGCTTCCCATGACCAGTAGCCTGAAAAAGAGGTGTCGCGCGCGTGGCTGTCATAGTAGGGTTCGCGGCGGCTGGCGTCATACCATTGCCTCAGGTAATCCTTCATCAGCGCCGGGCGCTGGTTTTCTTCTGCCGCGAATATCTTGAGCGTCTTGATGTAGGGCAAGTGGCGGGTACATTCCGGCCAGGCGGTATCCCTGTTATCGATGGAAAATGCCAGCAGGCGTTCGACCAGCCCATCTTTTTCGTGGTTGTTGAAATCGATGACTGGCGCCAGACGGGGCAGCAAATTGCCCCAACCCAGGAGAATGCCAAGGCAGATCATGCGGTTGACCTGCTCGTAGCCATCACCGGGCAGGGCGAAGTGGGGAAATCCCTGTTCCGCAGCGCAGGCCTGCACGTCAAAAGCCCTGTCATAGTTGGCAAACTCTTCCCAGTGTTCGAGTATCGTGGGATACAGCGCGCGCAGATCGGCTATCGTATGGCCCGCGCTGTAGGCCAAGCTGAGCAGGTCTATGCCATCCCAGGCCCGCTGGCGCGTGGCCGTCATGAAATTTTCTGGCGGGATATTTTGCAGTACTTCGGCAGGCTGTTGCAAGCCTGCCTCCACCATGTCGAAGCACTCGTCGTGGCTGTCTTTGCTTTCAAGGTAAATCGCGTAGGACAGCAGCGGTTCCCTGCGCCAGGCCAAAAAAGTGTGTTCGTCCAGAGTCTGCATTCTTACTCCCGAAAATCCGTGTCACGGCAGGGCTGTTTGCCTTCGACATGCCCGCCATCGCTTGCCTCATTCCTATCTATGCTGGAATAGCGACCTTCTTTCGATAACTGTCGCGCATAGTCAACGAGGTCTTTTGGATAGACCAAATGGTCTATGTCGCTGTCATCGAGGTCAAAAACAAAAACCATTGCAGCTGCTTCAAATGCCCAATAACCATAATATGGCGCGTAGCCTTCATCGCTGATTCTGAGATGGCCGTTGTACCAGCGAGGATGGTCCTTCATCGCCGGGTACCATTGTTTTAAATACCTCTTGAGTAAATTTCGTGCCGAATTTTCATCATCTTCATAAACTGTCTGCAGCAAGACATCGTACGGTTTGCCCAGTACGCAAGTGTCGATCATGATCGCATCCTCCACATAGGCGCTAATCAGTTCCTCGAACAAGCCATCCTGTCCACGGTGGCTGCTAAGTATGCGTATGATGCGACTGACCGAACGCTGGTCACGCAATAATATAGCGATACTCAGTAATTGCAGCGTATCTTCATAATCGGCAAGTTCGCCAAAATTTGGTGCTGCCCGATATCTATATGGGCCATATTCAGGGTATTTCGATAATATTTCCTTCTGATGAATTTGATCGACTTCATTCCACTCCGCAAACTTGTCCACGATGCCAGACAGGCGTGGTGCGAGGTCCTCTATGGGCATGCCCGCAGTGTAATCGAGTAGCCAAATCCAGAAATTTTCAAGATACAGAAAATTGTAAGCCAGACTGAGATCTGCCGCGGATTCAGCCGATTCCTTATTCTTCTGTTGGACTTTTATCAGGGCAAGTGAATTTTCCAGGGTTTTTTCATACAGTTCCTGGTAAATGAATTGCTGGCGGCGGCGATCATCGAATGGTGGATTTTTCATTTTATTCGCCGCCTTCTCGTTTGGCCGATGGTTTCATCTCCACGCTGCTGTGGCGGCCTTCTTTCCGCAGCTGGCGCGCATAATCGACCAGGTCCTTGGGGTAGAGCAGATGGTCGATCTGGCTGTCCTCCAGGTCAAGTAAAAAAACCGCCGCACCCGCTTCAAATGCCCAGTAACCGTAATAGGGAGCATACCCCTCGTCCCTGATTCTCAGATGCCCGTCGTACCAGCGGGGATGATCTTTCATGGCTGGATACCACTGTTTCAGGTATTTCTGGACCAGTTTGAGTATCTCTCTCTCATTATTTTCATAGAAAACCTGAAGCAAAGTATCATAGGGATTTTCGAGAATGCACGAATCAAGATCTTGCTTATTCTCGACATATGCGCCAATCAATTGCTCAAATAATCCATCCTGGCCACGGTGGCTGCGTAGCACGTGGATGATGCGTAAGGCCGAATGTTGATCGCGCAGTAATAGTGCAATACTGAGTAGTTGTAGCGTGTTCTCATAATTTGCAAGCGTGGAAAAGTCTGGTGCTCCCTTGTATTCGTACGGCCCATAATCCGGAAACTCAAGCGCCGCTTCCTGTTGACAGAATTGATCGACCTCATTCCATTCTTCAAACATATCCACGATGCCGGCGATACGCGGCGCCAGTGCATCGATCGGTTCACCCGCTGTGTAGTCCAGCATCCAGATCCAGAACGCTTCCAAATACAGAAACTGATGTACCACAGAGTTTTCCAGCGTTGATTCCACTATTTTTTTATTTGCAAGTCGGACTTCAATTAATGCGAGCAGGTTTCCCCGCGTTTTATGATAAAGATCTTCGTAGAGAAATTTCTGCCGGCGCCGCATGTCGAACGGGGCGGTCATCATTGTTTGTCCGTCGTTTTTGCTGCTCGCTGGCGCAACTCGGCGCTGGGCCAGTCGCTGTCGGCGTCGAAGCGCCGCATCCAGCGCAGCGAGTCGGCGTCATTGAAGCGTTCGTTAGGATCGCCGTCCCATTGGCCAAAGCCCAGCAGCGCCATGTGGTCGTTGCGGATCGGCTTGAGCAGTTTGTTGAGTAACGCCGGCAATTCCGGCACACCGTCCTCCACCGGGTAGAGGGCCGGTTCCTCGCCCAGTTCGATCCATAGGCCTGCACCGAGCTCGTCGATCCGGATGTGCGGATGTTGCAGGCTGAGTTTTATCTGGTCGCGGCTGAGATCCAATTTTTCGCGCCACATATCCGACAGCAGGAAGCCCCAGGTTGGCGGGCGAATGCCGTCTGCCAGCGAGCCGCTCATGGAAAAAGGATAATCAATGTCCAAACCAAAAAATCGAGGTGCCAGAGAGCGTTCCCACACGGTCACTGCCGAGCGGGTGCCGAAAGCAATCGGATTGGCCATCGAAAAGCCGCTATAAACCTGATCAGGTTTCAGTTTTTCCATGGTTTCCAGAACAAATTGCCGCCATGCATTCTTGTTATCCTTCCACCATGACCAGCGATAGTAGAATTGAATGGATGAGTAAACCTTGTTTGATGGTTCTGAATTATCGTTCATATGATCCCGCATTTTCCAGAAATATCCAGCAGTGGAAGGCGACGAGTTATGTTTTTTCTGATCGGTAAATTTGAAAATGAAATAGTCTTCTTCTTTTGTTTTTTTTGCAAACTCACGCAGATCAGGCAAACGTTTCGATCCGTAAGGTTGCGGTCTCTCAGAACTCGGATGCGTTGCGATAATATATGGATTTCCTGTGATTTTATAAAATTCTTCATGGATATCAATCATGAGATTGGATATGTCAAGATGGCGTTTAGTATCATACAAGAAGTAAAATGTTATGAAAGGAGACACCCCCAGATCTTGATTTCCATCGTCACAGGACATGTTTGGCCATTCCTTGAGGTCAGCAACCATTCCCTCTACATCTTCGGCAGTAAAAAAACGTTCCGTTGTGCTCATCTTTTCTCCTCTCACTGCATTGTTTCTTTACGCCTTCATAAAACGCCACACCGTCAAGCCATAGGCAGAATCCAGATTGCTCATGATCTCGCCCTGTTCAAATCGCCGGGTTGACGGAGGAACGTCCAGCGCTTGCCACTGGCCGGCCTGCGGGCAGACCTAGCCGGCTTCAGCGCGCAATTCCAAAGGCCTCTGCACTGGACCAGCCGCTGACTGTGCGAGATGGAATTTGGCTATTGTTCTTCACTCCAATGCCAGATGGTTTCACCGTATGCCGCATCGTCAAAAACAGGCATCACTTGGCCTTGCGCGAAGTGGCTACGGCTGTGTAACCTTGTTGGGGCTTCCCAGAAGCCAGTTTGGGGGCAGGGGTGACCACCCTCAACACGACCGGCCTTATTTATTAAGTCAGTATCCATGCTTGTGTAACGGTGTTCCGCGCGTAACTTGCGGCCATAATTGACCAAGTCTTTAGGGTAGACCAGATGATCGATAGCGCTGTCGTCCAGATCGAGAATAAAGACCGCCGCTCCGGCTTCAAATGCCCAATAGCCATAATAGCCGGCATAGCCCTCTTCGCTGATCCTAAGGTGCTCGTCATGCCAGCGTGGATGATCCTTCATTGCCGGATACCACTGTTGTAAATATTGCTTGAGCAAGCTGAGTGTGGCCGTCTCATCTTCTTCATAAAAGACACCTAGCAAGGTGTCATAAGGGGCGCCAAGCACGCAGGTATCGCGCTCGACGACGTTGTCGGCATAAGCACTGATCAATTGCTCGAACAGGCCATCTTGACCGCGATGGCTACGTAGTACGTGGATGATGCGTTGGACCGAATGCTGATCGCGTAGCAAGATGGCAATGCTCAGCAGTTGTAGCGTGTCTTCGTAGTCGGAAAGTGTCGCGAAATCGGGCGCCCCCGAATATTTATATGGACCATATTCAGGCAGCTTCAGTGCACACTCCTGTTGATATTTTTGATCCACTTCGTTCCACTCTTCAAATTTGTCCACGATATCGGCGATTCGAGGCGCCAGTTGATCGAGGGCTATGCCAGCCGTGTAGTCAAGCATCCATATCCAGAGTAATTCCAGATACAGGAAATGATGAACGGAGGAGCTTTCGCCTATCGAATATGCATCCTTTTTGTTTTCTTCTCCTCCCCGGATCAAGGAAAGTTGATTTGTCCGTGTTTTTTTATAAAGTTCTTCATAAAGAAATTGTTGCCGACGCCGTTCGTGAAAGACGTTATTTTTCATGGTGAAGTACCATTTTTTTGTTTGGTGCAGATTTCTGCAAGATGTTGTCGGACATTACTTTCAACGTAAATGCCTAACATACTTGGCAGTGTGAGATGAAATATTGACTATTGTCCTTCACTCCAGTGCCAGATTGTTTCGCCGTATGCCGCATCGTCAAAAACAGGCATGACTTGGCCTTGCGCGAAGTCGCTGCGGCTGTGTAATTTTGCTGAGGTTTCCCAGAAACCACTTTGGGGACACGGATTTCCCCCTTCAACACGGCGGACATTGTGCTGCTGTTTCGTATACAAGCTGGTGTAGCGGTTTTCTTCGCGTAATTTTCGCCCGTAGTCCACAAGGTCTTTTGGATAGACCAGGTGATTGATACCGCTGTCATCGAGATCGAGTAGATAGACTGTTGCGCCTGCTTCGAATGCCCAGTAACCATAATAACCGGAATAACCTTCCTCGTTGATATGCAAGTGTTCGTCATGCCAGCGTGGATGATCCTTCATGGCTGGGTACCATAATTTCAAATAACTTTTCACAAGATTGAGCGTCGCACTTTCGTTTTCTTCATAAAATACCTGCAGCAGCGTGTCATAGGGCTTTCCAGGAATGCAACTGTCTAGATTTATTTCTTCTTCGACATATCCGCCAATTAATTGTTCGAATAAGCCATCTTGACCACGGTGACTACGTAGCACATTAATGATGCGCATGACCGATTGCTGGTCGCGCAGTAAAATGGCAATGCTAATTAATTGAAGGGTATTTTCGTATTCAAAAAGATTGGAAAATTGCGGGGCGCCGACATATTCGTAAGGTCCAAATTCTGGAAATTCAAGTGCCGCAGCCTGTTGAAATGATTGATATACATCATTCCATTTTTCAAATGCGTCGATAATAACAGCAAGGCGCGAGGCAAGTTCATGGATGGGGACGCCTGCGGTGTAGTCCAACATCCAGAGCCAAAATAGTTCAAGATGCAAGAACTGATAAATCGAATTTTTTCTTTGTGTTGTGCTGGCTACTTTGTCATTATCATGTCCTACTTTAATGAGGAGGAATTGATTTTCTCGTGTTTTATTGTAAAGTTCTTCATGGAGAAATTGCTGTCTGCGTCGGTGATGAAATGGTAAATCTTCCATGGCTACTTGCTTTTTTCTTGGGTAAATTGTATTCGTGTCAAAGAAGGTACGCGCATGCTGAAACCGCAATGCATGATTGCCTTTTTCAGTCGAGCATCAGGTTGATGGTTTCGAACATCAGTACCGTCGCTGTTCTTCATGCGTTCAGGAAGCGCCACACCGTCAAGCCATAGGCGCAATCCAGATTGCACATGATCTCGCCTTGTTCAAATCGCCGGGTTTGCGGCGGAATGTCCAGCGCTTGCCACTGTCCGGTCTGCGGGCAGGCCTCGCCGGCGTAGGCGTGCAATTCCAAAGGCTTATGCGCTGACGCAGCTCGGCGCTGGGCCAATCGCTGGCTGTGCGAGATGGAATTTGGCTATTGTTCTTCACTCCAATACCAGATGGTTTCACCGTATGCCGCATCGTCAAAAACAGGCATTATTTGGCCTTGCGCGAAGTGGCTGCGGCTGTGTAATTTTGCTGGGGTTTCCCAGAAGCCAGTTTGAGGGCAGGGCTGGCCGCCCTCGACGCGTCCCTTGCGCATCAGTGGTTCTGTTTCCTGACTGGTAAAGCGGCCAACTTCCCATAACTGTCGTGCATAATCGACCAGGTCTTTGGGGTAGACCAGATGGTCGATCTGGCTGTCGTCCAGGTCGAGTATAAAGACGGTCGCCCCTGCTTCGAATGCCCAGTAGCCGTAATAGGCGGCATAGCCTTCCTCGTTGATGTTGAGATGCTCATCGTACCAGCGCGGATGATTTCTCATAGCTGGGTACCACTGTTTCAGGTATTTTTGCAGCAGGACTAAGCTAGCTTTCTCATCTTCCTCATAGAATACTTGCAACAGGGTGTCGTAGGGTTTGCTGATAATGCAGGTGTCGAGGTCTTGACTGTCCTCGACATATGCGCCAATTAATTGCTCGAACAGCCCATCGTGGCCACGGTGGCTACGCAGTACGTGGATGATGCGTCGCACCGAACGCTGATCGCGTAGCAGGATGGCGATGCTGAGTAGTTGAAGCGTGTCTTCATAATCGGAAAGGATGGAAAACTGTGGCGCTCCCTCGTATTCGTATGGCCCGTATTCTGGAAAGTCAAGCGCCGCTTCCTGTTGATAAAGTTGATCGACTTCATTCCATTCTTCAAATTTATCCACGATGCCTGCAATGCGCGGCGCCAGTGCATCGATCGGCTCACCTGCCGTATAGTCGAGTATCCAGATCCATAGCGCTTCCAAATACAAAAACTGGTAAATGACAGTTTGACTTTGTGTTGATTCGGCCACTTTTTTGTTGGCAAGTTGACCTTTAATTAGTGAAAGTTGATTTTCTCGAGTTTTAGTGTAAAGCTCCTCATAAAGGAATTGTTGGCGACGGCGTTCATGGAATTCTGGGTTCTTCATTGTTATTTTCTCCGCTTTCTCTTTCCTGAAACTGCTTTGCTTGATTTATTCTTGTTCTCTTGCTGTTCTTGTTGATCGACTGGTTTTTTAGACGTTGCTTTTTCGAGGCTTCTACGTCCTTTGTCTATGCGATCAATTTCCATATAGTTGAATGTGTCGCTTATGCCATGAGTTTCTTTGTGTTTGTCATGTATTTTTATATTGTAATGATCACCTGACGCGAGTAATTCCAATGTCGCTGCAAGATGGTCGACAACTCCAGGTGCTGCTGCTAACTTGAGCTTGCCATGCGGGTGTGCCGCCGTCACGAACGGATTAGAGAGTGCGGTGCTTCCCAGTATTAGATATGTCCAGCGATTTTTTAAATTTTCAACGGATTGCATGGCACCGTTTTTGGTGCTGTTGGTAAGCCATTTTTTCCCCATCTGCGTGCCCTTTACACGTTCACCGAGCAAAGTCCATAACATCAGCTCTCTGTCGTTGAGGGATGCCGGGGGGCGTGGGATGTTGCCACGTTCCACTTCCTTTTGCAGCCGCTGGAACAGTGTGTAGGCACTGCTACTGAATTTTGCTTCGATGAAATGGAATGTGTCGCTATTTGTCTGCCAGATGGTATCCACACCATTCTGTACCATTTTTTTTAAGTCTTCGGGTACAAGCTCTGTCGGGCGTTTGTGTGCGTTATCGGGACCGACAACGCGCGGGTAGTCAAAGCGCCATTTTCCATTGACGTTACCGTGCGGCCAGGCGGTGGCTTTTTTAAGCACGTGTTCCATATGATAATAATCTGCCATATGCTCGCCGATGAGTCCCTTTGGCCCGAATGGCACTTTGGACAGCAATTCGCGAATCGGCCGCGACGTATTCTTCACCGGTGCGGTGCCGCCGTCGCTGCTCTGGCGGTGCGAGTCGTCCACGGGTTTGTGTTCCTTGCCCTTGCCCGGCGAGTCCCGTTCTTTGGTTTTTGCTTTGGTATCCACGCCCTTGGTTTTTTTATCGGTGCTGATCGTGGGCGACTTGAACTGGGCGTTGGCGCTGTGCGGATGTGTGTTGCCGGGCTTGTGATTGTGCCTGGCTGCCGTATTGGCGCCGGTGCCGGCGGCGACGGCGATTTTTTTTGCTGCCCATAACGCGTCTTCGCCCAGCATGTCCTCGATCAAGTCCTGCAACGCCTTGGCGCCTTGCGCAATGCCGGCCTTGAGGGGGCCGCGCACCGCTTCGACTTGCGGCTTCATGTCGCGTGCCAAATGCTGCAAGTCCGATGGCAGCCACCAATGGCTGGTCGACAGGTAGCCGAGCAATTGCACGCAGTTGTCCAGCGCGCTCATGGCCGTGCTGATTGCCAGCTGGGTGTTTTGCGCCCACTGGAAGGTTTTCAGGAATTTGATCGCGGCGCCCTTGCTCTTGCCCAGCATGGCTTCGATCATGACATTGCCGCCAGCGGCCGCCGCGCCAACCTCCTTGCGGTACTTGCGCAAAGGCTTGATGATGGTCTTGAACAGGCTGCCGACTTCTGGAATGCAGCCGAACGCCGCCAGCGCCATGTCGACCCAGTCATCGCGGGTCGCGCGCGACACGCCTTTCCTGCCGACCCGGTAGATCATGCCCGAGACATCGCGCACATCCATCACCTGGTCAACCACGGGGATCAGGGAAATGGCGCCGCCGACGATCATGGCGGCCTTGCCCTGGTCATCCTCGAAGTCGCCCAGGATCAGGTCCTTGAAAAACTCTACAATCTCATCGACAAAGTTCTGGCTCATGGTTGGGGATCCGGTTTACTGCTTTTCCTGGCCGCTTCCAGCAATGCGGAAGCCTGTTTCAGCTGCTGCCTCGCTTGCTGCAGACGGGGTTCCGCTAGCAATGGCGGCGCTACCCAGTCGCGCTGGTCCTCGCCATATTCAATGTGATATGCGCCGGGAGGAATGTTTTCGAGGCGGGCATGGCCCTTTTCGTTGAGCAATCCACTGAGTGAAGTACCATTGGCGAACGTGATTTTGTAGGGGGAGTTAATGACAGGTTCGAGATCGCCATAATGCAGGTTCAGTTCGACTGCCCGGCCCAGGTCGGCTGCATTCGGCATCGCCGGCAAGGTGGGCTGGCTGCTCGCCGGCCCCGTCAATTCCTTCATGCTGGCGTTGAAATCGATCTTGCCCGGTCCATGCAGCATGATGTTGCCGCCTTCGAGGCGGATGTACGCGCCCTGGGCTGTCATCAGGATGTGCTGCTTGGCCGCCGCCGTGACGCTCTTGGCGGTGCTGCTGACGGTGATGGCCTTGTCGGCCGTCAGCCGTGTCGCATCGGACTGGCTTTGGCTGCTGACCTTGCCGCTGGCCGCATGCAGGCGGATGCCGGTTTCCTGGTTGGGCTTATCCTTGCTGCTGGCCTTGCCATAGGTAAACAGGCTGATGCCCTTGCCCAGCGCGTACAGGCTGTTGCCCTGCGCGGCAAAGTTGAGATCCGCGCCCGCTGTCAGACTGCCATTGCCGCCGGCGACCAGCACGGCGTTGGCCGGTGTGGTGGCGGCGATGCCGGACGGACTGGATAATTGCAGCTGCGGGTCGCCATACGCGCTGGCCTGGCCTTCGCCGCCCGCCGCCTGCTGGCCCTGGCCCGCAGCGGCGGCGCCCTCGGCCGTCGCGCCCAGGACCTCGATGCTGTGCTGCATCTGGGCAAGGACGGGGAGCTGGGCGGCTGGCGCAGGCGTCTGCGGCTGGTCCGGCGTGGCAGCGGAAGCTGGCGCGGCCGCACCGGCTGCGGCCGGGCTGGGCATTTCGAGCGCGAAATGTTTTTGCGCCTGCTCGGCCAGCGAGGTCTGCAGTTGCAAGCTTTGCCTGAGCTGTTCCAGCGCTTCCTGCGCATCCATCTGGCTGCCGCCGGCATCGCGGCCATGCGCCGACAGCAGCATGCCCGCTCCCGCGCGCAGGGCGGCGCCGTGTTCTGTTTTCAGCTCGGCGCCAAAGCCGGACGGCGCCAGCCGCTGGTTGTCGCTCTGGTGGCGCAAATGGCCCAGGTTCAGTTCGGCCGTGCCCTGGTGGGGGCCGGCGTGACGCTGCAAGGCGACGCGGCCCTGGCCTGGGCTGTCGTCGAATACCAGCTGGCTGTAGGCGCCGCCGCCGCCCTGGCTGGCTTGCATGGCTTGCGTCTTGATGCCGGACAAGGCCGCCGGGTGGGCGTGGGCGCCGGCCTGGCCGGGAAACCAGGCCGGCGCGTTGCCCGTCGCCGCGCCCGTGCCCTGGCTGACCTGGTTGTTTTGCGCGTCTGCCTGGCCGCGGCCGTTGTACAGCGTGCCGATGACGACGGGGCGGTCGATATTGCCTTCCAGGAAATCGACGAGCACTTCCTGGCCCACGCGGGGCAGGGCGTTGCTGCCCCAGTTGGCGCCGGCGACGGGCGCCAGCGGCGTGGCGACCCTGACCCAGGTGCCGGCGCTATCGTCGCCGGGCGCGCCCGTGTGGCCGTCGGCTGCCGGATGCGCCAGGCGGCTATGGCTTTGCGCTCCCCGCTGCCAGTGGAATTGCACCTTGATGCGGTGGTCGCGGTCCGTATGCAGCTGGACGCCGGCCGGGCCGACGACGATGGCGGTCTGCTGGCCCATGATGCTGGGGCGCGGATGCAGCAGTTGCCCATGCTGGTCGGCATAGCTGCTGCGGTAGGGGATCTTGCTGCGGATGGCGTCGATGCGGTTGCGGTAGGGCGGGCGTTCGCCGATGGTGTCGCCGACGGCATGCAGGCTGCTGGCCGCTTCGTCGCCGATCAGCGCGTCGAGCAAGCCCTTGCCGAAGCGCTGCAGCAGTCCGCCGCCCAGCTCCGCATCGAGGTTGTTATGCATCAGGTGCACCGTGCGGGTGACGAGGAAAGTCGCTGCGTCGCCATCGCCCGCCGCGTCCGTTTGCGCCTGGCCGCTCAGGGTGAAGGTGGTGCCGGGTGCCAGGGTGCGCACGGTGCCGGCGCCGGTAAACACTTCCCTGGCCGCCGTCAGCGCCTGCAACTGGCGCTCGGCAAGCCGTTGTCCGTGCTCACGCGACGGGTAGGCATAGGCGCCGGGAGCGTCGCGGCTGAGCAGCGCCATCGTCCCGTCCCTGGCGCCAGCGGCGCTGATGGGGCGCTGGCCCAGCGCGCGGTAATCCCAGCTGGACAGTTCGATGCCGTTGGTTTGCTGGCGCAACTGCATGCGCCAGCGGTCCATCGTGTCTTGCGGCATGACGGCGCCTGGCTGGCTGTAGGCGATGCTGGACTGGGTGTTGGGCTTGAAGCTGCCGTTGTGGTCGGCGATGACGAGGGTATGGCTGCCCAGGCTGGCGCTGCCCGCATCGCCCGTGTGTTCCGCATAATAAAACAGCCCTTCCTCGCTCATCAGCCGTTCCGCAAAGGCCCAGTCGCTTTCCTGATACTGGCTGCAGATGCTGCGTTTCGGATAGGCCGCGCGGTCGAGCAGGTCGAAGCGCCAGGCGGGCGCCAGCATGCCCTGGCCTTGGTAGCGGGCGAAGACGACTTCGAGGATGTCGGGTACCGCCAGGTCCTGGAAGACGCGGCTGTCGCGGCCGTACGCCAGGAAGGCCGTCCAAGGCTGCATGGTCAGGTTGTAGCGGGCAAAGCCGCCATTCGCGCCCGCCAGTTCGACGGCGGTGATGTGGCCGTGGAACGGGCGCCAATCCTCTGTGCCGGCGGCCGTGCGCAATTCCAGCAGGATGGGCTGGCCGATCAGCGACTTGAGGGGAATGGCTGCGTCGAGCGACAGGGCGGCGATATTGAAGACATAGCCCAGTCCCAGGCCTTCCTCGCCGCGCACGCATTCGGCCAGCAGCTTGTCCGGGCCCAGGGGCGTACTCAGCTTCAGCAGGCGCGTGGCCTGGCTGAAGCCGGTGGCGACGGGTGACGTAGCAGGTGACGGCGACGCGCTTGCTTGGACCGGTTCGGACATTGATTGGAACTCCGTGTGGAGAAATGAGCGTACTTGCATTTAATTCAATGACTTGCTTATAAGATTACACCTTAGAAATAGTGATTTAACAAGCGCGATTCAATTGAATCGTGCGGCAGGCCGGGTCGTGCGCGGGCCGTGCGGGCCGTTTTTTCCCCTTCTGCTAGAGTGCGGATCTTGCCAATTCCACCATTGCAAAAAATACTGCTAAATATTACTTAGAAGCAATAATATGGCGTGCCGTGCCTGTTTTTCGGCAGCCGTCCCACGTGAACCGGAGCAAGAATGAATACAATGAAATGCGCGGCTGCCGCCGTGCTGTGTGCCAGCCTGTCGCCCCCCATGGCGGCGGCATCCCCCGTCGAACCACCGTTTCTCGATGTGCTCGTCCATCAGTACGCCAGTTGCGTCCAACCCGCCTATCACCAGGCCGAGCTGCGGGTACAGGACGGGACGGGGCGCTACCAGATCGACGTCAAGGGCGAGGCCTACACGGTCGAACTGCAGGAGCGCATGGGCTTTTCGCTGCAGGCGGGCATTGACGGTCCCGTGGCAGCCGTCGTCAAGCTGGACCGGCCGCCAACGGGGCAGTTCGGGGAGCAGGCGCGCTGGCGCGAACGCTGGCTGCGCGATGTGGCCGAGCGCAGCGGCGTGGCGCTGGAAGAGCGGGCGCTGGCTGGTGGCGCGCGCCTGCTGATCGTGAACAAGGGCGAGATCAAGGGCAATTATGTGGGCCAGTCCCTGCTGATCGATCCGGCGCGGCTGTTGTTCATCGATGTGGCGTGGCCGAACACGCTGGGGATCTATCGTGGCCCCGACGGCTTGCGGCATGTGCGGCAGGTGCAGGACGACGTCTGGCAGCGCCTGCTGTCTTGTCCGCCGGCTGCGTGACGCTGGCGGCCGCCGCATACCCCTACTGCGCGCACGCGCATAGACAAATAATAATGATTCTCATTTATAATTCGAATCCATGGGGGTGCGATGGGCTGGCGCCATGGCGCCACGGTCGGTGAAGGAGGGCATGATGGGCAGTGTGTATGGCAACGAAGACATGATCGCGCACGAGCATCGCGTGCTGATGGGGGAATATGGCCGCGCGCAGGCGCGCTGCAGTGCGCAACTGGCTGCGCAGGCGGCCCGCATCGCGCAGTTGGAGTCGGAATTGATGCGCGCGCGGGCGCAGGTCGTGATCCGCGATACCCGGCTGGCGCTGGCGCGCGATGAACTGGCCGAACTGGCGGCCAGCGTGCCGGGTTTGCCGACGCGTGCCCGGCTGGCCCGCCGGGTCGAGTGGCTCGGTGAACGGGTGCAGGACCTGATGCGCGAATTGCTGCGCCTGCAGTGGCTGCCCACGCCTTCCGTCGTACCCGTGCCCGCCTTGCAGGCCGATGTGCGCGAAAAAGCCGTGCTATATGTGAGCAACTATTCAAGCCTGGAGCTTGGCCAGGACGCGGGTGGCGCCAACGTGGCGCAGCAAGCCATCGAGCAGGCCGGCGGGCGCTTCCTGCACCATGCCGGCGGCGACGATGGCGCCGACGATGCGGCGGCGCTGGAAGCGGGCCTGGTGGCTGCCGACCTGGTGATTTGCCAGACGGGCTGCGTCAGCCACGACGCCTACTGGCGCGTGCACGACCACTGCAAGCGCACGGGCAAGCAGTGCGTGCTGGTGGACCAGCCGCAAGCCATGCATTTCGTGCGCAAGGAAGCGCTGGCCGCTTCTTAACGCCCGCTTAATCCGCATCGGGCAGAATGGCCGTCCATTTGACGTTATAAAGAGCGCCCATGCTGTCCCTGCAAATCGGCCCCCTGGCCCTGCCTACGGGCCTGGTCCTGCTGATCGTTTCCCTGTGCGTCGCCTACGGCGCGGCGTGGTCGCTACGGCGCTATCGCCAACTGCCGGACGCCGGTCCCCTCGTTTCCGACATGCTGATTGTCGGCTTGCTTGCGGCGCGGCTGGCATTCGTCTTGCGCTGGCACGAACAGTATTTCAGCTCCCCCTTGGCGGCACCCTGGTCCATCCTCAACATCCGCGATGGCGGCTTTATGGCGCCGGCCGGCATCGCCGCCGCGCTGGCCATCGCCGCGTGGCGCTGCCGGCGTCCCGCCATGGCGGCCATGCGCCGCCCTCTCGCCATCAGCGTGGCGTCGGGCGCGCTGGTCTGGGGCGTGCTGAGCGCGGGCATCTCGCTGGCCTACGACAAGCCGGCGGCCTTGCCGGCCATGGCGCTGCAGGCGCTCGACGGCTCGCCGGTGACCCTGGCGGCGCTGGCCGGCGGCAAGCCGCTGGTGGTCAATCTGTGGGCCAGCTGGTGCCCGCCATGCCGGCGCGAGATGCCCGTGCTGGCCGCCGCGCAGCAGGCGCGCGCCGATATCGTCTTCGTGTATGCGAACCAGCGCGAGGATGCGGCAGCGGCCAGCGCTTTCCTGGGCAGGAGCGGCGTGACCCTGCGCAATGTGCTGCTCGACAGCGAGGCAGCGCTGGGCAAGGCGGCCGGTTCCTCGGCCCTGCCCACCACCCTGTTCTATGACGCGCAGGGGCGCCTGGTCGATACGCACCTGGGCGAATTGTCCGACGCCTCGCTGGCCAGCAAGCTGCGCAAGATCGCCCCGGCGCCATAGCGCCTGTTCCAGCCTGAATGAGCCGCCCATCCGCGAGGATGCGCGGCTTTTTTTTAACGCCTTGCCGCACGCGGCGCGCTTTCTGATAGTATACCCCCCTATAGTATTTATCGGAGTGAAACCATGGGACACACGGCGCACAACAAGACCAAGCTGTTGAACAGGATCAAACGCATCAAGGGACAGGTGGAAGGCCTGGAGCGGGGCCTGGAAGAGGGGCGCGACTGCGGCGAAGTGCTGCAGCTGATCGCGGCCGTGCGCGGCGCCGTGAATGGCCTGATGGCCGAAGTCATCGAAGAACACCTGCGCGAGCACGTGGCCAGTCCCGATATTTCCGGCGACGAGCGGGCCAGGGGCGCCGACGACATCGCGGGCATCCTGCGCACCTACCTCAAATAAGGAGCACGTCATGCAAACGCCATCCATCAAGGAAGACCTGTCCGCCTGGCAGCATGAACACGTGTTTGGCGCCGCCAGCGACAAGGCGGAACGCCGCGCGCGCATCGTCATGTGGATCACCCTGGCCACCATGGTGCTGGAAATCGTCGCCGGCTGGTGGTACAACTCCATGGCCCTGCTGGCCGATGGCTGGCATATGAGTTCGCACGCGCTGGCCATCGGCCTGGCCGCGTTTGCGTATGCGGCTGCGCGCCGCTATGCGCGCGACCCGCGCTTTGCCTTCGGCACGTGGAAGATCGAAGTGCTGGCCGGCTACACGAGCGCCATCCTGCTGCTGGGCGTGGCCGTGCTGATGGTGGCCGCGTCCGTCGAGCGCCTGTTCTCGCCGCAACCCATACACTATCCGCAGGCGATGGCGGTGGCGGCTTTTGGCCTGGCTGTCAACCTCGTGTGCGCGCTGATCCTCGGCGGGCACCACGACCATGGCCACGACCACGGGCCTCATGATCATCATGACCATCACGGTCACCATGGGCACCATGGTCACGGCGAAGACTTGAACATAAAGGCCGCGTACATCCACGTGCTGGCCGACGCCGCCACATCCGTCCTGGCCATCCTTGCGCTGGCTGGCGCGTGGGCTTACGGCTGGAGCTGGCTCGATCCCGTGATGGGCATCGCGGGCGCCATGCTGGTGGCCCTGTGGGCGAAAAAGCTGATGCAGGAGACGGGCAAGGTCTTGCTGGACCGCGAGATGGACCACCCCGTGGTGGATGAAATCCGCGAAGCCGTGGAAGTGGAAAGCGCCGGCGACACGCCGCGCGTCGTCGACCTGCACGTGTGGAGGGTCGGCAAGCAGCTGTATTCATGCGCCCTGTCCGTCGTCAGCCGCGACGCCAGCCTGACGGCGGCCGAACTGCGCGCGCGCATCGGCATCCACGAAGAAATTGTCCACAGCACCATCGAGATTATTCGCCGCCATTGATAATGATGGTGAAAAAGCAAGCTGATGCGGGGCGTAGGCAGTATAATGTCGGCTTTTACAGCACGCGCTGTTCACCAGACAGAGAAGAAAATGAGCACATTACCACCATGCCCGCAATGCCAATCCGAATTCACGTATGAAGACGGCAGCCAGTTGATCTGCCCTGAATGCGCGCATGAATGGTCGGCCACGGCTGCAGAAGCGGCGGAAGAGGGCGCCAAGGTGTACCGCGATTCGGCCGGCAATATCCTGCAGGACGGCGACACGGTCAGCGTCATCAAGGACTTGAAATTGAAGGGCGGCGGCGGTGTCGTCAAGATGGGCACCAAGGTCAAGAACATCCGCCTGGTCGACAGCGACCACGATATCGATTGCAAGATCGACGGCTTCGGTTCCATGAGCCTGAAAACCGAGTTCGTGAAAAAGGTCTAAGCCTTTTCCTTGCCATTCGCGGCGCGCCTCGCATTCCTGCCGGCGCGCCGTTTTTTATTCAGAATCCATGCAAATCGATCATCTCCGCCAGCGCCTGCGCGCCCTGGGCGCCAAGCCCCTGCACGAACAGCGCGTGCTGCGCGACTGGATACAGGCGCAGCCGCATGACCAGGGCCGGCGCCGCGCCGAGGATTTTTTGCCGCTGCCCGTGCGCGAGGCCTTGCCCGCGCT
The DNA here is from genome assembly GCF_030397705.1 of Janthinobacterium sp. SUN100. Lineage (NCBI taxonomy): Bacteria > Pseudomonadati > Pseudomonadota > Betaproteobacteria > Burkholderiales > Oxalobacteraceae > Janthinobacterium > Janthinobacterium sp. SUN100. Next base: position 268,312 of record NZ_JAPUBU010000002.1, on the reverse strand, counting down.
CGACCTGGAATTGCAGGGCATGCTGAAATTGCTCAGCACCCACCCGGGCGCTGACGGTTCCGCGCGCCTGCTGGTGGGGCTGCACGATGGCCAGACGGTGGAGAGCGTGCTGCTGCCGCGCGACGGCTTGTGCGTGTCCAGCCAGGTCGGTTGCGCCGTCGGCTGCCAGTTCTGCATGACGGGCCGCGACGGCTTGATCCGGCAAGTGACCAGTGGAGAAATTGTCGCCCAAGTGGTACTGGCGCGCACCTTGCGCCCCGTGAAAAAAGTCGTCTTCATGGGCATGGGCGAACCGGCGCATAACCTGAACAACGTGATGGAAGCGATCGACCTGCTGGGCACCGAGGGCAATATCGGCCACAAGAACCTCGTGTTTTCCACCGTGGGCGACCCGCGCGCCTTCGAGCGCTTGCCGCAAGGTCGCGTCAAGCCGGCGCTGGCCCTGTCCCTGCACACGACGAAGCGAGAGCTGCGTGAACAGCTGCTGCCGCGCGCGCCCAGGCTCACCCCGCAGGAACTGGTGGACTTCGGCGAATCGTATGCGCGCCTGACCGGCTACCCGGTACAGTACCAGTGGACCCTGATGGAAGGCGTCAACGATGGCGAGGACGAGATGGACGGCATCGTTGAACTCTTGCAGGGGAAATATGCGGTGCTGAACATGATCCCGTATAACACCATAGCCGACTTGCCGTTCAAGCGCCCCAGCTGGGAAAAGGCACGGGCGATCGCCGCCGCCCTGCACGCGCGCGGCGTGCTGACCAAATTGCGCGATTCGGCCGGGCAGGACGTGGAGGGCGGTTGCGGACAGTTGCGGGCGCGCGAAGCGAAGGGCAGGGTCATTCCCATCCGCGCCGGCGTCTAGACACCACCCAGCAAGTCGTTTTCATTCAGGATCGCAAAGGCGATCTCGGGATGCGCGGCCAGGCAGCGGCGCACGGCGGCCGGAATGGCGGCGCGCGTCTTGCGGCACAGGCCGGGCCGCTCCAGCAGGCGGATCTGGAAACCGCGCACGGTGCGCACTTCGCCGCTGCCCGGTGTAATCTGCAATTCCACGCCCAGGTTGTCGCGCAAGCGCTGCTGCAGCTTTCGCAACTGCGCATGGGTGGCGATGCCCTCGATATGCGCCAGCAGGCGCTTTTCTTCCGTCAGGTTCAGGCGCAGGATGGCAAGGTCCGCCTGCGCATCGTCGAGCAGGCGCTCGCGTTCGCAGTCGCACAACTGCGGCGGGCACTCCTTGCGGATTTCAAAGTCGACGATGCGCATACGCGGCTTCCAATGGCGATCCCGGATAAATCAAGTATCGTCCGCCACCTGGCGCATGTCAATCAGCGCGGGCTGACGATCAGGCGCCAGCGGATCGGCCCCTGCTCGCTGTTGTGCTGGTGGTGGTTTTGCGGCGGCATGACGTGGCCTTCCGTCGACACGATTTCGTGCGCGCAGCCGTCGCAGCGGTAGATACCCGAATACGGCACGGCTTCGCCCGGTGACGTCAGTTCATCGAAACGCGGGTGCATGGAGCGGGCCACGTAGCTGGGGTTCTTGTAGTCGGCCATGGATTCCTCGGGAAGTGGGCAGGCCCCATTCTGGCACACAATCGCGCGCGGCCTTGACCGCGTGTCTTGGCGTGCGCGCCGCCCTGTGTTGTAATGTTGATTATCCCGATTGAACACGCCAGGCCATGAGAACCCGCATCAAGATTTGCTGTATCGCTTCCATCGACGAAGCGCAACTGGCCATTGCCGCCGGCGCCGACGCGCTGGGCCTGGTGGCGGCCATGCCGTCCGGCCCTGGCCCGATTCCCGATGCGCGCATCGCGCAAATCGCCGCCTGGACGCCGCCGCCCGTGGCCACGTTCCTGCTGACGTCCGAGACGACGGCGCCAGCCATCGCCGAGCACGTGCGCGCCACGCAGCCGTCCACCGTGCAGATCGTCGGGCATATCGACCCGGACGAGGTGGCTGAACTGGCGCGCTTGCTGCCGCACGTGCGGCGCGTGCAGGTGATCCACGTGGAGGGGCCCGAGGCTTTGGCGCTGATCCCCGCCTATGCGCCCCACGTCCATGCGTTTTTGCTCGACTCGGGCCGTCCCGGCGCTGCCGTGCCTGAACTGGGCGGCACGGGCCGTACGCACGACTGGTCTGTCAGCGCGCGCTTCGTGCGCGCCAGCCCCCGTCCCGTCTTCCTGGCCGGTGGGCTGGACGCCACCAACGTAGCCGACGCGCTGCGCCAGGTACGCCCCTACGGCATCGACCTGTGCTCGCGCGTACGCACGGACGGCAAGCTCGATGTCATGAAGCTGGCCTTGCTGATGGCGGCCGTGCGCGACGCGGATGCGGCGCTGTATGCGGAAGGCTAATCGGCCGGCGGCTTGGCCATCTCGTGCACGAATGCTTCCGTGAACGCGGCCACCATGCCGCTGGCGACGCGCGGCGAGATCAATCCCACGACGGAATGCGATTCTTCGTCCGGCAAGGGAATAAAACGCACGCCGGGCGGCGCCACCAGGCGCATGCTGTCCGGGACGATGGCGATACCCATGTTCGCTTCGATCAGGTTCAGCTGTGAAGTCTTGCGCGACAGGGCGCGCGCCGCCTTCGGGAAGAATCCCTGCGCCAGGCACAGGCCCGCCACCAGGTAGCTGAGGCCTCCCCGGTCCTTGTGCGGGATCGAGACGAAGGCTTCGTCGCGCAGGGCGGCGATCGTCGTGCGTTCCAGCGCGGCCAATGGCGACATCGCTGACACGGCCACCACCAGCTTTTCCGCGTACAGTTCGCGCACGACGATGTTGGCATGCTTGCGCAGGGTGGGCAGGCGCACGAGGCCCAGGTCGGCGCGGCCTTCCTCGATGTCCGCCGCCTGGTTTTCCGACGATCCCTTGGAGATATCCAGCGAAACGCCGGGGAACTGCGCCAGCAGGCGGTTCAGTACGGCGCCGATGGCGGGCGTGAGGGTGACGGAACTCGAATGCAGCAGGCGGATGATGCCTTGCGCCCCTTGCCCCACATGGCGGGTCTGGCGCACGGTTTCGTCGATATCTTCGAGGATGCGTTTGGCCCGCTCATAAAAGACCTGTCCCGCAGGCGTCAGTTCGATATGGCGCGCATCGCGCGTCAGCAGCAGCGCCTGCACCTCGCCCTCCAGCTCCTTGATCTGCCGGCTCAGGGCCGATTGCGCGATATATAATTTTTCCGCCGCGCGCGAGTAGCTGCCCGCATCGACGATTTCGACAAAATAGCGGAACTGTCTGATGGAAATCAATCGTATGCCTTTTCGAGATCGGAGACTGCCTGATTTGATATTAGCCTGGCCCCGGGGTTCGCGTTACAGTGGCCTGGTCTGCTGTCACTGCAAAGGAATGGCCATGCTGGAATTGATCGGGGTGCTGGGACTGCTCGTCAGTATTATCGTAAAACTGATTTTCGTCCAGATCGGCGCGGCGGCCGAGGGCAAGGAAGACTAGTATGCCAGGGTCGCCACATACGGAGCTGCCAAGCTCAAAGCTTGCAGGCGGCGAGCTGGCGCGGCTCCGTCCCATTCCGCCAGCGGCAAGCCCGCGCACTTGAGCGCCGCCTCGCGCGCTGTCCACGCTTGCGCCAGGGCCAATGGGCGTTGAGCATCGGGCAATGAAGCCAGCTCCTGTGTCACCTGCGGCCCCAGGTAATCGCGCGCCAGATTGAACCAGTCGGCAATAGCCTGCACCCGCATCACGTCAAGGCCGACAGGGCCGTGCAGATGGACGGCGGCCAGCGAGATGCCCTCGTCATGGGTCAATGACAAACCCGCCGCGCGGCCGGCCAGCAGCAGGCGCGGGGCCTGGCCAGGCGTCGACACCACCGAAATCGCATCGATGTCCAGCTTCAGCCACTGGGCTAGCGCCTCGCGCACGGCGGCGCGGATGCGCAAGCGGGCTTCGGCGCGCGGCAGCACGGCGGCGATGCCGATCACCAGCACGCCGTTTCCAGACCAGAGCACCGTACGATTCATCGACTGCGATCAGCTGCGCAGCGGCGCGGCCGGGCAGCCCGCCCAGTTGCTGCCGGCGGGGATATGCTCGCCCTTCATCACCAGGGTCAACGGTCCCAGGCGCGCATTGTCGCCCACCTTGGCGCTGTACAGCACGGAGCTGCGCGGACCCATGTAGACGCGCTGGCCGATTTCCACGTGGTCGATCTTCATCACGCGGTCTTCGAACAGATGCGTTTGCGGGCAGGTGAGGGCGTTCAATTCGCTGTAATCGCCGATGTGCACGCAGTCGAATTCCGTGATGTCGGTCGTGTCCATGTAGACGCCGCAGCCGATCTTGCAGCCGAACAGGCGGAAGGCGAGAGGCAGCCACGGTGTGCCGCGCAGGTAGCGCATGAAGTTGGGCACGGCGATGCCTTCGTACAGATTCGTCACGCCTTCGGAAATCCACACGAATGGCGTCCACATGGGCGCCGCGTGCTTGCGGTAGCGTCCCAGCAGCAGCCATTTGAACAGCACCACCACCAGGAAATTGCCGATGCCGTAGGCGATGCCGGCGATCGCCAGGTCGCTGACCACTTCGCCCCAGCGGCCGGCACCCGCGATCGGCATCACGTCCAGCACCAGGGTATAGCCGACGGCGATCACCACCGCGTGCGGCGCGACGATGCGGAAGGCTTCGATCAGGCTGCGGCCCAGGCGGCGCAACAGCGATGGCTTGAACGTCAGGTGCTCGGCAAAGCCGCTGACCTGTTCGCGCGCGGGCAGGTGCATGGGCGGGGAGCCTAGCCACGTGTCGCCGCTGTGCATCTGCTCATTGCGCGGCGCGTGCGTGTGTACGCCGATCAGCACGTGTTCGGGCAGTACGGTGCCATCCGGGATATAGCTGCCGTTGCCGACGAAGCTGCGGTGCGAGATGACGGTGGGGCGCATGGTCATCCAGCCGCCGTCGATCTGTTCGTCGCCCAGCATGACGGCGTCGGCGATGAAGGTGTCGTCGCCCAGGGTCAGCATGTCGGGCACCACGCCCAGCGCCGTGGAAATCTCGGCGCCCTTGCCGACCTTGGCGCCCAGCAGGCGGTACCAGTACGGCGCGTAGACGGTGGCGTAAATACCGTGCAGCACGTTCAAGCTCGATTCCTGGATATGGCTAACTAGCCACTTGGCGCAATAGATATTGCTGTGCACGGGCGAACTGCCCGGCTTCAGGCGGGGCAGCGCGCCCCAGCGGATGGCGGCCGACAGCAGTGCCGTCAGCACGATCAGCACGGCGCTGGCGGGGAAGGCCAGCAGGAAGTAGCGGGCCAGCTGGGTCGTCACGTCGCGGCCCTGCAGCCACGGCATCATTTCGCGCTCGTCGAACCAGTCGATCAGCACGAAGCTGGGGAAGACGGGCATGAAGAACAGCACGGCGATGAGGACCATGCCAAAGCAGAAGAACAGGGTTTCGCCCGTCAGGCGCAGGCGCGAGACGGCGGGGCGCGGCGGCTGGCTGGCCACGTCAAACGGGCCGATATCGCGCGCGGGCGAGCCAGTCCAGACCCTGCCGGCCGGCACCGAGGCGCCATCGGCCAGCGCCGATTGTCCCTCCAAGTGGCCAAACGCGCCCACGCTGGTATTGCCTTCCAGGATAGCGTAAGAGCTGATGCAGGCATCGTCGCCGATGCGGATCTGGCCCAGCAACAGGCGGCCCCGCTCGACCCTGGCGTTTTCAAAGTTGACGGCATTGCCCACGCTGACGTTGTCGCCGATGGCCAGCAGGTCGGGCGCGCGCAGGGTCATCGAGCCAATGACGACTTCCTTGCCCACCTTGGCGCCCAGCGCGCGCAGCCACCAGCTGTTCAGGGACGAGCCGCTGAGCAGGTAGGCGGGCGCCGATTCGACCAGGCGGTCTGCCAGCCACCAGCGGTAGTAGGTGACGCCCCATAGCGGATAGCTGCCCGGCTTCAGGCGCCCGGCGATCAGCCACTTGCCGGCAATCGCAATGGCAAATTCGGCCAGGGTCGCCAGCAGGAACACGCCGATGGAGGCGGCGATGGCGCGCGGCACGGTGTCGCCCGTGTCGCCCGTGAAGAAGTGATAGGTGAAGAACGGCGCCATCCACTGCGCCATGCGCAGGGTGACGAGGCCAGGCACGGCCGCCGCTTGCGCGGCACCGCACAGCCAGCGTTTCCAGGTCGATGGCGGCGTCCAATCCGCTTCCGGCGTGGCCAGCGCGGGCGCTTCACCCAGCACGGCGGCGATCTTGCCGATCTGCCGGTTCTGGTAAATATCGCGCACCGTCATGTGGGCGTAGGCCGGATCGGCGCGCAGGGCGGATGCGAGGCGCGCAGCCAGGAAGGAGTGGCCACCGAGGTCGCTGAAAAAATCCAGCCGGCGCAAGATCGCCTGGCCGGGAAACAGCTTGGCCAGCGCCGCGAACAGGGCCGCTTCGGCCGGCGTTTCCGGCACGTCCGATTCGCCCGCCTCGCCTGCTGGCGGCGCCGACAATGGCATGGCCTTTAATGCTTTCCGGTCGATCTTGCCGGAAGTGAGGCGCGGCATCAGCGGCAGCAATTCAAAACGGCCCGGCACCATATACGGCGGCAAATGCAGGTTCAGGGCAGCGCGCAGTGTTTTTGCCGCCAGGGCATCCTCGGGCGCCTCGTCGCTGCCGACGATATACGCCACCAGCTGGTCGATGCCGTCGTCCTTGCGCAGCAATACTGCCACCGTGCCCACGCCCGCCTGCTGCGCCAGCACGGCTTCGATTTCGCCCAGCTCCACGCGGAAGCCGCGAATTTTCACCTGGTCGTCGGCGCGGCCCAGGCACAGCACCTGGCCGTCCGCATCGATGCGCGCCAGGTCGCCCGTGCGGTACAGGCGCGCGTCATCGTCGCTGGTCGCCCAGGGATTGGGCAGGAATTTTTCCACCGTCAGGTCGGGCCGGCCCAGGTAACCCTCGGCCAGGCCGGGGCCGATGATGCACAATTCTCCCGTCTCGCCCCTTGGCAGCAGGGCCAGGGGACGGTTTTCTCCCGCTTCGGCCACCTGCAGCACCAGCAAGCCATAGTTGGGCAGCGGCGTGCCGATGGTGACCGGTTCGCCGGGCCGCAGTCGCGCCAGGCTGCACGAGACGGTGGCTTCCGTGGGCCCATAGGTGTTGAACATGGCGCGGCCCGGGCGCGACCAGCGTTCGACCAGCGACTCCGGGCACATCTCGCCGCCCAGATTGATCAGGCGCAGGCTCGGTACTTCTTCGGCGAACAGGGCCAGCAGGGTCGGCACGGCGTGCAAAACGGTGACCTTGTTCTCTGCCAGGGCGCGGGGCAAGGCTTCCGGGTCGCCCGAGATATCCTTGGGTCCCAGCCACAGGGTGGCGCCCACCAGGTAGGCGATCCAAATTTCCTCGAACGACATGTCGAAGGCGACGGAAAAGCCCTGGTAGACGATGTCGTCTTGCGTCACTTCCAGCACGGCGTTTTCGCTGCGCAGGAAGTGGCAGATGCTGCGTTGATTGATCAGGATGCCCTTCGGCTTGCCCGTGGAGCCGGACGTGTAGATCACGTACGCCGGGTGTTCGGGCAGCACGGCGCCGCGCGCGGGCAGCGCTTCGCCCGGCGCGGCGGGCGCCAGCAGGCTTTCCGCCGTCCACACGGGGCGCTGGATGCCCGCGTCAAGCAGGCGTGGCGCGAATTGCGCGCAGCTGATGACGCCCGCGCCATTGGCGTCATCGAGGCACACTTGCAGGCGCTCGACGGGCGTGTCTTCATCGACGGGCAGCCAGGCGGCGCCAGCCTTGGCGATGGCCGCCTGCATCAGCAGCAAATGGGCGCCGCGCGGCAGCCACAGGCCCACGATGTCGCCGGGCTTGACGCCGGCCGCCACCAGGCGCGACGCCGCCAGGCCCGCTTGGGCATCGAGTTCCGCATACGTGATGCGGCGCGCGCCATCGATCAGGGCGATTTGCTGCGGGCAGCGGCGGGCCGTCGCTTCCAGCAGGTCGGCCAGCACTTCCTCGCGCAGCAAATCCGGTCGCGGCGGGCCGTACAGGATGTCGGCATGGGTGGAAGGGGTGCCTGGGCTGGCTGCGGTGAAATCGTTCATGGATGACGCTTATCTGTAATGCGGTGTGAGGAATCTGACGGGCTGCGCGTGGTGCGCAGCACAGTCGATACATTACAGCACGCAAGACATTTCAGCGTTGCAGAACGGGGAATTTTGCGGGGCTTTCCGAAATAATCTGCTTGTCGGCTCAACTGCCATGATTACGGAATGTAAAACGGGGAAACATGGCGCCGATTTGCGCCACCGTGCGCGCCGCCGGATAGCCGTGCAGGGGGCGCCCGGACAGTGCCGCATCCGCGCAGCCTTCGGCGCGAAATTGCTGCAGCACGTAGTTATCGACGCCTTTGGCGGCCAGGGTGGCGGCCAGGGCCAGCAGCTGCTCGTCCGGCAGCAGGTCCGGATGGGTGGTGGTGCGGCATTCGTAGGCGACGCCGCTGGCGAGGATGGCGTCCAGGCAGGCGCGCGCCGGGTCGCCGCTGCCGGCCACGCGGGTCACATGTCGATAGTCGGCAAACGGCGCCTTGATGTCGAAACCCACCCAGTCGACCAGGGGCAGCACTTCCTGCAGACGCTGCGGATAGATGCAGGCCGTGTGCAGGCCGATGCCGAAACCCAGTTCCCTGACGTCCTGCATGGCCCGCCCCAGCGCCGGATCCATGCACGCCTCGCCGCCGCTGAAGACGACGGCGTCGACCAGGCCCGTTCTGCGGCGCAGCCAGGTCAGGACGTCTTGCCACGGCATGGCGCCTTCAGGCGTGCGCGCCTGCAGGTGCGGATTGTGGCAATAGCCGCAACGCCAGGGACAGCCCTGCACGAACACCACCGCCGCCAGCTTGCCGGGATAGTCGGTGGCAGAAAAGGGCGTCAGGCCGCCCACTTTCAGTTCAAGCGCCATGGCAGGCGGGCTGGCCAACCCGGGCGCTCGCTTCCGTAAAATACTGGCGCTCGTGGAATTCGCCCTGCTTGCCGATGTTGAACGAGGCGACGGGGCGGTGGTAGCCCATCACGCGGGTCCAGATTTCGCAGCGCTGGCGTTCCGTATCGAGCAGGGTGATGGCGGGAGTGAAGTCGGGACGTGCATTCATGGCGTTTCCTTGAGTGGGTGAGCAAGATCGGATTGTTTGCGGGCGATCAGTTCTGCGTCGCAGGTGGGACAGAATTCATGCTTGCCGGCCAGGTAGCCGTGGCGCGGGCAGATGGAAAATGTGGGCGTGACGGTGATGTAGGGCAGCGAAAAGCGGCTCAGCGCGCGTTTTACCAGTTCGCGGCAGGCGTTCGCGTCCGACAGCGCTTCCGTCATGTACAGGTGCAGCACGGTGCCGCCCGTGTACTTGCGCTGCAGCGCGTCCTGCAATTCCAACGCCTCGAACGGGTCGTCGGTGTGGCCGACGGGCAGCTGCGACGAGTTCGTGTAATACGGGTTGTCGGCGGTGCCCGCCTGCAGGATGGCGGGAAAGCGCTTGCGGTCTTCGCGGGCGAAACGGTAGGTCGTGCCTTCGGCCGGCGTCGCTTCCAGGTTGTACATATGGCCCGTTTCTTCCTGGAAGGCCACCATGCGGGCGCGCACGTGGTCGAGCAGGCGTACGGCCAGCGCGTGGCCTTCTGGCGTCGTGATGTCCCAGGCGTCGCCGCTGAAATTGCGGATCATCTCGTTGATGCCGTTCACGCCCAGGGTGGAAAAGTGGTTGCGCAGGGTGCCCAGATAGCGTTTCGTGTAGGGGAACAGGCCTTGCTGCATCAATTCCTCGATGGTGCGGCGCTTGATTTCCAGGCTGGTCTTGCCCAGCTCCAGCAGACGGTCCAGGTCTGCCATCAAGGCTGGCTCGTCGCCGCGCCACAGGTGGCCCAGGCGCGCGCAATTGATCGTCACCACGCCCAGGGAGCCCGTCTGCTCGGCGGAGCCGAACAGGCCATTGCCCCGTTTCAGCAGTTCGCGCAAGTCCAGCTGCAAGCGGCAGCACATGGAGCGGATCATGTTCGGCTTGAGTTCCGAATTGATGAAATTCTGGAAGTAGGGCAGGCCGTAGCGGGCCGTCATTTCGAACAGGCGTTCGGCATTCTCGCTATGCCAGTCGAAATCCTCGGTGATGTTATAGGTGGGGATGGGGAAGGTGAAGACCCGGCCCTTGGCGTCGCCCGCCATCATGATCTCGATGTAGGCGCGGTTGATCATGTCCATTTCCGCCTGCAGCTCGCCATAGCTGAAGTCCATCTCCTGGCCGGCGATGACGGGAATCTGCTCGCGCAGGTCGTCCGGGCAAACCCAGTCGAAGGTGAGGTTGGTGAACGGCGTCTGCGTGCCCCAGCGCGATGGGACGTTGAGGTTGAAGATCAGTTCCTGCATGTACTGGCGCACGTCTTCGTAGCGCAGGCTGTCCTTGCGGATGTAGGGCGCCATGTAGGTGTCGAAGGAGCTGAACGCCTGCGCGCCGGCCCACTCGTTTTGCAGCGTGCCGAGAAAATTGACGATCTGGCCGATGGCGCTCGACATGTGTTTCGGCGGGCCCGATTCGATCTTGCCCGGCACGCCGTTCAAGCCTTCATGCAGCAGCGTGCGCAGCGACCAGCCGGCGCAATAACCGGCCAGCATGTCGAGGTCGTGGATGTGCAGCGCCGCTTCGCGGTGCGCCGCGCCCACTTCCGGCGGATAGACCTGGTCCAGCCAGTAGTTGGCGATGACCTTGCCCGACACGTTGAGTATCAGGCCGCCCAGCGAGTAACCCTGGTTGGCGTTGGCGTTGACACGCCAGTCGCGCCGGTCCAGGTATTCATTGATGGACGCGGCGACATCGACCTGGCCGCGCGTGGATGGAACTGCATTCGTCGTCATGAAACCTCCAATAAACACAACATGCGGTGTTTTTATGGAGATTAATCACTAAATATAGTGGCGTCAAAGGGCGCGTGCAGTGGCGTGACGAATCCTTGATGCAGGTGAAAAAAGCGCCCCGTTTACTTTTTCGCGCGGCCCTGGCGCAGGATGAAGGCGCTCGCGGCAAAGTAGGCGGCGCCGCAGACGGCGATGCTGAGGACGGAGGCGGGCAGCACGTGCGCCCAGATTTCCCGCGCCGAGAAGGTGCTCCAGCTGGCCACGCGCGCGTCGAACGTGACGTAATTGGCCAGCAGCCAGTAGACGGCCAGCAGTCCCGTGCAGATGGCGGCCTGGCGCGTCACGGGCATGGCGCGGCGCGCGAAGACGGCTTGCAGGAACAGCAGCAGCACGCCCGGATACGCGCCCAGCACTTCGGGCGACAGCACGGAGAGCGCCTCGGCGTCGTAGCCTTCCGTGGGGGTGGCCCACTGCACCTGCAGCACGGTGAGAAACAGGGTGAGCAGGAAGATCAGCAGCGGTTTGCGGGGCATGGCGGGCAATCGAAGAGGGAGAAAAGGGGGCATTTTACAGCCAGGTCAAGCAAGTTGAACGCGCACCAGCCATGCATGCATTCCTTCACCTGCGTCAAGGACTGGGCAGCCTGGGCGGGGCTATAGTCTGCACCCTGAGCCGATACAGGACTGTGAACACCATGATGCTTGAATCAACCACCGCCACCCGCGTGGCCGGACCGCTGGAACTGGTCTGCCCCGCCGGCAGCCTGCCAGCCTTGAAAGCGGCCATCGACAATGGCGCCGACACCGTTTACTTGGGTTTTCGCGACGCCACCAATGCGCGCAATTTCGCCGGCCTCAATTTCGACGAGAAGGCCATCGCCGAGGGCGTGCGCTACGCCCACCAATATGGACGCAAGGTGCTGCTGGCGCTGAACACCTATCCGCAGCCGCACAACTGGGCCGTGTGGCGCAGCGCCATCGACCGCGCCGCCGATGCCGGCATCGACGCCATGATCGTGGCCGATCCGGGCCTGATGGCGTATGCGGCCCAGCACCACCCGCAGCTGCGCCTGCACCTGTCCGTGCAGGGCTCGGCCACCAACTACGAAGCCATCAATTTTTACCATGAACACTTCGGCATCGCCCGCGCCGTGCTGCCGCGCGTGCTGTCGATGGCGCAGGTGGAGCAACTGATCGCCAAGACGGAAGTCGAGATCGAGGTGTTCGGCTTCGGCAGTCTGTGCGTGATGGTCGAGGGGCGCTGTGCGCTGTCGTCGTATGCGACGGGCGAGGCGCCGAACACCCACGGCGTGTGCTCGCCGGCGAAATCCGTGCGCTGGCTGGAAACGCCGAACGGCCTCGAATCGCGCCTGAACGGTGTGCTGATCGACCGCTATGCGCCCGGCGAAAACGCCAGCTATCCCACCCTGTGCAAGGGGCGTTTCGAAGTCAACGACGAAGAGTATTACGCCATCGAGGAACCGGCCAGCCTGAACACCTTGGCGCTGCTGCCGCAACTGATCGCCATGGGCGTGCGCGCCGTGAAGATCGAAGGGCGCCAGCGCAGCCCCGCGTACGTGGCACAGGTCACGCGTGTGTGGCGCGAAGCGATCGACGCCTGCCGCGAAGGCAATGCGCGCTACGCCGTCAAGCCGGGCTGGATGGCGGCCATGGACAAGCTGGCCGAAGGCCAGCAGCACACCTTGGGCGCCTACCACAGATCTTGGAAATAAAGGATGAACATGCTGAAGCTTTCACTGGGCCCTTTGCTGTACTACTGGCCGCGCGCCACAGTTTTCGAGTTTTACCAGCAGATCGCCGGCACCGCCGTCGATATCGTCTACCTGGGCGAGACCGTCTGCTCGCGCCGGCATGAGGTGCGTCTGGCCGACTGGCTCGATATCGCCGACATGCTGGCCGCCGCCGGCAAGGAAGTGGTGCTGTCGACGCAGGCGCTGATCGAGGCGGGCGCGGAACTGGCGACCCTGCGCCGCATCACGGGCAATGGCCGCTACGGCGTCGAGGCCAACGACATGGGTGCCGTGCATTGCATGGAAAAGGGCACGTCCTTCGTCGCCGGTCCCCATCTGAACCTGTTCAATGGCCCCAGCCTGCAATTGCTGGCGCGCCTGGGCGCGCGGCGCTGGGTGATGCCGCTGGAAATGGGGCAGACGGCGCTGGCCGAGATGCAGCGCCAGAAACCGGAAGGGCTGGAGACGGAAGTCTTTGCCTACGGGCGCATGCCGCTGGCGTTTTCCGCGCGCTGCTTCACGGCGCGCAACCGCAACCTGCCGAAGGACGATTGCGGTTACAGCTGCCTGGAAGAGCCGGACGGCCTGTTGCTGCGCACGCGCGACGAAGTGCCCTTCCTCGTACTGAATGGCACGCAGACGCAGTCGGCGCTCGTCTACAACCTGGTGCGCGAACTCGACGCCATGCGCGACATGGGCGTGGCGGTGGCGCGCATCAGCCCGCAGGCCATGCATACGGAACAAGTCATCGCCATCTTCGACCGCGCCCGCCGCGGCCAGGTCAGCGGCATCGGCGCCCAGGCCCAGCTGGCGGCCTGCCAGCCGGCCGGCGCCTGCGACGGCTACTGGCACGGCCAGCCCGGCATGGAACAGCACGCCGCCCATTGAACGCCTCGAAAGGAAGCACCATGCAAGATCAACTGGAAAGATTGCCCGTCCCGGCGCCGGTCCCCGCCCGGCCCGGCATGAGCAAGCCCGCAGTGTCGTACCGGCTGCCGGAACCGCTGGCCGAATTGCTGTCCAAGCTGCCCCCGTATCCCGCCTCGTGGCTGTTCGTGCAGGGCTTGAATCGCCTGCTGGCGCCGCAATTGCCCGACGACGTGCGGCGCAGCCTGGAAGGGCGCAGTTTGCGCTTGCGGCTGCTGGACGCGGGCATTGCCTTCGACTTCGAGTGGCAGGGCACGGTGTTCGTGGCGGAGCGCTATGCGGACGTGCCGGACCTGTGCATCGCCGCCAGCGTGCATGATTTGATGCTGCTGGCGCGGCGCCAGGAAGATCCGGACACGCTGTTCTTCAGCCGCCGTCTGAGCCTGGAAGGCGACACGGAACTGGGCTTGCTGTTCAAGAATACGCTCGATGCCATCGAGTTGCCGCCATTCGACCTGCAGGCGCTGGGACCGCGCCGCGTGCTGGCGCATCTGCGCGACCGGGGCGCGCGCGAAGGCTGAGCGAAAAAAGGGAGGGCGGGCGCTCAGTGGCGCTCAGTGGCGGCAGTGGCCGCAGGCGCCGCTGCACGAGGCCAGCTGTTCTTCATCCGTCGCCTCGCCCATGAAGCCGGCGTCGTTGACGGCGGCCAGCAGGCGTTCCTGCGTGGCCAGCCGCTCGTCGAACTGCACCGTGGCGCCGTGGCGCGCCAGCGAGACGCACACGGTGGCCACGCCCGTGACGGCTTCGAGCGCGCCCGTCAGCCTGTCGGCGCAGCCTTCATGATCCATTCCGATAATATTCAAGCGTGCTGTCTGCATGGGTTCCTCTTGTTTTTCAGATAAAAAAACAGCGTAGGCGAGCCATGCGCATGCCGTCCAGAGCAGCACGCAAGATTTATTTTGTATTTGCGGTTTTATTGATCTGGATTAATCCCCAGCCCTGCGGGTCACCTTGAAAGTGCTGTTGTTTTGTACACAGTTGCCGTATTCCAGTCGACAAGCGTGCCCTGCTGCGCGATACTGTCATTCTGATAAGAACGCTATGACAGCGCTGGAAAGGAGGGGCCATGCAGCGCCGCCCCCTGCTCAAGCTTGCCGCCCTGTGGCCGTTGGGTGCGGCCGCCGGCGCGGTGCTGCCGCTGCCGCTCGTGTATCCGCGCCACCAGGCGCTCGATGATCCGCAGCAAGGTTATGTGACGGCCTTGCTGCAACAGGCGCTGGCCAGGTCGGGTCAGGTGTATGCCTTGCGCCGCTCCGAACTGCGCATGGTGCAGACGCGCGCGATGCAGGAAATCGCCACGGCGTCGGGCGGTGTCGACGTCGTCTGGGCCATGACGAGCCGCGCGCGCGAAACGCAATTGTTGCCGGTGCGCATCCCCATCGACCGCGGCCTGATCGGCTGGCGCGTGGCCCTGATCCAGGCTCGCCAGCCGCAGCTGCTGCGCGGCGTGCGCAGCATCGCCGCCCTGGCGCGGCTGTCGGCCGGCCAGATGCGCGACTGGCCCGACTCCGCCATCCTGCAGGCGAATGGCTTGCGCCTCGATACCTCGAGTACCTACGAAGGCCTGTTCCAGCAACTGGCGGCAGGGCGCATCGATTACTTTCCCCGTTCCGTGATCGAGGCGCAAAGCGAACTGGCCAGCCATGCGCACTTGCCGCTGGCGCTCGACGCCTACCTGGTCATCCGCTACCCGGCCGCGCTGTACTTCTTTGTCGGCAAGCACAGGCCGGAATTGGCACGCCACATTGAAAGGGGATTGGAAAGCATGCTTGCCGATGGCAGTTTCGCGCAGCTGTTCCAGCGCCATTTCGGCCGCCTCGCGGATGGCTTGCAGCTGTCCCGGCGCCACGTGCTGGAGCTGGCCAATCCCGACCTGCCCGAGGAGACGCCGCTGGCGCGCAAGGCACTTTGGTATCGTCCCAAACATTACTAATAATCTTATTGATCAATGTCAAACAGTGGCTTCAATCGTGCGCCCGATGTTTGATGAAGCGCAAAGCGAGTTCAACAGAACACCTGTTGACACTTATTAAATTTTCGCCGAACATAATTCCACGTTGCAACTTTTTCCCAGCACAAGCGCTTGCCGCAGGTGTCGTGCGGGAGCCGTGCGCCCGTTCCACAGCCAGCTGCCGCCAGCCGCCGAACGCGCTGTCCCCTTGTCACCATCCGTTATCTTTTCGAAGGTTCGTCCATGCTCGATTCGATCACGTCCGTATTGCACCAGGTGCCGGAACTGGCCCTGTTCCTGGCGCTGGCGCTCGGTTACGCGGTAGGGCAGATACGCTTCGGCCCCATCCAGCTGGGCGGCGTGTGCGGCACCCTGGTCGCCGCGCTGCTGATCGGCCAGCTGGGCATCACCCTGGACGCCAGCGTCAAGAATGTCTTCTTCATGCTGTTCATCTTTGCCCTCGGCTATGCGGGCGGTCCCCAGTTCTTTGCCAACCTGAATGCCAAGGGCTTGCGCCTGGGCCTGCTGTGCCTGATCGAAGTGGTGGTGGTGCTGGCGCTGGTGCTGCTGGCCACGCGCTTCCTGGGCCTGGACCAGGGCACGGCGGCCGGCATGATGGCGGGCGCGGCGACGGAGTCGGCCGTCGTCGGCACGGCCACAGACGCCATTTCGAAGCTGGCGCTGCCGGCCGCCCGCATCGCCGAGCTGCAGGCCAACGTCGTCACCGCGTATTCCATCACGTACATTTTCGGCTTGATCGCCATCGTCATCGTCACCAGCCAGATTTTTCCGCTGTTGCTGCGTGTCAATTTGCGCGAAGAAGCCGATAAGTTGTGGGAAAAGATGGGCGGCGCGCAGACCGACGGCGACGGCGTGCAAGCCACGCCGGAGATGGTGGGGCGCGCCTACCGCATCAGCCGCGGCGCGGGACGCCGCCTCGACGCCTTGCAGCATATCTTTGCGGGCCGCGCCAGCATCACGCGCGTGCGCCGGCATGGCAAGGTCTTGCCCTTGGAGCCGGCATTGCGCTTGCGCAATAACGACGAAGTGCTGGTGATCGGCCACCGTCCCGCGCTGGTGGCGGCCGAAGCCATCCTGGGCGAGGAATTTGCCGATACGACGGGCTTGAACATGGCGGTCTCGGCCGTCGAAGTGGTGCTGCAGCAAGCCGCGCTGGTGGGCCAGCCCTTGCGCCAGCTGGCCTTGCCCTCCAGCGTGCACGTGGCGGCCGTCGTTCGTGGCGAGCACAGCATGCCGCCCTTGCCGGATCTGGCCCTGCAGCGCGACGACGTGCTGCGCCTGTACGGTACGACGGAAGGGCGCGAGCTGAACACGGCGCTGGCCGCCATCGGCAAGCGCGTGCCCACGGGCGACCGCAGCAATATCGTCTATGCCAGCATCGGCATCGTGCTGGGCGTGTATATCGGCGGCTTTTCCGCCAAGCTGGGCGGCATCCCGTTTTCGCTGGGCACGGGCGGCGGCGCCTTGCTGACGGGCCTCGTGTTCGGCTGGTACCAGGCGCGCAAGCCGGGCATGCAGGGTATCCCCTCCAGCGCGCTCGACATGATGAAGGATATCGGCCTGGCCACCTTCATCGCCTGCGTGGGCCTGGCGTCGGGGCCGCAGGCGATCGATTTGATCCGCCAGTACGGCCTGTCCTTGCCGCTGATGGGGATATTGATCGCCGTCATCCCCGCCTCGCTGTCGCTGCTGGTGGGACACTTTTTCCTCAAGCTGGAAGCGCCCGTGCTGCTGGGCGCCATCGCCGGCCAGCAGTGCAGCACGCCAGCCCTGTCGGCCGTGCAGAATGCGGCCGGCAATTCCACGCCCTTGCTGGGCTACACGATTACGTATGCCATCTCGAACGTGGTGCTGCCCCTGCTGGGGCCGCTGATCGTGGCCCTGGCAGGGTCGGTGCACGCATGAGCAGCCAGCAAGGGCAAACGCAGTAAAGAATTCCTTCAACACGAAAGGCGGTCCGCATGGAATGGTTGCATGAGTTATTCAAGAAGTCGCCTGAAATTGCCTTGTTTCTCTCCCTGGCAGTGGGTTACTACATCGGCAAGATCAAGTTCGGCTCGTTTCAGCTGGGCGGGGTCGCCGGTTCACTCCTGGTGGCGGTGCTCGTCAGCCAGGTGGGCGTCGCCATCGATCCCGGCGTGAAATCGGTGCTGTTCGCGCTGTTCATCTACGCCGTCGGCTATGAAAGCGGGCCGCAATTCTTCAATTCCCTGGGCCGCCAGTCGGTGCGCGAAATCATCCTGGCCGTCGTGCTCGCTGTGACGGCGCTGCTGACGGTGGTCATCCTGGCCAAGGTCTTTGGCCTGGACAAGGGCCTGGCGGCCGGCGTGGCGGCGGGCGGCTTGACGCAGTCGGCCATCATCGGCACGGCAGGCGACGCGATCACCAAGCTGGGCCTGGCGGCCGACGAAGTGGCGCGCCTGCAGGGCAACGTGGCCGTCGGCTATGCCGTGACGTATGTATTCGGCTCGTTTGGCGCCATCATCGTCTGTGTCAATATCTTGCCCAAGCTCATGGGGCGCACCATCCGCGAAGATGCGATCAAGGCGGAAACGGCGCTGCAGGCGGGCGTGCAAGTGCTGGGGCCGGGCCAGACGCCGGCTGCGCCCGACCTCATCGGCCGCATCTACGACGTGGGTCCGGGCGCCGGACGCTCCGTGGCGGACATCGAAAGCGCCCATCCGAGCACGGCCATCACCATCGAGCGCGTGAAACGCAATGGCCAGATCATCGACGTCAGCCCGGACCTGGTGCTGGCGGCCGACGATATCGTGCTGCTGGTGGGCCGGCGCGAAGCCATGCTCAGCGTGTCTTCCCAGCTGGGCAAGGAATTGCTGGCCGTCGAAGGCATGGAACTGGTGATGCAGCGCCGCGACATGGTGCTGACCAACAAGGCTTACCACAACAAGACGGTGGGCGAAATCCGCAGCGCCACGGCGCCGGGTGTGCGCCACGGCATCTTTGTCGTGCAACTGAGCCGCATGGGCAAGATTCTGCCCATGCAAGCGGAAACCGTCGTGCAGACGGGCGACGTGGTGACCATCTATGGCGCCGAGCAGGACGTCAAGCGCGTGGCGGCTGAAGTGGGCTACATGATCGTGCCGAGCGCCAAGACGGACTTCGTCTACATGGGCGCCGGCCTCGTCGTCGGGCTGCTCGTGGGCTTGCTGGTGGCGCGCATCGGCTCGATTCCGCTGACCCTGGGCAGCGGCGGCGGCGTGCTGCTGTCGGGCCTGGTATTCGGCTGGTTCCGCGCCAAGCGCCAGACGTTTGGCTACATGCCCAGCGGCGCCGTGCAAATCCTGAAAGACCTGGGCCTGGCCGGCTTCGTTGCCGTCGTCGGCCTCACGTCCGGCCTGCAAGCCGTGCAAACCGTGCGCGAACACGGCCTGACCCTGTTTGGCGTGGGCGTGGTGGTGACCATCCTGCCGATGATCTTGACCATGCTGATCGGCCGCTACATCTTGCGTTATGACAACGTGGCAATCTTCGCGGGCGCCTTGTCCGGCTCGCGCAGCGCCAATCCCGCGTTCGGCGAAGTGCTGAACGCGGCGCAAAACTCGATTCCCACCGTACCGTTTGCCATCACGTATGCCCTGGCCAACGTTTTCCTGACCTTGCTGGGGCCGCTGATTGTGGCCTTTGTCTGAGTCGGGCGTATTTGCAGGACCTAAGCCGCCTGTGCGGGGCTTTTCCCATATTGTCAGTTGATAAGGAGTCGTTGAAATGGATTTCAGTAACCCAAGCAAACTCGCGCTGTTGAGCCCCTTCGAATTGAAGGATGCGCTGATCCAGACGGCCAAGCAAAGCAACCGTCTGATGCTCAATGCGGGCCGCGGCAACCCGAATTTCCTGGCCACCACGCCGCGCCATGGCTTCTTCCAGTTCGGCCAGTTCGCCATGACGGAAGCGGAACGTTCCTATGTGTACATGGATGACGTGGGCGGCTTCCCCACGCGCGACGGCATCGAGGCGCGCTTCGAAATCTTCGTGCGCAAGCATGAAGGCAACCCCGGCGTGCATTTCATCGAGGCAGCCATGTCGTATGTGCGCGACCAGCTGGGCCTGGACGCGGGCGACTTCATCTATGAGATGTGCGAAGCCATTCTCGGTTGCAACTATCCCGTGCCGGACCGCATGCTGCGCCTGTCCGAGAAAATCGTCGGCCAGTATATCCACCGCGAAATGATCGGCGACCATCCGTTTGTCGGCAACTTCGACATGTACGCCGTCGAAGGCGGCACGGCGGCCATGACGTATCTGTTCGCCAGCCTGAAATCGAACCACATCATCCAGGAAGGCGACACGATCGCCCTGGGCATGCCGATTTTCACGCCCTACATCGAGATTCCCCAGCTCAATGATTACAAGCTGAACACCGTGCATATTGATGCGCCGCAATCGAACAATTGGCAATTCACAAAGAAAGAACTGGACAAGCTGCTGGACCCGAAAGTCAAGGCCTTCTTCCTCGTCAACCCCAGCAATCCGCCATCCGTCAAGATCGACGATGACACACTGGAATACATCGCCAAGATCATCAAGAAGCGCCCGGACCTGATCATCCTGACCGATGACGTGTACGGCACGTTTGCCGACAACTTCGTCTCGCTGTTCGCCATGTGTCCGTACAACACCATCCTCGTGTATTCATTCTCGAAATACTTCGGCGCGACGGGCTGGCGCATGGGCGTGGTGGCCACGCATGAGAAAAATGTACTGGACGACAAGATTGCCAAGTTGCCGGAAACCATCAAGAAGCAGCTCGATGCGCGCTATCACTCGATCACGACGGAGCCGCGCGAGCTGAAATTCATCGACCGCCTGGTGGCCGACAGCCGCACGGTGGCGCTGAACCACACGGCCGGCCTGTCCACGCCCGTGCAGGCGCAGATGACCTTGTTCTCCCTGTTCTCGCTGATGGATGAAGAGCAAAAGTACAAGCAGTCGATGAAACGTATCGTGCTGCGCCGCAAGGAAGCGCTGTACCGCGAACTGGGCTTGCCGATGGTGCACGACGCCAATTCCGTGCGCTATTACCACCTGCTGGACATGGAATCGCTGGCCGCGCAGATGCATGGCGTGGAGTTTTCGCAGTGGCTGCTGAAAAAGCTCAAACCGAACGAAGCGTTGTTCCGCCTGGCCGAGGAAACGGGCGTCATCCTGTTGCCGGGCCGCGGCTTCGGCACCACGCACCCGTCGGGCCGCGTGTCGCTGGCCAACCTGAACGAATACGACTACGCCAACATCGGCCGCGCCATCCGCAACATGGCGTCCGAGTTCTTTGCCGTATTTGAAAAGGAAAAGGAGAAGGGCGGCAAGAAGGCGAAGAAGTAATTCACCGGGTAGCTGCTTGAGCTCAACGGGCGCCCCGCAAGAGGCGCCCGTTTTTGTGTATCCGCCGCAGTAGGCAATAGTGCAGGCCGGAATAGACATCCGTAGATATAATTGCTATTGTGAAAGTATAAACATGGCAACCCCGTGCTTTCCCCTCATTCATTGACTGGACGCTACATGGGCAGATTGCAAGGACACTTATCATTATTGCTGGCGGGCGCGCTGGGCGCGGCCATGCCCGCCCTGGCGCAGTTGCCGGCCGGCGCGCCGCTGACATTCAACGAAGCGCTGCAGCAGGCGGCCCAGGCTTCGGGCGCCGTGCAGGGCGCCGCGCTCGACGTGCGCGCCAAAACCCTCAAGGCGGAGGCGCTGTCGAATATCGACGGCCCTTCCGTGGACTTGACGGCGTTTCGCGGCCGTTTGTCGACGGATTTGAGCATCGACACGAGCGGCTTGTCCGGCGTGGTGGGCGGTATCGAATCCGTGCTGCCGCCGATTCCGGGCTTGCCCACGCCGCACATTCCCAACTCCCTGAACCGCGAAGTGGTGACGGACCTGACCTCGTTCGGCTTGCTGGGCATGTGGCCCATCTACACGGGCGGGCGCCTGGACGCCGTCAAGGGGCTCGCATCGAGTCTGACCCTGGCCGCGCAGGCGGAGCGCACGGAAGCGGAAGAGCAACTGGCCACCCTGGTGGCGCAGCGCTATTTCCAGTTGCTGCTGGCCAAAAGAGTGGTGGCCGTGCGGGCCGAAGTGACGGCCGGCGTGACGCAGCACCAGCGCGATGCAGCCAAGCTGGAAAAGGGCGGCCTGATTTCGCGCGCGGAACGCTTGCGCGCCGACGTGGCCCTGGACAGCGCCCGCAGCGACGAAGCGCAGGCGCGCAGCGACGAGGAAATCGCGCAAGTGGCGCTGGACCGCTTGCTCGCCGTCAATACGCAAGTGCGCCCCAGCACGCCGTTGTTCGTCAACAGCTTGCCGGTCGGCACCTTGCAATCGTTTATCAGCACGGGCGTGCGCGAAAATGCGAACTGGAAAAAGATCGACAGCAAGCGCGTGCAGGCCGAGCAAGCCTTGAAGCTGCATGGCAAGGAATACGCACCTACCGTGTTTGCCATCGGTAACTACAATTTGAACCGCGGCAACGAAAAACTCGTGCGCTCGAACTGGGCCGTCGGCCTGGTCGTGTCCGTACCCCTCGTGCACCGCATCAATACGGGCAAGATGATCGCCGCCGCCAAGCTGGACCAGGAGCGGGTGGAAGTGGTGGCGCGCCAGGCCGAGCGCGACATTCCCACCCTGATCGAAAAGAATTGGCGCGCGCTGGAAAACGCCCGTATCCAGTACCTGTCCACGGCCTCGTCGGTAGAGCTGGCCCGCGAAAATATCCGCCTGCAAACCGTGGCTTTCCAGCAAGGGCAAGTGACGTCGCTGGAAGTGGTCGACGCGCGCCTGAACCTGGCGAAGGTGGAAACCCAGCGCGCGCAGACGGCCTATAACTATGTGATGGGGCTGGCGCAATTGCTGGAAGCGACGGGCGAGACCCAGCGCCTGGGCAGCCTGGCGGCCGCGGCCGATATCCAATTACCTGTGGACAAATAATAATGAGCACCTCCAAAAAATCCTTGGCCATAGTCGCCGCCGTCATTGTCCTGGCCTTCGTGGGCTGGGGCTTGTATCAGGCCTTCCAGCCGCAGCGCCTGCCCTTGCAGGGACAGATGGATGCGCAGGAAGTCAATGTCTCGTCGAAAGTGCCGGGCCGGGTGGGCGAGCTGTACGTCAAGCTGGGCCAGACCGTGCCGAAAGGTGAGCTGCTGTTCCAGCTGACGAGCCCGGAAGTGGATGCGAAGATCGCGCAAGCGACGGCCGCCACGCAAGCGGCCGAAGCCGTGGCGCACAAGGCGCAAGCGGGAGCGCGTCCGGAAGAAATTGCGGCCGCGAAAGCGAACTGGGAGCGGGCGCAAACGGGGGCCAGCATCGCCAAGACCACCTATACCCGCGTCAACAATATGTTCGAGCAAGGCGTGATTGCCCAGCAGAAACGTGACGAGGCGCAAGCGCAATGGCGCGCCGCCGACCAGCTTGCCCAAGCGGCCCGCGCCCAGTTTGATATGGCGCAAAAGGGCGCCCGTCCCGAAGACAAGACGGCCGCCGCCGCCCAGGCGCGCCAGGTGGGCGCCGTACTGACGGAAGCGCAGATCGCGCTGGCTGAAACGAAGATCGCCGCGCCGGTGGCGGGCCAGGTCAGCAAGATCCAGATCCAGCCGGGCGAACTGGCGCCACAAGGTTTCCCCGTGATTACGCTGGTGAACCTCGATGACGCCTGGGCCGTGCTGCAAGTGCGCGAAGATGAAATGGCGGCGTTTTCCATGGGCAGCACGCACACGGCGAACGTGCCGGCCTTGAAACAGCAACTGAGCTTCAAGGTCAGCTCGGTTGCCGTGCTGCCGGACTTCGCCACGTGGCGCGCGGCCCGTCCGGGCGGCACGGATTTGCGCACGTTTGAAATCCGTTTGCGTCCCGCCATCAAGGTCGAAGGCTTGCGTCCGGGCATGTCGGTCGTGTTCCCGCCGCTCTGATAGCCGATGAGCGAGATTGACAAAGAGCAGCCGGCGGCGCTGGCACGCGAGTGGCGGCGGCTGCGCGGCGACTTCTGGGACTTCGGCATGCTCAGCTGGATTCCTGTCGTGCTGTGCGGCATGCTGTGGCTGGTGTTTTCCGCCGGCATCGCGCGCGACTTGCCCATCGTCGTCATCGATAACGACAATTCCACCCTGTCGCGCCAGCTCACGCGCTGGCTCGACGCTTCGCCCGGCATCGAGGTGGCGGCGAAAGTGGCGTCCAGCGACGAAGCCCTGCATCGCTTGCGCGAACGCACGGCGTTCGGCTATCTGCTGATCCCGAACGATTTCGAGCAGAAACTGCTGGGCGGCCGGCAAGCCACCGTGCAATGGCTGTACAACGCGCAGTTTTCCTCGCACGCGGGCGCCTTGCTGCGCGACGTGCGCACGGTCAGCACGACCTTGTCGGCCGGCATCGAGATGACGGCGCGGGTCAAGAAAGGCATGTCGGGCGTGCAGGCGGCGGCCCAGTTCGAGCCGATACGCACGACCTTGAACAGTTTGTATAACGAAAACATCAGCTATGAAGCATTTTTAACGTTGGCGCTGATGCCGGCCATGCTGCAGATTTTCATCGTCGTCGCCGTCGTCACGAGTATCGGACGCGAGTTGCGCGACGGCACGGTGCCACAATGGCTGGCCTCGGCCCACGGCAGCTGGCTGCGCGCCGTGCTTGCCAAGCTGCTGTTTCCCCTCGTCGCCTATTGCGCGCTGGCGCTGCTGTACTTGCTGTTCTTCAGCCTGGCGCGGGATTGGGCCGTGGCGGGCAGCTTGCCGGCGCTGCTGCTGAGCATGCTGCTGCTGGTGCTCGCGTATTGCGGCCTGGCCACCTTGCTGATCGCCGCCACCCTGTCCCTGCGCCTGGCGCTGTCCGGCGCGGCCTTCATCACGGCGCCCGCGTTCGCGTTTGCGGGCCAGGCCTTTCCCTTGATGGCCATGCCGGCGCCAGCCCGCGCCTGGGCGGAAGCCTTGCCGCTCACGCACTATCTGCAGCTGCAAACGAAATACTGGCTGGCCGGCGCACCGTGGCGCTATGGCGTGCAGGAAATGCTGATACTGGCCGGTATCGCCATCGGCTGCGGCGCCGTGGGCGTGTTCCTGCTGGCGCGCCGCGCGAATGCGCCTGCGGCCTGGGGACGCACATGATGTGGCCGGCCTTTGTCGCCACCTGGCGCGCCATGCTGACGGACAAGGGAGCGCTGACCTTGCTGTTTATCGGCGGCATCATCTATTCCTTCTTCTATCCGTTGCCGTATTCGACGGAAATCGTCCAGCGCGTGCCCGTGGCGGTCGTCGACCAGGACCGCAGCGCCATGTCGCGCCAGCTGACGCGCTTTGCCATGGCCCACCCGTCGCTGCACGTGGTCGCCGTCACGCCGGACCTGCCCGTCGCACAGGATTTATTATGGCGCGACCAGGTCATGGGCGTATTGATCATTCCCGATGGTTTGCAGACGGACGTGCTGGCCGGCCGCGCCGCCCACGCGCAAGTGGCGGGCAATGGCTTGTATTTGATGCTGAACAAGGTGGCCCTGAACGGGCTGGCCGAAGTGGTGGGCACGGTGTCGGCCGGTATTGAGCTCAAGCGTTTGGGCGCGGGCACGCCGTCCACCATCCAGGCCAGCCAGCAGCGCTCGCCCATCGCCTTCGACGCCGTGCCCCTGTTTAACGTCAAGGAAGGCTATGGCGCCTACGTCGTGCCGGGAGTGGCTACTCTCATTGTGCAGCAGACTTTGCTGATCGGCATGACCATGCTGTTCGGCACCTGGTACCAGCGCAAGGCCTTCCCCGTGGCGGGCAGGCGCACGGCGGGCGGCTACGCGGGCATGCTGCTGGCGTTTGCCTGCGTGGCGTTTTTGAACTGCTGCTATTTCTTCGGCTTTGTCTTCTGGTTCCAGGATTACCCCCGTGGCGGCAACTTTGGCGGCATGCTCTTGCTGCTGGTGCTGTTCTCGCTGTGTGAGGCGGCCTTCGGCATGTTGCTGGGCATGCTGTTCCGCACGCGCGAGCGGGGCACGCAGCTGATGATCGCCACCTCGATGCCCGTGCTGTTCCTCGCGGGCCTGACCTGGCCCGTGTCGTCCATGCCCGTCGTGCTGCAATGGCTGCGCTGGCTGCTGCCATCCACGGCCGGTATCCAGGGCTTTGTTGCGCTTAATCAAATGGGCGCCTCGCTGTATGAAATCCGCCATGAAGTGGCGGGCCTGCTGGCCTTGCTGGTCGCTTGCGTGGCGCTGGGCTGGTGGCGCTGGCGCGGGATGGAGGAGACTGTTGTCGATTTGAACAAGGCGTAACTGGGCCGATATGCAATAATTTCGTTTCCACATTAAATAACAACGCCTGACAAAAACCGTAGCGAGCGGAAGGGAGTTGCGGCCGAGAAGCGCAACTGTGCGAATGTACAGTGAGCATCGCAGGCCGTAAATACCGACGCGCAGTAGGTTTTGACAGGCGTTAGCCAATCATGTCAGCTTTTAATCTGTTCCAGCGCCTGTCCCAGGCCCCCACCAAACCCAAGGCGGCGCCCGCCGCGCGGCAGTTCGACGTGGCGGACCTGTACCAGGGGCCCATCGCGCTGGGAGCGGAAGGCGAGGCGCAAGCGCGGCCTTTCGATGAAAAGCTGCGCCAGGCGTATTTCTGGATCGTCAACCATGCCATCATCAGCCCCCATTACGATATCGAATACAACGATGGCCCGTCGCAGACGTATGCTGTGGGCGACAGCCGCCGCACCCTGAATTTGCCGTCGGCGCAAAGCTATTCCAGCTTCATTTTGCTGCCCCTGCTGACGTTCGCCACGCGCCGCAAATGTCTGTTCGTTGGCGGGCCGGGGCGTGGCAAGACGGCCAGCGCCCTGTTGATGGGCGTGCTGGCCGGTTCCACCGTCAAGGAAGTCAAACGGGCCATGCAGCATGGCCACCCGCAGATGACGGTGGCCGACTTGCTGGGCAATCCGCTGCCGGCGGACCTGGTGAACGCGCAAAGCATGGACGACATTCGCATCGCCTGGCGCGCCTGGCTGGGCATGCGCGTGAAGATCGTCGATGAGTACAACCGCATCCCCACGCGCACGCAAAGCGCGCTGCTCACCGTCATGGGCGACAATTACGCGGAAGTGCTGAACCATATTTACGAATGTCCGGAAGCGGCCTGGTATCTGACGGCCAACGATGACCAGGGCGGCGGCACCTACCAGGTGATCGAAGCGCTGCGCGACCGGGTCGACGTGACGGTGCAGGCACTGGCCTTCAACCCCCGCTTCCTGAATGAGTTGCTGCTGCGCGTGGAAGAAAACGTGCGGCCAGAAGAACTGGTGCCGCCCGATATCATCTTTACGGAAGCGGAGGTAGATCAAATTGGCGAATCCATCCGCCAGGTGGGCGTGCCCGAAGCCGTGCGCCGCCGCCTGGAATTTTTCGCCAGCCAGTTCGAGCTGTTCGAGACGGCCGGCGGCCAGTTCGAATACATGACCAAGGATACGGCCCGCCTGGCCGGTGCCGACCGGGGCGCCGCGCAGGCGGCGGACAATGGGCGCGATCGATTGAAGGATCTCGGCTGCCAGACCTTGAATGGCATTTCCGTGCGCACCCTGATGGCGCTCTTGATCTATGCCAAGGCCATGGCTTATTTCCGCGGCAATGGCGAGGTGGAGCTGGAAGACTTGCGCCAGGTGCTGCCGTTCGTCCTGCATAACAAACTGCAGCCGGACCCGGATGCGCCATTTTTCGCGCTGCCGGAAAACGCCGCCTATCGCAGCGACAGGCTGGGCTGGCTGCGCCGCCTGTTCGATTTGTCGAACGATGAATTCAACCGCCTGGACCTGGACCGCGACGACCCTGTGGGCGTGCTGTCGGCCGAATTCGACCTGGGCCTCGATGGCGTGAGCGAGCGCGAGACCCTGGCGCGCCTGAACCGCATCGAAAAGCTGATCGGCGAACGTACCAAAGGAAGAAAACTGTACGGCCCCCTGTATGACGATTTGTTGAAGCTCAAATACCTGCACCAGCGCTATACGAATTACCGCAGCTGGCTGCGTTCGCAATGAATGACGCACTGAATATCGACCATTGCCGCGGGTTTCTCGACGCCCTGGCCATGTTGAACAGCGAGGCCAGCGACCTGTGCGCAAGCTATGAGCTGCAACGGCTGCCCGACGCGCCGGACCTGCTCACGGCGCTGGGCTTGCGGGTGGAAGATTACGCCCTGAATGTAAGCATCCCGGCGCGCGCGCTGCCGGCGCCCTTGTGGCAGATCACGGTGGCGCCGTGCGGGCGCGCGCACCTGGAGCAGGTGTGCCAGCGCTGGTTCTTCTCGTCGGACCACATGCGGACGGCGCCGCCGGACCGTTTCCGCGCCTGCCTCGTCAACGCCTTCCTCGACGCGCTGGACATGTCGCTGGCCGCATTCACTATGCATATCGTGAAGATGACGCCGCCGCCTGGTGTCTGGTATGCGATCCACTGGGACGAGATCGCGTTTGAATCAGGGGATGAGCGCTATCTGCTGCATTTTTCGCACAGCGATTGAGGAGGAACAATGATTTCTCCTGCCTTCGCAACTATCCTTGCCAGCGGCCGCGCCCAGTTCAACGGCCGCGCAGCGGAAGCGCGCCGGCGCTTTCCCGCGCTCGACATGGCCGCCTTCGGCGCCTTCTTGCACGATGGCGTCGATCCGCTGGTGGTGGCCGTGGCCGCCGCCGCGCCCGAGCGCGTGGGCGGCGTCACTTTGGCCGCCTACGACATGGCCCTGGAGCTGGTGGGCCATGGCCTGGCCGGTCCGGCCGCGAAAAATCCCTTCCTCAATACCGTCTGGCGCGAGCTGGCGCCATCGTTTGCGCCGCTGCTGGCGACGGCCCCCGTCGACGTGCTGGGCATGCTGAGCAACGCCGCCATCCACATTTCCTCCGTGGCGGGCGCGCGGCCCGCGCAATGGCAGGCCGGGATGGCTGCCGTGGCGCCGCAAGTCGGCAGCGTCGCACAACTGCGCGCCGTGGGCCAGGTGCTGGCCTGGCGCGCCGGCGTTGCGCATTTCCGCCAGGGCGCGCTGGCCGCCGCCGACACCTTGCCGCATGCGCTGGCACTGGCCGCCTTTGGCGAGCCGGGCGCGCAATGGCCGCAGGTGCATGCGCAGCTCATGGCGAATCCGTGGCGCGGCAATGCCGAGGGCAGGGAGTTCGGCAGCTTCAGTGGCCTGGGTGGCGATTTCGGCACGCCGCCGCAAGTGCGCGCCACGCTTGACGGTTTTGTCGTGCGCAGCGCCGAGCGCCATTATTTGCTGGTGGCCGATGCCTATGGCGCCGTGCTGCACAGCGCCACGGCGCAGGAGTTTGAGTTGGCGCAAACCGGCGTGCCGGCGTCCGTGCGCCTCGATGGGGCCACCGTTCACGTCGGCGCACGCAGCATCGCGCTCGACCTGCCGGCCGGTGACATCGCGCTGGCCGCGAATGCGCATACGCTGGCCATCACGTCACCGTGGACGCACGCCATCCGCCTGCTGCCGCTCGCATGAAGAACGATGCCGACACCGTCCTGATCGACCGCTGGCGCGCCGCCTGGCCCGAGGCCCTGGCCGTGTGGAGCAAGTTTACGCGCCTGCGCGACCCCAGCCTGTGCGCCAGCCGCGTCGAAGCCGGCAAGCAGGGCTTGTCCGGCAGCTTCGCCATGATCCGCTTGCTGGACCAGAGCGTGGTGGTGGACTTGCCGCTGGTGACGGAACTGGGACTGGACGACTATGCGCTGGAAATCCTCGCCCATGAAATCGGCCACCACATCCTCGCACCGGGCAGCGCCAGCGACCAGTTCCGCCTGCTGGCGCGCATGCGCCGCGCCTTGCCGACCTTGGAGCAGCACGCGCCCATGGTGGCCAACCTGTACACGGACCTGTTCATCAACGATCGCCTGCAGCGCCAGGCGAACTTGCGCATGGCCGACATCTACCGCAAGCTGCAGCAGGGGAAAGCGCCAGCACCGGACGGCAAGGGCAGCGGCGGCGTATGGACCCTGTACATGCGCATCTATGAAAACCTGTGGCAGCTGGAAAAGGGCGAGCTGGGCGGCGGCCACGCTGACGAGCGCCTGGACACGGATGCCTGGTTGGGTGCGCGCCTCATTCGCGTGTATGCGAACGACTGGATGCTGGCGGCGGGCCGCTTCGCCACCTTGCTGCTGCCTTACCTGGTGGAAGATACGGATGCCCTGGGTGACATTGACCCCAGCCGCTACCTGCAGGACACGCGCGACGCGGCCCGTGGCTGCCAGACATATGGCGCGCAGCAGATCGAGGATGACGAAGAGGACGGCGCCATCCACCCCGTGCACGACAAGCGCATCTCGGGCCTCGATGGCGAGGAACCGCAAGCCGAGGCGCGGCCTAGGGCTGGTGGCGGCCAGCTGCGCGAACCGTTCGAGTTGGGCGACATTCTGAAGGCCTCGGGCGTGGACTTGAGCGGCCATGAAATCGCCATCCGCTATTACCGCGAGCGGGCCTTGCCGCACCTGGTGGCATTTCCCAGCCTCCCCGCACCCGAGTCGCAGGAGCCGCAGATGGAAGGGCTGGAAGCGTGGGAAATCGGCGATCCCCTGGAAGACATCGACTGGCTGCAGTCCGTGATGCAGTCGCCGCGCCCCGTGCCGGGCGTGACCACCGTGCGCCGCGTGTATGGCCGCGAACCGGCGCGCGCCACCGACGCCGTGCCCGTCGACCTGGACATGTACGTGGACAGTTCCGGCTCCATGCCGAACCCGCAGGCGCATACTTCGTTCCTGACCCTGGCCGGCGCCGTCATCGCCTTGTCCGCCCTGCGCGCCGGCGCGAAAGTGCAGGTCACCCTGTGGAGCGGCAAGAACGAAGTGATGCTAACGCCAGGTTTCGTGCGCGATGAAGACATGATCCTCGGCGTGCTGACGGAATTTTTTGGCGGCGGCACCTGTTTCCCCATTCACCGCCTGCGCCAGACCTATGCGGCCAAACGCGAACGGCCCGCGCATATCCTGATGATTTCCGACGATGGCATCACCACCATGTTCGACCAGGATGAACTGGGCAACAGCGGCTGGGATATCTCGGCGAAAGCGCTGGCCCAGGGCGGTGCGGGCGGTACCATGGCCCTGAACCTGGCGCGCGACTGGGATGGCGCGGCCAGCCACCAGTGGCTGCAGCAGACCTATGACGATTTGAAACGCGCGCGCCGCGAACAGGGCTGGGATATCCACGCCGTCGAACGCTACGAGGACTTGCTGGACTTTGCGCGGGCGTTCAGCCGGCGCCACTACATACAACAATGACATGCATACTCCCGGTCCCCACCTCGAAAGATTAACCCACCGCCTGGCCGACACGCCCGTCGAATTCCTCGCCGAGCCCCGTATCGCCGGCGTCGCCAATGCGCAGGCAGTGGCGGTGGCGGCGCTGGTCAACGACGTTTTGCTGCTGCATGGCGCGCGCGCGCCGGCCGCGTCCCTGCAGGGGTTCATCGGCGCGCAAGTGAAGGCGGACCGCAACCGGCTGGCGCTGGCCATGATCCTGTGCTGGCTGCTGGCCGACGAGTGGTTCACCGCGCAGCAACTGCCGCAGCCAGCCTTGCTGCAGGTACTGGGCGAGGCGGCGCGTGAACTGGCCGCCGCCACGCCGGCCCACCAGTTTACGCAAGACCCCGAGCGGCGCGAGGAACTGGCGCGCATCGTGCTGGCGCGCCTGGGTTTTCGGCCTCGCGATGAAAGCGTGGCGCAAGCCACGGACAGATTGTCCGCCATCAGCGGCACGGAGCGGCGCCGCCTGCTTGAAGCGAGCCGCCTGGCCGAACAGCGCGCGCGGGAGATCCGCGAGGCGCTGGCGAAGAAGGCGGCCGAGGAATCGGCCGACAAGTGGTCGCGCGAATGACGCTCGCTGGCAAAGCCGATGTCAATCTGCCGGGCGGCGCCTGGGAATCGGACCGCGACTACTGTCCCACCCTGACGCAGGAGGGCGCGCGCATGCTGGAAAAACTGCGCAGCCACCCGGCGGCGCCCCGCTACCGCAACCGCAGCGGCAACAAGCTGCAGGCCGGGGAAGTGGCGGCCTTGCGCGCCTATGAGCAGGAAGTCATGCAGGCGGATATCGGCTGGAGCGCCGATGCGCCGCCGCCCTGGCTGGCGGATTTTCTCAGGACGGCCTACGCCACCGTGCCGCATTACCGCGCCTGCGGTTCGCCGCCCGCACGTCTGGCGGACGTGGCGCCCATCAGCCGCGCCGAACTGGCGCACGACATTGCCGCCTTCGTGCCCGACGATGCGGACCTGGCGCGCATGATCAACTTCCAGACGACGGGCACCACGGGCCACCCGCTGCTGATCGCCTCGCACCCGCTGGTGGCGGGGCGCTACCTGGCCTTCCACAAGCGCGCGCTGCGCCGCTTCGGCGTGACCTTGCGCCATGGCGCGGGGCAGGTGGGCGTGATGCTGCTGGGGCACCAGCGCCGCTGCTTCACCTATGTCTCCGTCACGCCCTCGATGAACGAATCCGGCCTGGCGAAGATCAACCTGCACCCGGACGATTGGCACCACCCGGACGACCGCGCGCGCTACCTGGACGCCATGGCGCCCGAGCTGATCGCGGGCGACCCCATCTCGTTTGCCGAGCTCCTGACCTTGCCCATGGCGCACAAGCCGGCCGCGCTGATGTCTGTCTCGATGATGCTGTTGCCCGGCATGCGCGCGCGCCTGGAAGCGCGTTTCGCTTGTCCCGTGCTCGACATCTATTCGCTCAATGAAGTGGGCCCCGTGGCCGTCTACGACGAGCAGGCGGGCGGCCACGTGCTGCTGCAGCACCGGCTGTACGTGGAAATCCTCGATAGTGCGGGCCAGCCAGTGCCGGATGGCGCGCGCGGCGAAATCACGGTGACCGGCGGCTTCAATTTCTGCCTGCCTCTCGTGCGCTACCGCACGGGCGATTACGCCTCGCTGGCGCATGGCCCGCATGGCCCCGTTCTGGTGGGGCTGGCCGGCCGCAGCCCCCTGCGCTACAGGACGGTCAACGGCGAGTGGATCAATAATATCGATATCACGCATGCCTTGAAACCGCTGGCCATCGCCCTTTTCGGCGTGCACCAGCATGGCGACGGCGCCATTGCGCTGCGCCTGGCGCCGAACGCCATGCCACAGGCTGACCGGGCGCGTGCCTTGCTTGCGCCTTTTTTCGGCGCCATCACGGTCGAGACCCTGCTGGCGGAAGACAAGATCATTCAATACACCTCGGATTTGCAGGAAGCAGTGGCATGAACCTTTATAAGCGCGGCCTCGTGGTCGGCAAATTTTGCCCGCTGCACCAGGGCCACGAACTGTTGATCAAGCGCGCGCAAGACGCTTGCGAAGAACTGCTGGTGGTCAGCTACACCAGGCCCGAATTTCCCGGCTATGAGCCGGCGCGCCGGGAACGGTGGCTGCGCGCGCAATTCCCGCAAGCGCACATCGTGGTGCTGGACGATGCGCGCCTGGCAGCCCTGTGCGCCGCGCGCGGCGTGCCTGCCCGTCATCTGCCGCACAACGACGACGATGGCGAGCTGCATCGCCACTTCATGGGCTGGTTGTGCTGGACGGTGCTGGCGCTGCCCGTCGATGCCGTGTTCACCAGCGAAGACTATGGCCCCGGCTTTGCCCAGGTGCTGGAACGGCATTATGCCGGCGGGCCGGTGGCGCACGTGAGCGTGGACCAGGCGAGAGCGCAGGTGCCCGTTTCCGGAACCTTGGTGCGGCAAGACCCGCATGCGCACAGCGCCTTCCTGTCGCCGATTGTGTGCGCCGATTTTGTCACGCGCGTGTGCGTGCTCGGCGGCGAATCGAGCGGCAAGACTACCTTGGCGCAGGCGCTGGCGGCGCATTTCGAGACGGCCTGGGTGGCCGAATATGGCCGCGAATTGTGGGAAAGCCAGGATGGCATATTGAACTATGATGATTTGCTGAAAATCGGCCGGGAACAGCTGCGTCGCGAAGCGCAGGCGCTATTGGCTGCGCGGCGCTGGCTGTTTTGCGATACCTCGCCCATGACGACGTATTTCTACTGCGTCGAGATGTTCGGCAAGGCGGAGCAGGAGCTGGCGCGGCTGGCCGAGCACCGCTACGATCTGGTGCTGCTGTGCGCGCCCGATTTTCCCTTCATCCAGGATGGCACGCGCCGCGACGAGGATTTCCGCGCGCGCCAGCATGCGTGGTACCAGGCCGAGCTGGCGCGGTGGGGGATCGCCTTTGTCAATGTGTCAGGTTCGGTGGACGAGAGGGTCAGGCAGGTGGCGCAAGTGCTGGCGGCGCGAATGCCGTGCTGACCGCCGCCAGTATCTCGTCCGAAAACGCGGCATCGTCGACGGCGCGCGCCAGCGCCACGGCGCCCACCATGGCCGACAGCATGACGATGGCTTCCTGCCGGGGGGGGCGTTTTTTCTGCCACGGAAAATGCGTGGTCAGCTTGCCGATGATGGATTTCAGGTGGAAGGTGAAGGCGGGCAGCACTGCCGGCTGCTTGCGCGCGTCGCCGGCCAGCGCCGCCAGCAAGCAGCCGTTTCCCGGCGCATCGCGGTGGGCCGCGCTCACATAGTCGCGCACATACTGGCGCATGGCTTCCGGGCTGATGGTTGCCGCATCGAGCGCCGCGCGCGAGTGCTCCGAGCCGTGCAGCGTGCTTTCCGCCATCAGCGCTTCCTTCGAGGCAAAGTGGTTGTAGAAGGGGCCATGCGTGAGTCCTGTCGCCTTCATGATCTGTCCCACGCTGACGCCGTCAAAGCCCTGTTCACGGAACAGCCGCGCCGCTTCCTGCAGGATGCGCTGGTGTTTTTCTGCCGTTTCGGCCGCTGGGTATCGCATGGTGTTCTCCCGATTATTAAATAATTTCTGTTGACATCATACATTACGTGCGTCATGCTTGCGACGCTAAGCATGATGATCGTCATGTTTAGTGTCGCATCAAAACATGATGTCTATCATGTTTGATCCGTCCTGCTGAAAGCCATTCATTCGATTTTACCAATTGCAAAGGAACCATCATGAGTACAGTCAATACACCGGGCACGGCCCTCGTCACTGGCGCGTCGTCGGGCCTGGGCGCCGTGTATGCGGACCGCCTGGCCAGCCGCGGCTTCGATTTGATTCTGGTGGCGCGCCGGGTCGAACGCCTGGACGTGCTGGCCAAGTCGCTGGCGGAAAAGTATGGCGTGTCCGTGCGTGCCATGGCGGCGGACTTGTCCGCACCGGCCGACCTGCAGCGCGTGGCCGATGAACTGGCCAGCAATCCGGCCATCACCATGCTGGTCAATAATGCGGGCGCGTCGACCCTGGCGCCCGTCGTCGATACGCCGAAAGCGGGCATCGCCACCATGGACAAGGTCAACGTGACGGCCGTGGCGGAGCTGAGCTACGCCGTGCTGCCGCGGTTCAAGCAGCGCAACAGCGGCACCATCATCAATATCGGCTCCGTGCTGTCCTTCCACATCTTGCCCGTCAGCACGATCTACAGCGCCACCAAGGGCTATGTGATGAATTTCACGCGCGGCTTGCAGCAGGAGCTGGCCGGCACGGGCATCGTGGTGCAGCTGGTGCTGCCCGCATCGACGGCGACGGAAATCTGGGAATTGAGCGGCGTGCCGCTGGCGCAGCTGGACCAGGCCACCATCATGCGCGCCGAAGACTGTGTCGATGCGGCGCTGGCGGGCCTGGACCAGGGCGAACTGGTGACCTTGCCTTCCGTCGAAGACCAGGCATTGTGGGAGAAGTTTGATGCAGCCCGCCTGGCCCTGTTCGCAGGCGCGATGCGCGGCAAGCCGGCATCGCGCTATGGCATCGCGGGCTGATACACGCGAAAGAGGAAGCTACAGCGGCCGTACGGGGATGCAGATGTCGCAAGAGAATTCGCCGGTGGCCGGATCCAGCGCCGTGGCCGCGGAAAAGCGCTCGAAGCACGGGCGCTCATCCCACTGCAGGCCGCTGGCCGGCAGCCATTCGCGCGTCATGCGCGTCCACGTTTCGGCAATGGCGCTGGATGGTCCCTTGAATTGCGCTACCGCATAGCGCCCGCCCGGCAGGGTGGTGATGCTGGCCCGGCCGCCCGACTGGAATGCATCGGGCACGGCGACGCAGGCGTCGTAGCGGCATTTGTCCGGCGGCGTGATGCTGGGATCGTCATGGCCGATGCCGTAGCACGTCGCGTCGCCCAGGCCGTGCGACTGCATCCATGGCGCGACGGTGTCGCGCCAGAAGGCGCCGATGGCGGGGCCGTAAGGGCCGATATGGCGCCGGCACGCCACGGTGGCGGGCGGCAGGTCGAGGATGGTGACTTGCATGGGACTCTCTCTATGAAGTGGATTGGAGTGCCCATGGTGCTGGAAGTTCGGCCCGTTTTCCTGACCGGGATTGCGCATGGCCTGATCCGGATTGCTATCTTGCCGGCGCAGGCGCATGGCTGCGAGCATGGCAGCGTTTTTTGCGGCGACGCCGGCGCGCCAGGCCGTCGGCGTGCAGCCGAATTTCAGCTTGAAGGCGCGCGCGAACGCTTCGCCGGAGCCGAAGCCCGTCGCCAGCGCGATGTCCAGTATCGCTTCGCCGGGGCGGCAGGCCAGCCGCAAGGCGGCCGTTTCCAGGCGCCGGCGGCGCGCATAGTCGCCCAGCGTCTCGCCCATCCAGGCGGCGAACACGCGGTGAAAGTGGAAGCGTGAAAAATGCGCGACGTCGGCCAGCTGCGCCAGCTCCAGCGGCGTGTCGAGGTGGCGGTCGATATGGTCAAGCACGGCATTCATGCGCCGCGCGTATTCGGCGCGGAAATGGCCGGATGTCGGCTGCTCAGGGGGAGTAGGAGGGGAAGACATGCCGCCGATTATGGCATGAAGTCCCCTCCGGGCGGCGTGGAAAAGAGGCTTACGCCGCGTTCAATGCCTGCTCCAGGTCTTCGCGCAAGTCGTCGATATGCTCGATGCCCACGGACAGGCGCAGCATGTCTTCGGACACGCCCGCCTTGGCCAGTTCTTCGGGATTGAGCTGGCGGTGCGTGGTGGAGGCCGGGTGGGTGGCCAGCGACTTGGCGTCGCCGATGTTGACCAGGCGCGTGAACAGTTGCAGGGCGTCGAGCACGCGGGCGCCGGCCGCGCGCGGATCTTCTCCACTGGCCAGTTTCAGGCCGAAGGACAGGATGCCCGAGGCGCGGCCGTGCATGTATTTTTTCACCAGCGCGTGGTCCGGGTGGTCTTCCAGGCCCGCGTAATTGACCCACGCGACCTTCGGATGGTTTTTCAAGTGCTTGGCCAGGGCCAGCGTGTTGTCGCAGATGCGGTCCATGCGCAGGGCCAGGGTCTCGATGCCCTGGATCAGCTGGAAGGCGGAGAGTGGCGAAATGGCCGCGCCCATGTTGCGCAGCGGGACGACGCGCGCGCGGCCGATGAAGGCGGCGGGGCCGAACGCTTCCGTGTAGACGACGCCGTGATACGACACGTCCGGTTCGTTCAGGCGCTTGAAGCGCTCCTTGTGTTCGGCCCATGGGAATTTGCCGCTGTCGACGATGGCGCCGCCCACGGTGGTGCCGTGGCCGCCCAGGTATTTGGTCAGCGAGTGGACGACGATGTCGGCGCCATGCTCGATGGGGCGGAACAGGTAGGGGCTCGGTACCGTGTTATCGACGATCAGCGGGATGCCGTGCGCGTGCGCGATCTCGGCCAGCTTGGCCACATCCGTGACGTTGCCCAGCGGGTTGCCGATCGATTCGCAGAAGATGGCCTTGGTGCGCGCATCGATCAGCGCGGCGAAGGTTTCGGGCTGGCGCGCGTCGGCGAAGCGCACTTCTATGCCGATTTGCGGCAGGGTGTGGGCAAACAGGTTGTAGGTGCCGCCATACAGCTGGCTGGCGGAGATGAAATTGTCGCCCGCTTCCGCGATGGTCTGGATCGCGTAGGTGATTGCCGCCATGCCCGACGCCACGGCCAATGCCGCCACGCCGCCTTCCAGCGCCGCGACCCGCTTTTCCAGCACGTCCTGCGTGGGGTTCATGATGCGCGTGTAGATATTCCCGGCGACCTTCAGGTCGAACAGGTCGGCGCCATGCTGGGCATTGTCGAAGGCGTAGGCCACCGTCTGGTAGATGGGGACGGCGGCGGCCTTGGTGGTCGGGTCGGGGGTGTAGCCGGCGTGCACGGCCAGGGTTTCGATTCTCATGTGGTCTCCGGTTCGAATGGTCTGCAATGGTGAAATCCGCAGCCATTGTGCCATGCGCCCGTTACCAAGTTATCACGCTTGATAGAATTTTAAGTCATAAGCTAGTGCTGTCTTGATATAAGTCATTCAGCTCTGCCTTGCCGATAAACCGTTCATGCGTGCCATGCTGGGCGCAGGCAAACGCGCCGCCGATGGCGCCGCGGCGCATGGCTTCGTCCAGGCCCGCGCCGCCCAGCCAGGCGTGCAGGAAGGCGGCCACGAACGAGTCGCCTGCGCCATTCGTGTCCACCACGGGCAGCTTCAAGCCAGCCGCCGGAGTGTGGCGCACGGTCTCGCTGCCCCGTTCCAGCAGGTAGGCGCCGTGCGCGCCCGCCATGGCGATCACGGCCTGCGCGCGGCCTTCCGCGACAATCGCGCGCATGACGGACTCCGTGCGCTCGCCAAGCGCCGCCGTGCTGAGGAAGACCAGGTCGGCGCGCAGCGCAAAGACCATGTGGTGCGGATTGACGCCATCCCAGTCGTGCAGATCGGTCGACACGGTGGTGCCGCACGTTTGCGCATCGTCAAACAGCGCGGCCACCCAGCCCATGATGGAAAAGTGCGCGTGGCGCGCCGGGCCCAGGTAGGGCAGATAGAAGGCGGCGGGCATGCGCACGTCTTCCGGGTGGCGGCCGTCGTACAGTGACATCCTGCGCCCTTGCGGGTCGACCAGGTTGACGCTGCGCCGCGTGCCCGACGGTTCGACGATGTGCGAGAAATCGAGCCTGGCATCCTTATAGCGCTGCAGGATGGCCGCGCCTTGCGCATCGTCGCCGATGAAGTCGATGAACTTGCAGCGCAGTCCCAGCGCGTGGCAACCGAGTGCCACGCCATTGCCCGTGTGCGCCACGTAGTCGCGGATGGGCGGCACGTGCAGCGAATCGGTGACGGGCAATTGCAGGTCGGGGACGCGCACGATGGTGTCGATGCCGGCGCCGCCGACTACTAAGATGTCATAGCTACTCATGGTGCTGCCTTTTCTAACAGGACGGTGCCGGCCGCATTCACGGCGACGGCGCCGTCTTTGACGGTGTAAGTGTGATTGGTGTAGGCGTCGCGCAGCGGGGTGCCATCGGCGAAGACGCCGTGTACCTTCAGTTCGAGTGCGCCTTGCGCTTCGGGCACGGCGATGATGGCGTCGCCATCCATCACGCGGGCAAACGCGTACGGCTTGTCGTCGATGAATCGGTGTTCGCCGCGCGCCAGGGCAGGGTGGCGCAGGCGGAACTGGCCCAGCTTGCGCGCATGCGCGAGGGTGACCGCATCCATCGAGCTCCAGTTCATGTCGGAGCGTGTGGCCTGCTGTTCGTCGCCGATGGGCGCCACGCCAGGCTGGCGCGCGCTTTCATCGCCATAGAACAGCTGCACGCCACCCGGCGCCAGCAGCAGGGCGGACAAGCCATGCCGCAATTGCTCGCGCGGGAACAGGCTCGTGTCGTGCGAGGAGATGTACGACAGGATGTCGTAGCGGGGCGCATTGCCGATGCGCTTGCCCAGCAACGTCGCGTACTGGCGGTACACGCCATCGATGCTTTTCCAGTCGCCGCTCGCGCGATTCTGGAAATCGAAATTGATCATCGAGTCGAAGCCCGCGTCATGCCAGCTGCTGCGCTCGGGGCCATGGCCCCACGCTTCGCCCGTCATCCAGAACGGTGCGTCGTCGATCTTCTGCTGCGGGTGGCGGGTTTTCCAATCCTTCAATGCATCAGTGGCGGCAGCGCGCAGGGCCAGCCAGCTGGCCGGCTCCACGTGCTTGACGGTGTCGGCCCTGAAACCGTCGACGCCGAATTCGCGCACCCAGTCGGCCAGCCAGCTGACAAGGTAAGTGCGGACAGTCGCATCGGGCAGGGCCACGGCGCGCGTATCGCTTTTACGCTGCAGGATGGGCGGCAAGCCCACGGCCTTGCTGCTTTCCGTGCGGAAGTCGGGCAGATACGCCAACTGCATGGTGAAATCGTCCTTGCCGCCGTCGGGATAGCCTGGCAGGCCGGCGCGTACCCAGTCCGGCCCCCACCATTGTGCGAAATCAAAGTTGTTGTAGTCGATGTAGCTATGATAGTCGCGCAGGGTGGCTTTTTCATGGCCTGGCCACAGCACGGGTACTTTGTATTCGGACAGGGTGCGCAAGTCCGCATAACCGGGGTGGTTCAGCACCACGTCGAACAGCACGCGGATGCCTTGCGCGTGGGCAATATCGATCATCTCGCGCAATTCCTCGCGCGTGCCCATGTTGGCGTCCATGGTCGTGTAGTCGAGCGCCCAGTAGCCGTGGTAGGCGTAATGCTGGAATTGCTGCTTGCCGCCCACCACCCAGCCGTGGATCTGCTCGTATGGCGCCGTGATCCACAGGGCGTTGACGCCCAGTTCCTTGAAGTAGCCAGCTTTGAGCTGCTGCGTGAGGCCGGCGATGTCGCCGCCGTGAAAGCTGCCGACGTCGCCGCCTTGCGGGTCGGCGGCGCGGCCATAACTGTGGTCGTTGCCGGGATTGCCGTTGGCGAAACGGTCCGTCACGGCGAAGTAGACGATGGGGTTGTCAGCGAAGCTGAAGCTCCCTGCCTGCGCCGAAGCGCTGAGTAACAGGGCGGCCAGCGCAGTCAGGGAGCGTCGCATGGTCAG
Source organism: Janthinobacterium sp. SUN100 (assembly GCF_030397705.1). Taxonomy (NCBI): domain Bacteria; kingdom Pseudomonadati; phylum Pseudomonadota; class Betaproteobacteria; order Burkholderiales; family Oxalobacteraceae; genus Janthinobacterium; species Janthinobacterium sp. SUN100. The sequence continues at coordinate 228,048 of NZ_JAPUBU010000002.1, read as the reverse complement.
CCTTTCACGCCGCCAGCCGTCAGGCCGGAGATCATCCATTTTTGCGCCAGCAGGAACACGGCCGTGATGGGCAAGCCGGACAAAATGGCGGCCGCGGCGAAGTCGCCCCACAAGTATTTTTGTTCGTACAGGAACAGTTTCGAGCCGACGGCCAGGGTCAGGTTGTTCTGTTCATGCAGCAGCACGGAAGCGATCGGGTATTCGATGATGGCGCCGATGAACGACAACAGGAACACCACCATCAGGATGGGCACCGTCATCGGCAGCAGCACGTAGACAAACGCCTGCCATTGCGTGGCGCCGTCGACCTTGGCCGCTTCCTCGATTTCGATGGGGATGGTTTGATAGTAGCCTTTGATGGTCCAGATATGCAGGGCGATGCCGCCCGTGTAGGCCAGCACCAGGCTGCCGTGGTGGTCGATGCCCAGCCACGGCACGTAGCTGCCCAGCACGTCGAAGATGGCGTAGATGGCTACCAGGGCCAGCACGGCGGGGAACATCTGCAGCAGCATCAGCGCGGACAGGGTTTGCGACTTGAAGCGGAACTGCATGCGCGCGAATGCGTACGCGCAGGTGGTCGACAGCAGCACGGTGACGGTGGCGCTCATGCTGGCCACCTTGATGGAATTCCATAGCCACAGCAGCACGGGGAAGTCCGGCTCGACCAGGGTGCCGTTGGGCGCCTGGTAAGACATGCCCAGCGCCAGGCGCCAGTGTTCGAAGCTGATCTCGGGCGGAATCAGGCTGCCTGAGGCGAAATTGCCAGGGCGCAATGAGATCGACAAGATCATCAAGAAGGGAAACATCACCAGCGCGATCAGCGCGATCACGGCGACGTGGGCCGCCAGGATGCGCCAGCGGTTGGAACGGTCGACAACGATAGCCATGGTCGGTCCTTTATGCTTTGTTCATGCGCGTCAGGCGCATGTTGACCAGCGAAATCGCGGCCACGAGGAAGAAGATCAGGGTCGAGATGGCGGCGGCCAGGCCAAAGTTCTGGCCGGAATCCTCGAACGCGATGCGGTAGGTGTAGGACACGAGCAAGTCCGTCGTGCCGGCCGGTAACGTCGTGTCGAGGAAATCGGGACGTCCGCCCGTCAACAAGCTGATCAGCACGAAATTGTTGAAATTGAAACCCAGGCTGGCCACCATCAGCGGCGTCAGCGGTTTGATGATCAGGGGTAACGTTATTTTGAAGAAATTCGTCAGCGGTCCCGCGCCGGCCAGGGCCGACGCTTCGTACAGGTCCGACGGGATCGCCTTGATCAAGCCCATGCACACCACCATCATGTAGGGGTAGCCGAGCCAGGTGTTGACGATCAAAATCATGGCCTTGGCCAGGGTGGTGTCGGAGAACCAGGCGGGCTTGATGCCGAACAAGGCGTCGAGCACGAGGTTGATTTCGCCGAAGTTATTGTTAAACAAACCTTTGAAGACCAGGATGGAGATAAAACCCGGTACGGCGTACGGCAGGAACAGCAGGGTGCGGTACAGGCCGCGGAAGCGCAGCGCATCCCAGTTCAGCAGTACGGCCAGCACCATGCCCAGGCCCGTCGTGGTGGCCACGCTGATCAGGGCGAAAACGATGGTCCACACGAAAATGCGCAGGAAAGGACCGCGGAACGCTTCGTCGGAGAAGATCTTCACGAAATTGGCGAAACCGACGTTGACCTTGAAGCCCGGTTCCAGTTTCGTGCCGTCCGGCATTTCATAAAAGCCCGTCTTGAAGTTCGGTGTCACGAGTTCGCCCGTGGCGATTTTCTTGAGCGTTTTGTCCGGCAACTGCTTGTAGACGTGCGCGACGGGGCCGAATTCGCGCAAGCCCACCATGCGCAGCTCTATCCTGTTCGGCAAGATCAAGGTGAGCAACTTCAAATCCTTTTGCAGGGCGATGATGTCCTTGATGGGCAGCGGCGGGGCCAGCACGGGCGCCTGCACGGGGTCGAGCGGCGTCACTTCCACGTTCAGGGGCACGGCGCGCTTGAGGGCCAGCGGCTGCGTCAGCAGCACTTCGCCCGTGTCCGGGCTTTCCAGGCGCAAGCGGTATTCCTTGTTGTCGGCATGCACGGTCATGGCATAGCCGGCGCTTTCCACGCGCTGCGTCTCGTCCAGCAGGTATTGCGTGGCGCGCTCATAGGTGAGCAGGTTGCGCGAACTGAAATTGGTAAAGCCGATCGACACCGTGTACACCATCGGCAGCAGCACGAAGACGATCACCGCCGTAATGCCGGGAAACAGATAGCGGTAGGCATAGGCGCGCGGCGACGTGAAGACAAACGTCGTCAGGGTCAGCAAGCCGAGGAAAACGGCGGCCAGCATGGTCTGGCCGGAAATGTACAACATGAAGAGCAGATACAGACCCAGCGCCATGCTGATGGTCAATACCGTAGGGCCGATAAACTTGCGCACGATGGGATACCTGTGAAGATGGAGTGATACGAGATGGCGCAGGTCGGATCAGGCCCGAAGGCCCGTGATCCGGCCTGCGCCAGGCAGTACGATATGCTTAATTCGCCGTCGTAATCCGCTTCGCCGCCGCATCCAGGCCATCCTTGGTCGTCTGGCGGCCTTGCGTGATGTTTTCCAGCGCCGATTGCATCGACGACCAGAAGCGGCCCATTTCCGGGTTGTTCGGCATTGGGCGGCCCGCTTGCGCGCTTTCCATCGTCGCCTGGATGTTCGGATTGGCTTTCAATTCCGCGAACAGCACTTTGTTGGCTGGCGTGCCCAGCGGGACGTCGGCGTTGATGGTTTTCAGGCCATTGATCTGCAGCATCTGGTTTTCCAGAAATTCCGTCGCCAGGTCCTTGTTCGGGCTGGCTTTCGAAATCATCGCGCCCAGCACGCCCACGAATGGGGTGGCCGTCTTGCCGGCGACGGTAGGGATCGTTGCCACGCCGAAATTGATCTTCGACTTGCGCGCATTGTCCCACGACCATGGGCCGTTGATCATCATGGCGATCTTGCCCTGGTTGAAACCGGCTTCCATCTCGGCATAGCCCGCGCCCTTCGGCATGGCGCCGCTGTTGATCAGGGTCATCAGCGCATTCACGCCAGCTTGCGAACCGGCATTGTTCACGCCCGTTTTTGCCGCATCGTAGCGGCCGTCGGACTTGACTTCAAACGGGAAGCCGCCGCCCGCGCCCAGCAAAGGCCACGTGAAATAGGTATTCGTGTAATCCCACAGGATGGCTTTCTTGCCTTGCGCGGACAATTTCTTGTCCAGCGCGGCGATTTCTTCGAAGGTTTTCGGTGGGGTCGGCACCAGGTCCTTGTTGTAGACGAGGGCGACGGCTTCGATGGAGATCGGGTAGCCCCAGGTCTTGCCGCCCACGGTGAAGGCGTTCCAGGCCAGCGGCAGGATGGCGGCGCGCGCTTCCTTGCTTGGCGTCAATGGTTGCAGCAAGCCGGCGTCGATCCAGGTGCCGATGCGGTCATGCGGCCAGATCCAGATGTCCGGGCCCTTGCCGGCGGCCGCTGCCTGCTGGAATTTGTTTGGCGCATCTTCCGGATGCTCGACGACGACCTTGATGCCCGTCTTCTTGGTGAATTCCTCGCCGACCTTGGCCAGGCCCTTGTAGCCCTTGTCGCCGTTGATCCAGATCAAGAGGGTGCCTGCTTCGGCCGCGTTCGCCATGCTGACGGCGGCCAGGTTGCCGATGCCGGCCAGGGCGGCGGCGATCAGGGTGGTTTTGATGAAGCTGCGTTTCGGGTGCGTGAAGGACATGTCAATCTCCAGTATCTTTTTTTATGCTAAGTTTATGTTGAATATCAAGGCTGAAACGATGCAACCAGGCCAGGCGGCGCCTGTAGCGCCTGGCCCTTAAATCCGGAATCAGGTACGCGTCTGGCCATGCTCGTCGAACACATGGACGCGGGCGGGCGCCACCTGCAGCGCCACGGATTGGCCAATGGCCCAGTCCGTTTCCGCATCGGCGCGCACCACCAGCGGCTCGTCGCCGCCCGGTACCTGCACATACAGATAGCTGATGTCGCCCAGTTTTTCCACCGCTTGCACGGTGGCCGTGAGGGCGGCGGTGGCGCCGGGCGCGCACGCCTGCACGTGTTCGGGACGCGCGCCGACGGTGACGGGGGTGCCGCTGGCCAGCGGCTGCGTCAACACGGCTTGCAGCATGCCGCCCGCGTTGGTGGCGATGGTGGCCACGCCGTCCGCGTAGCTGTGGATCTTGCCTTTGAGGAAATTCATGCGGGGCGAACCGAGGAAGCCGGCCACGAACAGGTTGGCGGGGTGGTGGTACAGCTCCAGCGGGGCGCCCACTTGCTCGATGCGGCCCGCGTTGAGCACGACGATGCGGTCGGCCAGGGTCATCGCTTCGACCTGGTCATGCGTGACGTAAATCATGGTCGAGCGCAATTCGCGGTGCAAATTCGCCAGTTCGATGCGCATCTGCACGCGCAGCGAGGCGTCCAGATTCGACAGCGGTTCGTCGAACAGGAAGACGTCGGGCTTGCGCACGATGGCGCGGCCGATGGCCACGCGCTGGCGCTGGCCGCCCGACAAGTCTTTTGGTTTGCGTTCCAGCAAAGGTTCGATGCGCAGGATTTGCGCGGCGCGCTGCACGGCGTCGGCGATCTGCACCTTGTTCATGCCGGCCAGTTTCAGGCCGAAGGCCATGTTTTGCGCCACGCTCATGTGCGGGTACAGGGCGTAGCTCTGGAATACCATGGCGATGCCGCGCTTGGCGGGCGGCACGTCGTTCATGCGGGTCTTGCCAATATACAAGTCGCCGCCGCTGATTTCTTCCAGGCCGCAGATGCTGCGCAGCAAGGTGGATTTGCCGCAACCTGACGGGCCCACGAAGACCATGAATTCGCCGTCGGCGATCTCCAGGTCGATGCCGTGCAGGGTTTGCACGTCGCCATATGCCTTTTTCAGGCCTGTTAACTTCAGTCCAGCCATGTCTGTCGTCCTCAATCTCACTGAATGTGCCTGGCCAAATCTACTGCGCGTCGAACTTGCGGCTGGCGATGCTCACTGTGCATTCGCACAGCTGCGCTTCTCAGCCACAACTTTCATCCGCTCGCTACGATTTTGCCAAGCACTGATACTCTGTTGTTCGGCCCCGCTGATGCGCGGGGCTCGTTATTGTAATTGGCGGCATGGCCGCCAAAGGCTGCGATTTACGCCAGGGTGCCGAACCAGCCGCCATGCGCAGGCAAGCTGATCTGTTGGCCATCCTTGCTGCCTGGCAATCCATGACCGGCCAGGTCGGCCGCTGGCGCCGCGTCTGGCCAGGCAAACGTGACGGCTTGCGTGCCCAGGTTGAAGGCGGCCAGCACGGGCGCTTGGCCTGGCAAGTCGCGGCGCAGGGCCAGCACGGGTTCCGGCGCATCGAAGAAGACTATGTCGCCGCGCAACAATTGCGGCAGGGTGCGGCGCCAGGCGAGGATGTTTTGCGCAAACTGCAATGGTGAAGCGGCATCGTTTTCTTCGACATCAACGGCGCGCGCCAGGTGTTCAGGCGGCACGGGCAGCCAAGGTTTTGCCGTGCTGAAACCGCCGTGCGGCGCCTCGGCCACCCATGGCATCGGCGTGCGGCAGCCGTCGCGGCCCTTGAACTGGGGCCAGAACGGGATGCCGTACGGGTCTTGCAGCGCTTCGAAAGGAATGTCCGCTTCCGTCAGGGCCAGCTCGTCGCCCTGGTACAGGCACGGCGTGCCTTTCAGCGCCGCCTGCACGGCCAGCACCACCTTGGCCAGCGATGGCGACGGATTATCTCCGCCCCAGCGCGTCATGACGCGCACGCTGTCGTGGTTGCCCACGGACCAGGACGCCCAGCCGTCGGCCACTTGCGCTTCGAACTCTTCCACTTGCGTGCGGATGTGCGCGGCCGAAAACTCCGCCGTCAGCAAATTGAAACTGTAGGCCATGTGCAGCTTGTCGGCGCCCGTATAGGCAGCCATGGTGGCCAGCGCATTGTCGTCGCCCACTTCGCCGATGGAAATGGCTTGATATTCGTCAAGTACGGCGCGCACGCGCTGCAAATAAGCGATGTTTTCCGGCTGCGTCTTGTCGTACACGTGCGCCTGCATGCCGTACGGGTTGATGGCGGACACGCTGCTCGCATCGCGCTGGGCGGCGGGGGGATTGTCGCGCAGCAATTGGTCGTGATACGGGAAGTTGCAGGAATCGAAGCGGAAGCCATCGACGCCGCGCTCGAGCCAGAAACGCAGGTTGTCCAGCTGCGCCTGCTGCACGGCCGGGTTATGGAAATTCAGGTCGGGCTGGCTGGCGAGGAAATCGTGCAGGTAATACTGGCCGCGGCGCGGCTCCCATTGCCAGGCGGAACCGCCGAACACGGACAGCCAGTTGTTCGGCGCCGTGCCATCCGGTTTCTGGTCGGCCCACACATACCAGTCGGCCTTGGCATTGTCGCGGCTGGAGCGGCTTTCCACGAACCACGGGTGGTTGTCGGACGAGTGCGACAGCACCTGGTCGATCATCACTTTCAAGCCCAGTTCATGGGCGCGCGCCACCAGGCGGTCGAAATCGGCCAGGGTGCCGAACATGGGGTCGACGTCGCAGAAGTCGGCCACGTCGTAGCCGAAGTCTTTCATCGGCGACGTGAAGAAGGGGGAAATCCACACGATGTCGGCGCCCAGGGCGGCGATGTAGTCGAGCTTGGAAGTAATGCCAGGCAAGTCGCCGATGCCGTCGCCATTGCTGTCGAGGAAGCTGCGTGGATAAACCTGGTAGATGACGGCGCTGCGCCACCAGTCGGCGGGCAGATGGGCGAGATTGTTCTGGATGGTCGGCATGAATGATTTCTTAAAAGTTGCCTGTAGCCTCGGCTATCAGGGCGGCGCTGCTGGTTGGTAGGCGAACGTCTTATTTTAAAATTCAAAGCGCTTTGGGTATGAAATGAGTATAGTTCAAAGCGCTTTGAAAAGTAAAGCGATACACGCTCCAGACATACGATTTTTTTATGAGGGTGATTCAGGAAGGCGAGACAGTGGCGCCGGCCAGGCGGCCGGCGGCATGGGGAGGCGGAATACGCCTAGTTTGGTACAGGCCCGGCCGACTCGCCCGGCAACAGTTCGCACGGCCACAGTTCCTGCAAGTCGGTGACGGGCGTGCCATCCATCAGGGCCAGCAGCATGTGGATCATCTTCGCGCCGGCGCCGCGCGGGTCGGGCTGGACGACGGTGGTGACGTTGTGGCCGGCCAGGGAATCTTCCATCACGCCCCAGACGATCAGCGACATGTCGCGGCCGATGGCGATGCCCGCGTCGAGCAGGGCGCGCACGGCGCCCACGCCCGACATATGGTTGTCGACGATGACGGCGGTAGGGCGGGGCGAGCGGGCCAGCAGGCGCTGCATGGCCTGGTAGCCGGCGCGGCGGTCGTGCGCGTTGTCGACCAGGTTGTCGGGGTCGACGGCGAGGCCGCCCGCCTGCATGGCGTGCTGGAAACTCTCGACGCGCTGGCGCACGAAGTTCAGGTCCGGCGTGGCGCTGATCAGGCCGATGCGCTGGTGGCCCAGCTGCGCCAGGCGCTCGACGGCCAGGCGCATGCCGGCCTCGTTGTCGTAATCGAACCACGCGTGCGGCTGGTTCAGCTGCGTGCGGCCATGCGCGACGAACGGCATGCCCTGCTGCGCCAAGTAGGCGATGCGCTCGTCGAACGGCTTCGTGCGGCCGACAACGAGGCCATCGATGCGGCGGCCCTTGACCATGCGTTCATAGGTGTGGAATTCGTTGGTGGCCGAGGCGGGCGCGATCATCATGTCCATCTGCTGCGCTTCCAGCGCTTCCGACATGCCGCCCACGATGTCGATGAACATGGGGTCGGCCAGGTCGTTCGGCATCAGCGGGTAGATGATGCCGACGATATTCGTGCGTCCCACGGCCAGGCTGCGCGCCATGGGATTGGGGCGGTAGCCGGCCGCCTGCGCGGCGGCCAGCACCCGCTCGCGCGTGCGTTCGCTCACTTCCGGATAGCCATTCAAGGCGCGGCTGACGGTGGTTTCGGATATTCCTAGCGTTTTGGCGAGATTTTTGAGGTTCATGGATGCTGCGGTTGGGGTCTATCCAGGGTGGGTCGGGAGCGGTGCCGTGCGATGACGGGTAGTTTATCTGATAAATGCCGGATTGATCAGGGTCATGACAAGCGGCGGCGGCGCCCAAAAAAATACGCGGGCAAACCCAGGGGCGCCCGCGCTAAAAGAGGATACTGCTGAATCACTACATTGAAGCTGCCGGCCATCGCGTGCAGCGGCGAAATGGTGGGTCCGGATATTACTTGCCCCTGGATAAGCGGGCGGTGTTGCTGCCACCGGCAAGCGTCCGGGGACGCTTGCCAACGTTCTAGCGGCCTGCGATTACCACCAGGATTCCACTTGGAAGCCGACGGAGCTGCCGTTGGTCTTGCCACCGAACACGCCGGTCGACGACAGCGCCGATTCCACGGCGGCGGCCGACTGGGCTGCCTTGTTCCATTTGGCGTAGGTGTAGAAAGCGCGCAGCACGGGGCGCGACCAGAAGCTGTTGCCGGCCGACAGTTGCGGCGCGAAGGTCAGCTTGGTCAGGTTGCGGCTTTCGCCGCCTTCCGGCTTGACGATGTCGTGGCCCAGTTCCACGGCCAGGCTGTAGTTGTCCGTGAAGTGGTAGACGGGACGCGCGCCGATCGACGTCCACTTGCTGCTCACGCCTGCCGATTCCTTGTCTTCGTAGACGAAGGTGCCCATGCCCGACCAGGCGCCTTTGGGCTGGATCATGATCTGTTCCGTCAGGCGCACGACCTTGTCATCCTTGTTGGCGCCCAGGCTGAAGCCGCCCGTGTTGGCGGCGCTGCCCTTGCCGTACTGCAATGCCACCTTGTTGAAGCCGCCCAGCAGATTGCCTTGCGTATGCATGATGGTCAGCAGGTGGCCGCTGGCGATGGGGGCCGCGCCTTGCGCATTGCGTTTCTGGTTGAATTGCAGGCCCAGGGTCAGTTCGCCATCCGGGTTGACCTTGATGCCGGAGAAGCGCAGGTCGTGGGACAGGCCCATGCGCTTGCTGTCGCCGTCATCGGCCGTGCGCACGACGGCGTAGGCCAGCTTGGCGGCGCCCAGGTCGATGTTTTCCAGGCCGGCGCCAGGGCCGCTGTTATTCCAGAAGTAGTAATCGGTGATGTGCACGTCCTGGCGGTCGTAGTAGCGCTTGCCGACCCAGGCGCGCGCTTCGGCGAAGGCGCCCGTGCCGATCTTGTCGGCGACGACGTTCATTTCGCGCCACGACGGGTCCGATTGCTCCCAGTCCTGGTTCTGGTTGACGGAGAACGCCACCAGGGTATTGATGCGGAAGGTGGTGCCGTTGGCTGCCTTGAAGGCTTCGCCGCCGAATTTCAGCTCGCCGTAGGTTTCGCACTCATTGCCCAGACGATACTTGGACGAGGCGCCGGCCAGGCCGAAACACGCTTCCTTGCCGCCTTCGCTGCTGGTGCCGAAGCCCGAGCGGATGTAGCCGCCGAAATCGATCGGCAGGGCGGCCTGGGCGGCCGAAGCGCTCAAGGCCAACGCCACGGCGGCAGGCAAAGTTTTCAAGAAATGTTTGTTCATTGCGTCTCCAGTGTTTTTATAGGTGTGGGATCGGTGCGCATAACTTCGCACAACCAAAGCGCTTTAGTTATGTTTCAAAGCGCTTTGAGTATAGTTCAAAGCGCTTTGATGAGTAAACTAGTTTTATCTTTGAAAACTTTTGAGGTGTTGCGGAGAAGCATCAAAGGCGGGCGGCGGCGCGTGGGCGCCGCCGGGTATGGCGGGGCAAGGGATGGCTGCTGCGGGAAAGCCGGGCCGCTTAGTTTGGCGCCTTGCAGGCGGGCAGGGCGGCCGTGTCCCGCGCGGCGTCGGCTGCATTCGCCGGATGGCGCAGGAAGGCGAGGATCAGCAGGGCCGACGCCGTGGTGATGCTGGCCAGCACATACAGCAAGTGGCGGAAGGCGGCGCCATAGGCTTGCGCCAGTTCGGCGGCGCCGGCCTGCGGCAACAACTCGCCCGCATGGCGCAGCTCGCCCAGCGCCAGGAAGGGCGCCGCCAGCGCCGCCTGCTCCGCGCCGATGCCGGCAAGGCCGGCGCCGCCCAGCGCCGCCATGGTGAAGGTGCCCAGCAGCGCGCTGACGATGGCCAGCGCCAGCCCTTCGCCCGCCACGCGCGTCGTATTGAAGATGCCGGCCGCCATGCCGGCCCGTTCGATGGGCACGACGCTGATGGCCAGGCCATCCATCAAGCCCCAGGGCAGGCTGATGCCGCAGCCGATCAGCAGCAGCGGCCCCAGCAAGGTGGCGGGCGACTGGCCCGGCGCGCAGGTGGAGAGCCACAGCAAGCCGCCCGCCGCCAGCAGTAATCCGCTGGCGCAGATGTGCGCGGCGGCAAGGCGCTGCGCCGCCATGCCGGCCAGGATCGGCAGCACCAGCATGGGCGCCGACAGGGCGATCATCATGCGTCCCGCCTCCAGCGCGCTGTAGCCTTCGATGCCGATGAAGCGGGCCGGCAGCAGCACCAGCAGCACGACGAAGGAAAACGCGGGCGCGGCCGCCAGCAGTTGCACGCCGGCAAAGGCGGGCAGGCGAAACAGGGATAAATCCAGCATGGGCCGCGCCGCGCGCCGCTCCACGCGGATGAAGATGGCCAGCAACAGTGCCGCAGCACCGAACAAACCCAGGCTGGTGGAGCTGTCCCAGCCTTTGTGCGGCGCCTGCAGCAAGCCATACGTAAACAGGGACAGCGCACCCGTAAACGTCAGGGCGCCGGGCCAGTCGACGCCCTGCGCTTGCGGGTCGCGCGATTCGCGCATGGCGCGCGCGGCGGCCAGCAGGGCGGCCAGGCCGGCCGCGGCCGTGGCGACAAAAATGGCGCGCCAGCCCGTGTGCGTGATCAAGGTGCCGGCCAGGAAGGGACCGAAGGCCAGGCCCACGCCGAAGGCTGTGCCGATCAGGCTGAAGGCGCGCGCGCGGGCGGTGCCGTCGAATTCCTGCGCCAGGGCCGCCAGTCCGCTCGACAGGGCCATGGCGCAGCCCAGGCCCTGCACGGCGCGCAGCACGTCGAGCCACAGGATGCCGGGCGCGGCCGAGAGCGCCAGCGCGGCGGCGGAAAACACGCCCATGCCCAGCAAGAACACGCGCTTGCGGCCATAGCGGTCGGCCAGCGCGCCGGCCACCATCAGGCAGCCGCCAAAGCTGAGCATGAAGGCATTCGTGATCCACGCCAGCGCCAGCGGCGAGCCGTGCAGGTCGGCGGCGATGGCGGGAATGGCGATGGCCGGCCCCGTAAAACTGAGCGGCATGCATAGCGCGGCGAGGCAGACGGCCGCCAGCACGAAGGCGCGCCGGGCCGGGGAGGCCGGCTTCATACGGTGATTCGTATCCATGGGAATGATTCCAGAAAGAGGGAATCCGATGATAATATGGACGTAATCAATGAAAAAGTGGCTGAAAATCCACTCATAACGGACAAATATTCCCTAATCAACATGGCGAGATGATATGGATAATCTGAACGGCATTGCCGCCTTCGTGCGCGCGGCGGAAACGTCCAGTTATGTGGCGGCCGGGCGGCTGCTCGGGGTGTCGGCCTCGGCCGTGGGCAAGAGCGTGGCGCGGCTGGAAGAAAAGCTGGGTGTGCGCCTGCTCAACCGCAGCACGCGGCGCATCAGCCTGAGCAACGAGGGGGCGCTGTTTTACGAACGCTGCCAGCGCATCCTGGCCGACCTCGGTGATGCCGAGGCGGAACTGTCGCACCTGGCCGAGGCGCCGCGCGGCAAGCTCAAGGTCAGCCTGCCCGTGATCGGCTACCGCATCATCCTGCCCCTGCTGGCCGACTTTACGCGCCGGTATCCGGAAATCGAGCTCGACCTCGATTTCAACGACCGCCTCGTCGACGTGGTGGCAGAAGGCATCGACGTGGCCGTGCGCAGCGGCACTTTGACGGATTCGCGGTTGATGGCGCGCGAGCTGGGGCCGTTTGCCTTCGCCATCGTGGGCTCGCCCGCGTATTTCGGCCGCCATGGCGTGCCGGCCACGCCGCGCGCGCTGGAAGGGCACGCTTGCGTGCGCTATAAATTCCCCACCACGGGGAAACTGCAGGAATGGGCGCTGCAGCGGGCCGGGGGCGACAGCGGCGGCGAGTTGCGCTTGCCGACCGCCTTGACCTGCAACAATATCGAAGCCTTGATCGGCGCCGCCACGCAGGGCGTGGGCCTCGCTTACCTGCCTGACTTTATCGTGCGCGACGCCATCGCGCGCGGCGAATTGCAAGCCGTGCTGGCCAGCTACCTGCTGCACTCAAGCAAGTTCTGGGTGCTGTGGCCATCGAGCCGCCACCTGTCGCCCAAAATTCGCGTCTTTGTTGACCATTTGTGTACCCACCTGCATTTTTCCGCGCCCCCTGCCGACCCTGCATCCTTCCCGTGATGCCCCTGGCCGCCGCACCGGCGGCTGGTTGGGGAATATTCCTACCCCAAAGAGATTATTCCTAACAGCGCTGAATTTATATTTGCTGCACCGCATCAGGCAATGCCGCACGGCATCAACTTATACCCTTCCTGAATACCCGTCATTCGTTATGGAAATTGCCATAAGGAATTTATTTATGTTAATTTCATATCTGTTTCTGCAACATTGCATCGGCTGGTCGCTTGCGGGAACATGTGCAGGATTAGGCGCCATAAGCGTGTAGTAACCAACAATTAAGGGATGGTAACCCCGTTCCGTTCAGGGAGTGTGCATGAAGACAGTCACTACGACACCGCCGGATCTGGCGCCAGCCGCGCCAGCGAAACCGGCCCGTAAAACGGGGCTGCTGCTTGGTGGCGGCGCACCAAATTCCACCTTGATCGCCGGCGCCCTGGCCGCTTTCCTCGACGAAGGCATCGAATTCGACGTCATTTCCGCCTCGGGCGCCGGTGTGTTGATGGGCTTGCTTTACACGACGCCGCACGAGGCAACGCCGCGCCAGGCATTGCAAAGCTGGGCCGATACGGGTGTGGCCGACAGCATCTACAAGATGATCCCGATCAACTACAAGGTGTTCCAGAAGCCGGGCATGCACGCGAGCACTTTCCGCGACGCCTTCCAGCCGCCGGCCAACAATCCTTTTTTTCAGGCGTTCCAGCAAACGTTTGCGGGCGTGCCCACGGCCTGGTCGGACTGGGGCAAGCTGATGGTGTCGTCGCTGTCGCCGTCGGACCTGTCGGCGAAAAGCCTGGGCCTGTGCGCGCACTTGCCCTTCCTGGAAAAGGCCGTGGATTTCTCGGGCGTGGCCCGCATACGCCCCGATTTCTACATCAATGCCTACAACCTCAGCGAACACCGCATGCAAATCTGGGGCAAGCACGAAATCGAACCCATCCACGTGCGCGCCGCTTTGTCGTTCCCCTTCCTGTATGCGCCCACGACCATCGCGGGCGACGATTACATCGAAGGCGCGGCGCTCGATACGCTCAATTTCGACCCGTTTATCGAAGGCAAGGGCGAGCACCATGACGCCGACACCCTGGTCATCCTCGATATCCTCGGTGACGAGCGCTTGCTGCGCAAACCGCGCAACCTGTACGACGCCTGGGTGCGCTCCATCATCACGCCGCTGGTGAAGATTTCCAAGAGCGAGCTGCGCCTGTTCGAACTCGAGCACAACACGGATGCGCGCACGGGCCAGCCCAAGCGGCGTTTGCTCAAGCTCGACCTGATGGGCGGCATCCCGGAACAGCACTGGCCCGATACCCTGGACTGGTCCAGTTCGAACATGCAACTGCTGTTCGACGTGGGCCACAAGGCGGGCCTGGCGTTTTGCCGCCAGCATGGCGACTTGCTGCGCCGCACGCCTGACGCTGCCCCGCTGGCGGCCTAGCCACCGATCCCCGGCCACCTGATCGGCAGCTATTTATCCTGCCTGGCCTTGCCAGGCCACTCTTTTTACTGTGAAACACCATGAATATCACCAAGCAATTAATTCTGACTCTCACCATCGCCTTGCTGGCCCTGCTATTGCTGGGCGCCGGCGGCGCCATCCAGCTGCAGCGCGCCCAGGAGCGTTTTGACACGGTGCAAAACCGCATCATCCCCAGCATCCAGGGCTTGAATGCGGCCAAGGGTTTCCTGGCCGATTCGCGTCTGGCCGGCTACCGCCTGTCCGTGTTCTCGAATTTGGCCGACAAGACGGCGCTGGACAAGGCCGTGGCCGATGCCAACACGAATTTCGACAAGGTCATCACTACCTACCGCGCAGAGCGCCTGTACGATGCGACGGACAGCAAGATGCTCGATGCCGACCAGGCCGCGATGGAAGCCTACCGCCGCGCACTGGTGCCATTCTTTGCCGCCGCCTACGCGGGCGACATGGATGGCGTGCGCGCCACCTTGCTGGCCGGCACGCCGCTGGCCATCACTGCCGCTGCCGCCAAGAAAAGCATGGATGACCATATCGCCTACAACAACAAGCTGGTCGACGATGTCAAGGCGGAAAGCCTGGCAGCCTACGATACGGCGTTCAACACCATGCTGGCCGTGCTGGGCGTGGCCGTGCTGCTGACGGGCGCGCTGGCCTGGCATATCTACCGCACCATCAGCGGCGGCCTGGGCGATATCGAACACACGCTGGAGCGTGTCAGCGCTTCGCTGGACCTGTCCGCCGCCATGCCCGTCGAGCGCATGGATGAAGTGGGCCGCACGGCCACCGCCTTCAACAAATTCCTCGAGCGCATCGTCGGCGTGATCGCCACCGTGCGTACCTCGGCCGATACGGTCAGCGTGGCGGCCGCGCAGATTTCCGCCGGCAACGCCGACTTGTCCGTGCGCACGGAGCAGCAGGCGTCTTCCCTGGAAGAAACTGCGTCCAGCCTGGAAGAGCTGACCTCGGCCGTGCGTCAGAATACGGACAATGCGCGCCAGGCGAATTCGCTGGCCGTGTCCGCTTCGGACGTGGCCCGCAAGGGCGGCGCCGTGGTGGCGCAAGTGGTGGGCACGATGGGTTCGATCAACGAATCGGCGAAGAAGATCGCCGACATTATCGGCGTGATCGACGGCATTGCCTTCCAAACCAACATTTTGGCGTTGAATGCGGCCGTCGAAGCGGCCCGCGCGGGCGAGCAGGGCCGCGGCTTCGCCGTGGTGGCCACGGAAGTGCGCAACCTGGCGCAGCGCTCGGCGGCTGCCGCCAAGGAAATCAAGGGCTTGATCGAAGATTCCGTCGACAAGGTCAACACGGGCAGCGCGCTGGTTGACCAGGCGGGCGCGACGATGGAAGAAATCGTCGCCAGCATCCGCCGCGTGACGGACATCATGGGCGATATCGCCAACGCCAGCCACGAGCAGAGCGCCGGCATCGAGCAGGTGAACCAGGCCATTTCGCAAATGGACCAGGTCACCCAGCAGAACGCGGCCCTGGTGGAAGAAGCGGCGGCCGCCGCATCCTCGCTGCAAGACCGCGCCGTCGAACTGGTCGACGTGGTGGCCGTGTTCCGCCTGCGTGGCGACGCCCAGGCAAAACCGTTGAAAGTGGCAGGCGGCTTGCCGGCCCCTGCGTCTGCCTCAGCCAGCCGGCGCCTGGCGTTGCCAGGCCGCAGCGCCCGCGCTTAAGTTTAGTAATTGAATTGCCCCGGTACGCCGGGGTTTTTCTTTGGTGACGGTGCTGTTCCATGGGGGAATGTTGATTTGGAGTAGCTGTTGCAGGTGTCGGTAACGTTGCCGGGGAGGCATCGCCCCCTTTCGCGCTGTCCAGAGAGCCTGCTTGCCTTGTACGCGCGTGAGTCCGCAGTCCAAAGCGGACATCGCAATCGAAGCGCGTTAAGACGGGAGTAAGCCATCAAGTTTGGCCCCGTGTCATAACTTGCCCTAAGCAGGAGTGCGTTTGCGCTCTGGCAAGTTGAATCCCGTTTTATAAAACGCATCCTTGAATTCTACGCATCCATTACAGGGCCTAACGGTTTCTAATGCCGATATGCGCTGCTCAGTCAGTTGCATCAAACATAAGTCCATCGAAAAATGGTAAGCACTTCCGCCATGCATTGCCTTGTTCTGGAACTTGCACTCCGCGTCGCGGAAAACAAGCCATGCACGTTGCGCGCTTTGCAGCCCTTGTGGCTTGGCAAGCGCGTACATCAATGTCTTGTAGATGACGTTCAAACGCGTGTCGGATTCTTTAAGCTCTCGACTCATGCAGAAAGTATTTTCAAGATTATTACTTTCTTCGCAATGCTCCTGCTTTATCGATGCCATATCGCTTTGTTGTTCGGAGGCATTGGTCAAGGACGACAGCGAAAGGCACAAAAAAATAAGGCCCAACATGGACAACCGGCTTAAAACAGCAATTCCCACGAGCACTCGCTCCTTCTGATAATTGATCGTATTGAGGTCCGCTCCTGGCCTGACCCGGTTGTTAATCAAAGATAATGCGCTGTCCCACTTCGAATTCATTCTCGTGGCAGTAAAAAAGGATAAGCGGCGTGTCGTTCGAATAAACCATCGCGTCGTCACGTGAAGGGACAAAAATATCCGACCAATTCTCGACCAGGAACACACTGCTGCACAAGAAACATTCGTCTTCTCCAAATACCACCACTACTTGCTGGTTTCCCGGCACACGGGCACGTAACCATTTGCTTGCGATGGCCGCATCCTCTCCGGATGCGAACCGCTCGATCGCGTCGACGGTGTTAGCGTTCAGGCCGAGATGCGTCTTCGAGTCGTGAAGGCCTGCTATTTCATAGGCGCGGCGGGCATCCTCGGCATTCAGCCAGGCGACATCCGCTGAGTGATGCTGTAGTTCCTGAACCCGCCAATGTGCTGTGTTCATCATTTCTCAAAATTTCATATGCTCGTGGTTATGGCGAGCAGCGCGGTCGAATCCGGTGCATCCCTTGATCCTGGCGCCAAACAAGGCTGTCATCATGGCCCGGCTTTATCTGCGACCAGTATAACCAGAATCTAATTCTATTGGCATGATAAAAAAACAGTGTATCCTGCAATTCCAGCAGATATATTTTTTGTCGAGGCAAAGAAAAAGCTGCGGCATTTGTTTCTGCTGGCGGAGTATCTTTGAATTGGCGCAATGGCATGGCGATATTGCGTGATGAATGCTATCCGCGGGCCAATATCCAGACACTGCGCGGCGCCGGATAGCAGACCCAGTTACTTTCACCACAATGATAGGGAGATTCCCAATTGATGCAAATCAAAGAAAGCATCCACATTGCAGTCCCGCCCAAGGTCGTCGACCAGATTTGGAGCGAGGTCGACCGATGGCACCTGTGGGATCCGGATACAAAGCAAGCCCGGCTCAATGGGCCGTTCGCGGTGGGGACGCATGGCAGGATCGTTCCCAGCAAGGGGATGGGCATTCCGCTGCTGGTCACGGAGCGCACTGCCGGCCGCTCGTTCACCGTCGAGGGCCACATCCCCCTGTTCCGCATCCACTTCGAACACACGGTTGCCGCCGTCAATGGCGGATCGGAAGTCGTTCACCGCGTGTGGTTTACTGGAGCGCTTGCCTTTCTGTTCGGGCCAGGCGTTGCCAGGCAAGTCAGGGACGGGCTTCCCAAGACGATGCTTTCGCTGAAGGCCTATGCCGAGAAGCGCAACGAAACGCTCCATGATGGCGAGGCGGGCAGGGCTGACGCGACTACAGCCTGATAGATAGTTTCCCCTCGTCAATTCCTTGCAAAGCACTGCAGCAAATTAACGTGCCGTTCCCGTCATGATGGAATACAATTCTTGCGTGGCAGCCAGCTTGCCTGGCAAGGCCGGGCACGGCACCACGCTTTGACCTCGGAAAGATGTTGGCTTATGACTCTGCAGTTCCCCCAGCGAACGGCGCCTTGCGCGCCATCCACGCTCCGCCTTTCACGCAAGCCCCTCGTTTCCCTGTTCGTCCTGACGTTTTCATGCCTGCTGCTCACGGCGCCCGTCATGGCGGCTACGCCAGCCAGCGGCAGCGTCATGCTGGAAGAACTGACCAGCACGGAGTTGCGCAGCCGTATCGACCATGGCGCGACCACCGTGCTGGTGCCGATTGGCGGCGTCGAGCAGAGCGGGCCGTATATTGCGCTGGGCAAGCACAATGTGCGCGCCGGGCTGCTGGCGCGGCAGATTGCGCAAAAGCTGGGCAATACCATCGTCGCGCCCGTCGTTTCCTACGTGCCGGAAGGCAGTATTTCGCCGCCGGCCGGCCACATGCGCTTTGCCGGCACGATCTCGATACCGCCAGCCGCCTTCGAAGCCGTGCTGGAAGGGGCGGCCGCCAGCCTGCGCCAGCATGGTTTCCGCGACATCATTTTTCTCGGCGACCATGGCGGCTATCAAAAGAACGAGCAGAACGTGGCGAATAAGCTCAACCGCGCCTGGGGCAAGGCTTCCACCGGCAAGGAAGCGCGCGCTTATGCCTTGCTCGACTACTATGACATCACGCAATCGGCCTATATTGCCGAACTGCAGAAGCGCGGCCACAGCAGCGCCGAGATCGGCCTGCATGCCGGTTTGGCGGACGCGGCGCTGATGCTGGCGACGGACCCGTCGCTCGTGCGCAGCGAGGCCATGGCCCACGGACCCAAGCCTGGCGTGGCGGACGGCGTGCGCGGCGACGCGACCCGTGCCACGGCTGAACTGGGGCAGATCGGCATCAAGCTGCAGGTGGACACCTCGGTGGCCGCCATCAGGCAACTGCTGCAACGTCCTAAATAATTCCGCTGGAAGTGTTTAACTTCCGGCTTTTGCAACGAAACGACGCGAAATCACATGAAAAAATCTCAACGACGCACCATCGTCACCTTGTCCGCCCTGGCTGCCGCACTGGCCGGCCTGGGCGTGGCCAGCCAGGTCATCGGCGCCAGTACGCCGGCCCCGGCCGCCGCAGCGCCGGCCGCCGCCTATTCGCCGCTGCCGGGCATGCCGCCGCTGGTGGACCCGAAAAACGTGTACGGCAGCATCGCCAGCAGCAATATGAGCCCCGTCGTCAAGGATCACTTGCGCCGCGTCTACGTGCCCAACCTGCGCTCGAACGACGTGTATGTGATCGACCAGGACAGCCTGAAGGTGGTGGACAAGTTCAAGGTCGGCAGCGGTCCGCAGCACGTCGTGCCGTCGTGGGACTTGCGCACCCTGTGGGTGGCGAATAATGCCGAGCGCACAGACAAGGGCAGTTTGACGCCGATCGACCCCCTGACGGGCAAGCCGGGCAAGGAAGTGCCCGTCGATGATCCCTACAATATGTATTACACGCCGGACGGCAAGTCGGCCATCGTCGTGGCCGAAGCGCGCCACCGCCTCGATTTCCGCGATCCGAAGACCATGGCCGTGCAGTATTCGATCGACACGCCCCAGTGCGGCGGCATCAACCATGCCGATTTTTCCAATGACGGCCGCTACGCCATGTTCACCTGCGAATTCGACGGCACCATCGCCAAGATCGACCTGGTGGGCCGCAAGGTCGACGGCTACCTGAAATTGCAGATGCCGGCCAAGCGCTTTGCCGAGTCCGGCCCCGTGGGCGGCCCGGCGAATGAAATCTGCAGCGTCAAGAAGGGCATGCCGCAAGATATACGCATCTCGCCGGACGGCAAGAAATTCTTTATCGCCGACATGGACGCCGACGGCGTGCACATCGTCGATGGCGCCACCCTGAAGGAAATCGGCTTCATCCAGACGGGCGTGGGCGCGCACGGCCTGTACCCCAGCCGTGATGGTAAAAAGTTGTACGTGGCCAACCGCGGCACGCACCGCATCCACGGCAAGCCGAAGGGCAAGGGCAGCGTCAGCGTGATCGACTTCGCCACGGAAAAAGTCGTGTCGAACTGGCCGATCCCCGGCGGCGGCAGCCCCGACATGGGCAATGTGAGTGCCGATGGTAAATATCTGTGGCTGTCCGGCCGTTTCGACGACGTGGTGTACCGCATCGATACGAACAGTGGCGACGTTTCCAAAGTGAAAGTCGGCCAGGAGCCGCACGGCCTGACCGTGTGGCCGCAGCCGGGCCGCTATTCGCTGGGCCATACGGGCAACCTGCGCTAGGCGAGGCGCGTGGCGCTCCCTGGAACCGCAGTGCCGGGTCTGCAGTTATGCTTGCCTAAAAAGCAATGTTGGCGCATACTGTATTCCCCATTCCACTACCTTCAGGGAGCACCAGCATGATTCTTGATCACATCGGTTTGAATGTCAGCGATGCACAGGCCAGCAAGGCCTTCTTTTCGGCCGCCCTGGCGCCCCTGGGCGTATCGGTGGTGATGGAAGTGCAGGGCTGGGTCGGCCTGGGCAAGGATGGCAAGCCCGATTTCTGGTTCGGCGTGGGTGGCGCGCCGCATGCCGGCATGCATCTCGCCTTCGCGGCGGATAACCGTGCCCAGGTGGATGCGTTTTACCAGGCCGCGCTGGCAGCGGGCGGCAAGGATAACGGCGCCCCCGGTATCCGCGAAATCTATCACCCGAATTACTACGGCGCTTTCGTGCTGGGCCCGGACGGTCACAATGTCGAAGCCGTCTGCCACCATCCCGAGCCTTGACGCCGGTTATTACCTGAAGAGAGCAGCATGAAGCACAGCGCCACCCTGTTTGCCGACGATGCCGGCCGCTATGCCTACGTAAAAGCGGGCTTTTCCTGGCCGGCCCTTTTGCTGGGCTCGCTCTGGGCCGTCGCCAAGCGCCGCTGGTGGCTGTTGCTGCTCATGCTGGCCATGGATGCCTGCCTGTGGTTTGGCAGCCACTTGGCCACGGAACTGCGCATCGGCCCGATGATGCTGCTGATGGCCGCCGCGGAGCTCAGTTACCTGCTGGCGCGCGGCTGGTATGGCAACCGCTGGCTGGAAGCGTCGCTGCGCAGCCGTGGCTACAAGCCCGTCGTGCCGGGCTGAACCTGCCTGGCACAGATTTCCCATCACGTCACTGACGTTTGCCAAGAGCAAGCCGTCCAGCCAAAACTTTCTGCGCAGCCTAGCGCACCTTTGATCCAGATCATCCCTCAACTGCGGTGCTCACGTAGCCTTGGGACTCGCGTTGCAAAGCATCGTCCCACCAATCGGATATGTTTTTTCGCGTTTCGTGGCGTAGCCCGGCCGTCTGCTTCACCGTTCGACAGCCGGTGGTGTCGCCATCTGTTTATGTCCACCCAACCGCTATCTAATGAGGAACTCCATGTATCCATATTCCCGTAGTGTTACCCCCGCCGCCAAAAACCACTTGGAAGCGCAACTGGCTTTTTTCAATGGACTGTCGAAGTCGCTGTTCCAGTCGGTGCAGCACTTCAGCGACCTGAACATGCAACTGGCGCAAGGCTTGCTGGAAGAAACCGCAGTCACCAGCCAGAACTTGCTGACGGTCGAGCGCGCTGAAGATGTGTTCCAGGTGGCTGCCGCGGCGGGCCAGCCAGCCGCCGAGCAACTGCGCAAGTACCAGCAACAGGTGTCGCGCCTGGCAGCCGATACGCAGGTCGAACTGGCCAACGTGGCAGAGCGTCATGTGAATGAAACGAGCCGTACTGCCAAGGCGCTGGCCGAAGAAGTGGCCCGCACGGCGTCGGAAGAAACGGAGAAAAACGTGCGCAAGCAGCAGGAAGCCATGCAGCGCATCGCTGAACCGTTCCAGGCCTATCAGCAAAACGGCGCCAGCCGCGACCAGCAACGGGGCGCGCAAAGCCGTGACGGCCAAAGCCTGCAAAGCGGCAGCCACCAGGGCAGCCAGCAGTCGGCCGGCAGCGAAGGCTCGGCCAGCGGCAGCGTATCGCAAGCGGGTTCCGCACAAAGCAAGAGCAGCAGCGCCAGCCGTAAAGAGTAAGCACGAGGCTGCTTGCGGCTGAGCCGCTTCGCGAGGGCCGAGCCTTGAGCTGCGGCCAGCCGGCACGCAGCATCGTGCCTCCTGGTTTGGACAGAGCGCCCGCCCTTCACGGGGCGGGCGTTTTGTCGTATGCGTGCAGTTCAGAGGCCGGTGTGGCCGCGCCAGGTGAGCGGGTGGGCACGGTGATGCTTGCCGGCACGGCTGTCTTCGGCGAGACGGCGGACAAGACCGCGTCACCGCTCCCGCTGTTGGCGTCGATGAAGGCGCTGACGGCGTCCAGGGTGGGCGCCAGCCTGCGCAAGGGCGCTGCCAGCGTGGCGACCAGGGTGGCGTGGCCCACGTGGTCGAAATACGTTTCCGTCACGGGCCTGGCAAGCGTCCGCAAGGCCTTGGCCAGACCGCCCGTGTTGCGTCGCGGATCGACCAGTTTATCCTGTCCGGGCAGGGGGGCGATCAGAAGGGCGGGCGGGGCTGCGGCCGTCACGTGGTGGATGGGCTGCGACGCGGCGGGTGTGTCCGGGTAAAAGAAAACGGGCCGGGTGGTGGTGTTTTCGATCGGCAAGAAATCATAGGGGCCGGCCAGGCCTATCCAGCCCCGCAAGTCGTGCGGGTGCATGCCATGGCGCGCCAGCAGGCTGGCGTCGAGCGCCACCATCGCCGCATTGTAGGCGCCGGCGCTATGGCCCATGACGAACAGGCGCGTCGGGTCGCCGCCGTGGCGGCTCGATTCCATCGCGGCCCAGGCCACGGCGCGGGCCGCATCCTGCAGGATTTCGGGATAGTGCACGTCCGGATACAGCCGGTAGTCGGCGATCACGGCCAGATAGCCGCGCGCCGCCAGCGCATGGCCCACGAAGGCATAGTCGGCGCGCTCGCCCGTCGTCCAGTTGCCTCCATAAAAGAACACCACCACGGGCACGGGCCCCGTGCGGGTCTTGGGGGCGTACACGTCGAGCTTTTGCCGTGGCAGGGGGCCGTAAGCGAGGCCGCGCGTCACGTGCGAGGCGCTGCCGGACGAAAAGGCATTGATGGCCATCAAGGGCGAGCAGGCGGCCAGGCCGGTAGCCAGCGGGATGGCCGCCAGCAAACCGAGCAGGGTGGTGCGCAGGATCGTCATGCCAGCTCCTGATGGTGAGGGTTGATGCTTGCAGTGTAGGCCAGGCAGGGCAGGGCGCACACGGGGAAGTTGCTGTATAGCATAGATAAATGTGGCATGCGTCAATCAATCCTGCAACAGCCATTTGCGCGCCGTGGCGATGACGGCGTCCGACAGGGTGCGCGTGAGCGGGGTCTGGATATCCCAGGCATGCCAGGTCAGGGGCACGTCGAGCGCCTGCCCGGCCGCCACGTCGACCAGCCTGCCGGCGGCCAGCGCCGTTTCCGCCTGCAGCAGGGGCACCATGCCGTAAGCATAGCCCGCTTCGATGAAGCGCACGAAGTCGCGCGCCGAACCGAGCACGTGGTGCGGATAGCGGCCCGTGTAGCCGAGGCGGTGTTGCAGGTAGCGCTCGTGCAGCGCATCCTTGCTGCCGAACGTGATGGCGGGCGCCTGGCTGACGGCTTCCACCGTAAATCCATGGGGAAACCATTGCTGCGCGAACGCGGGCGAGGCCACGCACAGGTAGCGCATGCCGCCCAGCGGCGTGGCCGTGGTGCCCGCCACCAGGTCGTTGGCGCTGGTGACGCAGGCAAACACGCGCCCTTCGCGCAACTGGCTCAGGGTGTGGTCCTGGTCGTCGAGGCGGATATCGAGCAGGCAGGACGGCGGCGACAGCAGCGGCCCCAGCGCTTCCGGGATCCAGGTGGCGGCGCTGTCGGCGTTGACGGCGATGGCCAGTTCCGGCAAATGCGTGGTGGGGCCGGGCTGGGCGTCGAGCGCCGCTTCGAGCAGCTTGACTTGCCGGTAATGGGCGATCAGGCGCTGGCCCGCTTCCGTGGGCAGGGGCGGGTGGCTGCGGATGATCAATAAAGTGCCTTCCAGGTTTTCCAGGGTGCGGATGCGCTGCGACACGGCCGGCTGGCTGATCGCCAGCGCCTGCGCGGCCTTTTCAAAGCTGCCCAGGCCGATCACGGCGTCGAGGGCGGCCAATCCACGGTAATCGACGACGCGCATAAGTTTCTCTTATATATGGTTAGAATCATTCATTATACTTATATTTACTTTTTCTTTACACTGTTGAAATAGGGTAACAACTCCACTCTCCCGCGCGGTCCTGCTGGTACCGCTACACCCTCCACCTACCTTTGATGACTTTGCCGTTGCCGGCAGAGCGTGGGCGGCCGTGCGCGTGATGGAAAGCAATAAAGGAATCGATATGGACAGCGCAATCTTCTTGAAAGGCATGGGGCTCGGAGCGAGCCTGATCGTTGCCATCGGCACGCAAAACGCCTTCTTGCTGAAACAGGGCTTGAAGCGTCACTACGTGCTCACCTGCATCCTGGTCTGCCTGGTGTGCGATGCGATCTTGATCACGGCCGGCGTGGCCGGCATGGGCACCTTCATTGCAGACAACCCCAATTTCTTGCTGTGGGCCAAGGCCGGCGGCGCCACCTTCCTGATCGCGTATGGCTTGCGTGCCGCAAAGTCCGCCTGGCGCCCAACGGCTCTGACGGTGTCGGCCGCCAAGTCGCCGGAAGGCTACTGGGCCGTGATCGGCGCGGCGCTAGCGTTCAGCCTGCTGAACCCGCACGCCTTCCTCGACACGGTCATCCTGCTCGGCTCGATCGGCGGCCAGCATGAAGGCGTGGGACGCTTCTACTTCGCCGGCGGCGCCATCATGGCTTCGGCCCTGTGGTTCTTCCTGCTGGGCTTTGGCGCCCGCTACCTGGCGCCCGTGTTTGCCAAGCCCATGGCTTGGCGCGTGCTTGACGGCATCATCGCCCTCGTCATGTGGGCCATCGCCGCCTCGCTGTTCCTGTAAGGCATCAGCTATAAGGCATCAACGCGTCAGGAAGGCCAGCACGCGGCTGGCCAGCTTGCCATACGGCGGCCACAGCAGTTTCAACGCACTGTAGCGGGCCTGGTAAAACACGGGCCGCAGCTTGCTGAAGGTGTGAAAGCCTTCGACGCCGTGGTAGTGGCCCATGCCGGACTCGCCCACGCCGCCGAAGGGCAGGTCGTGCTGGCCCACGTGATACAGGGCGTCGTTGACGGACACGCCGCCCGACATCACGCGGTCGATCAGCAGCTGCACCGTGTCTGTTTTGTTGCTGAACGGATAGATGGCCAGCGGCCGTGGTCCCGCATTGATGCTGTCGATCACGTTCTCAAGCCTGGCATAGCCGCGCAGCGGCAGGATGGGGCCGAAGATTTCCCGCGTCAGCAACAGGCTGTCCTCGGGCGCGCCGAGCACGATGTGCGGCGCGATCTTGCGCGTGGCGCGGTCGTAGGCGGGCCCCGGCAACAGCGAAATCACTTGCGCGCCCAGTGCGCGTGCTTCGTCGAGCGCCTGCAGCAGGCGTTCAAAGGCGGGCTCGTCGATGATGGAAGTGTAGTCGGGCGTGTCCAGCCGCGGGTAGCGCGTGGGCACGATGGCGCGTGCGTGTTCGACGAAGGCAGGAATGCTGGCCTCGGGCAGCCAGGCGTGGTCGACGCACGTGCAGATTTGCCCCGCGTTCAGGAACTTGACGAACAGGATGCGCTCGGCTGCCGTGCGCACGTCGAAATCGGCGCAGACGATGGCCGGCGCCTTGCCGCCCAGCTCCAAGGTGACGGGGCACAGATTGCGCGCGGCGGCCGCCATGACGGCGCGGCCCGTCTGGCCGGAACCCGTAAATAGCAGGTGGTCGAACGGCAGTTGCGAAAATTCCATGCCCACGCCGCCCGTTTCGTCAAAGAACTGCAGCTTTTCCGGTGGAAAGTAGGCGGGCATGGTGTCGATCAGCAGCCGCGCCAGGTGGCGCGAGTTTTCGCTCATCTTGACCATGGCGCGGTTGCCGGCGGCGAAGATATAGGTCAAGGGCACCAGGCTCAGGTTCACGGGAAAATTCCACGGCACGATGACGCCCACCACGCCCAGCGGCTGCGGCATCACGCGGTTGCGGGCGCCAGGGAAATTGCGCCAGTCCACGCCGCGGCGCTGCGGCCGCATCCATTTTTTCAAATGTTTAAGGACGTGGTTGATGCCGTCAATGGCGGGAAAGATTTCTGCCAGCAAGGTTTCGTGCCGGGAACGGTTGCCGTAGTCGGCGCTGATCGCCGCGCACAACGCGTCCTTGTGGTCGCGGATGAAGCGCTGCAAGGTGTGCAAATCGCGTTTGCGCTCGGCCAGGGTCGGCACGGGGTGGGCCAGGCAGGCGGCGCGCTGCAAGCGCAGGGCGGCAGCGAGTTCGGTGCTCAATAGCATGTTTTCTGCGACATCAGGCATTGTTTTCCTTGGCCGGCCCGGCAATGTGCGCGCCGTTTCATCACACGTTTCAGCACACTATAGTGGACTCTGCGGATAAGTGCCGCCAGCGTGCCGACGGCGCTGCACGATACGCCGTAAAATGTCCGGCAACTGTACGCTACTCTTTCCAGGAATGCCATGACCTCGACCACGCCAGACTCCCTGCACATCGTGTGCCCCCATTGCGACGCCGTCAACCGCTTGCCGGCAGCGCGCCTGATCGAACAGCCCACGTGCGGCAAGTGCCAGAAGGATTTATTTACGGGCCAGCCCGTGGACCTGGCCAGCGCCCGCTTCCTCAAGCATATCGAACGCAGCGACATTCCCGTGCTGGTCGACTTCTGGGCGCCGTGGTGCGGTCCGTGCCGCAGCATGGCGCCATTCTATGTGCAAGCCGCCAAGACCCTGGAACCCGCATTTCGCGTCGTCAAGGTGAATACGGAAGCGTCGCCGGACCTGGGCAGCCGTTTCAATATCCGCAGCATTCCCACCCTGGCCCTGTTCCGCAGAGGCGTGGAAGTGGCGCGCCAGCCGGGCGCCATCGATGCGCAAGCCATCATCGCCTGGGCGAGGGACAAGGCGCGTTTCTAAACGCACAGGAAAACCATCACAGTTTTCCATTTGACATTTAATATGGCGCCATATTATATTGCGCCATATGATAAAGCTCGAACAGAAATACACGGCCCTGCTGGGCGACGTGCAGCGCCGCGCCAGCGGTCTCGACATGGCGCAGTCCACGGCGCGCTTGCGCCTGTGCTTTGAAGTGCTGGGCCTGGCCTCCGCCATCGATGGCGATTGTGCCGCGCGCCTGGGCCGGCATGACTTGTCGGAAGGAAAATTTGTGCTGTTGTCCCTGCTGCGCGACGTGCCCGGAGGGCTGTCGCCGCACGAACTGGCCGAGCAGGCCGGCGTGACGCGCGGCACCATCACGGGCTTGCTCGACGGCCTGGAACGCGATGGTTTCCTGGCGCGCCACGCGGACCAGGTCGACCGGCGCAAGCTGCTGGTGCGCCTGAGCGCCAAGGGAGACCTGGCCGCCGCCACCCTGGTCGATGAACACGCGCAATGGATCGCCAGCCTGTTTGCCGATTTCACGCCGGAAGAAATGCAGTTGCTGAGTGCGCTGCTGGAAAAAGCCTGGCGCAAGACGGATAGAGGTGAAATGCAGGGTGCGCCATGAGCCGCGGCGTCGCCGACATCGCTCCCGCGCGCCTGGCCCTGCTGAACGGCGGAAGCGTGGCCAGCGCCACCCTGACGGAAGGGCTGGCCATCGATTTCGCCCAGTTGCTGGCTGCGGCCGTGCCCGCTATCGGCGCCGCTCGGCTGGATCAACTGCGCGCGCAGGCAGCAGCCGGCATCACCCGGCGCATGGCGCTGGCGGCGCAATTGCTGCTGGAAGCCAACGCCGACCTGGCGCTGCTGCAAGCCCATGCTTCCGACACGGTACGGGGCTGGGTCTGCTTTGCCATCGCCGCCCAAACCGGCTTGACCTTGCCGCAACGGCTGGCGGCCATGCGGCCGCTGGCCGACGATGGGCACTTCGGCGTGCGCGAATGGGCCTGGCTGGCGCTGCGGCCCCATCTGGCGGAGAGCCTTGACGAGGCCATTGCCTTGCTGGCGCCGTGGACAGCTGACCCGTCGGAAAGAGTACGCCGTTTCGCTTGCGAAGCGCTGCGCCCGCGCGGCGTGTGGTGCGCGCATATTGCCCGGTTGAAAGAACAGCCGCAGCTGGCCTTGCCCGTGTTGCACGCCTTGCGCGCCGATCCGGCCTTCTACGTGCAGGATTCCGTGGCCAACTGGCTCAACGATGCGGCCAAGAGCCAGCCGGATTGGGTGCGCAGCCTGTGTGCGCAATGGTTGCAGGAAAGTGCCAATGCCGCCACCCAACGCATCTGCAAGCGCGCCCAACGCTCGCTTGCTTAACTTTTTGGAGGAAAACATGCATTACCTGTTAGAACTGTACAGCCCGAAACCCGCCTGGCTGGCCCTCGACGCCGCCGCGCGCCAGGCGTATTTCGGCACGGTGGGCGCCGGCATGGTGGCCTTGTCCGGCACGGGCGCGGAAGCGCTGGCCATGGGCGCCATCGATGGCGGCAAGCTGCATGGGGCGGCCCAGCAATTTTATGCCGTCTGGCGCTTCCCGGACGAGGCGGCACTGGACGCCTTGCTGGCCGGCATCGCCGCCACGGGCTGGCACGATTACTTCGACACCGTCAATGCGGCAGGACCGGCCGTGGATTTTCCTGCCCATCTGGCGCAACTGGCGGGCGTCTAGCCGTCCGCCGTTTTCCTTGCTGCTGCGGTAAAGTTGGCATTTCCATCCGACCATTGACGTTGATGCCAATCAAACTGCTCTCCATCCTGATGCTTGCCCTGGCGCCCATGCTGGCGTCGGCCATTCCTGCCACCCCGCAAGCCCTCGTCGCCGCCGCCCGCAAGCAGGTGGGCGTGACCCTGCAGTACGACCCGCGCTACGAACGGCTCGCCTATCCGGGCGGCGACGTGCCGATGGAACGGGGCGTGTGCACGGACGTAGTGGTGCGCGCCTACCGCCAGCTGGGGCAGGATTTGCAGGTGCTGGTGCACGAAGACATGCGCAAGGCGTGGCAGGTGTACCAGCAGCAGGGGCGCTGGCAGATGAAGGGGCCGGACCGCAATATCGACCACCGCCGCGTGCCGAACCTGGGCACCTACTTTGCCCGCCATGGCACCAGCTTGCCGCCAAGCAAGGAAGCGAACGCTTACCGCGCGGGCGACATCGTCACCTGGCGCCTGCCGCGCAACCTCACGCACATCGGCATCGTCAGCGACAAGCAGTCGTGGGGCGGCGTGCCGCTCATCATCCACAACATCGGCGAAGGCGCGCGCGAGGAAAATATTCTATTCAGCTATCCCATCACGGGACACTATCGTTGGCAACCGCGCTGAGGGGCAGGGGAGCGATTTCTTGCAGGATCGCCAGCACCTGGGCCAGCGCCGTGTCGATATCGAGCTTGTCGATGGCGCCATAACCGAGGAACAGGCCTGCGTGGCGTGCCTCGCCGTGATAAAAGCCCGATAACGCATACAGGCTGATGTCGGCCAGGCGCGCGCGGCGCAGCAATTCGGCGATGTCGAGCGGCGCCTGGGCCAGGGCCGCCACGTGGAAGCCGGCGCTGGCGGGCACCAGGCGGAACCACGGCGACAGCGGGCCGTTGAACCAGTGCTGCAGCCGTTCGCGCCGCCCCGCATAGATATCGTGGCAGCGGCGGATATGGCGCAGCAAATGGCCGTCGCCGATGAACTTGGCCAGCGCATGCTGGCCCAGGCTGGCCGTGTGGCAATCGCTCAGGTATTTCACCGTTTCCACGGCGGCCACGATAGCTTGCGGCAGCACAACATAGCCGAGCCGCAATTCTGGCAGCATGATCTTGGAAAAGCTGCCCACGTGCGCGACGACGCCGTAGCGGTCCATGCTTTGCAGGGAATCTTCGGGCCGGCCTTCGTAACGGAAGGCGCTGTCGTAGTCGTCCTCGATGATGATGGCGCCCAGCTGCTGCGCCCGTTCCAGCAAGGCATGGCGGCGCGCCATGCTCATCGGCATGCCCAGCGGAAATTGATGCGCGGGCGTGACATAGATCAGCCGCGTGCCGTCCGGGATTTGTCCGACGATGAGGCCATCCTCGTCCACGTCGATGCCCACCACGCGGGCGCCCTGGCTGGCGAACACGGCGCGCGCCACCGGGTAGCCGGGTTCTTCCACGGCAACCGTGTCGCCTGCTTCCAGCAAGGTCAGCGCCAGCAGGTGCAAGGCTTGCTGCGCGCCGCTGGTGACGAGCACTTGTTCCTCGGTGCAATGGATGCCGCGGCTGAAAGCGGCATGGCCGGCGATCGCCGCGCGCAAGGCCGGCAAGCCGGCGACAGGGCCATAGCGGCCGCGCGCCTGGCCACCCTGGCGCAGCGCGTGCAGCATGCAGGCGCGCCATTCATCCTGCGGGAAGTGCGCGGGCGTGGCGCGCCCGCCGATGAAGGCATAGCGCGCCGGCTCTTCCTGGCTGGCGCGGCGCAGGGGCGTGGGCGTCGCTTCCCAGCGGGCGATGCGCTGCGCGCTGGCCAGCGGCGTGCTGGCGTGGCGACGCTGCGGCGACGCGTGCGGCGTCTGCACGAAGCTGCCCACGCCCACTTTGCCGACCAGCAGCTTTTCATAACCGAGCTTGTCATACACGTCGGACACCGTCTTGCGCGACAGGCCCAGCTGGCTGGCCAGCAGGCGCGAGGGCGGCAATTGCTGTCCGTCCGTCAGCCGGCCCGAGCGGATGGCCTCGCTGAGCTGGCGGTACAGCTGGCCGCCCAGGTCGCGCGTGCCGTCGATCAGGATGTGTAATTCCATGGAGTATCTGCTGGTGGTCTGCTGTTTTTCGGGGGGATTGGCCTGCCGCGCGCTGTTCCTGGGCCACTACAATGGTGCATCCCTACTCCTTCAAGGAATGCATCATGACACAGCAACGACTCGATTTTACACAAGCTTCGCCGGACGCCGTCAAGGCCATGTACGCGCTGGAAGCGGCGATTGCCAGGCTGGGCGTGGAACACTCGCTGCTCGAGCTGATCCGCCTGCGCGCCTCGCAAATCAATGGCTGCGCCTTTTGCGTGGACATGCACACGAGCGACGCGCGCAAGGCGGGCGAAACGGAACGCCGCCTGTATGCCGTGTCCGTCTGGCGCGAAACGCCGTTCTTCACGCCGCGCGAGCGGGCCGTGCTGGCCTGGACGGAAGCGCTGACCCTGCTGCCGCAAAGCCAGGCGCCCGATGACGTGTATGCGGCGCTGGCGGAACAATTGACGCCGGCGGAAATGGTCAACGTGACCCTGGCCATCGGCTCCATCAATACCTGGAACCGCCTGGCCGTGGGTTTCCGCAAGATGCCCGAATAAATCCTGTGTTCGTTCGCGAACAGACGCCTGGCTGATCCCTGCGTAGTCTGGCAAGACAACTTGTCAGCGAGGGAACGGCCATGGAAGTCAATATCAGCGAAGCAATTGAAAAGACACCGGAACAGCTGGAAGAAGCGCGCCGCGAATTCATCGCGGAACTGTGGCGGCGCTTTGAAACCTTGCAGGAATGGGCCGTCAGCCACTGGCCCGACCAGGAACACCCGCTTAGTTCCGCCGACTTCGTCGAGGCGCGCAAGGAAATCTTGAGCTTGCGTTCGCCGGCCGGTTCCCTGAACCAGCCAACTACGCGCGATGCGGCTGAGCCGGAGCAGGGCGGGGTGCAGTATATTGACGTGACGCCCGCGCCCTGGCCTTGATTAAATGCCGGGGTCAGACCCGCCGGGGGATAGCACCCCAATGGGGCGCTATCCGATCGCGAGCGACTGACCCCAGTTTTTACCGGGTTGGTATGCGTGACTTTACTTCGCTGCGACTTCCGCCGAACCGCCCTGCGCAAACACCCAGCACAGCAAACTCACCAGCAATCCCGCCATCACGCCATACGCCAGATTCAGGGCGCTGTCGAACAGCAGCGGCGCCACCAGGCCCGACACCAGCGCGAACAGCAGCATCTGGATGAACGATTGCATCGACGATGCCAGGCCGCTGTTGTTGGGGAAGTGGTTCAGGGCCATCAGGGTCATCGGCGGCATGGCGATCGACAGGGCGAACGAGTAGAAGAACAATGGCAGCACGGCCCACGGCACTTCGGCGGCAAAGAAGTAGTTGTAGCCGATGTTGACCAGCGCGGCGATGAGCATCAGGATGAAGCCGGTCCAGATCATCTGGCGCTGGCTGTAGCGGTGGGCGATCTTCGCCGACAGGGCCGAACCGAACACCATGCCGCTAATTAAGGGAATGAACAGCCAGGCGAACGCCGTTTCCGGCAGGTGCAGGATGTTGATGATGAAGTAGGCGGCCGAACCGATGTACAGGGCGAAGCCGCCAAAGGCGGCGCCGATGGCCGTCGACAGCAGCAGGAACTGGCGGTGGCACAGCACTTTCCAGTAATTGACGGCGATGTCGCCCAGGTGGAAGGCGTGGCGCTGTTCCTTCGGCAAGCTTTCCGGCAGCGCGCGCCAGACGACGACGAACATCAGCACGCCAAAGGCCGTCAGGAACCAGAAGATCCAGCGCCAGCCCAGGCCCACCTGCAGCCAGCCGCCCAGCACGGGGGCGATGGCCGGCGCCAGCGCGAACACCATCATGATGTGCGAGAGGATTTTCTGCGCGGCGGCACCCGAGTAGCAGTCTTGCACGATGGCGCGGCCGATGACGGAGCCGGCGCCCGCCGACAGGCCCTGCAGCACGCGCCAGGCCAGCAGCCAGCCCAGCGACGGCGCCAGCGCGGCGCCCACGGAAGCGATCACATACAGCACCAGCGAGACGAGAATGACGGGACGGCGGCCGAACGAGTCGGACAGGGTGCCGTAAAACAGCATCATGAAGGCGAACGTGAACAGGAAAAAGCTCAGGGTTTGCTGCACCAGCAGGGGGCTGGCATTGAAATCATGCGCGATGGCGGGGAAAGACGGCAGATAGGTGTCAATTGCAAGCGGTCCGACCATCGCCAGGCCCGCCAAAATCCATGTTAATAATTTAGTCATGTTGAAGAGTGTTTTTGTTAGTCCGTCATTTTACGCTAGTGACCGGAATCAGGTTTGGCGCCGGCCTTTTTGCCATCCATATGCGTTTTTCGCATATGGAATCTTGAAATTCTTCGTTTGCATCGCTTGTCACCACCGCTAAGCTGGGGCGACCCGGCCTGTTTACCATTTTTCTGGAAGTGATACGCCATGCACAGCATTTATCCCGCGGCGCCCGCCGACGACACGGCCCAGTGGAACCTGGGGCCCGTGATTCAGGCCTTGCGCAGCTCGCGCGAAGACAAGCACAAGATCCGCCATAACGGCAGGGTGCGCGAACTGCCGTCGCGCGAAGCCCTTACCACCATCGTCAACGGCCTGTCGGCAGCCTTGTTTCCCACGCATTACGGGCGGCCCAACCTGACGGACGAAAGCATCGATTATTTTGTCGGCGACACCCTCAACACCACCCTGAACCGCCTCAGCGAGCAGGTGCGGCGCGGCTTGCTCTTTTCCGTGCCGGCTGACGATGAAGGCGAGGGCGCGGGCGACGATGCGGCCCTGGCGCAGCAGGCGCGCGACATCACGCGCGCCTTTGCCGCCAGCCTACCCGATATCCGCGCGCTGCTGGTGTCGGACGTGCAGGCCGCCTACGCGGGCGACCCGGCCGCCACCTCGGTGGCCGAGATCATGCTGTGCTATCCGGGCACCATCGCCATCCTGTACCACCGCCTCGCGCACCGGCTGCACGCCCTCGGTGCGCCATTCCTGGCGCGCCTGATCGCCGACATCGCGCACACCCTGACGGGCATCGACATCCACCCGGGCGCGCACATCGGCGCCTCCTTCTTCATCGACCACGGCACGGGCGTGGTGATCGGCGAGACGGCCATCATCGGCCAGCGCGTGCGCCTGTACCAGGCCGTCACCCTGGGCGCCAAGCGTTTTCCCGCCGATGCCAGCGGTGCGCTGATCAAGGGCACGCCGCGCCACCCCATCGTCGAAGACGACGTGGTGATTTATGCGGGCGCAACCGTGCTGGGGCGCATCACCATCGGCGCGGGATCGACCATCGGGGGGAATGTGTGGCTGACGCAGAGCGTGCCGCCAGAAAGCAATGTATCGCAGGCGCAGATGCGCAACGATTGAAGCGTGGCCGAGAAAACGTCCATGGCGGCGCTGCGCCTTGCCCTGAACGTTTTTCGGGCACTCTTCGCGCCAGGAGATGGTTCCTGGCTTTGTGATGACCTTACTTTACCGTCAGCGCTTCATAGCGCGCCACGGGCACGCCATCCTTCAGCAACAGCAATTCCTGGTCGGCGTAGCGGTAACCATTGACTTCGCCCAGGGTGGTCAGCAGCAGGCGTTCCAGCTCCATGTCCTGCGGCTGGCACATCATCATGGTGCCGGCCAGCTGTCCAAAGTTCAGGGTGCTGACGCCATCGCTGGTGTAGCCGCCCATCATCTGGTTGCAGCCGCTGTTGCCGCTGGCGCGGCCTTCAGCCAGCAGCAGGGTCACTTCGCGCTGCTCGGGCGTCTTGCGCACCACTTGCTTGCCCTTCAATTCCTTCAGCTTCCACTGCGTGCCCGTCAGCTTGGGCGCCGGCTTGGCGGGCGAGGTGGCGCCTGGCGCGGCGGCGGCAGCGTCGCTGCGCACCGGCGTTTGCGCGCAGCCGGCGGTGATGGCGACGATGGCGGCGAGGGGAATCAGGCTGGCGAGTTTGAACATGGCGGTTCCTTCTTTAAATGAATGGCGCCAGCGTAGCAGATCGGCGCTGCGCCAGCGTGCACGGTTGACAAGCTTATTGGCAAGTTCACTGCTGCTTTTCCTGTTCCAGCCGGGAGTCGAGCACGGTGCGCGCCGCCGCCACATAGGCGCGGCAGGCTTGCGGGTCGACAAAGGCGTCGCTGCCGGCCGTGGCGCTCGCCTCCAGCCGCTCCCACAACTGTGCAGCCTCCGGATGCGCGGAAATGAGCACGTCGCAGGGCAGTTTTTCCAGGGTCTCGAAGCTGCGGCGCAAGTCCGCCACCGCGTTCGGATACTCGCTGCTGGCGCTGAACTTGAAGCCGGGACGCGAGACGGCGTTGAGGCTGTCCGCATACACCATGTTCAGGCAGCGGGGGCCGTCGCACGATTGCCACGTCCAGCTCAAGCCTCCGGGCGTGTGGCCCGGCGTGGCGTGCGCCGTCAGGTTGACGGGGCCGACATTGAACTGGCCGCCGTCGCGCGCCAGGCGCATGTCCTTGACGGGCGGGTACTTGGGCAGCGCGTGGTATTGCGGGTCGTCCGGCCCCACTTCGCCCGACGCCAGGTCCAGCGCCGCCGACGGGCTGGCGGCCACCAGCGCATTGCTGCGCCGCTGCAGTTCGGCCAGGCCGCCCGCATGGTCGATATGGCCGTGCGAATTGAGGATCAGCTTGACGTCCTCGATGCGGAAACCCAGCGTGCCGATATTGGCGATGATCTTGGGCGCCGATTCCGGCAAGCCGCCGTCGATCAGCACGTGGCCCTGCGGCGACGTCACGAGCACGGAACTGAGGCCTTTGACGCCCACATAATAGGTATTGCCGAAGATGCGGAACGGCGCCTGGTCCGCATTCCAGGTGGCGCAGACGTCGCAGCCAGGCGTCGGCGGCGTGACTGGCGCCTGCGCCAATGCCAGGGAGCCATGGCCTGCCAGCAGCGCCAGTGCCAGCGCGCGCGTAAGAGTGGGGGGCATTGCAATCCTTATCCGTGGTGCCAGGGTGGCATATGCTGACATGGAACGGGGCGCGACGCAAACGCTAAGGGGCGGCGGACGGCGTACCGGCGGCATCCTGCTGGTAGATCAGTTCGATCAGGGTATCGTCCGCATAGCGGGTGTCGCCGATGGGCGACAGGAAGGAGCGGCCTTCCTTTTCCACCTTCAGGGCGATGCGGCGCTCGCCATCGAGCAGGGTGGCGCTGGCGAGAGGCACATCGCTGCGGGTGCCCAACTTGAGCTGCTCGGCGGAGCACCAGTCGGTGGTGCGCAGCAGGGTGCCGACCAGGGTGCGTATCCAGAACGGTATCTCTTTCTTGGCGATGGCAATCGTCACCTGGCATTGCAGGCGCAGGTCGCCCAGGCGACGCATGCCGGCCGGCACGCCGTCGCTGTGAATGGACGGCTGCCAGCGGTAATTGCCCTTTTTTTTGTTGGTGACCAGGTCCGCATCCTCGCTGTCCGCTTGCGCGCTGCGCGGCAGCGTGAAACTGCCGTCGGCGGCCAGGGGCAGCGCAATCGACGTTTCGTTTCCGGCGATGCGCAAGGCCAGGTCCTGCATGGCGTCCGCCGGCGCGCGGCTGCCCGTGACCAGTTTGAAGCGCACTTCGCGCGCCCCGGGCGCCAGCGCATGGTATTCATCGAAGGCATCGAGGCCGGCCGCCATCACGCGGTACGATTTCAGTTCTGGATTGCGGATGCTGTTGATGTGGATCGATTGGCCGGTTTCCGCCGGCGCTTCCACTGGCACGTCCGCTTGCGCTGCCGCGTGGCAGGCGGCCAGGATGGCGAAGAGCAAAGTCGAAGAGAGCTTGCCGCGAAAAGAAAGGAGGTCCACGTCGTCGCTTGTCATGTTTTTAACATGACAAGCTAACATGATAGTCAACGCTTGTCACTGGCGCCGTCAGGCCACCGCCAGCGCCACCCCTTCTGGCGCGATGCTGACCTGACGGCCCGCGTGATCGGCGGGCAGGCGCGGGCCCTGGCCGAAGACCTTGTGGCGCAAGCTGCCTTCCTCGTAATGGGTACGGTAGCGGCCGCGCCGCTGCAGTTCCGGCACGATGTATTGCACCACGTCGGCCATGCTGTCGTGGGCGACGGCGAAGGCCAGATTGAAACCGTCGATGCCCGTTTCATCGAGCCAGCTTTCCAGCTGGTCGGCCACCTGGCGCGCGTCGCCGACGATGACTGGGCCGCGTCCGCCCAGGCCGATGTATTCGGCCGCTTCGCGCACCGTCCAGCGGCGGTCCGGGTCGGCCTGGCTGAACGAAGCCAGCGCCGAGCGGCCGGCCGGAGAATCGATGTACTCGATGGTGGCGTCAAGCGGGTAGCGGCTGAAATCGACGCCCGTCCAGCCGGACAGCAGCACGAGGGCCGCCTCGATATTCACGTGGCGCAGGTAATCGGCATGCTTGGCGCGCGCTTCTTCTTCCGTGGCGCCCGTGATGACCAGCGCCTGCGCGTAGATCAGCAATGCGTCGCCATCGCGTCCGCTTTGCCGCACGGCGGCGCGCAAGTCGTCGGCGTAGCGCTTCACCACCGTCTTGCTTGGGCCACTGACGAAGGTCGCCTCCGCATGGCGCGCCGCGAAGCGCGTGCCGCGCGGCGAGGTGCCCGCTTGGTACAGCAGCGGCGTGCGCTGCGGCGACGGCTCGCACAAATGGATGCCGGGCACCTGGTAGTGGCGCCCGGCATGGTTGATCGGATGCACGCGGGCCGGATCGGCATAGATGCCGCGCGCCTTGTCGTTGACGACGGCGTCGTCATCCCAGCTTTTTTCCCACAGTTTGTAGACGACGTCCAGGTATTCATCGGCCAGGTCGTAGCGCTCGTCGTGGCCCAGCTGCTGGCTCAAGCCCAGGTTGCGCGCCGCGCTATCGAGATAGCCGGTGACGATATTCCAGCCGATGCGCCCTTTCGTCAGGTGATCGAGGGTGGAAATGCGGCGCGCGAACGTGTACGGGTGCTCGTAGGTGAGGGCGCAGGTGACGCCGAAACCCAGGTGCGTGGTGGCCTGCGCCATGATGGGCACGAGCGCCAGCGGGTCGTTCAGCGGCACCTGCACGCCGTGTTCCAGGGCCGCATCGAGGCTGCCCCGGTACACGTCATACACGCCCAGCACGTCGGCGAGGAAAACCGCGTCGAACAGGCCCGCTTCCAGCAGTTGCGCCAGTTCCGTCCAGTGTTCGGGATCGGTATAGCGGTGGCTGCGGTCGCGCGCATGCGTCCACAGCCCTGGCGACTGGTGGCCGACGGTATTCATCTGGAAGGCGTTGAAGCGTATCGACTTGGCCATGGCTTATTTGGCCGCCGTCTGCAAGGCTTGCTGGTAATCGGGTTTCGAGTAGCCGGCAAAGTGCTTGTTCGTGATGTCGAGGAATTCGCGCGAGCGGTAGGCGGCCGCCAGGTCTTTTGCGAACTGCTTGTCCTTGTCCGCCGTGCGGATGGCCACCAGGTTGATGTAGTTGGGCGAGATTTTCTCGGCCACCAGCGCATCCGTCAGTTTCAGCCCCGACGCCAGCGCGTAATTGCCGTTGATGAAGGAGTAATCGGTGTCGCCCAGCGAGCGTGGCAGCTGCGCCGCTTCCAGCGGCAGCAGCTTGATTTTCTTGGTGTTGACGGCGATATCCTTTTCCGACGCGCGCACGGGGTCGAAGCTGGCGCGCAGCTTGATCCACCCCAGCTGGTCGAGCAGCACCAGCGCGCGCGCCTGGTTGGTCGGATCGTTCGGCAAGCCCACCGTCGTGCCTTCCTTCACGTCGTCCAGGGTCTTGTGCTTCTTGCTGTAGATGGCAATCGGCGCCGTGGGGATCGTGATCAGGTCCGTCAGGGCCAGCTTGTGCTCCAGCGCGAATTTCTTCAGGTAGACGATGTGCTGGAAGACGTTGGCGTCCAGCGAACCCTCGGCCAGCGCGAAGTTCGGCTGGATGTAGTCGTTGAATTCCACCAGCTTGACCTTGTAGCCCTGCTTTTCCAGGATGGGCTTGATGCCCAGCTTGATCTGGTCCGCGTACGGCCCGGCGCTGGTGCCGATGGTGATGTCCTTCGGGTCCTTGGCGTGGGCGAAGGTGGCCGTCAAGGCCAGGGTCAGGGCGCTGAGGAGGATGCTGCGGCGGGCGATGGTCATGGTGGCTCCTTGGTGGGTGAATCAGGAATACGCCGTCGGCTCGGGCACCGTGCCATTCAAGGCAAAGCGTCCCAGGTCGCGCAGCTTGTAGTCGATGGGGTCGTGCAGGGTGTGCACGCGCACGTTGCGCCAGTAGCGGTCGAAGCCGTATTGGGCCGAGGTGGAGCGGGCGCCCGTCAGTTCGAACATCTGGCTGCTGATCTCCAGTCCCGCCTGGTGCGCCAGGCACTTGGCTTCGGCCACAGCGACGGCCAGCAAGCCCCGTTCGCGCGCCGTCACCAGCGCGCCCTTGCGGAACACTTTTTCCAGTTCCTGCGCTGCCGCGTCGGCCAGCACCTGCGCGGGGCGCAGCAAGAGCCACAGCTGGCCATAGCGGTGCTGTACCAGAGGGTCTTCCGTTGCCTTGGCCACGCCCGAGGCAAACCAGGCTTTCGCCTGTTCGTCCGTGTAGCGGCGCGCCGCCTCGAACGCGCCTTCGGCGATACCAAGGTACAGGTTGGCCATGATCAGCTGGGCGATCTGCGAGCGCACGGTGGCTTGCGGCGTGGCGGCCTGCGCGGGCGCCTGCAGCACCAGTTCGCGCGGCAGGGCCACCGCCTGGAAATGCACATTGCCGCTGTCCGTCTGGCGCTGGCCGAAGGCATCCCAGTCCGCCTGCACGGTGACGCCATCCTGGCGCGTGGGCAGGGCGGCGATCAGCGCCGTCTGCGTGGGCGCGTGCCAGGCCGAGACGGTCAGCCAGTCCGAGCCCACGGAACCGGAAGAAAAGCTCTTGATGCCGTCGAGGGTGAAACCGTCGTCGCTGTCGGCCGCGGTGACCCGTTTGTCGAGGGGATTCAAGGCATTGCCCCAGAACAGGCGCTCGTCGACGGTCAAGGCGAGCAGGCGGCGCTGCTGCTGCGCGCTGCCATATAGCTGCAGGCCGGCCAGCTGCAGATGGTGGAAGCCGAAGACATGCGCCAGCGCGCTGTCGGCCCGCGCCAGGATGCGGATCACCTGGTACACGAGGGGCCAGGACGCGCCCTGACCGCCGAATTCCACGGGGATCGACAAAGTCAGCAGATCCGACTCGCGCAGCCATTCGCGTTCCTGCGCCGCGTGCCCGCCGGCCTGGTCGCGGGCATTGGCCGTTTCGGCCAGGCGCGCGGCCAGCTTTGTTGCGATGCGGATGGCGTCCTGCAGGGGTTCCGGCACAGGCGGCTGGGGACGGGCGGCATGGAGAAAAACGCTAGACATGGGTGACATTCCAGAAAGACGATGACGCCGATATTGCACCGCCAGGCGTGCGCCGTACACGAAGAAAACCGCGCATGGATATGCGAAAAAAGCCGCGCGCGAGCCGGCGTCTTCGCTTGCGGGGCGTCAGGCCCGGATAGTCGAAAAACGCATATCGAAGCGCGAAAGCATTCGTTTTGCCGGACTGCTGATGGCGATAGGCTGCAAGCATCCGAGCAACTCCAATCCGACAACCTACAGGGACGGGCATCATATGAGCATCTTGTTATTGGGCGGTAGCCCGCAACTCCCCTCGAGTTCCAGCCGCCTGCTGCTGCATATCGGCGAACAGCTGGCGCTGCAGGGCCACAGCTACGCCAAGCTGCATGTGCGCGACCTGCCGGCGCGCGCCTTGCTGCTGGCCGACTACGACGATGCGGCGATTGCCCGCGCCGTGCGCGCCGTGGCCGACGCCGACGCCATCGTGATCGCCACGCCCATCTACAAGGCGTCGTATACAGGGTTGCTGAAAGCCTTCCTCGACCTGCTGCCGCAAGATGGCCTGGCCGGCAAGCTGGTGCTGCCGCTGGCCACGGGCGGCGGCCATGCCCACACCCTGGCGCTCGACTACGCGCTGCGCCCCGTGCTGCATGCGCTGGGCGCCAAGCAGGTCTTCACCAGCATCTACGCGAATGCGCAGCAACTGGCGTGGCACGAAGAACGGGGCCTGAGCCTGGATGCGCCGATTGCAGAGCGCGTGCAGGCGGGCATCGAGGAACTCTCCACCGGCCTGTTCGTGCTGCAGGGACAGCGCCCGCCCGCGCCCGCCGATATTTCTGTACCCGTGCGTTCGCTGCAAGACCGGCCTTACGCGCCCCAGTATCAAGCTGCCTGATTATTCACCGACCAAGGAACTGCCATGACACACCGCCACGCACAACGACTCTCGCGCCGTACCACCCTGGGCTTGCTGTTTTCTGCCGTCGCCGGCGTGATGGCGGCCGGAATGCCGGCCGCGGCGCAGGCGCAAGCCAAGGGAGAAGTGCAAGCCAAGGGGGAAGTGCGCATCGGTTACCAGAAATACGGCACATTGACCCTGCTCAAGGGGCGCGGCACCCTGGAGAAACGCCTGGCCGAGCAGGGCGTGGGCGTGAAGTGGACGGAGTTCCCGGCCGGTCCCGTGCTGCTGGAAGGCTTGAACGTGGGCAGCATCGACTTCGGTACGGTGGGCGAGGCGCCGCCGATCTTTGCCCAGGCGGCCGGCGCCAACCTGGTGTATGTCGGCAATGAGCCGGCGTCGCCCGCCAGCGAAGCCATCGTCGTGCCCAAGGGCTCCGGCCTGCGCACCCTGGCTGACTTGAAGGGCAAGAAAATCGCCCTGAACAAGGGCTCGAACGTGCATTACCTGTTATTGAAGGCGCTGGAAAAGGCCGGCGTCGCCTACGCCGACATCCAGCCCGTATTCCTGCCGCCGGCCGATGCGCGCGCCGCCTTCGAGCGGGGCAGCGTGGATGCCTGGGCCATCTGGGATCCGTTCCTGGCGGCCGCCGAAAAGCAGCTGGGCGCCCGCGTGCTGGCCGATGGAAAGGGCCTGGTGGCGAACTACCAGTTCTATCTCGCTTCGCGCACGTATGCCGAGAAAAACCCGGAAATCCTGCGCATCGTGCTCGATGAAGTGGCCAAGGTCGATGACTGGGGTCGCAACAACCCGGAAGAAGTGGCGACGATTCTGTCGGCGCAGACGGGGCTGGGCAAGGATGTCGTGGCGCTGGCCGCCTCGCGCTATGCGTATGGCGTCAAACCCGTGTCGGTCGACGTCATCGCGTCGCAGCAAAGGGTGGCCGACGCGTTTTCCAGCCTGAAGCTGATCCCGAAACCGATCGTCGTCAAGGACGCGCTGCTGCCGGCGCGCCAGCTGGCCACCAGCACCAAATAATCAAGGAATACACACCATGTCATTGAATGTCTTCTGGTTCATCCCTACCCACGGCGACAGCCGCTACCTGGGCACGTCGCAGGGCGCGCGTCCCGTCGATGCCGATTATCTGCGCCAGGTGGCCGTAGCCGCCGACACGCTCGGCTACGACGGCGTGCTGCTGCCCACGGGCCGCTCCTGCGAAGATGCCTGGGTGGTGGCGTCGTCGCTGATCAGCGTGACGCAAAAGCTCAAATTTTTAGTGGCCGTGCGGCCCGGCCTGTCCACGCCCGGCCTGGCCGTGCGCATGGCGTCCACCTTCGACCGCCTGTCGAACGGGCGCCTGCTGATCAACGTCGTCACGGGCGGCGACCAGGGCGAGCTGGAAGCGGACGGCCTGTTTGCCGACCACGCCAAACGCTATGAAATCTCCGATGAATTCATCAAGGTGTGGCGCGCCACCCTGGCGGGCGAGGGCGGCGCGGCCGGCTACGATTTCGAGGGCAAGCATATCCAGGTGAAGGGCGCGAAAACCCTGTATCCGCCCGTGCAGAAACCATATCCGCCGCTGTACTTCGGCGGCTCGTCGGAGCCCGCGCATGAACTGGCGGCAGAGCAGATGGACGTGTACCTGACGTGGGGCGAGCCGCCGGCCGCCGTGGCGGAAAAGATCGCGGACATCCGCGCGCGCGCCGCGAAAAAAGGCCGCACGGTGCGCTTCGGCATCCGCCTGCACGTGATCGTGCGCGAAACCAACGAGGCGGCCTGGCGCGCGGCCGATGAACTGATCAGCCACCTGGACGACGACATCATCGCCAAGGCGCAGGCGGCGTTCGGCAAGATGGATTCCGTGGGCCAGCAAAGGATGGCGGCCCTGCATGGCGGGCGGCGCGACAAGCTCGAAGTGTCGCCCAAC
This sequence comes from Janthinobacterium sp. SUN100, assembly GCF_030397705.1. Classification (NCBI taxonomy): domain Bacteria; kingdom Pseudomonadati; phylum Pseudomonadota; class Betaproteobacteria; order Burkholderiales; family Oxalobacteraceae; genus Janthinobacterium; species Janthinobacterium sp. SUN100. The sequence goes on along the minus strand of NZ_JAPUBU010000002.1, from coordinate 185,429 downwards.
CTGTGGGCCGGCGTGGGCCTGGTGCGCGGCGGCGCGGGTACGGCCCTGGTGGGCGATGGCCCGACGGTCGTGGCGCGCATGCAGGAATACGCGGACCTGGGCATCGACACCTTCATTTTCTCCGGCTATCCGCATCTGGAAGAATCGTACCGCTTCGCCGAACTGGTGTTCCCGTTGCTGGGCAAGGGCAAGGCCGTGGGTGAGCAGTCACTGACGGGGCCCTTCGGCGAAGTCATGGCCGGCAATATTGTGCCGGCCGCGCCGCAGAAAAAGGCGGCCTGAGATGGGCGCCGGCCCCACTTTCACCACCAAGCGTCTGCCCGGCACGCCGTGGCGCAATGCGTTGGCGCCGTGGGCCTTGCCCGTGGCGCTGCTGCTGGCCTGGCAACTGGCGGCGCAGTGGGGCTGGCTGTCGAGCCGCATCTTGCCCGAGCCGTGGGCCGTGGCGAAAGCCTTCTGGCACCTGGCCGTGTCGGGCGAATTGTGGCTGCACCTGAAAACGAGCTTGTGGCGAGCCACGGTCGGTTTCACCGTCGGCGCGGGACTGGGCCTGCTGCTGGGACTCTTGACGGGCAGCTTCCGCCACGCGGAAACCCTGCTCGACACGACCCTGCAAATGGTGCGCAACATCCCGGCCCTGGCCCTGATCCCGCTGGTGATCCTGTGGTTCGGCATCGACGAGACGGCGAAACTGTTCCTGCTGGCCGTCGGCGTGTTTTTCCCCGTCTACCTGAACACCTTCCACGGCATCCGTTCGGCGGACCAGGGCTTGATCGAAATGGCGAAAAGCTATGGCCTGTCGGGCTGGCCCCTGTACCGCGACGTGATCCTGCCGGCCGCCATGCCGTCGATCCTGGTCGGCGTGCGTTTTTCGCTCGGTCTCGTGTGGGTGCTGCTGATCGTCGCCGAAACCATTTCGGCGCAGGCCGGCATCGGCTACATGACCATGAATGCCCGCGAATTCCTGCAAACGGACGTGGTGCTGGTGGGGATTTTGCTGTACGCCTTGCTGGGCAAGCTGGCTGACCTGTTCTCGCGCCGGCTGGAACGCCACTGCCTGCGCTGGAATCCCGCCTACCGATAGTGACGAAATGAGGAAAGAAAATACCATGCTGCTCGCCCCCATCCAGATCGAAACGGATTTCCTGTCGCACTTCGTGCAGTACGACCCGGCCAGCGCGCCACAGGCCAGGGCCGCCCCGCAGGCCCCTCTGGCGCGCCGCGGCGTGCCGCTGGCCTTGACGCAATTGAGCAAAGCCTATGGCGAACGTCCGGTCCTGAAAAACGTCGACCTGCAGCTGGAAGCGGGCGAATTTGTCGCCATCGTGGGACGCAGCGGCTGCGGCAAGAGCACCTTGCTGCGCTCGATCGCGGGCCTGGAAAGCGTCGACGAGGGCAGCATCGCCATCGGCAGCGGCGTGGGCGCGCCCGATATCCGCATCATGTTCCAGGAATCGCGGCTGCTGCCGTGGAAGACGGTGCTCGACAACGTGGCCCTGGGCTTGCCCCGTTCCGTCGGTGCGGCGGCCGCCTCGTTGTGGACGGTGGGCCTGGCCGAGCGGGCGGACGATTGGCCGTCAGCGCTGTCGGGCGGGCAGAAACAGCGCGTGGCGCTGGCGCGCGCGCTCGTGCACGAGCCGCAACTGCTGCTGCTCGACGAACCCCTGGGCGCGCTCGACGCCCTGACGCGCATCGAGATGCAGCAGCTGATCGAGTCCCTGTGGCTGGCGCGCGGTTTCACGGCCGTGCTGGTGACGCATGATGTGGCCGAAGCCGTGGCCCTGGCCGACCGGGTGCTGCTGATCGAGGATGGGCAGGTCACCATGGACGTGCCGGTGGACTTGCCGCGCCCGCGCCAGCGCGGCCATGCGGCGTTCGCCGCGCTGGAGCAGGCTATCTTGTCGCGCGTGCTGCAACCGCAGGGTCAGATAACTGCGCCAGCACGATGAAGCCGTCGCTGTCGACCGTCGCGACGATGGCTTCATAATTGTCGATGGTCGGGTGGCGCGTGGCCAGCGGGTGCGCATGCGTGGCGGTGACGACGATGACTTTCGCGCCGGCCGCTTCGCCCGCCTCGATGCCGACGGAGGCATCCTCGAACACCAGGCAATCGGAGGGCGTCACGCCCAGTTTTTCCGCCGCCAGCAAATAGCAATCGGGCCGGGGTTTGCCCGCCTTGACGTCTTCCGCCGTCACCATGATGGCCGGTATCGGCATGCCGGCCGCCTTCAGGCGGGCCGTGGCCAGCGCGCGCGGCGCCGAGGTGACGATGGCCCATTGCGCGGGCGGCAGCGATTGCAAGAAGCGCAGCGCGCCCGCGATTTCAATAATTCCTTCCACATCGATGATTTCGGCATCCGTGATGCCCTGCGATTCGCGCTGCGCGTCGACGCCGGGCAAGCGCAGTTTGGCGATGGTGTCGACCGAGCGCGCGCCGTGGATGGTGGGCAGGAAGGCTGCCACGTCGAGGCCCTGGCGCTGCGCCCAGGTGCCCCAGATGCGTTCTGCGGCGGCGATGGAATTGATGACGGTGCCGTCCATGTCAAAAAGAAAAGCCCGGTAGCGGCCGGCGGCCGATGGTGTCGGGGATGAAGACGGCGAGGGCAGTGCGGACATGGCTTCCTTCCGGATGATGGGCTGGAAGCCATTGTAACGGCAGTCGATTTTTATTTCACAGGTAGACCGATTCAAACCTGGCCACGGGTGCGCCATCCTTGAGCAGGATCAGGTACTCGCCATCGAAACGGTAACCCGTCACGCTGTTCAAGTTGGCCAGCACGGCGCTTTCCAGCTGCATCAGGGGCGGCGGGCAGGCCATGCGCGTGCCGGCCAGCTGCGTGAAGCGCAGGGCAGTGCCGGCCAGCGTGTAGCCGCCCATGACCTGGTTGCAGCCCGTGAAACCATGGACCTTGCCATCGTCGGTGAGGGTGATGCGCACTTCGCGCTCCTGCTGCGGCGCCATCGTCACCGGGGCGCCATCGAGTTCCGTCAGCTTCCAGTAGGTATTCGTCAGGCTGTAGCTGGGCGTCAGGGCGGTGTCCGGCTTGGCGCTGTCGGACGTGGCGGCGCAGCCGCCGGTCATGGCGATGGCTGCGGCGAGGGACAGGTATGTGAGGCGATGCAGCATGGGGCGCTCCAGTATCAAGGTGTATAGCCGCAAGATTAGCAGTTTTCCCGTATCTGCCGGCGTACCGCAGCGGCGAATGTTTCCATTTTGCCAGTACTGGCATTACACTCATGCTTTCTGCTGTTTCAACCTTGATCGGGGAGCCGGGCCGATGCTGCAAGCGCAAGCGCTGGATAATCGACTGGTCGCCACCAGTGCCGACGACGTGCTGGTCGACCGCATCGTGCCGGGCGCGCCGCTGGTCATCGCTTTCGGTTTTGTTTCGTGGACAACGCGTCCCGCCTTCGATTTTTACGGGCGCCTGCGCAAGCTGGAGCAGGCCAGCGGACAGCACCTGAACAAGATCCTCGTGCGCGATTCTGGCAACGCCTGGTACCACCGCCGCATCGCGGGCCTGGGCAATCACGTGGATGAAACGGCGCAAGCGCTGCGCGAGCTGGTGCGCCGCATCGCGCCGAGCCAAGTCACCACCCTTGGCCAGTCCATGGGCGCGTACGCGGCCGTCATGTATGGCTTGCTGCTCGAGGCGCAGCAGATCGTCGCCTTCGGACCCTTGTCTTTTCTGGACGTGCAGCAGGCGCGCCTGTACCACGAGCTGCGCTGGCTGCCCGTGATGGAGTCGCTGGCGCAAGACCCGCCGCCGTCTGGCTACTACGACCTGGCGGCCCTGTGCCGCGCCAGGGCGACGGACGATACGCAGCTGCACCTGGTGTTCGGCACGCGGCCTGACGTGGCCCGGCCCGACGTCGCCAATGCGGGCGCCAGTGCCAGCGAATCGGTGAACCTCGACGCCATGCACGCGCAGCGCCTGGCCGCATTCGGCCGTTGCACCCTGCACCCGTATCCCCAGTCGGGCCATGCGGTGGTGCAGCACCTGATCGACACGAAGCGCATCAACGGTTTGCTGGCCAGCTGCATACTCGGTCTCACGCTGGAAGAAGAACCCATGCCGGAGATCGGCGCTGCCTGGCATGACTGGGTGGCGGAAAACCTGCGTTTGGGCTGCGCCGGCGAGCAGCTGGTGGCGGTGCTGCAGCAGCATGGCTTTTCGCTGGCCAGCAGCATGGCCGCCGTGGATGCGGCCCGCGCCAAGGCCCTATGACGCCGCAGTTCGAACTCGACACCCTGAAAATCCGCATCGGCGCGCCTGAACTGGCGGCGCTCGACTTGCGCGTGCGGGTGCAGCGCGCGTTGCGCCAGTTGATACTCGACGGCGTGCTGGCGCCCGGCCTGCGCCTGCCGGCCACGCGCGCGCTGGCGCAGTCGCTGGGCGTGTCGCGCGAGACGGTGGAAATGGCGTATGCGCAGCTGCGCCTCGATGGTTATGTGCGGCGGCAGGCGGGATCGGGCAGTTTTGTCTCGCCGACGATAGGCGCGAGCTTGCTGGGCAAGCCTGCGACTGCGTTGCCGCCCTTGTCCGCGCAGCCGGCGGCCCTCAGCGCGCGCGGCGCGCAGATTCTCGCCAGCGGCGGCGTGGCCGACCAGCAGAGCGTGAAGGCCTTCGCCACGGGCTTGCCGGAAACGCGGGCCTTTCCGCTCGACGTGTGGGAGCGCTTGCGGCGCCAGGCCGCCTGCGAACATCAGGCCGGCGTGCTGCTGCACGGCGACCCGCAAGGCGCGGAACCGCTGCGCCAGGCCATCGCCGACTATGTGAACCTGGAGCGGGGCGCGCGGGCCACGGCGGACCAGGTGCTTGTGCTGAGCAGCACGCGCCAGGCCCTGTACCTGTGCGCGCAAGTGCTGGCCGACGCGCATGGCCCCATCCTGATGGAAGACCCCGGCTATTTCGGCGCGCGCAAGGCCTTTGAGATGGCGCAATTGCGGGTCGTGCCCGTGCCTGTCGATGCGCATGGCTTGTCCATCGAGCACCTGCGCGCGGACCGCAGCGGGGCCAACACGGTGTACGTCACGCCGTCGCATCAATACCCGACGGGCGCCACCCTGGCGCTTGAGCGCCGCCTGGCCCTGACTGCCTGGGCCGCCGAGCGCCAGGGCTGGATCGTCGAGGACGATTACGATAGCCAGTTTCACTACGCGGGCTTGCCGACAGCTTGCGTGCAGGGGCTCGACACGCAGCAGCGCACGATCTACCTGGGCACCTTTGCCAAGTCGCTGTATCCGGGGCTGCGCCTCGGCTACATGGTGCTGCCGCCCGCGCTGGTCAAGCCGATGACGTATGCGCGCAGCATCCTCGACGGCCACACGCCGCAGCTGGACCAGCTGACGCTGGCCCGTTTCATCGCCGATGGCCATTTCGCGGCCCATGTGCGCGCCATGCGCAAGGTCTACGCCGTGCGCCGCGATGCGATGGCGCAGGCCGTGCAGCGGCACTTGCCGCACGTGGTCGCGGCGCAGCTGCCGCCGGGCGGCTTGCAGATGCCGTGTCTGCTGCACGGGGGCAGGGACGAGCTGGAAACGATACGCCTGGCGGCACAGGCGGGCATCGTGCTGCCGGGCCTGAGCCGGCTGTACGCGAGGCCGCCGGAGCGGGGCGGCTGGCTGCTGGGTTTTGCGGCGCTCACGCCGCACGAGATCGACAGCGGCATCGTCCGCCTGGCTCGCGCGCTGGGGTGAGCGCTCAAGTGGTCTGCTATGCATGCGTAAAGTGGCCTGCCTGAGCAGTCCATGCGGCCGTTAAGATGCCCCTTTTGAACCTCAGGCAAGGGCACACGCATGCAGACCAGTTCCACATCATCGGCGTCGATCGACAACACGACACGGGCGCGCTGGCGCGACCTGGCGTCCCCCGCCATGGCGGCCTTCATCTCCGTCCTCGTCAACTATGGCGGCACCTTCGTGCTGGTGTTCCAGGCAGCCCAGCTGGCCCAGCTGAGCGCCGCGCAGACGGCGTCCTGGGTCTGGTCGCTGAGCATCGGCGTGGGCGTGACGGGCATCTGGCTCAGCTACCGTTACCGCGCACCCATCATCACGGCCTGGTCCACGCCCGGCGTGGCCTTTTTGGCCACCGTCATGCCGCATACGCCGTATGCCGAGGTGATCGGCGCCTACATCGTGTCCGCCATCGCCTTCATCTTGCTGGGCATGTCGGGCGCCTTCGAGCGCCTGGTGCGGCTGATACCGGGCGGCATCGCCGCCGGCTTGCTGGCCGGAATCCTGCTGCAATTCGGCGTGAACGCCTTCGGCGGCGCCAGCGCCGATCCGCTGCTGGTGGTGGTATTGCTGCTGTCGTACGCCGTGCTGCGCCGTTTCACGGCGCGCTTTGCCGTGGTGGGCATCATGCTGATCGGCCTGGCCCTGCTGCTGGCGCAGGGGCGCATCGATACGCAAGGCATAGCACTGGCCCTGGCCGCGCCCGTGTTCGAGATGCCGCGCTTTTCCGTGGCGTCTCTGCTGGGCGTGGCGCTGCCCCTGTTCCTGATCACCCTGACTGGGCAATACATGCCCGGCATGCTGGTGTTGCGCAATGACGGTTACCAGGTCAGCGCCAATCCCATTTTGACGGTGACGGGCCTCGGTTCGCTGCTCATGGCGCCATTCGGTGCGCACGCCTTCAACGTGGCCGCCATCACGGCCGCCATCTGCACGGGCAAGGATGCGCATGCGGACCCGTCGAAGCGCTATGTCGCGGGCCTGGCGTGCGGCGTGCTGTACATTCTGGTGGGCATCTTCGGCGTCACCCTGGCCAGCCTGTTCATGGTCTTGCCGCGCCCCTTCATCACGGCGCTGGCGGGCCTGGCCTTGCTGGGCGCCATCGGCAACAGCCTGGCGCAGGCGATGGCGGACGTGCGCATGCGCGAAACGGCGCTGATCACCTTCCTGGCCACGGCCGCAAACGTGACCCTGCTGGGCGTGGGCGGCGCCCTGTGGGGGCTGGCGGCCGGGCTGGCGGCGCATGCGCTGATGCATGGCTGGCGCAAGGCGGGATGACGGCGGCATCGGCAGACGGCTTGCCCATGTTGCCGGCCGCCGCATACAATTGCTGCGCCCGTGCCCGTTGGCACTATCGAACGATTGAACGATGCCCGAGATCACTTCCCTGGCGCAGTATCTGCTGGCGATCACGCCCGCCTTCCTCGTCTGCGCCGCCTTGCTGCTGGCCGTTCCCCGGACGGTGCCGCTGCTGCGCGTGCTCGTGCACATCCTGTTTTTCGTGCTGGCGCGCGACGCGATGACGGCGCACGGCTATTGGCAAGTGGCGGCGGGCGGCTTGCGTTTCACGGCGCCGCCGCCGGTCTTGCTGGCGCTGGGGGCCATGTCGCTGGCCCTGGTGGCGAGTACTTGCTGGCTGGAAAGCGAGGCGCGCCGCCAGATCCGCTGGCTGGGCACGCGGCCGGCCCTGTCCGTGTTGCTGGGCGTGGCGGGCGCGTGCGTGATCATCGCCCTGGCGACGGGCTTGAAAGCCCTGTCCGGCTTGCCGTCCCTGGCGCCCGTTGCGCCATCCGCGCTGCCCTTGCTGCTGGGCTTTGCGCTGGCGGCCAACTGTTATGAGGAATTGCTGTTTCGCGGCTTGCTGCAGCAGCAATTGCGCGCCTGGCTGCCGGCCTGGCGCGCGGCGCTGGTGTCGGGCCTGCTGTTTGGCCTGTGCCACGCCTTTCTCGCCACCACCGTCACGCAGGTGGGCGCGCCCATCCTCGTGTTCACCGTGATCGAAGGCGTGGTGGCGGGGCTGGTATATTGCCGTGCCGGCTTGCTGGGCGCATCCCTCGCGCATGGGCTGGCGATTTTTGCGCTGGCCGCCGGCTGGGTGTGAATCCTGTTGTTTAATGTTAAAGAAACGAGAAGACAATGCCTGTAAGCTCTTACCTGAATACCCGTCCCGTGCTGGGCGAGCGCGTCTACCTGCATGACACGGCGCAAGTGATTGGCGACGTACAGATCGGCGACGACTCTTCCATCTGGTGCAACAGCGTGTTGCGCGGCGACGTCAACCGCATCGTCATCGGCGAAGGCAGCAATATCCAGGACTTTTCCATGGGTCACGTGTCGCACAGGAATGCGGCCAAGCCCGACGGTTCACCGTTGACCATCGGCAAGTACGTCACCATCGGCCATTCTGTGATCTTGCACGGCTGCACCATCGGCGACGAGTGCCTGATCGGCATGGGCAGCATCGTCATGGATGACGTGGTGGTGGAAAAACACGTGATGCTGGGCGCGGGCAGCCTGGTGTCGCCGGGCAAGGTGCTGGAAAGCGGCCATTTGTACGTGGGCCGTCCCGCCGCCAAGGTGCGCGCGCTGACCGAGGCCGAGATCGCCTACCTGCGCTATTCGGCCGAGCACTACGTGCGCGTGAAGAACAATTACCTGGCCGGCGAGCCGGACTGATGCGTCAGGCTGGCGCCGTGGCCAGTGCATTGATGCGCGCCGCCATGGCGCGCGCGTCAGGCACGCCGAGTACCAGGCGCGCCCACTTTTCGCCCTGCAATTCGATGACCAGCGGCTGCGTGCCGCGCGTCATGAAGACAAACTGGCGGTCGCCACCCTTGTGGTAAGTGCCCGCCGAAATGACGCCAGGCAGGTTGGTGCCCGGGGCGCGCAAACCCAGGGCCGAGCCGCGGAAACCGTCATCGTCGGTGGCGCCCCGCACATGCTGCAGGGGAATACGCAGGTTGCCGTGAAAGGAGGCCAGCTTTTCCCACAGGGCCAGGCGGATGGTCAGTGCATCGTCGTTCAATTCGAGGACAGGCATGGTGTCTCCTTTGGTGGTTGATCCAGATGGCTTAACAGGCGTTCGCCCAGCAGGCGGGCCGTCCCGGCGCCCGTGTCCTGCACGGCGGCGCGGCACAGCGCCGTGATGGCGGCGTCGGAGGGCGCCAGTTCCTTCAAGGCGATGATCAGCAAATCGACCGCTTCTTCCCGCGCCGGCCAGCCAGGCTGCAGCGCCTGCGCCAGCACGCGCTCGAACAGATGGCGCTTGGAGCCGAATGCCTTGTACAGGCTGCCGCGCAGCAAACCGGTCGCCTTGACCAGGTCATCGATCGATGCGGCGTTGTAGCCCAGGCTGCCAAAGACGGCGGCGGCCTGGCTGATGACGGTCGTTTCGTCGAAGTTGCGCGGTCTGGCCATGGTGCGTAAGCAATGCGTGCGGCGGGGCGGGATGTCCCGTATCTGCTTCCACTATATGCATTGGTGAACGATTGGTCAATAACTATCGGCGGGCAGCCGTTGGCGCAGTTCCGGCCGCGGCGCCAGGTCGTGCGGCAGGCGCAGGCCGGAGACGAGGCCCAGGCGCCGCAACAGCAGCAGCATCCACCAGCCCGGGTCCCATTCGCCCGGCAGCAGGCCCAGCCTGGCTGAACCCGGATACGCGTGATGGTTGTTGTGCCAGCATTCACCCATGGTCAGAAGCGAGGTCAGGCGGATATTCCGGCCTTGCACGGCGGCGCCATCGACATGAAAGTGCATTTGCCCATGGTTGTGGGCGAAGTAGCCGATCAGCCAGTGGCCCAGCACGCCGGCGCTGACCCGCGCGCAGACGCCCCAGCAGACGTAGCCCCAGCCGCCCCAGGCGTAGAACAGCAGGGCCCACGGCAGTTGCTGCAGCATCCAGGTTTTTTCCAGGAAACGATAAAAGCGGTCGTGCGCGATGCGCGGCTCGATGGCGATGTGGGGCGGGTGGCCGAGGTCGAGGCGGCAGTGGAGTTGCCACCAGGCATCGCGCCAGAAGCCGGCGCCGTGGCGCAGATAGGGGTGGCAGTCGGGCAGGCGCTGCGCATAGTCGCGCAGCTCGTGCTGGCGCAGCAGGCCCAGCGGGCCGCTCAGGCCCACCAGCACGCCCAGGTACACGAGTACATATTCCAGCCATTGCGGGCATGCGAAGCTGTCGTGGATCAGTTTGCGGTGGCTGCCCAGCGAGTGGCCGAACAGCAGGACGATGGCCGTGCTGACGATAAACAGCGCCACGCCCGTCCAGCTGAAGAAGAACACGGCGCCAGTCACGGCGCCGGCCAGCATGGCCGTCAGCCACAGCGATGGCAGCGGCGCGTAGCGCACCACGCCGTCCAGCACTTCGTCAGCGTGGCTGGCGCGGACGCGGTGACTGTCCAGGCTGGCCGTTGGCATCAGCCCTTGGGGGCCGACGACGGTTGCGTGTACTTGTCGAAGTTGGTGATGTAATCGTTGAAGTTGTCGGTCAGCATGCGCTTGTACTGTTCCGTGAAGAAGGCCACGGCGCCTTCCTTCTCTGCCTGCATCTTGGCCACGTCGTTGCTCTTGCTGGCGACGAGGAAGGCGTTGAAGCGGGCGGCCGCGTACAGCAGCGAGGTGGCCACTTCATTGCCGCCGCTGTGCATGCATTGCTCATTGGCCAGGGCGATGACCTGGTCGGCGCGTTCCCAGAATTCGGGGCCCGGTGCTGGTTTTGTCGTTGGTGTGCTCATAGAAATCCTTCATGAAAGTGCGCGCCAGTCTACACAGGGGGCCGCGGGCTGTCCAGCCGCATGGCCGCCAGTCAGGGCGTTTGCAGGATCTGTTCGAGCAGCACGGCCAGCGGCTGGCGGATATCGAGCACGATGCCGGCCTCGTCCGCCTGCAGCGGTTGCAGGGTGGCCAGCTGGCTGTCGAGCAGGCTGGCGGGCATGAAGTGGCCCGGGCGCTGCAAGCGGCTTTCCAGCACGGCGCGCGGGCCGTCCAGGTGGACAAAGCGCAGGGCCGGGTCGCCTGCGCGCAGCACGTCGCGGTAGGCGCGCTTCAGGGCAGAGCAAGAGACGACGAGGCCGCTGCCTTGCGCGCGCGCCGCAGCGATGCGTTCGCGCAGGGCGGCCAGCCAGCCGGCCCGGTCGGCATCGTCGAGCGGGATGCCGGCCGCCATCTTGGCCACGTTTTGCGGCGAATGCACGTCGTCGCCTTCCACGTAGGGCACGTGCAGGGCATCGGCCAGCAGGCTGCCGACGGCGCTCTTGCCGCAGCCGGACACGCCCATCACGACCCAGCGCACGGCGGGCACGTCCAGGTGCAAGGTCAAGGCGCCGAGACGATGACGGTGACGCGGCGGTTTTCCGCCTTGCCCGTCTTGCTGGCGTTCGAGGCGACCGGTTTGCTCATGCCCAGGCCCTTGACGGTGATGTTGTCGCGCGGAATGCCCGATGCGCTCATGGCGTCGGCCACCACGTTGGCGCGCGCCAGCGACAGCTTGTTGTTGTACGCTTCCGTGCCTTCGTTATCCGTATGGCCTTCCACGCGCATGTGGGTAATGCCCACTTTCAGCAGGGCGGCGCTGATTTTCTGGATGGCGTTGCGGCTCGGTGCCGTCAGCTTGGCGGCGTCGAATTCGAACAGCAGCTTGTCGGTAAAGCTCAGTTCCCAGCCTTCGTCGGTCTGGTTGAAGCCTTGCTCCTTCAAGGTGGCGACTTGCTCGGCGTTGAACAGCGGTTTGATTTCTGGCGTGCTCTGGCAGGCGGCCAGCAGGCCCAGCATGAACAGACCGAGGACGCCGCGGCGTAATTGTGTGTAGAGAAATTGCATGGTGTTGCTCCTTGGTTCAGGGGTGAATATGGGGTTGCGGCAGGCGCGCCACCTGGCGCGTGCCGCGCTGCGCCTGCTTGGCGCGGTACATGGCTTCATCCGCCGCGCCCACCAGCGAGACGGCGTCGATGGCGTGGTCGGGGAAGACGGCCACGCCGATGGTCAGCGAGCTGACGATACTGTTGCCAGTGGGCAGTTCAATGGCTTGCGCCATGGCGGCGATGATGTTGTCGGCGATGTGCATGGCGTCGCTGCTGTTGCGCAGCGGCTTGAGCAGGATGGCGAATTCGTCGCCGCCCAGGCGCGCCACCAGGTCGCCCTCGCGCAATTGCTGCTTGATGCGCGCGGCGATCGTCACCAGCACCCGGTCGCCCGAGGCATGGCCGAAGGTATCGTTGATGTATTTGAAGCGGTCGCTGTCGAGGAACAGCACGGCCACCTTGCCGTTGCCGACCCGCGCTTCGAGGATGGCGCGTTCCAGCTCCGCTTCCATGAAGGCGCGGTTCGACAGGCCCGTCAGGCTGTCGTGGTTGGCGCGGTGCGACAGCGAGGCGTTTTCCTTTTGCAGATGGCTCTGCCATGCTTCCAGTTCGTCGAGCAGGGCGTTGAAGTCGTCATTGATCTGGTTCAACTCGGCAATATTGGCTGGCGGCACGCGCAGTTCGAACGAGCGGTCGCGCCGCACGCGGTGGGCCGTTTCCGCCAAGTGGCGCAGGGGCGAAGTGATTTCCGTTTCCATGCGGCGCGACAGGCGCACGGCGACGGCCAGGCTGAGCACCAGGCAGGCGAGCAGGCAGGCCAGGCCACTGAGCAGGAAGGGCAGCAGGCTGCGGCTGTGCGGCACCAGGGTGATGTTGCCGATGGCCTGGTCATTGCGCGTGATGGGGAAGGTCAGCGAATCGGGCAGCATCCAGCCCGTCAGCGCGCGTTCGATGTAGTAGCGCGTGCCATGTTGCCCACGTTCCCAGCGGGCCAGCACCTTGCCGGCCGTGTCGCTCACCTGCGCCTGGTCAATATCTTCATTGACGCCGATCAAGGCCAGCGCTTCCCTGGCGGCCTGGGAGTCGCCAAAGACGACGGCCCCTTCCACCGTGTAGCTCATCGAGCGGGCCACCAGGCGCAGGTTCTGGTCCGAATACACGCGCAGGGCCAGCAGCGCCACGGCCGTCAGGGTCAGGCCAGCCGCCAGCACGGCGATCAGCGACACGCTCAGGTGGGCGCGCCGCAGCACGCTGTCGAGCGTGGGGCGGGGCGTGCGGGCAGGCTTGGTGCTCATGCGGGCGCTCATGGCGGCGGTCCCTTGCGACGTGCAATTTGCAAGGCGTTCGGATGCACGCGCAGGCCGCTGCGGGCGATGGCGTCGAGGTTGACGTCAAAGCCGATCTGCGCCTCGTTCAGGCGCAGGCAAAACATGGTGCCCACGGTGCAGGACGTGCCGGGTTCGGCGACCGATAAAATCGGCTTGCCGATGAGCTGCGCCAGCAAGTGCTCGCGCTCGCCCTCGGGCAGGCTGCCCAGGTAGACGACGTCGCATTCGCTGGCCGCGCTTGCCAGCGCCGGGATTTTCACGCGGATGCGCTGGCCCAGGCTGGAGGCGGGCGTATCGACGATGGCCGCGCCATAGCGGGGCGCACCGACCATGCAGACGCGCACTTCCTGGCGCGCCACGGGCCAGCGCACATAGCTGACGATGCCAAACAGGACCTGGGCCACCTCGGCGGGACGCCTGGCGTCGGCCGCCGCGCCCGCTTGCGCCCATGCCGCACACGGCGCCAGCGCGGTGCCGGCGAGCAGCGAAGCCAGCAGCACGACAGCGAACAGGGCTGGCGGCGCGGAGCGCTGCCGGTGGCGGGGGGAGGAGGGCACGGCGTCGGTGTCTTTATTCGGGTCGGGTGGCTACTTATACTGTTACTCAGCAACACAGACTCTACGGAAGTCCCGGTTGAAAGTAAATCACGGCGCTACGCCATACAACCTTGCATTATAAACACGAATGTGAAAACTTGCATTCTTTACCATGAGAATTACTTGTCAACACTGCCGTGGCACGCCAGAGTGTTGCTATTCTTCCAGTGTCGCTTCCAGCAAGTCGATTTCGCGCAGCAGGCGCAAATGGATGGTGTCGTCCAGTTCGCCCGAAATGCGGCGGCGGAACAGTTCATCGCGCTCCGCATTCAGCCCTTCCAGGCGCAGCGCGCGCTCGGCCTTGGCCAGTTCCTGCAAGCGCATCGCCTCGTCGTTGCTGCTTTCGCCATACGCGAGGCGGCGCCGGTAGGCTTCGATCAGGCGGTTGGCCGCTTCCGTGACGACTTGCTGCTTGTCATTCTTGTCGATGCCTTCGCACACTTTTTCCAGCCGCGCGATGGCCGCTTCGGCGGCTGCGGCGCGGGCATTGCGCTCTTCCGTCGAACGGCGCGCGGGCGGCGCGAACACCAGGCCCTTGGTCAGCAGGGGCAGGGTGACGCTGGCCAGCAGCAGCGACAGCAGGATCACGCCCATGGCCAGGAAGATGACGAGGTCGCGCGCCGGGAAACGATTGCCATCGGGCAAGAACAGGGGCAGGGTCAGGATGCCGGCCAGGGTCAGCGCGCCGCGCACGCCCGCGAACGACGCCACCAGCAGCAGGCGCAGGCTGGGGCGCGCCAGCAGCGCCGCGTCCTTCGGTTCGCCCGCGATTTTCTTGTGGTGCTTGAACAGGGTCAGTTTCATGGAAATGAAGACCCAGAGGAAACGCATGAAGGTCAGCCCCACCGTGATGGCGATGACGAACAGGGGCAGCTTCCAGGCGCTGCCGGCGCCGATTTCGGCGGAGGCGGCCGGCAAGCCGGCCACGGTGGCGGGCAGTTGCGCGCCCAGCATGACGAAGATCACGCCGTTCAAGACCAGTTGCACGGTATCCCACACGGCCTTGCGCTGGGTGCGCGTGGCGGCCAGCGGGCGGCCGATCAGGTCGGCATAATGCATGGACACGCCCGCCGTGGCGGCGGCCAGGATGCCGGAACCGTGGATTTGCTCGGCGCCCAGGTAGGCGGCGAACGGGATCAGTATGCTGATGAGGATTTGCAGGCCCGGCTCTTCGCCCACCTTGCTCACCAGCCATTTATTCGCCAGGCCCACGCCCCACGAGATGGCCAGGCCGATGACGATGCCGCCGCCCGCTTCCTGCAGGAAACTCAGCGAGGCGGCGCCGATGGAAAAGCCGCCCGTCATCATGGCGCCTACGGCAAACGTGAAGCAGACCAGGCCCGAAGCGTCGTTCAGCAGCGATTCGCCTTCGAGGATGTGCATCAGGCGCGGCGGGATGGGGTTGCCGGCGGCGATCGCCGAGACCGCCACGGGGTCCGTCGGCGAGAGGATGGCGCCCAGCGCGAAGGCGACGGCCAGCGGCACGCTGGGGATGAGCCAGTCGATGAAAAAGCCCATGCCCAGCACGGTAAACAGCACCAGGCCGATAGCCAGCATCAGGATCGAGCGCGCGTCGGAAAAGAAGGCGCCCTTGGGGATGCGCCAGCCGTCGAGAAACAGCAGCGGCGGGATGAAGAGCAGGAAGAAAATGTCGGGATCGAGCGGCACTTGCACGCCAAACAAGGCCAAACCCGTGCCGCCGGCGATCTGGATCAGGGGCAGCGGCAGCTTGACCCAGCGCGAGCGGGCGAGAAAGCCGCACAGGACGACGGTCAGGACGAGGATGAGGATGATGGTAACGGTATGCATGAAGGAGCGGCGGCGTGCTGAAACGCTGATTATAAGGCGCAGCCCGCCTGCGGCGTTGCCTGCGTGTCATTGCGTACATACAACAAGTCACAATCGCGGTAAGATTGTCACCGTGGCCCTGTTGCCGCCGCCGTTGGCCGGCGGCCCGTGCGCCTTGCTTACACCCTGGCCTTTACTTTTCACTGGTTCCTGTTTTGCTCAAGAAAATCTTCACCGGCCTGCTGTTGTCGCTGGCATTGCTCATCGTGGCGGCCCTGGCCGCGTATCTGTATTACTGGCGCCCCGCGCTGGCGCCCATCGATCCGCCTGCCGCCACGGCATTTTCCCAGCAAGTGGTGGAGCGGGGCCGCATCCTGGCGGGCATGGGCAATTGCGCCGCCTGCCATACGGCCAGGGACGGCGCCGATTACGCGGGCGGGCACGGCCTCGCCACGCCGTTCGGCACGATCTACGCGACGAATATCACGCCTGACCGGCAAACGGGCATCGGCCGCTGGTCGCTGGCCGCCTTCCAGCGGGCCATGCGCGAAGGCGTGGGCCGCGATGGCGCCCATTTGTATCCCGTCTTTCCGTACACGCATTTCAACCTTGTCTCGGAGGCTGACCTGACGGCCTTGTACGCGTATTTCATGACGCGCCCGCCCGTATATGCGGTGGCGCCCGTCAATACCGTGCCGTTTCCCCTGAACTTGCGGCCGCTACAGGCGGGCTGGAAGTTGCTGTTTTTCAAGCCAGCGACATTCCAGCTTGATCCTGCGCAAGGACTGGACTGGAACCGGGGCCGCTACCTGGCCGAAGGCCTGGCCCATTGCGCCGCCTGCCACACGCCGCGCAATGCGCTGGGCGCCGAGCTGGCCGGTTCGCCCTATCTGGGCTCGGCCATCGACCACTGGTATGCGCCGGCCTTGACCAGCGCCAACACGGCCCCCTTGCCATGGACGCAGGACGAGCTGTACGCCTTCCTGCGCACGGGGGCGACGGCCCTGCACGGCGTGGCGGCAGGACCCATGTCGGCCGTCGTGCACGAAGGCATGGGCGCCTCGCCCGATAGCGATATCCGCGCGCTGTCCGTATATTTTGCCGGCGTGGCCGGCGCTGAACAACGCCAGGTCGATACGGATGCCGTGGTCAAGGCCGGCATCGTCCGCTCGCAGAGGGTCAGCCTGGTCGACAACGACCGTGGCGCCAGCCTGTACGTGGCCGCCTGCGCGTCGTGCCACTCGAACAGCGATGGCCGGCCCGTGGCCCTGCGTCCGGAGCTGAGCCTGAACAGCGCCGTCAGCGCGCCCGATCCCGCCAACCTGATCCAGGTGATATTGCACGGCATCAGCAAGGATGCGGCCATGCCCGGCGTGCTGATGCCCGGCTTTGCCGCCTCGCTGACGGACAATGACGTGGCCCAGCTGGCCGCCTATCTGCGCCGCAGCCGCAGCCACCAGCCGGCCTGGACGAACCTGGAAGCGGCCGTGGCGCGCACGCGCGCCGGCAAGTAACTCTTGAAAGTTTTTTATGTATAACATTACCGTGAATGGCCAGCCCTTCGGCACCGAGACCGACGCCGAAACGCCCCTGCTGTGGGTGCTGCGCGATGAAGTCAACTTGAAGGGTACGAAGTTTGGCTGCGGCATCGGCATGTGCGGCGCCTGCACCGTGCACGTGGATGGCCGCGCCATGCGTTCGTGCATCACGCCGATTGCCGCCGTGGCCGGCTGCGCCATCACCACTATCGAAGGCCTCTCGCCCGATGGCACGCATCCTTTGCAGCGGGCGTGGCTGGCCACGCAGGCGCCCCAGTGCGGCTATTGCCAGTCGGGCCAGATCATGCAGGCGGCCACCTTGTTGAAAGATTATCCGCAACCGACGGATGCGAATATCGATGCCGTCATGAGCGGCAACCTGTGCCGCTGCATGGCGTATGTGCGCATCCGCAAGGCCATCAAGCTGGCGGCCGGCATGCAGGAGGCGCCCGGTGTTTAAGTTGCCGAAAGAAAATTCTGCCGCCCGTCCCAGCTCGCTGGGCCGGCGCGGTTTCCTGATCGCCGCCGCCGGCACGGGGTTTACTTTGGCCTTCCTGCGCGCCGACAGTTCCCTGGCCGACAGCAAGGTGGCACGCGTGCCGCCCGCCAAGCCGGCCGCGCCCGTGTTCGACCCCAGCATCTGGTTCCAGATCGGCCGCGATGGCATGATCACCGTCAATATCGCCAAGGCGGAAATGGGCCAGCATATCGGTACGGCCCTGGCGCGCATCGTCGCCGAAGAGCTGGAAGCGGACTGGAGCAAGGTACGCCTGCATTATGTGGACACGGACCCGAAATGGGGCTTGATGGTGACGGGCGGCAGCTGGTCCGTCTGGCAGAATTTCGACCCGCTCAGCCGTGCCGGCGCGGCCGGGCGCCTGGCGCTGGTCGAGGAGGGCGCGCGCCTGCTGCGCGTGCCCGTGTCCGCCTGCCACGCCAGGCTGGGCGTCGTGCATGGCCGGGGAAGGTCGATCAGCTATGGCGACATTGTGCGCCGTGGCAAGCTGGCGCGCCAGTACACGCCGGAACAATTGAAAGCCATCGTGCTGAAAACGCCGCAGCAGCGCAGCCTGATCGGCCAGCACGTGCAGGCGCTGGACATTCCCGCGAAAATCAATGGCGCGGCCGTGTACGGCATCGATGCGCAGGTCGAGGGCATGCTGTATGCGCGCCCGAAGATTCCGCCCACGCGCTACGGCGCGAAAGTGGTGTCCATCGACGATGCGGCCGCGAAAAAGGTCAAGGGCTACCTGCGTTCGTTTGCCTTGCAAGACCCCAGCGGCACGGTGCCCGGCTGGGTCATGGTGGTGGCCGAAACGTATGCGGCCGCCATGCGCGCGGCCGAGCTGGTGCAAGTGAAATGGCGGGCCGGCCCGGCGGCCCACGTGGCGGA
Source organism: Janthinobacterium sp. SUN100 (assembly GCF_030397705.1). Lineage (NCBI taxonomy): Bacteria > Pseudomonadati > Pseudomonadota > Betaproteobacteria > Burkholderiales > Oxalobacteraceae > Janthinobacterium > Janthinobacterium sp. SUN100. Next base: position 167,254 of record NZ_JAPUBU010000002.1, on the reverse strand, counting down.
GCAGGATATCCTCAACTACGCCACCAAGCAGCTGGCCGATGCCAGCCTGGGCGCCCGCGTGGTCGATGATGATGGCGTGGAGCAAGCGTTCAAGGATGCCAGCCTGCAACTGGAGCGCCACTACACGACCAGCACCGTGCTGCATTTCCAGCTGGAACCCGTGAATGCCCTGGCGCAGGAAATCGACGGCGTCTGGCACATTCATGCAGGCAACCAGTGGCAATCGTTGATCCTGCCCGTGCTGGCGCAGGCGCTGAAGGTGCCGGAGAGCAAGGTCATGCTGCACACCTATCTGCTGGGCGGCGGTTTCGGGCGGCGTCTGAATGGCGATTATTGCGTGCCGGCCGCGCTGGCGGCGCAAGCCGTGGGGCGCCCCGTCAAGATGATTTGCACGCGGGCCGACGATGCCCGTTTCGATTCGCCCCGTTCGCCGTCCGTGCAGCATGTGCGCATGGCGTTCGACGACGCGGGCAAGGTGTCGTCGATGGTGCACGAGGCCAGCGCGGGCTGGCCCACGCAAGCGATGATCCCCGCCTTCCTGGCCAAGGATAAGCAGGGCCATCCGTATGACCCGTTCGCCATCGCCGGCGCCGACCACTGGTATGCGGTGGGCGCGCAGCGCGTGCGGGCCGTGTCGAACGACCTGGCCAACAGCAGTTTCCGTCCCGGCTGGCTGCGCTCCGTGGGGCCCGGCTGGACGAATTGGGCTGTGGAAAGTTTCATGGATGAGGCGGCGCAGGCGGCCAAGGTCGATCCGCTGGCGTTCCGCCTGTCCTTGCTGCAGGCGTCGGGCCGCAATGGGGGCAGCGCGCCGAACGCCGTCGGCGGCGCCGCGCGCCTGGCCCACGTGCTGCAGCGTGTGGCGGACAAGGCGGGCTGGGGCAAGGCCATGCCGCCCGACACGGGCCTGGGCATCGCCGCCACGTTCGGCCAGGAACGCGACATGCCCACCTGGACGGCGTGCGTCGCCCGGGTCAAGGTGGACCGCAGCACTTGCATGGTGAAAGTCGAAAAATTGTTCATGGTGATCGATGCGGGCAGCATCGTCGACCCCGATGGCGCGCTGGCGCAGGCGGAAGGGGGCGCCCTGTGGGGCGTGAGCATGGCCTTGCATGAGGGCACGGCTTTCCTGAACGGCGAAGTGAAGGATACCAACCTGAATACCTACACGCCCCTGCGCATGGCCGACGTGCCCGAGCTCGACATCGAATTCGTTGCCAGCACGCATACGGCGACGGGCATGGGCGAACCGCCCACGACGGCCGTGGCGCCGGCCATCGGCAACGCCATCTTCGCCGCCGTGGCGTCGCGCGTGCGGCATTTGCCGATCCGCCCGGAAGCCGTGCTGAAGGGGCTGGATCGGCACGGCGCCGTATAGTCCTGCCTTGCCGGTGACGATGCGCGAACGGCTGCGCAGGAATGGCCGCGGGCTGCTACACTGAAGTTAGCCGCCCGGGGCACGCAGGCTGTCCCCGGCCCGGCAAGATCAGCGTAAAATCAGCGTACAGCTTGACTTCAGCTTTAGCTTGATCCCAGCTCGATTGCGGAGGCAACCATGCAAGAACAATTTGTCAGCATTACGGCCGATGAACTTCAAATGGATGGCGTGCTTGAAATGCCCGAACGGCCGGTGGGCATCGTCCTGTTTGCCCACGGCGCAGGCGCCGACAGCGACTATCTGGGCGCTTCCAGCCACGCCACTTCCCAGGATTTTTTGCGGGCGGGCATCGCCACCCTGCGCTTCGACCAGGGCGGTGTCGAGCCTGGCGGCGGCAGCAATGGCCACGCGTATTTCGTGCGCAGCGATATCGTGCTGCTGGCGCGCCAGCTGGAAAAAGCCCTGGGCTGGCTGCAGCTCGACCCGTCCACGCGGCGCTTGCCCTGCGGCCTGTATGGCTATGGCACCAGCGCGGCCGTCGTGATGCAGCTGGCGGCCTGGCGCAGCGCGGAAATCGCCGCGCTGGCCGTGTGCGATGGCCAGGTGGAAATGGCCGGCAAGGCGGCGCTGGAAAATGTGCGCGTGCCGTCCCTGCTGATCGTGGGCGGGCGCGACCCCGACGTGGCTGGCCTGAACCGCATGGCGTTCGCCACCTTGCGCTGCGACAAACAACTGGAACAGATCGCCGCCCCTGGCGGCCCCGACACGCGCCACCAGGCCGCCTTGCTGGCCACGGACTGGTACACGCGCCATTTCAACGGGCATACCAGCACGGCGCAGTAGCGCAGCGGCTCAGGCGGCGCGCAAGTTCCTCGCATGGAAGCGCACGTGCTCTTCCATGAAGCTGGCGATGAAGTAATAGCCGTGGTCATAGCCGGCATGGCGGCGCAGCTGCAAAGGCTGGCCGGCGTCCCGGCACGCCGCTTCGAACACCTCGGGGCACAGTTGCTCGGGCAGGAACTTGTCGGCCAGGCCCTGGTCGATCAAGATGCCTTCGGGGAACAGCGGCGGCTGGCCCTGCAGGCCGCGCATCAGCGCGCTGGCGTCGTATTGCTGCCAGCTGGCCTCGTCGCTGCCCAGGTAGCCCGTGAACGCTTTCTTGCCCCACGGACATTGGCTCGGTGCGGCGATGGGGGCGAAGGCGGAAACGGAGCGGAACAGTGCCGGATTGCGCAAGGCCAGCACCAGCGCGCCATGGCCGCCCATCGAGTGGCCGAAAATGCCCGTGCGCTGCGCGTCGATCACCAGTTCCTGCTCCAGCAAGGCACGCAATTCCAGGATGTAGCTGTACATGCGGTAGTGGCTGCTCCATGGCGCCTCGGTGGCGTCCACGTAAAAGCCGGCACCCACGCCGAAATCCCAGGATTCGCTCTCGCCCGCGATGTTCGCGCCGCGGGGGCTGGTGTCGGGGGCGATCAGGATCAAGCCTTCCTCGGCCGCCACGCGCTGCGCGCCGCCCTTGATCATGAACGTTTCTTCCGTGCAAGTCAGACCAGCCAGGTAAAACAGGGCGGGGCGCTTGGTGCTGACTGCGGCGCCTGGCGCCATGTCGGGAATGAAGGCCGAGAAACGCATGGGCAAGCCGATGGCTTGCGCGTCGTGGCGATAAAAGCGTTGTACTCCGCCAAAACAGGCGTGTTCACTCAACAGTTCCAGCATGAATTCTCCTCGTTAATCTCACAGTATAGCGAGAGTAACGCACCGCAGAGGCGGGATCAGTCCAGCATGGCCGTTAATGCAGGCAAGATGTCCTGTGCCGGCGCTTCCGTCTTGAAGGCCAGCAAATGGTCGGCGCGCGTCTTGCCCAGGTTGATGGCGGCCACGGGCTTGCCCGTTTCGGCTGCCATGCGGCACAGGCGAAAGCTGGAATACACCATGACGGACGAGCCCACCACCAGCAGGGCGCCAGCTTCCATCATTTTGCGCTCGGCTTCAGCCGCGCAGGCGGCGGGTACGCCATCGCCGAAAAACACCACGTCGGGCTGCAGGGTGCCGCCGCAGCGGGGACAGACGGGCAGGTGGAAGGTGGCCAGCTGCGACGGCTCCAGCAAGGCGTCGCCATCGGGCGCCGGCGTGGCCGTGGCGCCCAGCAGCTGCGGATTGTTGTGTTCGAGCTGATCCTGGATCAGGCGGCGCGTGTGGGTAGCCCGGCAATCGAGACAGACCACGCCATGTATGCTGCCGTGCAACTCCGTGACGGCGGTACTGCCCGCTTGCTGATGCAGTCCATCCACGTTTTGCGTGACCAGGCCGCCTATTCTCCCGCGCCGGGCCAGTTGCGCGATGGCCAGGTGGCCGGGATTCGGCACGGCGCGCGCCAGGGTTGGCCAACCGACCATGCTGCGCGCCCAGTAGCGGCGGCGCACGGCTTCCTGGCGGCGAAAATCGGGGCCTTGCACGGGCGCATTGCCGCGCCGGACACCTTCCGTGTCGCGGTAATCGGGTATGCCCGACGCCGTGCTGATGCCGGCGCCCGTCAGCAGCAGCACGTCGGGATGGCGCCGCAGGAACTGTGCCAGCTGATCGAGGGCAAGATCGTCGCTGGCGGACCGCAGGCTGGCTGATGGAAAATTTTGCATGATGCGCCATGCTAACCGAAAAGCATGGCGCCGTTGCAGGAGGGAGGTTTATTCCAGCTTCATGCCGAAGCGCTGCAGCCGCGGCTGCCAATGCTCCTGGATATTGGCCGACACGAGGATGCGCTCGGCCTTGCCGATCAGCAACGCGCGCGGCACGAAGCCGAAGTAGCGCGAATCGGCGCTGTTGTCGCGGTTATCGCCCAGCATGAGGAAATGGTCGGTTGGCACCGTCACGGGGGCAAAGCTGCGCGCCGCGCCCGCGATTTGCGGCAAGACCTGGATGCGGTGCTGCTCGGTCTGGTTGCGTTCGCGGATGCGCTGCGCCGTCAGCTGGCCCACGTGGGCGATGGTTTCAGGGGCCGTATCGAGCGCCGTGTACTGGGCGGGCTGGCCATTGATGACCAGCTGCTCATTGCGCATTTCCACCGTGTCGCCGGGCAGGGCGATGATGCGCTTGATCAGGCGCGTGCCGTCTTTCGGCGAGGAAAAGGTGACGATGTCGCCCCGCTGCGGTTCGCCCAGGCGCTGCAGCACGATATCGGTGAGCGGCACTTTCAGGTTGAAGGCGAGGCGGTTGACGAAGACCACGTCGCCTTCGAGCAGGTTGGGGCGCATCGACGCCGACGGGATGGGATTCCAGTCCGCCACGGCCGTGCGGAACACGCCGAACAGCAGGAGGAACATCAAAAAACCTTTGTTGGCGCGCATCCATGTGCTCATGTCGGCTCTTTTGCTGGGCAGTGCCCGTGAGGGTGAAGGGAAGCGCCATTGCTGCTGGCGCCATATCACGATGCACGGCGAGGCTGAAGCCAGTCTTAAATCAACGCAGGCGCGGCCGATGGCGTGACCATTGTTGCGTGCACGCATCACCCTGTCTCAGGGATGCCGGCACGGCGCATGCGCGTCGTCGTCGCCGTTGCGCCGGCGCTTGCCGTGCATCTCGTCCCACAGCTCGCCGAGCGCCACCAGCAAGCCGCCGGCCACGAAGGGGATCGCCACCAGCCAGGGAATACTGTCGAGCCAGGGACCCAGCAGGATGGCCGAGGCCACGGCGATGGCGATGGCGCTGCACCAGAAGCGGCGCGGATGCCGGAGCGTGAACAGGTAGTGAAGGTCGTTCATAAATCCTCCTTGGTGAGCAGGCGGAACAGCCGGGCGGCCAAAATGCTGCTGACGGCGATGACGATGCAGCCATCCAGGAAAAACAGCACCTTGCCCACCAGGTGCATGCCCTGCACGAGGTAGACGGGCAATTCCTGCGCTTCCGCCCACTGCGTCATGCGTGCCAGCACGATGGCGGCGGCAAAGATGACGACGGCCAATGCCAGCACCAGCAGCACATGTTCGAACAGGCGTAGCCGCACTTTCATGTTGGACTTTGCAAGATAGATAAGATTCCCGAACCTTGACGTTATCAGTCCATTATCACGGTGCCTTGCGCTGCCACAAAGTCGCGGCCGATAGCCTGAAAACGGCGTTGATGCCGGAAAGTGCGGCTATTTGAACGCCTTGATGACGGCGTCCAGCTTGACCTTCAGCGACTTGTCGTGCGCGTGGATGGGCGGCACTGCGCGCTGCACGCCCAGCAACTGGTAGACGGCCGTCTGCGCCGCGCGCACCGAGTATTCCACGGTGAAGACGACATCGTCGGCGATTTCCACGAACTGGCTGACGAAGGCCAGGTTGACGGAGTTGGCCGGCACGGGCAGGGGACGGTCGCTCTTCGCGTGGGGCATGAACATGCTGGTGATGTACGGCATGCGGCAGGGAATGCAGTTCGCCGTGGCCATGATGTCGAGGTCGAAGTTCAGGTGTCCGCACAGCTCGCGCAGGATATCCTCGCCGCTGCAGTCGGACATGGGCTTGGCGACGAAGTTGCCGATGCGGTCAGGGTGCAGCGCATAGCCCCAGAATACTTGCACGCCCGCGGGCTGGCCGGCGAAATGGGGCTGGTGCGCCAGCACGATGGACATGAGCCAGTTGCTGTCCTTGAAGGTGACGAGGCCGCCCGTGCCCGCGCTGTTGCCCGTGAATTGCTCCATCCGGTCAAAGAAGGCGCTGTCCTTCAAGGTGACCGTGTACGAGGCCCAGTACGATTCGGGGATGCTGCTGTTGAAGGCGGCGGGACGGCCCAGTTGCGGGCGTCCCTCGGCCAGCTTTTCCCACAGGCGCCAGCCATGGCTGTCGTGCTTCGTGCGCCTGGCGGGCGCGCGGTGCATGCTGCCATAGCTGGACGCATCCGTCATCGAGGCATTCTGGAAAAACACCAGGTCGCCCGCGGCGACGGGGACCACGTCGGCCAGGCCGCGGCGCTGGCAGGCAATGGCGGTGGCGCTCAGGCGGCCATCGGATTCTTGCACCTCGATATCGGTCACCGTGCAATCCATGATGAGGTTCACGCCTTGCGCCTGCAGCCAGGCGACCAGCGGGCGCACCAGCGAATCGTACTGGTTGTAGACGGTGCGCTTGACGCCGGCCAGGGTTTCGATGCGCGAAAACTCCAGCATGAAGCGGTGCAGGTAGCGCTTGAGCTCGACGGCGCTGTGCCAGGGCTGGAAGGCGAACGTGGTGGCCCACATGGTCCAGAACGGGGTGTCGAAGAATGCGGGCGAGAGCCAGTCCGTGATGGCGCTGCTGCCCAGCGTGTCTTCGTCCGCTTCCGTCAGCTTCAGCAGTTCCAGTCTGTCCTGCATGGAAAAGCCCATGCTGCTGACGTCGACCTTGAAACGGTTGCGGTCGACCAGCCGCGCGCGCGAGTGGGGAAGGTGCAGTTCGTTGAAGGCGACGGTTTCGTCGTAGACGCTCTGGCCCGCATGCTCGAGCGAGGGGATGCTCTTGAACAAGTCCCAGGTGCACTCGTAATTGTCGGTGGTCAGCATGCGCCCGCCGCGCAGGGTATAGCCATCTTCGGCATTGCCGCCGCCATCGAGGCTGCCACCGGTCACGGGCGACGCTTCGAAAATGGTGATGTTGCTGCCTTGCATGCCGCCGTCGCGTATCATGAAGGCGGCCGCGGCCAGCGAGCCGATGCCGCCGCCGACGAGGTAGGCTTTTTTGTCTGTATTGCGCATGTTGTTCCCTGAGTGTGAGTGCATCCGCGTGCGCGAAAGGCTGGCAGGCGACATGGCCGACGCCGCGCCATATTTGCCTATTTTACAACATCAGGTAGGGGCTGCCTGCTTTATGGAGCGGTTGCTCGGTTTTTTTAGGCGCCCGCGTGTTCCTTGCGCCGTTCAAAGTACAGCAAGTCCGACCAGGCATCCTGGAAGCGCATGGCTTTTTCCGAGCGGCCATACTGGTGAAAGCCGTTGCGCTGCATGACGGCGACCGAGCCCAGGTTTTGCGGCCGCGCCGTCGCTTCCAGGCGCCACAGTTCCAGTGTGCCGAAAGCCTCTTCCAGCAGCAGGGCTACCACGCGCGTGGCGTAGCCGCGTCCGCCGAACCGTTCGCCGATGCGGTAGCCGAGCGTCGCCTTGTTGAAATAGGGACGCGTGACGGCCGTCAGGTTGACCCTGCCGATGATCTGCCCGTCCAGCTTGGCGAGGTACTGGTAAGCCTGGTCTTGCTTGCGTTCGCGCTGCGCCTGTTCGATGGCGGCGGCGATGGCTTCCTGGTGGTAATAGGACGGCGCGCGCGCCGTAACCCAGTTTTCAAAATACGCGCGGTTTTCCAGTTCGAAGGCCAGCAAAGCGGGAAGGTCGGCGCTGGAGGGCGGGAACAACTGAAGGCGGTCGAGGTCTGGCATGGGATCGTGTGGGAGCATGAGCGAGGAAGGCGTCAACGCAGTCCCCAGACGTCGTCTTCCGTCCACCCCAGTTCCGCAAAATCCTGCGCCCGCTCGCCCGCTTCGCCGGCGCAATAGAATTCGTCGAGCTGGGGCGGCGCGATGCGCGTGCCGGCCAGCATGGCGTGCACTTGCCCCCGGTGGTGGATCTGGTGCTGGAACAAATGCGCGAGCATGCGCTGGCGCGTATCGACTTGCGGCGTGTCGCGCAGGATCGTCACGGGCCGCGCCAGGTCGGTGTCGCACAGGCTGCGGCAGTGGGCGATCAGGCGCGCGTCGGATGCATGCTGGGCCGCCTGCAGCGTGGCGCAGTCGGTAAATGGCTCGTCCTGTTCAAAGAAGGCATAGCAGTCGGCATGCGGCGCCTCGCCGCGCAGCTCGCGCTCCAGCGCGTCGAGATAAAACCAGTCGCATGTGAGGATGTGGTTCAGGGTGAACTGGATGGTGGGAAAAAAACTGACGCGCGTCGCCTGGAATTCGGCCAGATTTAGCTCGCCGCAGGCTTTCAGCAGGCGGTGGTTGCTCCAGGCGTTGTTGTACGCCTGGGTGGTGACGTAGCGGGCCAGCATGTTGCTCATGATTTACCTTGCAAAGAGGGGAACTGCGAGAGCGCCACTGTAGCACTTTGCGGCAGGTGGACCAAGGCGGCCACGCCCGCCGCACCGGCACGGCTGTCATCAAGTAAAATCGCGCAGCGGATGTCGCGATAGTGATGCATATAGGGCTGGAAAAGCAAAATGGGTTGGATAGGAAAATTACTGAACGGCGGCGAAAAAAGCAAGCTTGCGCCAGTCACGGCAGCGGCGGCGCCCGAGATGACACGGCAGCCAGCCACCATCACCGAAATCGATGCCATCTACTACCGCTGGCTGGCGGCCGCGGGTTCGGCGCAGGCGACAGCGCAGGCCGAACAGCAGATTCTGGACGAATTGACGCGCCTGGCCAGTGAACCGATCGCCGGCGCCGCGCTGGTGCCGCGCATCCCGGCCATCATTCCGCAGTTGATGCGTACCTTGCAAAACGAAAACATGAGCGCGGCCGAGCTGTCGCGCCAGCTGGCGCAGGACGTGCCGCTGGTCGCCGAGGTCTACCGCGAAGCGAACCGGCCCCGCTACCATTCGCGCTACAACGCCAGCCCGTCGATCAACAATATGGAAGGCGCCATCATGCTGCTGGGGCAAAACGGCATGCGCATGCTGCTCGCCCGCGTCGCCTTCCGCCCCATCGTCAGCATGCAAAGCGGCGGGTTGACCATACGCACGGCGCCGCTGATCTGGCGCCAGTCCGAGAAATGCGCGCTGGCGGCCAACCTGGTCGCGCCCGCAATGCAGGCCAACGCCTTCGACGCCTATCTGGCGGGGCTGATGGCCAATGTGGGCCTGGTGGTGGCGTTCCGCCTGATCGACCAGATGCACGCGCCCGATGCCTTTCCGCAATCGGACGCCTTCATTGCCCAGGTGTTTGCGCAAGCGCGCCTCTTGTCGGTACGGATCGCCGAATTATGGGAGTTTCCCGAGTCCGTGACCCGCGCGATCGGGCAGGCCGGCGCCGATGACCACGCCGATCCGCAGGCGCAAGCGCTGGCGCTGGGCGATCGCTTGAGCAAGCTGCGCATGCTGGTCGATACTGGCCGTTTTCCTGCCGATGATCCCTTCGTGATGACGGGATTGAGCAAGGCCGAGCTGCAGGTGTTTGACAAGCTGGCCGATGACGAGGACGAGGACGACGAGTGACGGCCGCAGGCCGGTCGAACTGCGCCCCGGCCCGGTAGCAGATTCTTGCGGCCAGGGCCGCGATTGCGTGGTAATCTGGCAACTAAATGAGTGGACGGTGTGCCATTCCATCCTGTCGTATGCCCATGCTGCCGAGGAGGTTCCTTGCTTCCATTTCGCCGTTCCATGCTTGCCGCCGCGTGTTTGGTAACAGCGGCGCAGCCCTGCGCCGCCGCGCCGGACACACTGCCCGTCAAACCGGCCTTCGCACCGTCCGCCTGCGCAGTGCCGGTGCTGCCCGGCGAAAAGATAGAGTGCGGCATGCTGACCGTCCCCGAGCATCGGGGCAAGGCCGATAGCCGCGCCATCGCCTTGCCGGTCATGATTTTCCGTAGCGGCGCGGCCACGCCCGCTGCCGATCCCGTCGTGTATCTCCCCGGCGGGCCGGGCTTGAGCAGCATCGACGGGCGCAGCAGCGGCAAAGGCAATCCCTTCCTGCTGGAACGCGACCAGATATTGCTGGAAGGACGCGGCAACAAGCATGCGCAACCTTCGCTCGCCTGTCCTGAGTTGAACGCGCTGCGGGCGGCGGACGCCACACCGGCCGTGCAGACCGAGGCCGTTGCGCGCTGCCGTGCCGGGCTGGTGGCGTCCGGCATCGACCTCGATGGTTACACCTCGGCGGAATCGGCGGACGACCTCGACGACCTGCGCCGCCTGCTCGGCATCGCGCAGTGGAACCTGATCGGCTACTCCTACGGCACCCGCCTGGCGCAGACGGTGCTGGCGCGCCATCCCGAGGGCGTGCGCAGCGTGGTGCTCGATTCCGTGCTGCCGGTTGACATCAACTATGACGAAATGGCCGCCGCGCCGCTGCGGCGCGCCATCGACCTGGTCCTCGACGGCTGCGCGACGGAACATGCGTGCGACGTGCGCTATCCGGACCTGCGCGGACGCTTGGACGCGCTGCTTGCGCGCGCGGACCGCGACGGCATCGCGGCGCCCGGGCGCGTGCTGCGCCGGCGCGACATCGTCAATGCCCTGGCCGAGGGCTTGCAGCAGCCCGCGCTGATCCCCGCCTTGCCTCGCCTGATCAGCGAAGCGGGGCAGGGACGCCCGCAAGGCTTGCTGCCATTGCTGCGCAGCGCTCCTTCCAGCTTCAACTGGGGACTGCGCCTGTCGATCTGGTGCGGCGAGGAGATGCCGTTCGAGCAGCCCGACCGCATGGCCGTGCAAGTGGCGCCGGCCCTGGGGCTGGGCGGCATGGATAACCGCACGGCGACGCCCGGGATGTGCGGCGCCTGGCGCGTTGCAGCGGCTGCGGCGCAGGCAAACGATGCCGTGAAGAGCGACGTGCCGGTGCTGATCCTGGCCGGCGAATTCGATCCCGTCACGCCGCCAGCCTGGGGCCGGCGCCTGCTGCGCAGCATGCCCAACGCGCGCTTCGTGCAGATACCGGGCCAGGCGCATGGCGCCATGTTCAACCGCTGCGGCGGACAGCTGACACTGGCATTCCTGCGCGACCCGCGCGCGCCCTTGAACCTCGATTGCGTGGCGAAGATGCCAGGGCTGGTGTTTGCCGCCGATTAGCGCGCAAAGTAGAGCGCATGCAGGTGTTCGAGGTCGACCTCGGCAGCGGCCTGCGACAGCGCCACCTTGCCGCTTTGCATCAGGTAGACGTGATCGGCCACGCCGACGGCGCGCGCCGTGTTCTGCTCGACGAGGATGATGGTGCGCTTGCCGTCGTTCAGGCGCGCGAGGATCTCGAACAGCTCGTTGACCACCAGCGGCGCCAGGCCCAGCGAAGGTTCGTCGATGATCAGCAGCGATGGATCCGACATCAAGCCCCGCGCCATGGCCAGCATCTGCGCCTCGCCACCGGACAGGGAGCCGGCCAGCTGCCTGCGGCGCTCGTGCAGGCGCGGGAACATGGCGTAGGCTTCCGCCAGGCGGGAGGGCATGTGGCTACGGTGCTCCTTCGGAAAGGCGCCCATGATCAGGTTTTCTTCCACGCTCATGTCGCGGAACGTCATGCGCCCCTCGGGTATCATCGTGACCCTCGCGTCGCTCATTTTCCACGTCGGCGTGCCGTTGATGGGCGTGCCATCGAGCGCGATGCTGCCCGCGCCCACGGGCAGCAAGCCCATGATGGCGCGCAGCAGGGTCGTCTTGCCGGCGCCGTTCGGGCCGATGATTGTGGTCAGCTTGCCCTTCTGGATGGACAGCGACACATCCCACAGCACATTGATGGCGCCATAGCCGGCGCGCAGATTCTCTATGTTAAGCATGCGCGGCTCCCGTGTAGCTTTCGATGACGGCTGGGTCGCGGAAGACGCAATCCGGCGTGCCGTCGGCGATCAGCTGGCCGAAATTGAGCACGGCCACGCGCTGGCACAGATTGCTGATGGTTTCGATATCGTGCTCGATCATGACGATGCCCACGCCAAAGGCGGCATGCAAATCCTTCAGCATGCCCATGAAACGGCGCTTGCCATTCGTTTCCAGTCCCGCCAGCACTTCGTCGAGCAGCAGCAGTTTCGGGTTCGTCGCCAGCGCCTTGGCCACTTCCAGCGCTTTCAATTCCGTCAGCGCCAGTTCGCTGGCCGCGTCGCGCTGCGCCTTGTCCGCCAGGCTCGTGAAGTCGAGGATTTCATCGATCTTGCGCATATCCACCTTGCCGGTGCCGAAACGCTGCGCCACGACGAGGTTTTCGCGTACCGTTAATTCGTGCATGGGCTGCGGGATCTGGAAGGTGCGGCCCAGCCCAAGGCGCGCGCGCTGGTACATGGGTGTGGCCATGATGTCGCGTCCCTCGAAGCGGATGCCGCCGCTGGTGGGGCGCACCAGGCCGGAAATGGCGTTGAACAGGGTGGTCTTGCCGGCGCCGTTCGCGCCCACCAGGCCGATCACGTCGTGGCTGCCCACCTTCAGGGTGACGGAATCGACGGCCGTCAGGCCGCCGAAGCGCACGGACACATTATCGAGTTCAAGCATGTGCTTTTTCCTTCGCATTGACGAGTTTGCGCAGCAGCGGCAGCAAGCCGTTCGGACTGAAGACGATCATCGCCACCAGCAGCACGCCCAGCACCAGCTGGTGGCCCGTGGGAATCAGCGACTTGAAAATCAGCTGGTCGACCAGGTAGACCACCACGGCGCCCAGCACGGGGCCGAGTATCGTGCGGTAGCCGCCGAAGATGGCCGCCACGATGGGCAAGGTCACCCACAGGCTGTTGAAGGCGTAGTCCGGTTCCAGGAAATTGATGTAGTGGGCGTTGAAGGCGCCGAACAGGCCTGCCATGAAGGCCGATACGAGCAGCATGGCGCCTTTCAGCAAGGTGCTGTTGACGCCGACGACGCGCGTGGCGTCTTCGCTGTCGTGCATGGCGCGCAGGGCGATGCCGTAGTGGCTGGCGCGGATGCGGCTGTAGGCAAACGCGCACGCCACCACCAAGGTCAGCACCACCAAGTAGGCGCCCGTCTTGCTGGCCAGGTCGAAGCCGAAGACGGTGGGTAAGGCCGGGATATTGTTGATGCCGCCGGCGCCGCCCGTGACGGAGCTCCATTCCGTGGCCAGGATGCGGAAGATGTGGGCGTAGGCGAGGATGGCCAGCGCAAAATACGGCCCGCGCAGGCGCAGCACGGGCAGCATGATGACGGCGGCGATGGCCGCGCCCGCGCCACCGAGCAGCATGGCGGCAAACACGGGTAAGCCCAGTTTCACGGTGGCCAGCGCGGAGACATACGCGCCTACGCCGAAAAAGGCAGCGTGACCGAAGCTGACCATGCCGCCCAGGTTGCCCAGCAGGGCCCAGGACATGGCCACGCCGCCGATGATCAGGGCCGCCACCACCATGCTCATCACATATTGGTTGGCGCCCAAGGCCAGCGGCACGACGATATACGCGGCCAGCAGCAGGCCCGCCGTGGAAATCAGTGTCGAGCGCTTCATCCGCGCCTCCGTTGTGCGCCGAACAAGCCGTTCGGCATGATGAACAGCACCAGCAGGAACAGCACCATGCCGGACAATTCCTGCAGCGCAGAGCTGGCCAGGGTGACGGTCAGCGCCTCGGCCACGCCCAGCAGCACGGCGGCCAGCAGCACGCCGGGAATGGAACCGATGCCGGCCAATACCGTGATGATGAAGGCTTTCACCGTCAGCGCGCCGCCGTAGGCCGGCTGGATCACGCCATAGCTGAACAGGGCGACGCCCGCGAAGGCGGCCAGGATGCCGGCGACCAGGAAGGACACCAGTTCCGTGCGGCCCGAGTCGATGCCCATCAGCTTGGCCGCGTCGCGGTTGCTGGAGACGGCGCGCACGGCGCGGCCATACCAGCTGGTGGACAGCCAGCGCCACAACGCCGCCATCAGCACCAGGCTGACGCCAAAGAAAATCACTTCGCTGCGCATGCTGAAAAACGGGCCGATTTCAAACCCTTCCTGCAGCCAGCTGGACGACGTCGAGCGGATGTCGGCCTTCCACACGAGCAGGATGAAATTGGTGAGGATGACGCCGATGCCGTAGGTAAGGATCAGCGAATTGATTTCGCGGTCCTTCTTGATGCGGCTGACGATTAGATACACGCCCACGGACGTCAGGCTGACGATCACCAGCGCGATGGGAATGGCGAACATGGGACCGAGTCCCAGGCCGGATTCCACGCTGTAGGCGATGTAGGCGGCCAGCAGCACCAGTTCGCCGTGCGCCAGGTTGATCACTTTCATGGTGCCGAAGACCAGCGCCAGTCCCAGTGCGATCAGGGCGTAGGAGCCGCCCTGCAGCAAGCCCGAATACAGGGCCTGCAAGATTAATTCTGTCATGTCGTCATCCCGTCAGGCAGCCGAAGGGCATCGCGAAGATGCGCCAGGGCTGCCGTTCATCGGTGCGCGCCCGGGCGGACGCGCGCGTGCGCAGCGGGAGGCTGCCTACCAGGGCAGGGCTGGATAGGCCAGCTTGCCCGTTGCGTGTTCCTTCGGCCAGACGATCACCACTTTCTTGTCCTGGTGCTGCGCCATGCGGTGCACGAAGTTCTGGTTGTCGCCGTTGGCGGCGAACTGCACGCGGCCGATCAGGGTTTCGCGGTCCGTCTTGCGCATTTCCTCGGCCACGCCGCCTTTCTTGATGGTGCCCTTGTCGGCCGCGCGCGCGATCGCTTCGAACAGCAGCATCGACTGCACATAGCCGAACTGGCCCAGGTAGTCCGGCTCCTTCTTGTACAGCTGCTTGTAGGCGTCGCTGAAGGCCTTGCCGTCGGCCGTCTTGAATTCGGTAGGGAAGGGCAGCAGGGCCGTGCCGAAGACGTTCGGCATCAGGTCGGGGAAGTCGGCCGCCATTTTTGGCGTGGCCAGCGACCACACGCCCACCATGGCCTTGATCTTCGGCTTCAGGACGCGGGCGGCGCGGATGATGCCCACGTAGTCGTTTTCATAGCCGACCATGGCCACCACTTCCGATTTGTCCTGCAGCTTGATCTTGTTGATGATGGGCTTGAAGTCCGTAATCGCCGGGTCGAACGAGTGCGTCGTCACTTTCACGCCCTTGGCTGCCAGGGCTTTTTCCACATCCTTCGCCAGGCCCGTGGTGGCATCCTTGGTCGAGTACACGATGGAGACGGACTTGGCGCCCACGTCTTGCAGCAGTCCCAGCATGGCTTTTTCGTAGCCGGCCGTGTTATTGATGCGGAAAAAATTCTTGCGCCCGCTGGACACCAGGCTGTCGTCCACGCCGCCCGAGGTGATGTAGACGAGGCCCAGTTTGTTCGCCGTGTCCGAGGCGGGCGAGATATTGTTCGAGCCATAGCCGCCCGTGATGGCCACCACGCCCTGGCTGGCCAGCTTTTCCACGGCGGCGATGGCCTTGGCGGGCGCCGATTCGTCGTCGACGGTGATGATCTTGATGGTGTGCTTGCCGTTGGTCTTGTTGAAGACCTCGGCTGCGACCATGATGCCTTCCTGCATGCCGGCGCCGACGCGCGCCAGGTTGCCCGTCAACGGGATTTCCGCGCCGACCAGGAATTCGTCGGCGCTGGCCTGCGTCATCCAGGCGCTGGCAACCAGTGCTGCCATGGCGATGCGTGTGTAGGTGCGTTTCATCGTGTCTCCTCCGGTGATGTGGCTTGGTTTTATTGTCGGTTCTGGTAATACATGGTCAACTTATCGTGCATTCTGCGCCATTTGCCGCAGCTGCCCCTTTAAAATCTTGCCCGTGGCGGCGGCCGGCAGCGCGTCCATGACGATGATGGCGGACGGGCATTTGTACGGCGACAGGGTCTGCGCCAGCCAGGCCTGCAATTGTGCCACGCTGGCGGGCTGGCGCGGGTCCAGCTCCACGTAGGCGATGACGTCCTCGTTGCCATCGGCCACAGTGCGTCCCACCACGGCCGACTGCACCACGGACGGGTGGGCGTTCAGCGCCGTTTCCACCTCCAGCGGATACACATTGAAGCCGGAGCGGATGATCAGCTCCTTGGTGCGGCCCACGATGAAGAGGGCGCCGTCGGGATCCTGGCGCGCCATGTCGCCCGTATTGAGCCAGCCCCCATCGCGCATGGTGGCCGCCGTCATGGCCGGTTCGCGGTAATAGCCGGCCATGACGTTCGGCCCGCGTATCCACAATTCGCCCGGCTCGCCCGGTGCCACATCAAGGCCGTCAACGCTCACCACGCGCACTTCCACGCCCGGTATCGGCGTGCCGACGGAGTCGTCGCCGCGCGGCGCTTCCAGGCGCGTCTGGCTGATGGTGGGCGCGCTTTCCGTCATGCCGTAGCCATTGTGCAGCGCGGTGCCCAGCAGCTTTTCCACCTCGTGCTTGAGCGACGGCGCCAGCGGCGAACCGCCCGCATACGCGAAGCGCAGCTTCGTCGGCAGCGGCGTATCGGCGCCGCCCAGGGTTTGCAGCAGCTTGGCGTACATGGCGGGCACGCCCTGCACGATGGTCAGCTCGTCGTCTTTCAGGGCC
The DNA here is from genome assembly GCF_030397705.1 of Janthinobacterium sp. SUN100. Taxonomy (NCBI): domain Bacteria; kingdom Pseudomonadati; phylum Pseudomonadota; class Betaproteobacteria; order Burkholderiales; family Oxalobacteraceae; genus Janthinobacterium; species Janthinobacterium sp. SUN100. Next base: position 150,786 of record NZ_JAPUBU010000002.1, on the reverse strand, counting down.
GAGAGCAGACCGTCGACGGAAAAGCGCGGCACCAGGTACAGGGCGGCGCCCGCATACAGGGTGCCCAGCGCCACCGAGGCCAGGCCATATACGTGCGAAATCGGCAGCACGCCGTAGGCGCGGTCGGTGCTGCTCAATCCCCGCAATGTGCTGGACACGGCGGCGATGAACAGCAGGTTGCGGTGCGTGAGCATCACGCCTTTCGACTGGCCCGTCGTGCCTGTCGTGTAGATCAGCGCGGCCACCTGTTCATTGCCGGGGACCGTATCTTCGACGATAGTTGCCTCGTTCAAGTCGCCGACCAGCAGCTCGCCCATGCCGTCGACCGTGGCGCTGGCCGTGCCCAGACGTGCCGCATGCGCGGCCGCTTCCGGCGAGGCGCCGGCCAGGAACAGCACGCGCCGCGCGGAACTGTGCGTGGCGATGGTATCGATTTCGCGCGCCGACAGCCGCGCGTTGACGTTGACGATCCACGCGTCGATGCTGGCGCAAGCGAAGATCAGCGCCACCTGCAGCGCGCTGTTCTCGCCCACCACCATCAGGCGGTCGCCGGCGCGCACGTCCAGCTGGCGCAGCAGCAGCGCGGCATCTTCCACACTGTGCTGCAGCTGCATATAGGTCCAGCTGCGGCCAGCTTCATGCAGCGCGGGCGCGTCCGGCGCGCGTGCCGCCCAGTGGGCGGGAATGGCCGACAGGCGCGCCGGCAAGCCGGCCAGCAGGGCGGGAATATCCATGGCGGCCTCCTTCACTTTTGCGCTGCCTTGATCATGTTGCGGGCGATGACGATCTGCTGGATCTGCGTCGTGCCTTCATAGATGCGGAACAGGCGCACGTCGCGGTAGAAGCGCTCGGCCGCGTATTCGCTGATATAGCCGGCGCCGCCGTGGATCTGCACGGAGCGGTCGGCCACGCGGCCGCACATTTCGGAGGCGAACAGCTTGCAGCACGACGCTTCCGTCGAAATGTCTTCCTTGTTGTCGCGCCGGCGCGCCGCGTCGAGCACCATGCTGCGCGCCGCGTAGATTTCCGCCTTGCTATCGGCGAGCATGGCCTGGATCAGCTGGAATTCGGCGATGGGCTGGCCGAACTGCTGGCGTTCCATCGCATACGCCAGGGCGTCGGCCAGCATGCGTTCGGCCGCGCCCACGCAGACGGCGGCGATGTGCAGCCGGCCCTTGTCGAGCACTTTCATGGCCGTCTTGAAGCCCACGCCTTCCTTGCCGCCGATGAGGTTTGCCGCCGGGACGCGGCAGTTCTCGAAGATCACGTCGCAGGTATGCGCGCCTTGCTGACCCATCTTTTTATCGATTTTTCCCAGCGAGAGGCCGGGCGTATCCTTTTCCACGATGAAGGCGGAAATGGCCGAGGCGCCCCGCTTGACGGGATCCGTGCGGGCCATGACGGTAAAAATGCTCGCTTCGGGCGCGTTGGTGATATAGCGCTTGCTGCCGTTGAGGATATAAAAGTCGCCGTCGCGCACGGCCGTCGTGCGCAGGGACGCGGCGTCGGAACCTGATCCCGCTTCCGTCAAAGCGAACGAGCCGATGATCTCGCCGGCCGCCAGCTTGGGCAGATAGTATTGTTTTTGCGCTTCCGTGCCGTCGATAACGATGCCTTGTGAGCCGATGCCGTTGTTCGTGCCGATCAGCGAGCGGAAGGCGGGCGAGGTGCGGGCGATCTCGAAGGCCACGCGCACTTCCTCTTCCATGCTCAGTTCCAGGCCGCCGTAGGCTTCCGGGATCGACAGGCCGAACAGGCCTAGTTCGCGCATCTGCGCCACGATGGCGGGCGGGATGGTGTCCGTTTCGGCCACCAGCGCCTCGTTCGGCACCAGCACTTCGCGCACGAAACGGGCGATGCTGTCGAGCAGAATGTTCAGGGTTTCTTCGTCGCGTATCATCGGGGTCCTCGGTACTGTAATTAAGAGGGGGCGCGCAGTCTAACCGCGGCCCAGGTTTTTTTCCACTGTCTTGACCAGGGCGACCAGGCGCGGTCCCAGATCCGATTCGAGTTTTTCGCGCGACAGCAAAAAGGCGGGGCCGCCGCAATTGAAGGCCATCACCTGTTCGCCATCGGCACCCAGCATGGGCACGCCCACGGCGTGCACGTCGTTCTGCCATTCGCCGGCCGAGATGCAAAAGCCCCGGTCCAGGTAATCCTTGAAGCCTTGCTCGATGCCGGCCTTGATGCGCGGCCAGCGTTCTGTCTCGTGCACGCGTGCATGGTCCATCAGGTAGTCGCGTTCGGCCTGCGGCAGGATGCACAGCAGGGCCTTGCCCATGGCGGTCGTCATCAGGGGGATGCGCGAACCGACGTCGAGGCGCAGCGTGACGTTGGCGCTGCTGCGGCAGGTTTCCACGTACACCATGCTGAGGCGGTCGCGCGTGCCCAGCGAAACGGAGGCTTGCGCATGTTCGGCCAGTTCTTCCATCAGCGGACGCGCCATCTTGCGCACGTCCAGATTCGACAGCATGCGGTAACCGAGGGCCAGCACGCCGGCGCCCAGCTGGTACTTGCCCAGGCTGTCCGAGTAATTCAGGTAGCCCAGTTTGGTGAGGGTATAGGTGAGGCGTGAAATCGTCGGTTTCGGGATGCCCGTGCGCTTGGCCATGTCCGCATTCGACAGGAACACTTCGCCGGGACGGAAGCAGCGCAGCACTTCCAGCCCGCGCGCCAGCGCGTTGACGAACTGGCGGTCCTTGCCTTCCTCGTCATCGCTGAAGACGATGAGTTCCGGATCTGCTGCGGTCTGAATATTTGTCATATTTGCATTCATTTTCAGGCTCCCTGGAAATCAGTTTGCCTAGCCGAATCTGGCATGTCAACCGTTTTGTGAAACATTCGTTCGCACAGCGAAATGCTGCAGTGCATAAAATTTGCCTCGAAAATTGACTTGCGCAGGGGTTTCCCGCCTTGTCGCTTGAGCATCGCTATATACGTCTGTATATTGCGCTGTTGGGTGACGGCCACCGCATGCGTGGCCGCTTTTTTGAGTATCGCTATATAAGACGATATATAACGAGAGTGGAAAGATCTAGACGATGTTGAAACAGGTAATGGCAGGCGCCGTGATGCTGGCGCTGGCGCAAATGGCACAGACGGCGCAGGCGCAGCAAACGGAGGGAAACGATGGCGTGGATGCGGCGGCGCCGTTCGTGCTGGGCACGGTGACGGTGATCGGCCAGCGCGAGCAGGCAGGCCAAATGGAACAACAGGTGGGCGCGCAAGTGAGCCGCGCCGAGATGCGCCGCTTTAACCGCGACAATGTGGGCGACGCATTGAATCTGCTGTCCGGCGTGTCGCTGTCGACCAATTCGCGCAACGAGAAAACCGTCGCCATCCGCGGCTTCGATGCGCGCCAGGTGCCGCTGTACATCGACGGCATTCCCGTCTACGTGCCGTACGACGGCTATGTCGATTTCAACCGCTTCACCACCAGCGACCTGGCCGCCATCCAGGTGGCCAAGGGCTACAGTTCCGTGGCGTATGGCGCCAATACCCTGGGCGGCGCCATCAACCTGGTGTCGCGCAAGCCGTCCGCGCGGATGGAAGGCGATACGTCCATCGGTTTCGGCTCGGGCAGCGAGCGCCAGGTGTCGGCCAACGTGGGCACCAACCAGGGCCTGTGGTACCTGCAGGCGGGCGTGTCGTACATCGACAGCGACGGTTTTCCCCTGTCGTCGGACTTCCGCCCCACGGCCACGGAAGACGGCGGCATGCGCAACAATTCCTACCGCAAGGATCATAAACTGTCGTTCAAGGTGGGCTACACGCCCGATGGCGCGCAGGCGGGCGACGAGTATGCACTGAGCTACTACAAGCAGCATGGCGAAAAGGGCCAGCCGCCATCGACCAATCCCGTCGGCGCGCGCTACTGGCAATGGCCGTACTGGAACAAGGAAAGCGTGTACTTCGTCTCGCAGACGCGCCTGGGCGAAGCCGAACGTCTGAAACTGCGCCTGTACCACGACAGCTACGACAATGAAATCACCTCCTACACGAACGGCAGCTACACGACCCTGAAGACCAGCGGCCAGGGCAGCGTCAGCGGCGGGCGCAGCATCTATAACGACCGTACGAACGGCGGCGCGCTGGAACTCGAATCGTTCCGCCTGGCCGCGCACAGCCTGCGTTTTGTGGCCAGCTACAAGGCCGACGAACACCAGGAACTCGACGCAAAAGGCGTGCGCACCACATGGTACAAGGATGCCTTGTGGACCCTGGGGGCGGAAGACAGCATCACCCTCGATGCGGCGACGGAACTGTCGCTGGGCGTCTCGCGCAATGAACTGCGCCCGGACACTGTCTACAGCGCCGGCAATGCCTACACCTTGCCAGCCAATCAATCGGCCACGGACCTGCAGGCGGGACTGTTCCGCAAGGTCGGTCTTGATGCGCGCGTGTACGCCACCGTGGCGCGCAAGTCGCGCCTGCCGACCCTGAAGGACCGCTACTCGCAGCGCCTGGGCACGTATATCGAAAACCCGGCCCTGCGCGCGGAAGAGGCGATGAATTATGAGCTGGGGTATCAAGGAAACGTGCAGGGCGCCAAGGTGGAAGCGGCGCTGTTCTACAGCGACGTGAAGGACAAGATCCAGAGCGTGGCGAATGTCTCGGGCGTGCGCTCGCAGATGCGCAACGCGGGCAGGGCGCACATCAGCGGCGTGGAACTTGGCTTGCGCGGCAACGCTGGTGCCTGGCTGGATTTCGGCGGCAATTACACCTACACGGACATGAAGAACGTCAGCGACCGCGCCACGCGCCTGACGGACGTGCCGCGCCACAAGCTGACGGCGCATGCCGTGCTGCATGCGGCGCGCCAGGTCGACGTGGTGGCCATCGCGGAAACGAACAGCGGGCGCTGGGTCTCGAACACCCTGGAACTCGGCGGCTTTACGACCGTGAACCTGAAGGCTGTGTACCGTCCCTTGTCGGCCTTGACCCTGGAAGCGGGCGTGGCGAACCTGGGCGACCGCAATTACGCGCTGGCCGACGGTTTTCCCAGCGCGGGACGCACCTGGCTGGCCAATGCGCAGTACCAGTTCTGATTTTTTGAATGTTTCATGAAAGGACACAGCATGTTGAAGACAATACTGACAAGCCTCGTTTCGGCGGCGCTGCTGGCGGCGGCGCCCGCGTGGGCAGACCCGGCGCCGGCGCGCGACAATATGAGCCACGCGCTGGCCGTGACGGGCGTGGTGGAAACGCCCTTGACCCTGAAAGTGGCCGACCTGCGCCAGTTGCCGCCGGCCAACGGTGGGAAAATCGCCGTCACGCGCCATAACGGAGACAAGGCCGAAACCATTACCAGCTACAAGGGCGTGCTCCTGCGCGATATCCTGGACAAGGCGGTGCTCGATGCGCCGGGCCATAACGACGTCAAGAAGCTCGCCATCATCGCCACGGCCACCGATGGCTATGCGGTGGTGTTTTCCTGGGGCGAGCTGTATAACTCGCCGGCCGGCGAGGGCGTGATCGTCTACTACGAAAAGAACGGCAAGGCGCTCGACGACAACGATGGCGAAATCGCCCTCATTTCGGCGAAGGACATCCGCACGGGTCCGCGCCACGTGAAGTGGTTGAACGGCATCGAGGTGCGCAAGCTGGTGGAGTGACGATAAGCTGATGGAAAAAACGCGCCGTGGAGCCTTCCCCGGCGCGTTTTTTTATGCCGCCAGCGCTTGCCGCATGGCCTGGCCCGCCACGTCGAACAGGCCGCGCGCCGCTGGCGTCAAGCCCAGCATGTGGATCGACGCATGGATCATGCCGTCGAGCTGTACGCATTGCGCCGCCACGCCGTCGTCGCGCAAATACCGCGCATAGGCCTCGCCTTCGTCATGCAGCGGGTCGTACTCGCACACCAGCACGGTCGCCGGCGGCAAGTCCTTCAGCGACGTTGCCCGCAGAGGCGCCGCATAGGGCTGCGCGCCTTCAGCCGGCTTGTTCAGATAGGCCGACCAGCAAAAGCGCATGGCTTCCCGCGTCAGCGAATGGCCTTCCGCATAGCGCTGGTAGGACGGCGTGTCGAAGGCGAAATCGAGCGCCGGGTACAGCAGCAACTGGTGCGCCAGCGCGGGACCGGCCTGGTCGCGCGCCATCAGGGCCGCGGCGGCCGCCAGGTTGCCGCCCGCGCTGTCGCCGCCCACGGCCAGCCGCTTCGCATCGATGCCCAGCGCTTCGGCATGGTCCGCCACCCAGCAGACTGCCCGGTAAAAGTCGTCGAGCGGCACGGGGAACTTGTGCTCGGGCGCCAGCCGGTAGTCGACGGAAAAGATCACGCAGCCGGTGGCGTTGGCCAGTGCGCGGCACGGATTGTCGTACAGGTCCAGCGAGCACAGGCACCAGCCGCCCCCATGCGCAAAGACGATGGCCGGCAGGGGCTTGCTTGTGTCCGCGCCGGCGGGCACGTAGGCGCGCACGGTCAGCGCGTGCTCGCCAGGCAGCACGTAGTCCTTGATCGAGGCGACGTCTTCCAGCGGCCCGTGCAGCTGGCGCAGCCCCGTTTCCGTGGCGGCCCGCAAGTCCGCCAGCGAGGCGGGCGGCGGCGCATCCCTTGTCTGTTCCAGCCAGGCGGCGATCAGCGGATCGAGGCTCATGCGGCTTCTCCGGCCAGGAACGGCAGCAGGTGGGCGATGAACGCTTCCGGCTGTTCTTCCATGATGAAGTGGCCGCATTCGGCGACGATGGCGCCTTTCAAGATGTCCGCCTTGCCCTGCATGGTCAGCAATGGCGCGTCATTCGTCGCATGGTCGGCGCCGATGGCCAGCACGGGCATGGCCAGGCTCTTTTTCGCCCGCTCCAGGTTTTGCCGGATGGTTTCCGGAATGGCGCGGTAGTAGGCGAAGCCGGCGCGCAGGGCGCCCGGCGTGGCATAGGCGTCCGCATACACGTCGACGGCCACCTTGTCGCGGCGGTATGACCAGCGGTCCAGGATGAAGCGGATGTATTCGCGCTCCTTGCCGGCCGTGAGCATCTCCGGCAAGTCCAGCACCTGGTTGAACATGAAGTGCCACAGGAAGATATTGTCGGACGGCGCGACAAAAATCGGCGGCGCGGGCGCCAGGCCGGGAATGACGGCTTCCGTCAGCGCCAGTTTCGTCACGGCCTGCGGGAAGTCGCTGGCCAGCGCATAGCCGACCCACATGCCGATGTCGTGGCCGACGACATCGTACTGCGCATGGCCCAGGGCCAGCATGGCGCGGTGCAGGGTGGCGGCAACGGCGCCCGTGTCGTAGCCGCCGGCCGGACGTTCCGAGTGGCCGCTGCCGGGCGGATCGATGGCGATCGCCTGGTAGCCTTGGGCGGCCAGGGCCGCCATCACATGGCGCCAGGCGTACCAGGTTTGCGGCCAGCCGGGGATCAGCAGCACCGGTTTTCCTTCGCCGGCGATGACGCAATGCAGGCGCTGGCCGTCGATGCGCACATAGTCGTGGGTGTAGCTGTCTTCATTCTGATGCATGGCAAGTCCTTGTATTGATTCAGTTAATTAGTTGATTAGTTGTGCGTGATGCCGAGTAGGGTATTGATCTGCTGCGCGCTGACGGGGGCTCCGGCGAAGTCGTCGAAGATCTTGTCGGTCACAGGAATGATGTGGGCGTTGATGAAGGCCACGCCTTCACGCGCACCCACTTCCTGGTCCTTCAGGCAGCATTCCCATTCCAGCGTGGCCCAGCCCGCGTAGTCGTTTTGCGCCATCTTCGAGAAGATCGCCTTGAAATCGACCTGGCCGTCGCCCAGCGAGCGGAAACGTCCGGCGCGGTTTTCCCACGACTGGTAGCCGCCGTAGATGCCTTGTCGTCCCGTCGGATTGAATTCCGCATCCTTCACATGGAACATGCGGATATGGTCCTTGTAGATGTCGATGAATTCCAGGTAGTTCAATTGCTGCAGCACGAAGTGGCTCGGATCGAACAGCATCTTGCAGCGCGGGTGACGGCCCACGCGCTCGTAGAACATCTCGAAGCTGATGCCGTCATGCAGGTCTTCGCTCGGGTGGATCTCGTAGCACAGGTTGATGCCCTGTTCTTCGCACACGTCGAGGATGGGCAGCCAGCGGCGCGCCAGTTCGTCGAAGGCCGCCTCGATCAGGCCGGGCGGGCGCTGCGGGAACGGGAACAGGTAGGGCCAGGCGAACGAGCCGGAAAACGTGCCCATGTCGGTCAGACCCAGGCGTTTCGAGGCCATGGCCGCCAGTTTCACTTGCTCGATGGCCCACTCGGTGCGCGCCGCCGGCTGGCTGTGCAGGTGTGCCGGCGCAAAGCTGTCGCACAGCGCGTCGTAGGCCGGGTGCACGGCGACCAGCTGGCCGAGGATGTGTGTCGTCAGTTCGCTGATGACCAGGCCATGGCTGGCCAGCATGGCGACGAGGTCATCGCAGTATTGCTGGCTGTGGGCCGCTTGCGCCACGTCGAACAGGCGTGCATCCCAGGCGGGAATCTGCAGGGCCTTGAAGCCCATGCCGGCCGCCCACTCGGCGATGGCGGGCAGGGTGTTGAAGGGCGCCGTATCGGCGGCGAATTGTGCCAGGTGCAGGCTTGGTCCTTGGATGGTTTTCATATCGGCTCCTATTGTTTGTCGATCGACAAAGAATAGGCGAAATTTGCAGCGCGGTCAAGGCCGTGATGCAAAATAAATGCGGAATCGGTATGGCGTGCAGGCGTTATACTGGCCGCCAGTTTGCAAGCAGAGGATGAAAATGGCAGGAAGACCGAGGGAATTTGACCGCGCGCTGGCGCTGGCAAAAGCGCGCGATGCGTTCTGGACGCGCGGCTACGAAGGCGTATCGATGGCCGACCTAGTGGCGGCGCTGGGCATCGCTTCGGCGCGCATCTATGCGGCGTTCGGCTCGAAGGAGCAATTGTTCCGCGAAGCCGTGGAACTGTATGAAACGGGCGAGGGCGCGTTTGCCGTGCATGCGCTGGCGGCCAGCCTGAACGTGCGCGACGCCGTGGCGCGCATGCTGGAAGAAGCCGTGCTGCTATATACGCGCAGCGGCCAGCCGCAAGGCTGCATGGTGGTCACGGCCGCCACGAATACGAGCGCGGACAACGCGGGCATCGCCGACTGGCTGGCGCAGCACCGCCGCGCGCGCACGCAGGCCGTGATCGAGCGCCTGCGCGCGGCGCAGCTAGCGGGAGAATTGAAAGAGGAGGCGGACGTGCAGGCGCTGGGCGACTATTATGCGGCGCTGCTGCATGGCTTGTCGGTGCAGGCGCGCGACGGCATTCCCGCCGAACGGCTGCTGGCGCTGATCACGCCGGCGATGGCGCCCTTGGCGCTGGAAATGAAAAATTAGACTATCTTGCCGATAGTCGCCGTGGATGTTTGCTGCATCAGGTCTTGACGTCGATCAGGCTGCCCAAGGCCTGGTCGGCCGCCTTGACGACATTCGCCGATAAATTAAAACCGGCCTTGTAGACGAGGTTATCCGTCAGTTCTGACGCCAGGCCCACGCCGTTCGGCCGGCTTTCGGCCGCCTTGGCCGCATTCGCACTGGCGCCGCTGACGCTTTCGCCGGCGGCCAGCTTGCGTCCTTCTACGGAGAGGGTGACGCCCGTGCCGGCCGGGCTGGACTCCTGGAACTCGGCTTGTTGCGGCTGGAAGCCCGGCGTATTCGCATTGGCGATGTTATTGGCGGCCACATCCAGCGCGCGCTGGTTGGCGGTCAGCCCCGAGGTACCGGTGGTGAGGGCGGATATGGACATGGCGGCTCCTTCAGAATGCCTCTAGTTTACTCCCATGCGGGCGCTATGTGGTTGGTGCAAGGCAACATTTTTCCGCGTCGTCGATGACCGCAAAAAAAGTTACCCATCCATAATGTTTTAATATTGTCCTGCGCCCTTTCACTGCCTAGACTGGCTGGGAAATCTCGCATGGAGCCTGCCATTTCCCCCCTCGTACGCCGCCTTTGCCTGGCTTTGCTGCTCAGCTGGTCTTGCCTGACCCTGCAAGCCCAGCCTGCTTCTGCCTCACTGCCGCTCGATGCGCGCCTGAACGAGCAAATCATCATGGTGCCGGCCGGCGACGGCTTGCGCGACGTGCTGGAAACAACCGTGTTCCGCCCCGCCGGCCCCGGCCCGTTTCCCCTGTTGCTGATGAATCACGGCAAGCAGGCCGGGCCGGCGAAACTGCAGGCGCGCGAGCGCTTCATCTATATGGCCGCTGAATTCGTGCGCCGCGGCTATGCGGTGATGCTGCCCATGCGCGCCGGGTTTGCGCGCTCCACGGGCGCCTACCGGGATTTCGGCTGCGACATGCTGGGCAACGCCCAGGGCCAGGTGCGCGACGTGCTGGCCGCGCTCGCGTATGCGCGACGCCAGAGCTGGGTCGACCCGGAACGCATCGTCGTCGCGGGCCAGTCGTACGGCGGCATGGCGGCGCTGGCGCTGGCCACCCGGGTGCTGCCCGGCGTGCGGGGCGTGCTCAATTTTTCCGGCGGCCTGCGCGTCGACATGCCCGGCTGCGACTGGCAAGGGGCGCTGGCCAAGTCCTTCGCCACCCTGGGCGCCTACAACCACATCCCCAGCCTGTGGCTGTATGGCGCGAATGACTCGTATTTTTCGCCGGCGCTGGCGCGGCGGCTGTTCAATTCCTTTACCGGTTCCGGCGGCCGGGCGCAATTGCTCGCCTATGGCCCGTTCAAGCGCGACGCGCACCTGACCCTGGGCAGCCGCGACGGCGTGGCCGTGTGGCTGCCCGCCACCGAGCGCTTCCTGCAGAAAATCGGCATGCCGGTGCGACAGGTCTACCGCGTGGCCGATGCGCCGTCGCCGCCCGCCACGCATTTCGCGCCGCAGGATGATATCGCCGCCGTGCCCTACCTGGAAGAGCAGGGGCGCGCCGCCTACCGCGTCTTCCTGGAGAAAACCGCGCCGCGCGCCTTTGCCCTGTCGGCCAGCGGTGCCTGGGGCTGGGCCGAGGAGGGTGAAAGCCCCGATGTGCGCGCGCTGGCCTCGTGCCAGCGGCGCAGCAGCCTGCCGTGCCAGCTGTATTCGGTCGATGAAAGCGTTGTTTGGCCGCTCGCCGGCGCCAGCGCAAGCGCCGCCGGCGGCGCGCAATAGGCCGCCGCGCACGATAGTTGTCGCCGAAACGGGGGATGGGCGAATATACTAGGCGAAAAGGGAGGCGTTGCGCTTCCCGTCCGCCCTTATCATCAGCGAGAATTCACCCTTATGGCGTCATCCCCAGAAAACCTCAGCATGGCCGTGTTTTGCGACTTCGAGAACGTCGCGCTCGGCGTGCGAGATGCAAATTACGAAAAATTCGATATCAAGCCCATCCTGGAACGCTTGCTGCTCAAGGGCAGTATCGTTGTCAAGAAGGCATATTGCGACTGGGACCGTTATAAAAGTTTTAAGGGCACCATGCATGAAGCGAACTTCGAACTGATCGAAATTCCCCACGTGCGCCAGTCGGGCAAGAATTCGGCCGACATCCGCCTGGTGGTCGATGCGCTGGACCTGTGCTACACCAAGGCCCACGTCAACACCTTCGTCATCATCAGCGGCGATTCCGATTTTTCGCCGCTCGTGTCGAAACTGCGCGAAAACGCCAAGCAGGTGATCGGCGTGGGCGTCAAGCAGTCGACCTCCGACCTACTAGTGGCCAACTGCGACGAATTCATTTTCTACGATGACCTGGTGCGCGAAAGCCGCCGCACGGCCGCCAAGCGCGACGCGCGCGATACGCCTGCCGCCAAGCGCTCGCCGGACGAGGAAGTGCGCCGCAAGGAAAAATACGAGTCGCGCAAGACGGAAGCGATCGAAATGGCTGTCGAGACTTTCGACGCGCTGGTGTCCGAGCGCGGCGACAGCGGCAAGATCTGGGCCTCGATGCTGAAGGAAGCGATCAAGCGCCGCAAGCCGGACTTCAGCGAGTCCTATTACGGTTTCCGCACCTTCGGCAACCTGCTGGAAGAAGCGCAGACGCGCGGCTTGCTGGAATTTGGCCGCGATGAAAAATCGGGCGCCTATGTCTACCGCAGCAGCGGCCTGGTGGCCGTGCCGGCTGCCGTGAACGCGGATACAGCCAACGAGGCCGGCGGCGAGACCGGCGTGGCGGCGGAAGAGGGCAATCACCGCGAAGGCGGCAGCCGCCGCGATTCGCGCCGCAATGGCCGTGGCGGCCGCAAGCAGAACGAGCAACGCCGCGGCGAGTCCGCGCCACAGGCCTTCGTGCCGGTGGCTGACGCCGAAGCCGTCATCGTCGAGCAGTATGCGCCTGCCCCGCAGCCGGAAGTGCAGCATGAAGTGGCCGAAGCCGCCGCCGAAGCGGTGGCCGAGGTGGTTGCAGAAGAGGGCAACGCCAAGCGCGGTTCGCGCCGCAATGGCCGCGGTGGCCGCAAGAATGGCGATGGCGCCCGCGAAGCGCGCGCCGAAGTCGTCGCCGTCGAGGTGGCGCCGGTGGTGGAAGCCGTGCCTGCGCCTGAGCCGGTAGCCGAAGTGCCGGTGGAAGCCGCCGCCGAAGCCAAGCCAAAGGCCAAGCCGCGTACGCCGGCCCGCAAGGCGGCTGCGGCGAAGAAACCGGCCAAGAAGGCGGCAGAAGCTGTGGTGGAAGCTGCGCCTGTCGTTGAAGCGGCGCCGGTGGAAGTGGCTGCCGTGGCGGAAGACAAGCCGGCCAAGGCGCCGCGCAAGACGCCGGCGCGCCGTCCTGCGCGCAAGAAGGCGGAAGCTGCCTGATAGCCTGAGCGGCAACAAGCGGGGCGGCAAGCGCATGCGCCCCCGCTTTTCCGGCCCCTGCCTTGCGCAAACCGCGCACCCCGATCTCCCCAAGCGTGTACGATGAGCCTGTTTTTAACGCGGCGGGCGGTCAAGCATGTACCACGGTGAACGGTTCAACAGCATTTCCCATACGGTGGGCGCCGCGCTGGCGGCCATCGGCGGCGTCATCCTGATCGTCGCGGCGGCCCGCACGGGCGACCCCTGGAAAATCGTCAGCTGCAGCGTGTATGCGGCCATGCTGCTCACGCTCTACCTCACTTCCACCCTGTACCACAGCGTGCGCGGCAAGGCCAAGGCCGTGCTGCAGCGGCTCGACCACTGCGCCATCTACCTGCTCATCGCGGGCACCTACACGCCCTTCATGCTGGTGACCCTGCGCGGGCCGTGGGGCTGGTCGCTGTTCGGCGTCGTCTGGGGCCTGGCCTTGTTGGGCATCGTGCAGGAATACGTGTACGCGAAAGGCGCGCGCATCCTATCGCTGGTGATTTACGTGGCCATGGGCTGGCTGATCGTCATCGGCATCAAGCCGCTGCTGGCGGCGCTCGAGTGGAACGGCTTCCTGTGGCTGGTGGCAGGCGGGCTGTGCTACACGGGCGGCATCGCTTTCTATGCCACCGACCACAAGCTGCGCCATGGCCACGGCATCTGGCACTTGTTCGTGCTGGCCGGCAGTAGCTGTCATTTTATCGCCATTTTGTTCTACGTTGCCTGACGTTATCCCTTGCCATCACTGTTGCCATGATTCCATTATAATGGCGCGATATGTGAAAATAGCGCAACAATGCGGCAATAATAAGGCAACAATGGATATCAATTCGGACGACCTGAAAATCTTCGTCACCGTCATCGACAGCGGCACTTTGAGCGCGGCCGCCGTGCACCTGGGACAAACCACTTCGGGCGTCAGCCGCGCCCTGTCGCGCCTGGAAGACAAGCTGGCCACGTCGCTGCTGACGCGTACCACGCGCCGCATGGAGTTGACGGAAGAGGGACAGCTGTTCCTGGACAAGGCGCGCGCCATCCTCGCGTCGATGGAAGACGTGGAAGAGTCGATCCGCATCCGCCGCCAGAAGCCGGCCGGGCGGCTGTCCGTCGATGCCGCCTCGCCCTTCATGCTCCATTGCGTGGTGCCCCACGTGGCCGAGTTTCGCGCCATGTACCCGGACATCCGCCTGGAGCTGACCAGCAACGACCAGATCGCCGACCTGCTCGAGCACCGCACCGATATCGCCATCCGCATCGGCGCCCTGGTCGATTCGACCCTGCATGCGCGCCCGCTCAGTGCCAGCCCGCTGCACGTGCTGGCTACGCCCGCCTACCTGGCGCGTCACGGCGAACCCGCCACGCCGGAAGCGCTGTCCGGCCATGCGCTGCTGGGTTTTGCGCAATATGAACTGGGGAATAACTGGCCGCTGCGCCACGAAGCGGGCAACAGCCTGCAGATCGTGCCGGCGCTGGCCGCGTCCAGCGGCGAAACCCTGCGCCAGCTGGCGTTGCACGACCAGGGCATCGTCTGCCTGTCCGACTTCATGACGAAGGACGACATCGCGGCCGGCCGGCTGGTGCGGGTGCTGCAGCTGTTTTACACGGGCTACCGCCAGCAGATCCACGCCGTCTACTACCGCAACACGCAACTGGCGCAGCGCATCAGCTGCTTCCTCGAATTCCTGCAACAGAAACTGTAAGGCCCGGACATGAGCGCACATGGCATGCAATGCCCCACCTGCGACGAATATGGCGACCTGGTGCACGCCACGGTCCGCAAGACGGGCCAGCAAGTGATCGTCTGTACGGAATGCGATTTCGTGTGGCCGCATCCGGAGCAGGACATTGATCCGGCGCATGCCACGGATGTGGCTTCCCTGCTGGCGCAATCCGGCCTGGACGACGACTGGGACGAGCTCGAACTCGGGACAAGGGTGCCTGCCCGATAGCCCGTGATGGCTGCCCAGCGCAGCATCAGCGGTATCTGGCATTCCCGCAGCAACAGCTGCAGTGGTCACGTGAGAATGTACGTATTTCTTATCAGATCAGACATGTTAGCATGTTGAAACTTAATACATTGCAAAAAAAGCATGAAAAAACCTCTTTTCCTGATTGTCTTGCTGTGTGCGTCTAGTTCCGGTGCAGCCGAGATCACTTACGCTGGCAAGGCGGATTGCCGCGTTGCAGAGCATGCGCGGGTTGCCGGGCACGTGGCGTACTGGAGTGGTGCCTGCAAGGAAGGCTATGCCAGCGGACCTGGTGCATTGCAGTGGAGCAAGGACGGCAAGGCGACGGAACGCTATGAAGGTGTGTTGAGCGAGGGGAGGCCGGAGGGCGAAGGCATCGCGCAGTGGGCGGATGGTAGCTTGCATAAAGGCAACTATCAGAGTGGCATGCTGGAAGGCCCTGGCCTGATCGTATTTGCGGACAAGGCAAAGATGACCGCCACATTCGAGCGCGATACGCCAGCCGGTCCCGTGACGGTGACAGCGCGAAATGGCAACCGCTATGAGGGGGGCTGGCAGAATGGTCCGGAAGGCAGCGGCAGCATGACATTTGCGTTGGGCGGCATCTACCGGGGCGCTTGGCACGAAGGGCATCCTATGGGGGACGGCGAAATATTATACCCGAACGGACAAGTGCTGAAGGGACGCTTCCATGGCAGCTTTCAGCTGATGCAACAGCCTGGGGAGCTTGCGACACCGAGGCTGTATGACATCAAGCAGAAAGACGGATACATCGGCTCGAATATTCCGCCGGTTGTCAGCAGCGGTCATGTCGTACCGCCGGAAAAATCGTATGCCGAGTTGACGGGGGAGCAGCAAATGCTCATCAAGCGCCATTACCCCGTGTTGCAGGATGATGATGTGCCGCCCTATCCGGAAAAGGGCCAGCTGTCCGTGTTTCGCGCCATGCGCCATCTGATTTCGTATGGGGGCATTACTGGTGTTTTGCGTGCCAATGTCAGTATCAACGAAAATGGCGTGCCACAGAGCGTCGCCATGCTGGAAAGTCCCGACAGCGAGGCTACCAGGCTGGCAGCGTCTGTCTTCATGCTCACCAAATATACGCCAGGCCGATGCGCGGGCCAACCCTGCGCGATGGTGGTGCCGTTCAGTTTCTCGCTCAGTTTCATGCAGTAGCGTCGCTGGCGGGCCACAACTGCTGCATGCCTGTCATTTTGCATGAGTGAGATGCATACATTGCTGAAATAGTTTCCATTGTTCACTGCTGCAGGGCTGCCGATAAGCCGGACGCATGATGCTGAAGGGCCTGATTCAGGCGACCACGCTGATGTCGCTGCGCAGCAGCTGTTCCACTTCATGGGCGGGCAGCGGCCGGCTGAAATAATAGCCCTGCGCCTCGTCGCAGCCATGGCGGCGCAGGTAATCGAGCTGCTCCGCCGTTTCCACGCCTTCGGCCACCACGCGCAGCTTCAAATTGTGCGCCAGGGCGATGATGGAGACGACGATGGCCGCGTCGTCCGCGTCGCGCGCCACGTCGCCGACGAAACTGCGGTCGATCTTCAGCACGTCAATGGGGAAGGTGCGCAGGTAGGCGAAGCTGGAATAGCCGGTGCCGAAGTCGTCGATCGACAGCTGCACCCCGAGCGCCTTCATATCGTGCAGCTGGCTGACGGCCAGCGCCACGTCGTGCATGAACAGGCTCTCCGTCAGTTCCAGTTCCAGGCAGGCGGGCGGCAAGCCCGTTTCCAGCAATACGTCGGCGATCGACGCGACCAGGTTCGGCTCGTTGAACTGGCGCGCCGACAGGTTCACGGCCAGGCGCAAGGTGTCCAGTCCCGCCGCATGCCAGCGTTTCACCTGCGCGCACGCTTCGCGCATGACCCAGGCGCCGATCGGCACGATCAGGCCCGTATCCTCGGCCAGCGCGATGAAGCGCTGCGGCGCCACCATGCCCAGGTCCGGATGCTGCCAGCGCAGCAGCGCTTCCACGCCGACGATGCGCCCGCTGGCAAGGTCCACCTGCGGCTGGTAATGCAGCACGAACTGCTCGCGTTCCAGGGCGTTGCGCAGCGCCGTCTCGATGCGCAGGCGCTCCAGGGTGGCCTGGTTCATGGCCGTCGTGTAGAACTTGATGTTGTTGCGGCCCTGTTTCTTGGCGCAGTACATGGCGATGTCGGCCTGCTCGATCAGGTTCTGCGTCTCGCCATTCAGGGTCACGTCGCCGGGCGCGTCGTAGCGCGACATGTCGTAGACGGCCACGCCGATGCTGCAGGTGACGAAAAATTCCTTGCCGTCCAGCAATACAGGCTGCGCCACGGCATCCATCACGCGCTGCACGATGGCGCCGCTGAGCACTTCGTCGGCCTGCTCGCACAGGATGGCGACGAATTCATCGCCCGACAGGCGCGCCACCGTGTCGCTTTCGCGCAGGCTGGACTGCAAGCGCGTGGCGATGGTCTTCAGCAGCAGGTCGCCCGCCTTGTGACCGAGGCTGTCATTGACGAACTTGAACCGGTCCAGGTCGATCAACAGCACCCATAATGCGCGGTTCTTGCGGCGCGACAGGGCCATCGCTTGCGCCAGGCGGTCGCGCAGCAGGGCGCGGTTGGGCAAGCCCGTCAGTACGTCGTGGTGGGCGATGTGCTGGATTTGCTGCTCGGCCAGCTTGCGTTCCGTGATTTCGGACCCCGTGCCCCGGTAGCCGCGAAAGTCGCCCAGCTCGTTGAACAGCGGCTCGCCATTGATGCTGAACCAGCGCAGCTGGCCATCGCGGTCATGCATCGCATATTCGAGGTTGGAAAAGGGCAGGTGGGCTTCCAGGTTGGCGATGTGCTGCTTGCCCCAGCGCGAATTGCGCATTTCCGGGTTGTTGTCCCACCGCGTCATGCCGATGAAGCGTTCCAGCGGCATGTTCGACTTGTCCGTGAAACCGCTGGTGATGTGGGTGAAGCAGAAGTTGGCGTCCTGTTCCCAGTACCAGTCCGAGGACAGGGCCAGCAGGCGGCGGAAGCGCTTTTCGCTTTCCTGCAAGGCGCGCTCCGTGCGCTGGCGCGCCCGCACGTCGGCGCTGAGCAGCTCATTGCTGCGTTTCAGGTCGGCCGTGCGCTGCTCCACCAGCAATTGCACGCGGCGCGAGCGCTGCGTCAGCGATTGCACGAAGGCGGCCGTCAGTACGCTGAACAGCAAACCCGTGATCAGGGTGAACAGGGAGCCCAGATGGTCGGCCAGGAAGGGGCGCGGATGGGCCACCACGCGCACATGCCAGGGCCGGCCGGCGGAAACGAAGGCCCGGTCGTAATGGCTGTGGTAGGCAAAGTGCAGCCAGCGGGGCAGCGATTCCCAGGCGCCGCCCGGTTCGTCGGCGGGCGCCTGGCCATGCCGGAAGATCAATTGGCGCGGGTCGGCGCCGGCGTCCGCGTAGACGCTGAGTTCAAGCTGCGAGTCGCCCAGCAGGTCGGCGCCGGCGAGGATTTTCTGCACCAGTTCCCCGGCGCGCACGATGACCGCCGTATCGCCGATCAGCGCCGCGCGCCGCTGCTGTATCGTTTGCAGGGGCACGCCGTGGCGGTACACGGGGCGCACGATGACGAAGCCCCGTTGCGGCCCTTGCGCCAGGGCCAGCAGGCCGGTGGCGGTGGTCTGGCCGCTGACGATCGCCTGTTCCAGCGCGCGCGCCAGCACGCCGCTCGGGCTGACGTTCAGGCCGAAGGCGGGGCGGTTGCCCTGCAGGGGTTCGAGGTAGTCGACCACGAGGTAGCTGGCGCGCGTCGTCGCCGGCACGACGACGCCGTCGCGCATTTCCGTCATGGCGTAGTCGGGCACGATGCGCCGCAGTTCCGTCTCGAAGGCGGCGCGCTGCGCATGCGGCACGATGCGGTGGAAATTGAAGGCCTGGATGAACGGATGGCGTTGCAGCAGCGGTGTGGTGAAGTCGTGGAACTGTTCCCGGGTGACGGGCACGACGGCGGCAAACAGCTGGTTTGTTGTCGTCAGCACCTCGACCGCGTCGTCGAGCCCCTGCTCGATGGCGGCCACCCTGGCGCCGGCGCGCTGCTGCAGGCTCAGGCCCATCTTGTCGTATTCGAGCTGGCTGATGGCGGCAAACAGCACGGCCGTCACGCTGACGCCGCAGGCAAAGGTCAGCGCGGCCGCGGCGGAAATCGACAATGGCAGGCGGCCACGCAGCATGGTTTTTCCTATCTCACTTCATGGACACTTGGGTTCGGCGGCGCCTGCCGGCCCCACGCAGGCGGTAGTTTGTCATAAACCACATCCATCATGCGGATTTTGCACCAAATTACTGCCAATAAGCAACAATATCTATGACCGGGGAAGACGACTTTCAGTCGCTGCCCGCGCCTGACCGGCGGCGCAGGCGCCACAACTGCCATGCCGGCAGCCAGCGGTTCAGGAAAGCCAGGCCGCATACCCGGCGCCAGCGTACCAGGTGCACCACGCGCACGGCGCGGCCGTCGGCGCCTTGCCCGGGCCTGGCGGCGAAGATGATGCGGTTATTGCCGGCGATGCCGTCGAAGTGGCACACGGCGCCGCGGAAGGTGAGCATCAGGCGCGCCAGCATGGCGGGGTAGTGCTCGTCATAACTGAACAGGTTGGCCACCAGCACGCCGCCGGGCAGCAGGGCGCGCAGGCAGTCCGCATAGAAGCGCGCGCTGCCGAGGGCCGGCGGCAAGCCCGTTTCGTCATAGCCATCGAGCAGCAGCACGTCGGCGCAGCCCGGATGCTGGCGGATATAGCTGACGGCGTCCGTCTCGATGATGCGCAGGCGCGCGTCGTCGGGCGGCAGCATGAATTGCTCGCGCAGGGCGATCACGTCGGCGCGCAGTTCCAGCACCGTGATGCGGGTATCGGGCAGGTGGCGGTGGCAGAATTTCAGCAGCGAACCGCCGCCCAGCCCCACCATCAGGATGTGGCGGGGACGGGGCACGAACAGGGTAAAGCACATCATGGCGCGCGCATAGCGCAGCAGCAGATGGTCGGGGCGCGACAGCAGCATTTCGCTCTGGATCATGCCGGGCTGGAATTCCAGGCGGCGCCGGTCGCCACAGGTTTGCACCTGCGGGGCAAGCGGGGTGGTGCTTCTGTTTTCCGGCATGGGACGACTTCGCTGAGTGGACTGGGGGAGATGCTTTGTTGCATTCAGAGAAATCTGATAAGCTCCCGTGAGCATACCCGATTAATCCGCGCCGAGCATGCGTATATCGGCGCGCGGCGGCACGGCCGCGCAGTCGGGCACCATGGAGACAAGCATGTTTTTGGATCACCCCATCATTACGGCGACGAACAGTTTTACGGAGCCCGACCGCATCGAGCGCTTGACGCGCGTGTACGGCTACGCGGCGGCGCTGGCCGACCAGGCCGCCAACGTCGGCTTCATTGAAAAAGTGGCGCAAATCCACGACCACAAGGGCACTCTCATCGTCTTCTGGCACGAGGCGCCCAGCGAGGTGGAAAAACAGTATTTCGTGCAGGCGTGGGCCAGCAAGATCGGCGACGGCAGCACCAATGTCGAACACGAAATCTGACCTGGCCTGCCGCGCCTGCGCGGCGACGGCGTAACCCATGGATATCAAGACCCTGGTACTGGCCCTGGCGCTCGGCAACCTGAGCCTGTGCGCGGCCCTGTTCTTCTTCGAGTATGAGCGCAAGAAGTCGCTCAGCATGTCCACCTGGGCGGTAGCCAAGCAATGCCAGGCCGTGGCCTGGTGCTTGCTGTATTTCCGCGGCGTGCTGCCCGATTTTCTCTCCATCTTGCTGGGCAACAGCCTGCTGTTTGCCGGCATGGCGCTCGATGCGGGCGCGCTGTGGCAGGCGGCCGGGCGCAGCGGCTGGCGCCGCACCGTGCTGCCGGCGCTGGGGCTGTCGGTGGCGCTGTTCGCCGCCTGCTATCTGTTCGACGTGGCGCCGCTGCTGCGCAGCGCCGGCGGTTCGCTGATCGTGGCCGGCTTTTTCCTCGCCGGCGTGGCGGCCTTGTGCCTGAAATGGCGCGAGGCAAGCATGCTGCGCCGCTTCCTCGTCGTCAGCATGGGTATTTTGTCGCTGCTGATCGCCGCGCGCGGCGTGCTGGCCGCCGCCGTGCCCGGTTTCGATGCGGAATTGATGCAGCTGGCCGGCTTCGGCGCCCTGTACCTGATGATGCTGACGAACGCTTTCGGCTATCTGCTGCTGTCGCGTGAAAAGCTGGGCGGCGAACTGGCGCGCCTGGAAGTGCTCGACGCGGCCACGGGCGTGCCGAACCGGCGCGGCTTTTACCAGGCGCTGGCGCCGTGGATGGCGCTGGCGCGCCGGCCTGGCTTGCCGACGGCGCTGGTGGTGCTCAATATCGACCACTTTAAGAGAGTCAACGACAGCTACGGCCACCCGGTGGGTGACGCGGTGCTGAAAACCATCGTCGACACCTGCCGCCAGCAATTGCGCGACAGCGACCTGATGGGCCGCCTGGGCGGCGCCGAATTCGCCATCCAGCTGCCGCGCACGACCCTGGCCGATGCGCTGATGGTGGCCGAGCGCATCCGCGCCGCCGTCGAAGTATTGCCCGTCAAGACGGAGCGCGCCGTGCTGCAACTGACGGCCAGCCTGGGCGTGACCACCATCCGTGCCGAAGACAGCACCGTCAGCCTGTTCAAGCGGGCCGACGAGGCGCTGCAGGCGGCCAAGCAGGCGGGCCGCAATCGCGTCGTCGAGGCGCCAGGCGCCAGTACGCTGGACGTGTAAGCCCGCTTACTTCTTGCGCGAGCCGAGCCAGCTGGGTTCCTTGCCGCATTCCTTGGGCAGGAACAAGGCATCGAGGCCGGGATCGCAGCGATGGTCAGGCGCCTTCATCGGTTCGACGGTCAGCCATTCGCTCTTGGGCAGGATCTTTTCTTCGCGTGGTTCCACGGGCGGCGCGGGCGGCAGGCTGTCTTGCCACCTTGGCTCTGCGGTCGGCGCGGGCGCGGTGGCCCAGTTCGCGTC
This sequence comes from Janthinobacterium sp. SUN100, assembly GCF_030397705.1. Classification (NCBI taxonomy): domain Bacteria; kingdom Pseudomonadati; phylum Pseudomonadota; class Betaproteobacteria; order Burkholderiales; family Oxalobacteraceae; genus Janthinobacterium; species Janthinobacterium sp. SUN100. Next base: position 129,143 of record NZ_JAPUBU010000002.1, on the reverse strand, counting down.
GACCTGCGCTGGCGGTGTGTCCGCGTGTGCGGCGGCGCTCAGCAAGCTGCCCGCGAGGATGAACGCACGCATGGCGGCGCTGTTTACGGAAATCATGGTCTGTCCTTGGTCGGTGCCGCGAGGGCGGACCTGGCATTATGATGCCAGCCGGAAGCAAAAACACAAGAAAATTGCAACGGCATGTTACCAAAGGGACTATAGTTACTGGTAGCAAGCAGGTGCATCACAGCAAGGCGCTCGAACGGTGAGCAAGGCGCGGGGCGCCGCTGCCCGAACGTGTGCATTCCCTAACTTTCATTTAAGCTAAGCAAGTTATGCTATCGAGCGCACGCCAGGCTGCCCTGTGCCGTCCGCACCGCAGTTCCTCTTTCTTACTCTTGCCAGGCCCATAATGAAAATGCTCAAATCCCTGCCTGTATGGCCGCTTGCCGCCCCCGTTGCCGGCTGGCTGTTCCTGTTCGGTTCCACCTTCAATGTCGGCGGCGCCTACCAGATCCTGCTGGTGGCTGGCCTGATCGGCAGCGTGCTGGCCGCCGTGTACCACGCGGAAGTGGTGGCGCACCGCATCGGCGAACCGTATGGCACCCTGGTGTTGGCGCTGGCCGTGACCCTGATCGAGGTGGCGCTGATCGTCTCGCTGATGCTGGCCGGCGGACCGGAAACGACGGGGCTGGCGCGCGATACCGTGTTTGCCGCCATCATGATCATCCTGAACGGCATCGTCGGCATCTGCCTGTTGCTGGGCGCCGGGCGCCACCGCGAGCAGAGCTTCGGCCTGCTGGGCGTGAGCGCTTCGCTGGCCACCCTGGCGGCCATCGCCGTTCTGACCCTGGTGCTGCCGAACTACACATCGAGCGCCGCCGGCCCCTTCTACAATTCCAGCCAGCTGATCTTCATCGCCGTCATTTCCCTGGTCCTGTACGGCACCTTCGTGCTGGTGCAGACGGTGCGCCACCGCGATTACTTCCTGCCCAAGGAAGCCGTCGGCGATGAAGAGGTGCATGCGGCGCCGCCCACGCCCACCGTCGCCTGGGTCAGCGCCGGCGCGCTGCTGGTGTGCCTGGGCGCCGTGGTGTTGCTGGCCAAGTCGCTGGCACCCGCGCTGGAGACGGCGATTGCCGCCATGGGTGCGCCGAAAACCCTGGTCGGCATCGTCATCGCCGCCATCGTGCTGCTGCCAGAAGGCCTGGCCGCCGTGCGCGCCGCGCGCGCGAATCGCCTGCAAACGAGCTTGAACCTGGCGCTCGGCTCCGCGCTGGCCAGCATCGGCCTGACTATTCCGGCAGTGGTGGTGGTGTCGCTGGCCACGGGCCTGACGATTACCCTGGGTCTCGATATCAAGTCGACGGTGCTGCTGCTGCTGTCGCTGATGGTGGCTACCCTGTCGCTGGGCACGGGCCGCACCACGGTCATGCAGGGTACGGTGCACCTGGTGATTTTCGCCGTTTATTTATTTACCACCATCGTGCCGTAAGCGCCACGGCTGGCCGCCGTTTTGTCACAATCCTGTCACGCCGCTGTCATACGATGAGGGTAGTGTGGTAGGATTTTTAAATCGTTTAAATGATTTATATAGTTTAGTAACTGATTTTGCCAACTTTTTCAGTTGGCACAGTAATGACAAGACAAGAGGCCAGTATGTATGCAGCGGTGGACCTGGGGTCCAACAGTTTTCGTTTACACGTCGGCAAGCATGATGGCGACACGATCCGCGTGGTCAAGAGCGTGCGCGACCCGATACGCCTGGCTGCCGGCCTGGATGCCAATGGCGACCTGACCGAGGCGGCCATGCAGGGCGCGCTGGCCTGCCTGCAGCGCTTTCGCGCCATTCTCGCCGGCTTCGAGCTCGATGCCGTGCGCGTGGTGGCCACGTCGGCCATGCGCGTGGCGCGCAACGGCGCCGTCTTCCTGCCGCTGGCCGAGCAAGCCATCGGCCATCCGATCGAGATCATCTCGGGCGAGGAAGAGGGACGCTTGATCTACATGGGCGTGGCCAATGCGCTGGCCATTCCCGGCGAACGCCGGCTGGTGATGGATATCGGCGGCGGCTCGACCGAACTGATACTGGGACGCGGCAACGATATCGAGCGCGTCGAGTCCTTCAGCCTGGGCACCGTCAAGCAAAGCCTGTCGTTCTTCATCGGCGGGCGCATCGACGCGCCGTCGTTCGAGGCGGCCATCCTGTCGGCACGCAGCCATTTCGAGGATGCCGCGCCGCCGTACCGCCCGCAGCACTGGAAGACGGCCTACGGCTCTTCCGGCACCATCCGCACCATCGCCGACATCATCGCCCGCAACAAGCTGGGCGACGGCTTGCTCACGAGCGCCAGCCTCGATGCGCTGGCGCGCCGTTTCATTGAACTCGGTCACACCAGCCGCATCGACATGCCCGGCTTGCGCCCCGACCGCGCCAGCACCATCGTCGGCGGCCTGGCCATCTTGATCGGCCTGTTCCGCGAACTGGCCATTCCAGTCATGACGCCGATCGAGGCGGGTCTGCGCATGGGCGTGATGTGGGATTTGTACCTGCGCTCGACCAAGCGCGACCGCCGCGAACAGTCGGTGCAGGGCTGCATGGAGAAATTCCATATCGACCAGCAGCGCGCCGGCAGGGTGGCCGAGCAGGCGCTGGCCATGTATGCGCAGCTCAAGCCCACGTCCGACGCCCTGGTGAAATCCCTGCGCTGGAGCAGCCTGCTGCACGAGGTGGGCCTGGCCGTGTCGCAGACGGGCTACCACAAGCATGCATCGTATATCGTGGAGAACGCGGATTTGCCCGGTTTTACCACGCGCGAACAGAAGACCATGAGCCGGCTGATCCTGGCGCAGAAGGGCAACTTGCGCAAGATCGGCGAAGTGCTGTCCGACCCCGATTTTGCCAAGGCCGTGCTGGCGCTGCGCCTGTCGATCCTGCTCATGCATGCACGTATCGAAGCCGATTTCAGCGAACTGCGCCTGCGCATGAAGAGCCGCATCGAACTCGATATCAAGCGCGGCTGGGTGGCGCACCACCCCACCGTATCGTTCTGGATCGAGAAGGAGCAGGAATTCTGGGATGAGGTCGGGGTCGATTTCACCATCCGCGCCAGCGCCTAGGAGGTCATGTCGTGCACATGACTTGATGTGCAGCAAGCAAGATTTCAAAAAACAGTATATATTGTTTATATTAATTACTAGATTGGAAAATCCATGACTAAAACCGTCCCAGCGAAAAAAGCCGACAGCGCGCCCGTATCGATGTTCCCTACCAGCGCTTCGATCAATGCGGCAGCGGCCAAGGCCGCCCCGGCTGCCAAGCCCGCCGCTAAACCAGCTGCGAAACCAGCCGCCAAGCCTGTGGCAAAAGCCGCCGTCAAGCCGGCAGTCGCCAAGCCAGTGGCAGCCAAACCAGCGGCGGCCAAGCCAGCCGCGGCGAAGGCGCCAGCCGCCAAGCCGGTAGCGAAGGCCGCCGTTGCCAAGCCTGCAGCCAAAGCCGTCGTCAAAGCCGCCGTCAAGCCGGCAGCCAAGCCAGCCGTGAAAGCTGTCGCCAAGCCTGCGGTGAAGACCGTCGTCAAGCCGGCCACGAAAGCCGCCGCCAAACCGGTAGCCAAGGCGGCCGCCAAGCCTGCGCCAGCGAAAAAAGCGCCGGTCGCCAAGGTCGCCGCCGTCAAGGAAAAAGCCCGCAAGCCGAAACTGGTGCGCGACAGCTTCACCATGCCGGAAGCGGAATACGAAGTCCTGGGCCAGGTCAAGAAAGCCTGCTTGAAGGCCGGTTTCGAGATCAAGAAAAGTGAATTGCTGCGCATCGGCGTGGCGCTGATCAGCCAGATCGACCTGGCGACCCTGCAAAACGTGCTGGCTGGCCTGCCGCAGCTGAAAACGGGCCGCCCGAAGAAGGATTGATGGCGCGGGCAGGGGCCGCCCCTGCCTGTCCATTCTGGTTTACCATGGGGCCTGTGATAGTTCCCCCATGGTTGCCATGTCAGAAGATACAGATATCGAACGCGCCGGCTTCGTCGAGCGCGCCATCGTCCGCCACCAGGCGGGCGTCTCTACCCCAGCCATCGACCGCGTCGCCGAGGAAGTCCCCGTCGCGCTGGTCTTCAATGGCATTTCCCACGTCGTCATGATGGCCACCCCGCGCGACCTGGAAGCGTTTGCCTATGGCTTCGCGCTGACGGAAGGCGTGGTCGCTTCCGCCGGCGCCATCTTCGATTGCGAAGTGTTCCTGCGTCCCGACTCCGCCGAAGTGGCTTTGAGCATCGCCCAGGAGGATTTCGTGCGCCTGAAGGACCGGCGCCGCCAGCTGACGGGCCGCACGGGCTGCGGCGTGTGCGGCATCGACAGCATCGAGATGCTGGACTTGCAGCCGCAGGCGCTGCCGCCGGCCCTGATCCTTGTCGACCTGCCGGCCGCCCTGGCGCGTGCCTCCGCCGGCTTGCGCGCGCACCAGGCGTTGATGCGCGAAACGGGCGGCGTGCATGCGGCTGCGTGGTGCACGCCCGACGGCGATATCGTGCACGTCTTCGAGGATGTCGGCCGCCACAATGGCCTGGATAAACTGATCGGCCATTTGGCACTGAGCGGGGCGGACATGCGGCGCGGCTTCGTCTTCCTGTCCAGCCGCGGCAGCTACGAGCTGGCGCGCAAGGCGGCGCGCATGCAGATTCCGCTGCTGGCGACGATTTCCGCCCCCAGCTCGCTGGCCATTTCCATCGCCACGCAGGCGGGCATGAAGCTGGTGGGTTTCTGCCGCCAGGATGCGTACGTCGATTACACGCCCGGCATCACCTTGTAGCTTCCGCTGCGCTCCAGCAAAACTGGCACGGACTTCGACGTGGGCGTGCCGGCGCCGTCCGCCGTGCTGGCCAGCGGCACCAGCGCATTCGTCTCCGGATAATACGCGCCCAGGCAGCCGCGCGGGATGTCGTAGGCGACGAGACGGAAGCCGTCGGCGCGGCGCGCCACGCCATCGTCCCAGGCGCCGATCAGATCCACCAGCTCGCCATCGGCAAAGCCCAGCATGGCGATATCTTCCTCGTTGGCGAAGACCACCTTGCGCGTGCCGTACACGCCGCGGTAGCGGTCATCCATGCCGTAGATGGTGGTGTTGTACTGGTCGTGCGAGCGGGTGCTCATCAGGACCATCAGGCGCTCGCCATGACGCTGTTTCGCGCGGTGCAGCGGCGTATCGAGGTCCAGCGGGGCGACGAGGAAGCTGGCCTTGCCGCTGGCCGTCTTCCACACGCGCTCGCGCGACGCCACCGTCAGGTGAAAGCCGCCCGGCTGCGCCACCCTGGCGTTGTAGTCATAAAAATCGTCGAACACCTTTTCGATGTCGTCGCGGATGCGCGCATAGTCGGCCGCATAGGCGCGCCAGTCCACCAGGGCGCTGCCCAGCGTCGCTTCGGCCATGCCGGCCACGATGGCCACTTCCGAGCGCAGTTGCGGCGAAGCGGGCGCATTGCGGCCGTACGAGATATGCACCATGCTCATCGAGTCTTCCACCGTCACGCCCTGCGCCACGCCGTGCTGCAAGTCGATTTCCGTGCGCCCCAGGGTGGGCAGCAGCAAGGATTCCTTGCCGATGACGAGATGGCTGCGATTGAGCTTGGTGGCCACCTGCACCGTCAGCGCGCACTGGCGCAGCGCGGCAAAGGTCAGCGGCGTGTCCGGCGTGGCGGCGGCGAAATTGCCGCCCAGCGCGATGAACACTTTTACCTCGCCGCGCTGCATGGCTGCGATGGTGGCCACCACGTCGTGGCCATGCGCGCGCGGCGGCTCGAATCCATACACCTGGCCCAGGCGGTCGAGGAAGGCCTTGGTCGGCTTTTCCTCGATGCCCACCGTGCGGTCGCCCTGCACGTTCGAGTGGCCGCGCACGGGGCACAGGCCGGCGCCCGGCTTGCCGATCTGGCCGCGCAACATCATCAGGTTCGACAGCATGCGGATGGCCGCCACGCTGTGCTTGTGCTGCGTCAAGCCCATGCCCCAGGTGGCGATGATGCGCTGGCCCTTGACGAAGATGTCCGTCAATGCCTCGATCTGCGCGCGCGCCACGCCCGACTCCCGCAGCAGCAGGTCCCAGCTTTCCAGGCGCAAGTCGTCGCGGAAGGCGTCGAAGCCGCTGCAATGTTCAGCGATGAAGGCATGGTCGACGACGGCAGGCCTGCCTGCCGCCAGCGCCGCATCGTCATGTTCGACGACGCGCTTGGCGACGGCCTTGATCAGGGCGAAGTCGCCGCCCAGGGTCGGCTGGACGAACAGGCCGGCCAGGCGCGTGCTGCCCAGGGTTGCCATTTCCAGCGCGCTTTGCGGGTCCATGAAGCGCTGCAAGCCCCGCTCGCGCAGGGGATTGATGGAAACGATGCTGCCGCCGCGGCGCGCGCAGTCGCGCAATTCGCCCAGCATGCGCGGGTGGTTGGTGGCGGGATTCTGGCCGAAGATGAGGATGGTGTCGGCCAGCTCGAAGTCGGCCAGGGTCACCGTGCCCTTGCCGATGCCCACGGTGGCCGGCAAGCCGCGGCTGGTCGCCTCGTGGCACATGTTGGAGCAGTCGGGGAAGTTGTTGGTGCCGTACAGGCGCGCCATCAGCTGGTACAGGAAGGCCGCCTCGTTGCTGGCGCGGCCCGACGTATAGAACGCGGCCTGGTTCGGGTCGGGCAGGGCGCGCAGGTGGCGGCCCACAAGGGCGCAGGCGTCACCCCAGGAGATCGGCACGTAGCGGTCGCTGGCGGCGTCGTACACCATCGGCTCCGTCAGGCGGCCATGCTGTTCTAGCGCGTAGTCCGACTGTGCCAGCAACTGCGTGACGGTATGGCTGGCGAACAGTTCCGGGCCGGCGCGGCGGCTGGTCGCTTCGGCGGCGACGGCCTTGGCGCCGTTTTCGCAAAAGGCAAACGTGGAAGCGTGGTCGCGGTCGGGCCAGGCGCAGCCGGGGCAATCGAAGCCGTCCGGCTGGTTTTGCGCCAGCAGCGCCTTCAGGTTGCCGGGCGCGACGCGCTCCTGGCGCAGGCTGATGGCCACGTGCTTCAAGGCGTCCCAGCCGGCGGACGGCCTGGTGTAGGGCGTGATGTGCGGTGCGTCCTGGTCTTTCATGGGCTCTTTCGGCTGGGCGAGTGTGGTAATTATGCACGATCCCCGGATGACATTGACTTGCGTCATGGAAATGACATTCGGCTGTCATTTTCCTGACATATTAGACAAGTACGCTGGAGTCGTCTTGATCACAGGGGATGAAACCATGCAGAACATAGTCGCATCAAACGAAGCCAAGGCCCGGCCGGTCCAACTGGTGCTGAGCCAGGCCACGACCGCTGCGGAATTGCGCGAAGTCCAGCGTTTGCGTTACAAGGTGTTTATCGAGACCATGGGCTTGACGTCGCTGGCCAACGCCGATGGCCTCGACAGCGATGAATTCGATGCGCACTGCGATCATCTGATCGTGCGCGACGCCGATACCCTGAAAGTGGTAGGCACCTACCGCGTGCTGAGCGCCGCCAAGGCAGCCAAGATCGGCCGCCTGTATTCGGAAAATGAGTTCGACCTGAGCCGCCTGAAGAACCTGCGCGGACGCATGGTCGAAGCGGGCCGCGCCTGCATTCACCCGAAATACCGGGGCGGCAGCGTGATCATGCTGCTGTGGTCCGGCCTGGCCGAGTACATGCGCCGCGAGCGCTGCGACTACCTGGTCGGCTGCGCCAGCATCAGCCTGGCCGATGGCGGCCATAACGCCGTCGCCGTGTACCAGGCGCTGGCCGAAAAGCACATGGCTCCAAGCGAATACCGCGTCACGCCGCACCTGCCTTTCCCCATCCACCAGGTGGAAGCGGCGCACAAGCCGCAGGTGCCGCCGCTGATCAAGGGCTATCTGCGTTCGGGCGCCTGGATTTGCGGCGAACCGGCGTGGGACCCTGATTTCGAAAGCGCCGACATGTTCATGATGATGCCGCTGGCGAATCTGGACGAGCGCTATGCGCGCCATTATGGCGTGGTGCCTGGCTAAGAGCGGGAAGTGAGGACTGCAGCTGGCTGGCCAGCGCCTGCACGGCGCTGCGCAAGCTTGTTTCCGCGCCGTCGGGCGGCAGCAGTTCGAGCAGGAAGCGCAGCGGCGCCGTGATCGCCTCGGGTTCGCCGATGCTGCCGTGGCGCCGCACGGCGTCGTGGTACAGGGCCAGGAAGGCGGCGCGCGCGGATGTGTCGAAAGGCTGGCCGTCCGGCGCCTGCCACAGGGCCGCCAGCAGGGCGGCGCGCACGGGGGCGCCGGCGTCGATGGCGCGGTGTTCGTCTGCGTGGCGCTGGCGCGCATAGGCGATGGCGTCGTGCAGCAGGTCGCCCAGCTGCGGATCGAGCGCGCGCCAGGCGCCGCTGTCGCCATGGGCCTTCAACAGCAGGGCGCCTGCCAGCACCTGGAAAATCAGGTCGCAGTCGGCCACGCCGCTGCGCCGCCGCGCTTCTTCCAGCGCGGCCAGGCAGGCATCCGTCATGGCGCGCAGGGCGGGCGCGCCGGAGCTTCCAGCGCGGCAGGCCAGGCGCGCCTGCAAGGCCCAGTAGCGGCCCAGCAGGGCCAGGCGCTGCGCCGTGGGCGCCAGCGCCACCAGCAGGTCGATATGTTGTTTCCCATCCTGTAGCAACTGCCGTCCCTGCGCCATATCCGGCACGGCCGGCACCTCGATGCCGGCGCCCGCATCGAGGCCGCACAGGGCCGCGCCCTGGCGTATTTCCAGTTCCGCCCAGTGCGCCAGCGCGCGCAAGCCCACCTTGCCATCGGCCGCGCTGTGCGCCGCCCGGTAGTGTTCGATGGCGCGCAGGGTGTTCTCCAGGCCGCCGAGGCCGGCCCGCGTGGCGGCCATGTTTTCGCGGATGTCGGCGCAGCCGAAGAAGCGGGCGCGCACGGCTTCCTCGATGCTGCCCAGCTTTTCCTCGATGGCCGCGCGGCGCGCCGCATCGGCGCCCGCCAGGCGCGCGTGCAGGGTTTCCAGGTCGGCCAGCAGGTGGCCGTGGTAGTGGTAGTCGGGCGCTTGCCAGGGCCGGCTCTGCGTGTTCGGAAAGCGGTAGCGGTCGTCGCCATACGCCTGGTAGGCACCCCAGGTGTTCGACGCCGGGAACTGCAGGTACGCCGCCTCGCGCGCCAGGCGCACGGCGTCGCCGAAATATTCGCCGCTCAGCATGGCGTGATAAAAGCTGTGCGCGAAGATGCTGGCTGCCTGGTCGTCGATGCGCCAGCCGGCCGCGATCACCGCCTGCGAGCCCATTTCGATGAAGGCCGTGGCCAGGCTGGCGGCCAGTTTCGACCACGGCGCGATGGCGTCCGGGCGCATGTCGCCCAGGTGGCAGCAATTGATGAAGACGAATTGCGGCACGCGCTTCAATTTGCCCACCTGCGCCGCCGTCAGCCGCGTCTTCGGCCCCAGCACCAGGCCCGTATGGGCGATGCCGGGGCCCGCCACTTCGCCGTGGCCGGCCAGGTGGATGGCGAAATAGCGCTCGTCGAACAGGTGCACCAGCACGCGCTGCGCCTGCGGGCGCAGCAACTCGCGCACCTGGTAGCCGTACGCGCCGAACATGCGCGCCACGTCCTGCGCCTCGGCCTGCGCGGCGGGCAGCTCGGGCAGGCCGGAATCGGTGTCGCCGATCACCAGCACGCTGTTGCTGGGCGGGCTGACGGCCGATGGCTGCTCGCGCAGGCTGGCCAGCTGGCGCACCATGCCGATGCGCGTCGACAGCGGGCTTTCCTCGCTGCCCGCCTCGTCGCGCATCAGCTCCCACGGATAGATGGCGGCGCTCTGGTCGACGGCCAGGATCAGGCCGCGCATCTCGGGGATGGCCGCCTTCAGGCCATTGGGCAGCATCAGTTCGTACAGCGCGCGCGACAGGCCCGGCTGGTCGGTGGTGTTGTCGGTGGCGTCCATGATCAGGCCATCGACGGCTTGCCGCTGGTTCGGCTCCTCGTCGACGCTGTTGTGGGCGCGGTCCGTCAGCACGGTGAAGCGCAGGGCGCCGGACAGGTCGGCGGCGACGATCTGCACGCGGCGCCAGCCATTGTCGCCGCTCAGGCTGGGCAAGATGCGACGGTAGCCGCCGGGGCTGTGGCGGATGCGCTGCTCGAACGTGAAGCTGCCCTGGTAGCGCGCCTCGGCCATGATCTGCTCGATGGCCATGGCGGCGGCGATGGCGCGCGCCTCCGACTGTTCGTAGATGGCGATATGGCCGATGCGGCAAGCCATGCCCGCGTCTTCCAGGCGCCGGTTGGCGCTGCGCGCGCCGTCGAGCAGGGCCCGCGCGCACAGGGCGATGCTCAAGCCGCCATAGCCGGAGCCGGACAGCAGGCTGGCCACGCGCAGGCCGTGCTCTCCCATCGGCGGCGCGGCCGCATGGCCGGCGGCGCGCACCTGCAGGCAGACGCACGCGTATTCGAGCAAGCCGCCGGCAAAGGCGCGCGCCAGTTCGCCCGGCGTCAGCTCGCCCAACGCGCCCAGGCCGATGACGATGGCGCCGCCGGGCCGGCGCGCCGCATCGGGCTGCAGCACCACCAGGGCGGAGTCGGGGCGCTGCGGAAAGCGTCCCAGCGCGTGGATTTCCTGCAGCTTGCCCGCCAGCAGGCGGTCCAGGAAGCTCATGCTGCCGCGCAGCGATTCGGCGGCGTAGCAGCCGCTCATGACGGGCGCGTCGGCCGAGGCCATGCTGCCGTGGATGATGGATAGGCTCAGCTGCGGCACGCGGCTCTCCGGCGCGATGGCGGGGCCGGCGGCGCCGAGGGCGGCGTCGAGCAGTTCCTGCGGCTGCGGGTACAGCGGCGTGGCGTCGGGGGCATATGGATGGAAGCGGGGCGGCACGCCGCCCCGCGCATGCGGCGGGTGCCGCGGCAGGGCTGCGGCCTGGCCGCTGTCGAGCAGCTGCGCGATGGCCGGGTAGGCTTCCTTTTGCAGCAGCAGGTCGCCGTGCGGCACCGGCAGGTAGCAGGCCGCCACGCCGTCCGGTACCGCGCCTTGCCAGGCCGTGCGGCCATCGCCGTCCGGCGACCAGGCTGTCTCGATGCCGCCGTCGCGCAGGCGCAGCGCCACCGGCGTGTCGGCGCAGCCGGCCAGGTAGCTGCAGTGGCGGGCGTCGGGCGGGGCCGCTTCCAGCAGGGCCACGGTGGCGCGCGCCGCGGCCAGCGCCTGGGCCTCGGGCGCCTGCCAGCCGCCGAGCAGGCCCGCCTGCGCGTCGCCGGCGGCCAGCTGTGCCCACGCGCCAGGGTCGAAATAATCGATGCCGCCCGGCTGCGGCCACGGCAGCATGTCCAGCACGCCGGGAAAGGCGCGCACGAAGCCGAGAAACTGGCGCCGCGTGTGCTTCCAGCCTATCCAGCACGCCAGCATCTGCACCAGCCGGTCGCGCCCCAGCAGCACTTGCACCATCGCCTGCGTGCCGCGGTTGGCCGTGCCCACCTGCAGCAGGCGGCTGCCGGGCAGGGCGCCGAAGCGCTGCCAGCGGTCTTTCAGGGCCAGGCGCGCCACCAGCCCGCCCATGCCGTGGGCAACGATGCGCAGCGGCTGGCCGCGCTGTTCGGCGTCGCGCATGGCCTCGTCGAGCACGGGCAGGAAGGCGTTGCCGGAGTGCTGCAGCGACAAGCGCCAGTCATAGGCAAAGGGCCGCACTTCCTGGCTTTGCGCGAGAAAGCGGGCAAACGGTTCATAGCAGGATTCGACCCAGCCGGCGCTGACGATGTGCGGCTGGCCCACGGCCAGGCGTTCGATGCGCCCTTCGACCAGGTTGACGGGGTCGAACCAGATGCGGTTGCTGCCCACTTGCAGGTGGCTGCCCATGATGTCGGGCAGCAGCAGCACGATGGGCGCGTGCGCGCGCCGTTTCGGCACTTCGCCGCCGCGCGCCAGGGGGCCGTGCTCGATGCCGGGCAGCGGCAGGTAGGCAGTCTCGTCGCCGGTGAGCGCCTGCACGGCGGCCAGGCCGGACGGCGCGCGCTCGAAATAGTTGAGGTGGTGCGCCTGCGGTCCGCGCAGCAGCAGTTGCCGCACGGGCGTGCTGCGCGTGGCGCCGCCGGCCATCGAGGCGCAATTGACCACCAGGTCGTTCTGCCCGCCATACAGCTGGTCGTCGAGGCAGTCGCCCAGCCAGCCCAGCAGGCTATCGCCGCTGCACGCGCCGGCCAGCACATGCAGCGGGCTGGCCACGCGCACATCGGGCGCATTGAGCAGCGCCACCAGGGGCGAGTCGGGCATCATCGCTTCCAGGCCCGGCAGGATGCGCGCGTCGCAGCGCTGCTGCACCACGGCCAGCAGGAAGGCCATGGCGCCGTCGGGTAGGCCGCCGTGGAGCAGCAGGTTGAACATCGCGCTGGCCCAGCGGTCGAGGCGGCCCGACATCAAGGTGGTGCCGCGCGCCGGGCAAGCCACGCGCACGAAGCGGGCGATGCGGATGGCGCGCGTCTTCAGCTCCATGCTCAGGTCGCGCAGGCGCGCCGCATCCCCGTCGTAGCCGCCGCGTCCGCCCAGCCGCGCCTGCGCCGTGAAGTGGTCGATATCGTGGCTGTTGAACGCTTCGCCGCCCACCGTGTTTTCGCTCAGCCGCTCCAGGCCGTCGCCTGCCAGGTCGACGGCGCCGCGGCTGTCGATGCGCTGCGCCCGCGCCAGCAATTCGCCCACCAGGCCGCCGCGCGAATGGCTCAGCAGGTGCAGCACGGCGCCGTGCGGCAACTGGCGCACGAGGGCCAGCGCGTTCTCGATGGGGCTGTCGCTGAGGCTGCGGTGCTCATAGCCATAGATGCGGTTGCCGTACTGCGCCGCCAGTTGCGGCGCCAGGCCGTTGCGCCACAGGCCGGCAAAGCTGCGCTGAGTCGACGAAGCCGTGCCGTGCAACAGCAGCAGCAGCGGTTCCGGCCCGGCGGGCAGGCTGGCGACGGCCGTCATGCTGCCCGCCTCGATGCCGCAGCGGTACAGGCCCAGGTGTTGTTCCAGCTGGCGGTCCTGGAAGGCGCCCGCCGCCGCCAGCGCCGTCATGGCCGCGCCGCCGCAGCGGTACACGCGCACGGCGCGCAGCATCCAGGCGCCCAGGCCGTCGCGGCTGGCGCCGGGCGGCGGGCGCGCCGCCTGCGGGCGCAAGGCCAGTCCCACTTCGATGCTGGCGGGCGCGCCGTCGCGCGCCAGCGTGGCCGGCCCCAGGTAGCGTGGCAGGTCCAGGCTGCCGGCGAGCAGCGAACTGCCGTCGCACAGCAGCAGTTGCACGACGTCGTCCGGGCCGATATCGAGGGCGATGCGGCAACTGCCGATGCCGCGCGCGCCGGACAGCACATGGGTCTGGCTATGCCAGCCGGGCGCGGCGGGGCAGTCGCCGGCGCTGGCGAGGGGATCGCGCGTGAGCGTCAGGCGCAGCACGGGCGGCGCAAGGGGGTCGCTGGACATGCGGTTGGGATCGCTGGTTAAAAGCTGACCTTGATGCCTGCGCGGACCATGCGTGTTGTGTCAGATCAAGTTTGAGTGGAAATGCAGGGGAGAAGCTGGGAGGGCGCTGGAAGGCAGAGAAACGGTCAGCATGGTTTGGGCTGGGTCTCTTCGCTATCGTGTCCGGATGCGGTGCGGTGAACGAACTACGCGAATTGTATGGCAAAAGTTCATGGCGCCGGGAACCTGGGTGCCTGGCATGGCATTACAACAGCGGGTAACTCAATGGACTGGCGTGGCGGACAGTTCCTTTAGTTCGCGGATGGTGATGTCCGATTTTTCATGCATGCGCAATAAAATCGTTGCACCGACCGACAGTTTGCCGTGACGAATCTTGCTGATGATGGGAGGCTGCACTTCCAGTACACGGCACAGTTCCGCATCATTTTTCAGGTTCATCTTCTCGATCAGGGTGTCGAGCAGCTTGTTGGGCACAAAACTCGATGGTTCGAGCGCACGCGCCCGGTTCATCGCTTCAATCATTTCCAGCTTCTTTTGCCGAACGTTCATTTACTCCTCCTTCAGGTTATGCAAGGGACGAGACCACTTTGGGTGGTCCCGGCTATAGTTCGTCATCGCAGTACGGCTGTCTGGGTGACGTAGTACAACATTCGCGTTAAAACATTGATAACCAGGCAAGTGTTTTCAATAATACTACGATAACAAAACTTGTGACAGATGGTCAGTTAAATTAACTGATTGTTTGATCAATTTGGTTGACGATTGTTGTATTTTGTAGTCCGCTTTTGGTCAATATCATGGTTCTGTCCGCCATTTCGGCGGCGGCCAGCGAATGCGTGACCATGATCGCGCAACTGCCGTTGGCCTTGATTTCGGCGCGCAGCAATTGCAGGATGCCGTGTGCCGTGTCCGGGTCGAGGTTGCCGGTAGGCTCGTCGGCCAGCACCAGCGCCGGCTTGTGCACGAGCGCGCGGGCAATGGCCACGCGCTGCATTTCACCGCCGGACAATTGCTGCGGAAAGTCGCCGCCGCGTCCGCCCAGGCCGACCGCCTCGAGCATGCTGGCGGCACGCTCCTGGGGCAGCCCGTTGAGCAGCAGCGGCAGGGCCACGTTTTGCAGCAGGGTCAGGTGCGGCAAGACGTGGAAAGCCTGGAAAATAAAGCCCATGCGGGCGCGACGCAGCCGGGTGGTGGCGGCGTCATCGAGGCTGGACATGGCAATGCCGTCCACCAGGATAGGGTGCGCTTCGGCACCCGCGTCGGGCGTATCGAGGCCGGCGATCAGGTTCAGCAAGGTCGACTTGCCCACGCCCGAGTCGCCCATGATGGCGATGAATTCCCCCGCCTTGAAACGGCAGGAAATATTGGCCAGCACGGGACGGGCATTGGCATAGGACTTCGACAGATGGCGCAATTCGAGCATGGTGTTAACGGCTATCGTAAAGGGAGGCACGCGGGGGAGAGGGGGGCCTGGGAACTGCAAAGGGGCGCGGATTGTTTGGCCGGCAATGTGTAGTATACGACAGGCTTATGCTTTTTGCTTGGCAATACCACTTTTGCGTGCACGCCGCCGATATGGACCCTAAGTTACCTGCCGCACGGCTGGCTTGCGCGGATTCCGCTATGATGGAAAAAAGTCATCGGCAAGGCGCCCGCCAAGCACTACGGCAGGGGCGGCGCGCCCGGTGGCCGACCGTGCAAGCCTTTCGTGAAACTAGTGAACCTAACATTGACGACGCCAGCCCATGACCATGCCACTTGCGCAACAGCAGTCCGATTTCCGCCCCGCCAGCCACGCCGCGGCGGCCAGCGCCACTCCTGCCACGATAGCCGAGATCAGCAGCGGCCTGCTCGCGCGCCAGGCCTGGACCTCGCCCAAGTACCTGTACGACGCGCTCGGTTCGAAACTGTTCGAAGCCATCTGCGCCTTGCCCGAGTACTATCCGACGCGCACGGAAGCGGCCATCTTCGCCCGCCACGGCGCCGAGATCGCGCATGCCGTGGGGCCGGGCAGCACCCTGATCGACCTGGGCGCGGGCAATTGCGCCAAGGCCGCCAGCCTGTTCCCGCTGCTGCACCCGGCCCAGTACGTGGCCGTGGATATTTCCTACGATTTCCTCAGCGAATCGCTGAGCCGGCTGCAGCAGCGCTTTCCGCACATCGAGATGACGGGCCTGGGCCTGGATTTTTCCAGCCGCCTGGACTTGCCCGACAGCGTGCGCGAGGCGAGGCGCCTGTTCTTCTATCCCGGCTCGTCGATCGGCAATTTTGCTCCAGAGCAAGCGACCGCCTTCCTGCGCCGCCTGCGCGCGAATGCGGATGGCGATGGCGGCCTGCTGATCGGCGTCGACCTGGTCAAGGACGACGCCATCCTCGACGCCGCCTATGACGACGCGCTGGGCGTCACGGCCGCCTTCAACCTGAACATGCTGCGCCACGTGAACGGGCTGATCGGCGCCGATTTTGACGTGCGCGCGTGGCAGCACCACGGCTTTTTCAATGCCGACGAGCGCCGCGTCGAAATGCACCTGGAAGCGCGCAGCGAACAGTTTGTCCATTGGAAAGGTGGCCAGCGGCGCTTCGCGAAAAGCGAGCGCATCCATACGGAAGACAGCTACAAGTACACGCGCGCCACTTTCGTCGGCTTGCTGGAGCAGGCAGGATTTTCCACCGTGCAAGTCTGGACGGACCCGCAGCAGTGGTTTGCCGTTATTTACGCACGCGTGATTCGAGACTAAAAGGCGACGATGCTGATCGATCATTACCATCAAGTGCGCCAGCATTCTCTGCTGCTGGCCGAACCCCTGTCCGACGAGGACTGCGGCGCGCAATCGATGCCGGACGCCAGTCCCGTGAAATGGCACCTCGCGCATACCACCTGGTTTTTTGAAACGTTTATCCTGGAAAGCATGGAAGCGGCGTTCGCGCCTTTCCACCCGGCCTTCCGCGTGCTGTTCAATTCGTATTACAACGGCGTGGGCGAGAAGCACCCGCGCGCCCAGCGGGGCTTGCTGACGCGCCCCGGCATGGAGGTCGTGCGCGCCTACCGTGCCAACGTCGATGCGCGCATCGCGCGCCTGCTAGCGGGCGAACTGGCGCGCGACGAGCGCGAACGGCTGACCATGCTGCTGGCGCTGGGGCTCGAGCACGAGCAGCAGCATCAGGAGTTGCTGTTGACGGATGTCAAGCATCTGCTGGCGCAGAGCGCCCTGTTTCCCGCCTACCTGGAGCGCGGGGACAGCGGGCTTGCGCCAGCGCAAGCACACGCGCAGCCCACGGCCTGGCTCGCCTTCGACGGCGGCCTGGCGCAGATCGGGCATGCGGGCGACGGCTTTTGCTTTGACAATGAATTGCCGCGCCATCCGCAATACGTGGCGCCCTTCGAACTGGCCAGCGCGCTGGTGACGAATGGCGACTATCTCGCCTTCATCGAGGCGGGCGGCTACCGCACGGCGCACCTGTGGCTGGCCGAAGGCTGGGACTGGGTGCGCAGCGGGCAGTTGCAATGCCCGCTGTACTGGCAGCGCGATGACGCCGGTCACTGGCAGGAATTCACCTTGTTCGGCTTGCGGCCGCTCAATCTCCAGGCGCCGGTCACGCATGTATCGCTGTTCGAGGCGGACGCCTATGCGCACTGGGCCGGCGCGCGCCTGCCGACGGAAGCGGAGTGGGAAGTGGCGGCGCAAGGTGTCGCCGTGGAAACGGGCCAGCTGCATCCGGCCGCCGGTGCGCCGGGCGCAGGCTTGCGGCAAATGTTCGGCCACTGCTGGCAGTGGACCAGCAGCAGCTACGCGCCGTATCCGGGTTACCGCACGGCGCCCGGGGCGCTCGGCGAATACAACGGCAAGTTCATGCTGAATCAATACGTGTTGCGCGGCTCGTCGTGCGCCACGCCGGCTGGCCATGCGCGCGCCAGCTACCGCAATTTCTTCCCGGCCGGTGCGCGCTGGCAATTTTCCGGCATCCGCCTGGCGCGCCAGGTGGAATAAGCGGCTTAGTGCAGGCGTGGAACGGACGGGGCAGGGCGGCTTGGCGATTGGCCTCCGGCGCTCTGTTCCAGCTTGAACTGGCTGACGAGGGTTTCCAGGTCGCCCGCCTGTTCATGCATGGCTGCCGCAGCCGCAGCCGCTTCCTCGACGAGGGCCGCGTTTTGCTGCGTCGTCTGATCCATCTGCATGATGGCGGCATTGATCTGTTCGATGCCTTCGCTTTGCTCGTGGTTGGCGACGCTGATTTCACCGACGATGGCGCTGACCCGGCCCACGCTGGCCACCACTTCATCCATCGTCGCGCCCGCCTGGCTGACCAGCTGCGCGCCCTGGTCGACCCGGCTGACGGAGTCGGCAATGAGTTCCTTGATTTCCTTGGCGGCCGCCGCCGAGCGCTGCGCCAGGTTGCGCACTTCGGAAGCCACGACGGCGAAGCCGCGTCCCTGTTCGCCGGCCCGTGCCGCCTCGACCGCCGCGTTCAGGGCCAGGATATTCGTCTGGAAAGCGATGCCGTCGATGACGGCGATGATGTCGACGATCTTGCGCGACGAGGCATTGATGGCGTCCATGGTGCCGATCACTTCCGCCATGGCCGAGCCGCCGCGCTGCGCGATGGCCGATGCCGAGCGGGCCAGGCTGTCGGCCTGGCGCGCATTGTCGCTGTTGCTGCGCACGGTACCCGTCATCTCGATCATCGACGAGGCCGTCTCTTCCAGCGCGCTCGCTTGCGCTTCCGTGCGGGCCGACAGGTCGGCATTACCGCTGGCAATCTGGCTCGACGCCACGGCGATCGTGCCCGTGCCGCCGCGCACCTGGCCCACCAGGGTGGCCAGATTGGTATTCATGTCGCGCAGCGCCTGCAGCAGCTGGCCCGCTTCATCCTTGCCGTCGGCCACGATTTTACTGCTCAGGTCGCCTCCGGCCACGGCTTGCGCCACGCGCAAGGCATACGCAATCGGCGTGGTGATCGAGCGCGTGACCCACCAGGCAAAGAGCACGCCCAGCAGCAGGGCGGCCGTGCCCAGGCTGGCCATCAGCACATTGGCGGCGGAAATATTCTGCTTGATTTGCTGGCCGCCATGCACGACCACGCCGCGCTGGATTTCATTCAGGTGGTTGACCGTCTTTTGCAACTGGTTCAGGGCGGGCAGGGTGTCGTCGCGCACGTGCACGGCCGCTTCCGCGCGCTGTCCCGCCACCAGCAGCTTGTCGGCCTGGCTGAACGACACGACATAGGCCTTGCGCTGTTGCTTCAGGGTAGCCAGCAGTTCCTTGCCTTCAGGCAGCACGATCAGGCGGTCGAGCACGACCAGCGCATCGGTGATGGTGGCCTTGTTGGCGTCGATTTCGCCGTGGATGGCGTTGGCGCGGGCCGGATCTTCATGGATGAACAGTTCCAGCACCAGTGCTGCGTTCGAACGCGTGGTACTGCGGATGGTGGCGATGGCGTCGGCCTTGGCCCAGTCTTTCTCGATGATGGCTTCGCTGAGCGCACCGATCTTGTCCAGGCGCAGCAGGCCCGTGCCCACCAGCACTGCCATCAGCAGCAGCACCACGCCAAAACCGGCACCCAGGCGCACGCCTATCTTCATATCCGTTAATTTCATACTGATTCCCTCGGTAGCTAATGATCTGTCTCCGGTGGTCTTGTTATGAAACAATTATACGGCGGGTGATACCTGATTTGCACTACTAATTGCCCTATAGAAATGAAAAAGCGGCACGGCGATCAAGCCGTACCGCTTTTTCTCCCTCTGGAGCGCGCCGAAATTGCTTAGGCGGCGCTGGCAGCCACGTCGGCCGCTGTTGTTTTTTCGGCTTCCGTTTGCCCGATGCGGCGGTTCACGGCGGACAGTACGGCCTTGAACGAGGCGGTGACGATATTGCTGTCGATGGCGGCGCCGAACAGAGTCGGGCCGTTGTCGAGGCGCAATTCCACGTAGCAAGCCGCTTGCGCATTGGCGCCGGAGCCGATCGAATGCTCATGGTAATCCATCAGCTTGATGTCGAGACCGAGCGCATTGACGAAGGCGTCGATGGGGCCGTTGCCGCCGCCTTGCAGGGCCAGCGGCGTCTGGCGGTGCGACAGGCTGATGTCGATCTGCACGGATTCGTCGCTGCTCGTGTCTTCCACCATGCGGTGCGAAGCGTAGGCGTACGGCGCCGTCTGCTCCAGGTATTCGCGCTGGAAGATGTCGTGGATATCCTGCGCGGCGATTTCGCGGCCCGTGGCGTCGGCCACGGCTTGCACGGCGCGCGAGAATTCGATCTGCAGGCGGCGCGGCAAGACCAGGCCGTATTCCTGTTCCAGCAAGTACGCCATGCCGCCCTTGCCGGACTGGCTGTTGACGCGGATCACGGCGTCGTAGCTGCGGCCCAGGTCGGCCGGGTCGATCGGCAGGTACGGTACTTCCCAGATGGCGCCGGCTTCTTGCTTGGCGAAACCTTTCTTGATCGCATCCTGGTGCGAACCGGAGAAGGCCGTGAAGACCAGGTCGCCCGCATACGGGTGGCGCGGGTGGACGGGCAACTGGTTGCACTCTTCCACGCACTTGCGCACGGTATCGATGTCGGAGAAATCCAGGCCCGGATGCACGCCTTGCGTGTACAAATTCATCGCCAGGGTGACGAGGTCGACGTTGCCGGTGCGCTCGCCGTTGCCGAACAAACAGCCTTCCACGCGGTCGGCGCCCGCCATCACGGCCAGCTCGGCCGACGCGACGGCCGTGCCGCGGTCGTTATGCGGGTGCACGCTGATGATGATGGAATCGCGGCGCGCCAGCTTGCGCGACATCCATTCGATCTGGTCCGCATACACGTTGGGCGTGCTGCATTCCACGGTCGATGGCAGGTTGATGATCATCTTGTTGGCCGGGGTCGGCTTCCAGATGGCGCTGACGGCGTCGCAGATATGCTTGGAGAAATCGAGTTCCGTGGTGGAAAACGATTCCGGCGTGTATTCGAAACCCCATTCCGTTTCCGGATGCTGCGCCACCAATTGCTTCACGAGGGTGGTGCCGGTGGTGGCGATATTCGTGATTTCTTCGCGCGACATGCCGAACACGACCTTGCGGAACACGGGCGCCACGGAGTTGTACAGGTGGACGATGGCGCGCTTGGCGCCGACGACGGATTCCACCGTGCGGCGTATCAATTCTTCGCGCGACTGGGTCAGCACGATGATGGTGACGTCGTCCGGGATGCGGCCTTCATCGACGAGCTTGCGGACGAAATCGAAATCTGTCTGCGATGCCGATGGGAAACCTACTTCGATTTCTTTCAGGCCGATGGCGATCAGCATGTCGAAGAACCGCAGCTTCTTTTCCGCGCTCATCGGCTCGATCAGCGACTGGTTGCCGTCGCGCAAGTCGGTGCTCATCCAGATAGGCGGTTTGCTGATGATCTGGTTTGGCCATTGACGGTCGGTCAATTTGACGGGAGGAAAGGCGCGGTATTTGGAAGCTGGGTTTTGCAACATCATGATCGGGTACTCCTGAAGATAGGGGGAAATCAATGGTTGTGGCGCAAGCTTGCCGGGCGGCCACGCAACACTAGGCCAGGCAAGCGATCGGTAGCGATAGCAGTGCAGCGACGATGCCAGCGGGGGCGGTCGCAGTGGGGATTACGTGTACGAATGGGGATGGTGCAAACATCATCAAACCTTCCAGGGTTTTTGAAACACGCCGGCGTGTGGCCAGGCGAAGCAATGCGGCAAACTTATGCGCGTGCTAGTAGTAGTCGCGATAGCGACAGCAGGGAAGGGGAGGAATGTTTGAAGGAGGACATGCACTTAATGTACGGGAAATCAGGCGGGGCTGTCAAGCGTTTCCGTTCTACACGTAATGCACGTGCGCTGCCTCGTCCGGCACATCTTGCGCCATGCGCGCCAGGATGCGCTGCAGGATGGTCGCTTCGTCGGGCAGGCGCGCGGCGAAGGCTGGCCAGCCGCGCAGCTCCAGTTGTTGCGGCATGTCCACCAGGCCCGTGATGGCATCGTGGAAAGCATCCCAGTTCATGCCATAGAAGGAAGGAAAACCCAGTGCGGCGGCCAGCGCCGCGTGCAGCTGGCGCGGCGAGTTGATATCGCTCAAGTCGATTGACACAAGGGTTGGTCTCTTCACACTATTCCCTTGAGCAAGTTCTGCAGGTTTGCACGCATGCCGGCGACCACCGTTTCGTGCCGTTCCAGGATAGCGGGCGCATCCTGGAATGGCGCCGGGTCCAGATACAGGCGCGGCAAGTCGGCCACGGCCACGCCGCGCGGGCCGCCGCGCAGGATGTCGTCCGCATGCTGCTGGATCGAGTTGACGGCCGCCTGGATGCGCGGCGTCGCCGACGCGGCCAGGCAGGCGGCCAGCGCGGCGTCGAGGTCGGCGCGCGCGGGCGCCTGCGGCAGCACGGGGGCGGCGATCTGTTCCAGCGGCGACATGTTGATGGCCGGCTTGCGGTAGGCGAGCAAGGTGTCGAGCGCCATCAGCCGGTGCGGGCCGCCGCGCTGCAGCCACTCCAGGATGCGCGGCCACGGCGTGCCCAGCAGCGCGGCCGCCACGCCCCATTGTCCCGCCACGGGCGAGCCCACATTGGCGTCGATCCAGGCGAGGGCGTCTGGATTGCCCGTGTAGGCCAGCAAGGTGGCGTTCGACGAGCGCAGCGCGGGCGCCTGCGTGACGAGGATGGCGGTCAGCCAGGCGAGGGCGTCGTCGGGCGGCTGCTGCGATAGCTGTTGGGCAAACGGGGCGCTCAGGGCGCGGCTGTCGGAAAATTGATATGCGTCGGACATGTTCTGTGATTCGGCGAGTGAGAAGAGGTTATAAGTTGACTGCCTGCCAGGCCAGGGGCAGGGTTGAGCAAGCAGGGTTGAGCAATACACCGGACGCTGCGACGCCGGAGGGTTGGCGGCTACTGCGCCGATTTTTGGCAGCGTGCGGAAAAGTGCATGGTGGCGCTGTTTTCAAACGGGGAATTGATCTCGCCCTTTACCTCCTTCAATTTGCCGCTAAAGCGCATGGTCAGCGGGCCGCTGGCCGGTCCCGCGTCATATGTGCACGCGAGGTTGTCGCCGCTTTGCCGGCAGTCGTAGAAGTTGCTCGCCTTGCCGCGCTCGTCAACCATGAGGGTGCCTTGCGCCCCGTGCTGGTCGGGGGCGTCAAAGCTGAGCGCTATCGTGTGCTCCCCCGGATCCATGGGCATCTGCAAGTTCCCCGTACAGGTAAAGCCCGCCATTTTCTCCGCGATGTTATTGGCACCCTGTGTCGCCGCGACGGCGTTGGCGCCGGCCGCACCCAGCAGGGCGGCAGCGAGCAGGCATGGATGGGCGATGAGGCGTAACAGGTCTGTTTTCATAAGCCGATCAATATAGGTTGGCTTGCGGCGCCAGGCTGGTGCGCGCAATAAATTATATTAAAAACAACATTAATGATGCGGTAAGCCAGGCGCCAGTCTAGCAGCCGCAGTGGCGCGCACGATTCAGAATCTTGTCATTTATAAACATTTAAGGCGGCCTTCAGTGCGGGCGGCCCCGCTTGCGCTACAATCGGCTCTCCTTTGTTGCCACTGCCGCGCGCGGTTCTCATTCTCCACCATGTTCCCTAAACGCCTGACCCTGCTTGCCCTGGCCGCCTTTGCGCTGGCCGGCTGCGAAACCACCGCCCCGAAACCTATCCAGGTATTGACGCCACCCGAGCCCATCGTCGTCACGCCACGCAAGATCAAGATCGGCCTGGCCTTGGGCGGCGGCGCGGCGCGCGGTTTCGCGCACATCGGCGTGATCAAGGCGCTCGAATCGCAGGGCATCAACGCGGACATCGTCACGGGCACCAGCGCGGGCAGCGTGGTGGGCGCCATGTATGCGGCGGGCAATTCCGGCTTCGCCCTGCAAAAGATGGCGTTCGACATGGACGAGGCGGCCATTTCCGACTGGGCCTTGCCCCTGTTCGGCAAGTCGTCCGGCGTGCTGAAAGGCGAAGCGCTGCAAAGCTATGTCAACAAGGCCGTGGGCGGCGTGCCGCTGGAAAAACTGAAAATTCCGTTTGGCGTGGTGGCGACCGACCTCAAAAATGGCCAGCCGATCCTGTTCCAGCGCGGCAACACCGGCATGGCCGTGCGCGCCTCGTCGGCCGTGCCCGGCGTGTTCCAGCCCGTGACGATCGCGGGCCACACCTATGTCGATGGCGGCCTCGTCGCTCCCGTGCCCGTGCGCTTTGCGCGCGACATGGGCGCCGATTTCATCATCGCCGTGAATATCTCGTCGCAAACGGATACGCAAAAGGCCATCAGCTCGATGGAAGTGCTGATGCAGACCTTCGCCATCATGGGCCAGCGCATCAACCAGTTCGAGCTCAAGGATGCGGATGTGGTGATCCAGCCCAGCCTGGGCACCATGAAGGGCAACGATTTCAACAGCCGCAACCAGGCGATCCTGGCGGGCGAGCAGGCGACCTTTGCCGTGATGGCGCAGCTCAAGCAAAAGCTGAAAGCCAAGCGCGAGCAGTAGGGGATAGCGCCGCTGCGCATTTCGTATACAATTTTGATTCAACATAACAAGGATGCACCATGCAATCGAAACCGATTTTGACCCTGGACGACGTAAAGAAAATCGCTGCCGCCGCCGAAGCGGAAGCGGTCAAGAATAACTGGGCGGTCACGATCGCCATCGTCGACGACGGCGGCCACCTGCTGTGGCTGCAGCGCATGGATGGCGTGGCGCCGATCTCGTCGCACATCGCCCCATCGAAAGCCAAGACGGCCGCGCTGGGCCGCCGCGAATCGCGCATCTATGAAGAGATGATCAACGGCGGCCGCGTCTCGTTCCTGAGCGCGCCGGAAATCGACGGCTTGCTGGAAGGCGGCGTGCCCATCGTGTTCGACGGCCACTACGTGGGCGCCGTCGGCGTCTCGGGCGTCAAGTCCGCCGAGGACGCGCAAATCGCGAAAGCGGGCATTGCGGCCCTGACGGCCTAAGTAGTAGCCGCAGTTGCAGAATGAGCCGCCCCGCGCAAGCCGGGCGGCTTTTTTCATGGGGCGGGGGATTTATGCTGCTGCGCAAAAAAATGCCACCGATTCCGAGTTTTCTTCCTTGTGGAAAAGCTTCCTTTTGGTTATAATTCAAAGGTTTAGCCAATCACACATATACCGTAGCGACTACCCATCCCCTCATTCAAAATGACCGTTGAAACACCCTGAGTGCATCTGGCTCGGGTATCTAGGCGGTCGGTCTGACGTGGCGCAGCTACGGTAACTTTATCAGGAGTTGCCCTTGCCGCCATTTTTTTCTGGCCCTGCCGTTCCAGCCATATTAGCGCTTGCTGATGGAACGATCTTTAAAGGTTTTTCGATCGGTGCCGCCGGTCATACCACGGGCGAGGTCGTTTTCAACACCTCGATGACCGGGTATCAGGAAATCCTTACCGACCCAAGCTATTGCCGCCAGATGGTCACCCTGACCTATCCGCATATCGGCAATACGGGCGTCAATCCGGAAGACGTCGAATCTTCCAAGGTTCACGCCGCTGGCCTCATCATCCGCGATCTGCCATTGCTGGCATCCAGTTTCCGTTCCACCCTCTCCCTGTCCGATTACCTGAAAGCTGAAAATATCGTCGCCATCGCCGGCATCGATACACGCAAGCTCACGCGCATCCTGCGTGAAAAAGGTGCGCAGGGCGGCGCCATCCTCGTCGGTACGCAAGGCAACGAGCCATCCGCCGCGCAAGCGCTGGAACTGGCCCGCTCCTTCCCCGGCCTGTCCGGCATGGACCTGGCCAAGGTCGTGTCCAGCAAGGACGCCTACGAATACCGCGAAACGGAATGGACCTTGGGCGAAGGCTATGGCCAGTTGGCCGACGCGGACGCGAAATACCACGTGGTCGCCTTCGACTACGGCGTCAAGCGCAATATCCTGCGCATGCTGACGGCGCGCGGCTGCAAAGTCACCGTACTGCCTGCGCAAGCGACGGCTGCCGACGCCCTGGCGCTCAATCCGGACGGCATCTTCCTGTCGAACGGCCCTGGCGACCCGGAACCGTGCGACTACGCGATTGCGGCGACCAAGGAACTGATCGAGAAGGGCATCCCGACCTTCGGCATCTGCCTCGGCCACCAGATCATGGCTTTGGCTTCCGGCGCGAAAACGCTGAAGATGAAGTTCGGTCACCACGGCGCCAACCACCCGGTGCAAGACCTGGAAACGAAACAGGTCTTGATTACCTCGCAAAACCACGGTTTCGCAGTCGACGCGGCAACCTTGCCCGCGAATTGCCGCGTGACCCATGAATCGCTGTTCGACGGTTCCCTGCAGGGCTTTGCCCGCACGGACAAGCCGGCCTTCTGCTTCCAGGGCCACCCTGAAGCGTCGCCGGGCCCGATGGATGTTGCTTACCTGTTTGACCGCTTCATCAACTTGATGGCTGCGGAGGAGAAAAAGAAAAATGCCTAAACGTTTAGATATCAAAAGTATTCTGATTATTGGCGCTGGCCCGATCGTGATCGGCCAGGCCTGCGAATTCGATTATTCCGGCGCGCAAGCGTGCAAGGCCCTGCGCGAAGAGGGCTACAAAGTCATCCTGGTCAACAGCAATCCTGCGACCATCATGACGGATCCGGAAATGGCCGACGTGACCTATATCGAACCGATCACCTGGTCGGTCGTTGAACGCATCATCGCCAAGGAGCGTCCTGACGCCATCCTGCCGACGATGGGCGGCCAGACGGCGCTGAACTGCGCGCTGGACCTGTTCAACAATGGCGTGCTGGCAAAATACAACGTCGAGCTGATCGGCGCGTCGCCGGAAGCCATCGACAAGGCCGAAGACCGTTCCAAGTTCAAGGACGCGATGACCAAGATCGGCCTCGGTTCGGCCCGTTCCGGCGTGGCGCACTCGATGGAAGAATCGTGGGCCGTGCAGCGCACCCTGGGCTTCCCGACCATCATCCGTCCATCGTTCACCATGGGCGGCTCCGGCGGCGGCATCGCCTACAACGAAGAAGAATTCGAAACCATCTGCAAGCGCGGCCTGGAAGCTTCGCCGACGAAAGAGTTGCTGATCGAAGAATCGTTGCTGGGCTGGAAAGAGTACGAGATGGAAGTGGTGCGCGACAAGGCGGACAACTGCATCATCATTTGCTCGATCGAAAACCTCGACCCGATGGGCGTGCACACGGGCGACTCCATCACGGTTGCGCCAGCGCAAACCTTGACGGACAAGGAATACCAGATCATGCGCAATGCCAGTCTGGCAGTGCTGCGCGAGATCGGCGTCGACACCGGTGGCTCGAACGTGCAATTCTCGATCAACCCCGTCGATGGCCGCATGATCGTCATCGAGATGAACCCGCGCGTATCGCGTTCGTCGGCCCTGGCATCGAAAGCGACGGGTTTCCCTATCGCCAAGATCGCCGCCAAGCTGGCCGTCGGTTTCACCCTGGACGAGCTGCGCAATGAAATCACGGGCGGCGCCACGCCGGCATCGTTCGAACCGTCGATCGATTACGTCGTCACCAAGATTCCCCGTTTCACGTTCGAGAAATTCCCGACCGCCGACCACCACCTGACGACGCAGATGAAATCCGTCGGCGAAGTGATGGCCATCGGCCGTACCTTCCAGGAATCGTTCCAGAAAGCCTTGCGCGGCCTGGAAGTGGGCGTGGACGGCATGAATGAAAAGACCAAGGACCGCGAAAAGATCGAAGAAGAACTGGGCGAGCCTGGTCCTGAGCGCATCTGGTACGTGGGCGATGCGTTTGCCCAGGGTTTCACTTTGGAAGAAGTGCACAACCTGACGAAGATCGACCCATGGTTCCTGATCCAGATCAAGGAAATCGTCGACCTGGAACTGTGGCTGGACACGCAGAAGCTGGAAAACCTGGACAAGAACACCCTGTACAAGTTGAAACAGAAGGGCTTCTCGGACCGCCGCCTGGGTTTCCTGCTGCAGACGACCGACACGGCCGTGCGCCAGCAGCGCCATGCGCTGAACATCCGTCCCGTCTACAAGCGCGTCGACA
This sequence comes from Janthinobacterium sp. SUN100, assembly GCF_030397705.1. Classification (NCBI taxonomy): domain Bacteria; kingdom Pseudomonadati; phylum Pseudomonadota; class Betaproteobacteria; order Burkholderiales; family Oxalobacteraceae; genus Janthinobacterium; species Janthinobacterium sp. SUN100. The sequence goes on along the minus strand of NZ_JAPUBU010000002.1, from coordinate 101,773 downwards.
CGTGCGCGGCGGAGTTTTCGACCGACACGGCGTACATGTATTCCACGTACGACGAAGAGTGCGAATCGAATCCGACCGACAAGAAAAAGATCATGGTCCTGGGCGGTGGCCCGAACCGTATCGGCCAGGGTATCGAGTTTGACTATTGCTGCGTCCACGCGGCCCTCGCCATGCGCGAAGACGGCTACGAAACCATCATGGTCAATTGCAACCCAGAAACGGTTTCGACCGACTACGATACCTCGGACCGTCTGTACTTCGAATCCTTGACGCTGGAAGACGTGCTGGAAATCGTCGCCATCGAAAAACCGGTGGGCGTGATCGTGCAGTACGGTGGCCAGACGCCTTTGAAGCTGGCGCTGGACCTGGAAGCGAATGGCGTGCCCATCATCGGCACCTCGCCCGACATGATCGATGCGGCCGAAGACCGCGAGCGTTTCCAGCAGATGCTGCACAAGCTGGAACTGCGCCAGCCGCCTAACCGCACCGCGCGCACGGAAGCCGACGCTTTGGCCCTGGCGCAGGAAATCGGCTACCCGCTGGTCGTGCGTCCATCGTACGTGCTGGGCGGCCGCGCCATGGAAATCGTCCACGAGCAGCGCGACCTCGAGCGCTACATGCGCGAAGCCGTCAAGGTTTCGCACGATTCGCCGGTGCTGCTGGACCGCTTCCTGAACGACGCCATCGAGTGCGACGTCGATTGCATCTCCGACGGCGAAACGACGTTCATCGGCGGCGTGATGGAACACATCGAACAGGCTGGCGTCCACTCGGGCGACTCGGCTTGCTCCTTGCCGCCATACTCGTTGGCACCGGAAACCATTGAAGAACTGAAACGCCAGACGGCGCTGATGGCCAAGGGCTTGAACGTGGTCGGCCTGATGAACGTGCAGTTCGCGATCCAGAAGCAAGAGATCGATGGCCAGCTGAAAGACGTCGTCTTCGTGCTGGAAGTCAATCCGCGCGCGTCGCGCACCGTGCCTTTCGTCTCGAAAGCCACCGGTCTGCAACTGGCGAAGATCGCCGCGCGCTGCATGGTCGGCCAGTCGCTGGCGTCGCAAGGCATCACGCAGGAAGTCGTGCCGCCATACTTCAGCGTCAAGGAAGCCGTGTTCCCGTTCGTCAAGTTCCCTGGCGTGGACACCATCCTGGGCCCTGAAATGAAATCGACGGGCGAAGTCATGGGCGTGGGCCTGACGTTCGGCGAAGCGTTTGTGAAATCGCAACTCGGTGCTGGCGTGAACCTGCCAAAATCGGGCAAGGTCTTCATCAGCGTGAAAGCGTCGGACAAGCCGCGCGCCGTGCAAGTGGCGCGTGACCTGGTCGAGTCCGGTTTCACCGTGGTCGCCACCAAGGGTACCGCCGCCGTGATCGCTGCTGCCGGCATCGCCGTCACGCCAGTGAACAAGGTGATCGAAGGCCGTCCGCACGTGGTCGACATGATCAAGAACCATGAAATCGTGCTGGTGATCAACACCGTGGAAGAAAAGCGCAGCGCCATCGTCGATTCGCGGGCCATCCGCACGTCGGCCCTGGCATCGCGCGTGACGACCTACACCACCATCGCCGGCGCGGAAGCGGCCGTCGAAGGCATCCGCCACCTGGATGAGCTGCGTGTGTACGATTTGCAAGGTCTGCACAAGACCTTGAACTAAGTGCGTTTGCAGTGGCCGCCGTTAGGCGGTACACTGCATGCTTATCAACCACAGAGTTCCGTGCAGAGCAGCGCGCGGCCTCTGTGGTTTTCACTTGGTAAGTCCGTTAACCGTGGCAAAACACGGACAGCGGCGCCGATAACTAGCAGATAGTAGAGATAACATGACCTCAGTCCCATTGACCAAATACGGCGCAGAACTCTTGAAGGAAGAGCTGCATCATTTGAAGACCAAGGAACGCCGCATCGTCATCGATGCGATCGCCGAAGCGCGTTCGCACGGAGATTTGTCGGAAAACGCCGAGTACGATGCCGCCAAGGAGCGCCAGGCCTTCGTCGAAGGCCGCATCGCCGAGCTCGAAGGCAAGCTGGGCGCAGCGCAAATCATCGACCCGACCGCGCTCGACGCGGAAGGCCGCGTGGTGTTTGCCTCGACCGTGAACCTGGAAGACCTGGAATCGGGCCAGAAAGTCACGTACCAGATCGTCGGCCTCGATGAAGCCGACTTGAAAATGAACAAGGTTTCCGTGACGTCCCCGATCGCCCGCGCGCTGATCGGCAAGTACGCCGGCGACGTGGTGGAAGTGCAGGCGCCGTCCGGCCCGCGCGAGTACGAAATCCTGGAAGTGCTGTACATCTGATGCTGACGCGCGTGCGCGTCCTCGTTGCCACCCTGTGGGCCGGCAGCCTGTGGACCATCGGCTTCATCGTGGCGCCCACCCTGTTCGGTACCCTCAGCGACCGCGTGCTGGCGGGCAATATCGCCGGCAGCATGTTCCGCGCCGAGGCCTGGCTGTCCATCGCCTGTGCGCTGGTGCTGCTGGCCCTGTTGCAATGGGGCGCGGGCGCGCTGGAGTTGAAGCGCCGCCGTTTGCTGGCCGCATTGGTACTATCGATGCTGGTGTGCGCGCTGCTCAGCCATTTCGGTATTTCGCCCCTGATGGCCGAACTCAAGGCGCAAGCGCCGTCGGGCATCATGGACGAGGCCATGCGCAGCCGCTTCGGCATGCTGCATGGCGTGTCGACCCTGATCTTTGCCGTGCAGAGCCTGCTGGCGGGCGTGCTGATCTGGAAACAGCAGTAATCTTGAATCAGCAGCAATAAAAAAGCGGAGCAGGGAATATCCCGTGCTCCGCTTCTTGTTTCAAGCCCGGCCGCCTCGCGGTGGCCGGGTGAACAGGCTTACTTGCTGCCCAGTGCGCTTTTCTTGGCGCTTTTCTGACGTGGCTTGGCACGCTTGATGGAACCGCCTTCGGTAACGCGCTCATTGCCCTTGATCATGACTTTCGTCACGCTCGGGCGCTTGGTGCCGCTGGCGCTGGCCTTGACGATGGTCACTTCGCGCATGCCTTTGCCGGCGCTGACCTTCTCCTTAACCACTTCTTTTTTCGGACGGTAGATTACCAGCAGTTTGCCAATATGTTGTACCGGGGCGGCGCCGAGATTGCCGCAAATCGTATCGTACATTCCGACGCGGGCTTCGCGGTCGTCGCCGAACACGCGGACTTTAATCAGGCCGTGCGAATCCAGGCCAAGGTCGATCTCTTTGAGGACAGCAGGTGTCAAGCCCGCTTCGCCAATAATGACGATAGGCTTCAGCGCGTGTGCTTCGGCGCGCAGTGCGCTGCGCTCTACGGGTGTAAGTTTTAGCATAATAATATTTAGTAATTCCCTTAAAAGCAGTATTCTACGCGAATGGCAAAGAAGAAATTAAACAAAAACTGGTTGCACGACCACATAAATGATCCATATGTGAAGTTGGCGCAAAAAGAGGGCTACCGCGCCCGGGCAGCATACAAGCTGAAAGAAATCGATGAAGACGAGAAACTGATCAAACCTGGCCAGGTGATCGTCGACCTGGGTTGCACTCCTGGCAGCTGGGCCCAGTACACGCGGCGCAAGCTGGCCGGCAAGGACGGCGGCGGGGTCAATGGTACCCTGATTGGCCTGGACATGCTGGAAATGGAGCCAATCGCCGATTTCCACTTCATCCAGGGCGACTTCCGCGAAGCGCGCGTGCTGCGCCAGCTGGAAGTGGTATTGCAGGGTCGCAAGGTCGACCTGGTCCTGTCGGACATGGCGCCCAACCTGTCGGGCATCGCCACGGCGGATGCCGCGCGCATGGAACACTTGATCGACCTGGCCATCGAATTCTCGCAATTGCACCTGAAGCCGTCTGGCGTGCTGCTGGTGAAATGCTTCAAGGACATGGGTTTCAGCCAGATCGTGGAGAAATTCCGCGCCGAATTCAAGGTCGTCGTGCAGAAAAAACCCAAGGCCAGCCGCGATAAATCGTCGGAAATCTTCCTGATGGGCCGTGGAATCAAGAATCCGCTGAAAAATGCCGTGGAAGAAGATGATTCCGCCCTTGATATTTAAGAGGGAATCCGCACATGGGAACGAGAAGTGCAGTAGCGTCTGATGGCATAAAAGCCTAAATTGTTTATACTGCATTTTTTTGCGTGAACGCGATTTTTTCGCGCGCACGGATCGGCGGGCTTTGGCACGGCCCGCTTATTGCGAGTAAAATCGTGTTTCTAGCTATAGGTAAAGAGATGCGCACTGCATCCAAGGAGTCTTCGTGAATAACATGTTTTCCAAATCTGCCATCTGGGTAGTCGTATTGCTGCTGTTGTTCATGCTGTTCAAGCAATTCGACAGTCATGGCGCCACAGGCGGCAGCAAGGCCATCGCTTATTCCGATTTGCTGGATGAAGTCAAAGCCAAGCGCGTCAAGGATGTCGTGATCGAAGGTTCGTCGATCACCGCCAAGCTGATGGACGACACCAAGGTGCGTACCACTGCCACCAGCCTCGACAAGGGCCTGATCGGCGACTTGCGCGACAATGGCGTGCATTTCGATGTGCGTCCGCCCGAGGAAGCGTCTTTCCTGCAAACTATTTTTGTTTCCTGGTTCCCCATGCTGCTGTTGATCGGCGTCTGGGTCTTCTTCATGCGTCAGATGCAAGGCGGCGGCAAGGGCGGGGCATTCTCGTTCGGCAAGTCGAAGGCGCGCATGATGGATGAAGCCAGCAACACCGTCACCTTCGCCGATGTCGCCGGTTGCGACGAAGCGAAAGAAGAAGTCAACGAAGTGGTCGATTTCCTCAAGGATCCGAGCAAATTCCAGAAACTGGGCGGCCGCATTCCCCGCGGCGTGCTGATGGTCGGTCCTCCGGGCACGGGTAAAACCCTGCTGGCGCGCGCCATCGCCGGCGAAGCCAAGGTGCCGTTCTTCTCGATTTCCGGTTCCGACTTCGTGGAAATGTTCGTCGGCGTGGGCGCCAGCCGCGTGCGCGACATGTTCGAAAACGCGAAAAAGCATTCGCCATGCATCATCTTCATCGACGAGATCGACGCTGTCGGCCGTCACCGCGGCGCCGGCATGGGTGGCGGCAATGACGAACGCGAACAGACCTTGAACCAGTTGCTGGTCGAGATGGACGGTTTTGAAGCGAACTCCGGCGTGATCGTCGTGGCCGCCACCAACCGCGCCGACGTGCTCGACAAAGCGCTGCTGCGTCCGGGCCGTTTCGACCGCCAGGTGTCCGTCGGCTTGCCCGATATCCGCGGCCGCGAGCAGATCTTGAACGTGCACATGCGCAAAGTGCCTATCGGTACCGACGTGAAAGCCGATATCCTGGCCCGCGGCACTCCCGGTTTCTCGGGCGCTGACCTGGCCAACCTGGTCAACGAGGCAGCCCTGTTCGCTGCGCGCCGCAGCAAGCGCCTGGTGGAAATGGCGGACTTCGAAGATGCGAAAGACAAGATCTACATGGGTCCCGAGCGTAAATCGATGATCATCCGCGAGGAAGAGCGTCGCAATACGGCTTACCATGAGTCCGGTCACGCCGTCGTCGCCAAGCTGCTGCCGAAGGCCGATCCCGTGCACAAGGTAACGATCATGCCGCGCGGCTGGGCTCTGGGCCTGACGTGGCAGTTGCCGGAACACGACAACTTGTCCGCCTACAAGGACAAGATGCTGGAAGAAATTTCCATCCTGTTCGGTGGCCGTATCGCCGAAGAGATTTTCGTGGGCCAAATGTCCACGGGCGCGTCGAACGACTTTTCGCGCGCCACCAAGCTGGCCCGTTCCATGGTGACCCGCTTCGGCATGTCCGACAGCATGGGCGTGATGGTCTACGAAGACAGCGAAAACGAAGGTTTCTTCGGCGGCGCCACGAAGACGATCTCGGAAGCGACGCAGCAAAAGGTCGATGCTGAAATCCGCAACATTCTCGACAAGCAATATGCATTGGCGCGCACCTTGCTGGAAGGCAACCGCGACAAGGTTGAAATGATGACCAAAGCCTTGCTGGAATGGGAAACCATTGATGCAGAGCAAATCAATGACATCATGGCCGGCCTGGAGCCGCGTCCACCGAAAGTCATCCCGCCACGCCGCAATGCGGGCGACAGCGGCACGGGCGGCATCTCGCCCAACGTGACGGCGCCAGCCTGATAGCGACCACTGCCTGATTAGCGGCATGCAAGAGAAGGGTAAGGAGCAATCCTTGCCCTTTTTCGTTGCCGCCGCAGTTTTTTCCTGACGACTACAAAGAATCACATGCGACACTATTTGCAATTCGGCCGTTTCGGCTTCAACCTGCAGGGCACGCAGGCGCTGGTGATGGGCATCCTGAACATCACGCCCGACTCGTTTTCCGATGCGGGCCAGTACCAGCACCTGGAATTTGCCATTTCGCGCGCCGAGCAGATGATCATGGACGGTGTCGACATCATCGACATCGGCGGCGAATCGAGCCGCCCCGGCGCGCCGCCGCTGCCGCTGCAAGACGAGTTGCAGCGCGTCATGCCGGTGCTGTACGCCTTGCGCGACTGCGGCAAGCCCCTGTCCGTCGACACCTACAAGCCTGAAGTGATGCGCGAAGCCATCCTGGCGGGCGCCGACATGATCAACGATATCAACGGTTTCCGCGCGCCGGGCGCCATTGACGCCGTGCGCGACAGCGATTGCGCGCTGTGCATCATGCACATGCAAAACGTGCCGGAAACTATGCAAGCCCAGCCGCAGTACGAAGATGTGGTGCGCGAAGTCATCGACTTCCTGCGCGAGCGCATCGACACGATGACGGCGGCCGGCATCGCCCGCGAGCGCCTGTGCGTCGATCCCGGCTTTGGCTTCGGCAAGACGGTGGAGCAGAACTACGCTTTATTGCGCGCCACGCGCCAGTTGCGCAGCGAACTGGGCCTGCCCGTGCTGGCCGGGCTGTCGCGCAAGTCGATGATCGGCGCCGTCACGGGGCGTCCCGTCGAGCAGCGCCTGGCCGGCAGTGTCGCCGGTGCACTTGCTGCGGTAGCGCAAGGTGCGGAAATTATCCGTGTGCATGATGTAGCTGAAACCGTCGATGCACTGAAGGTCTGGCGCATGGCACACTGAGCCTGTAAGATTTATCATAAACAACAAAAAGAGAAATACTATGACGCGTAAATATTTTGGCACGGATGGCATCCGCGGCCTGGTTGGCACGGCTCCGATCACCCCCGACTTCGTCATGCGCCTCGGCTATGCTGCCGGCAAGGTGCTGGCCAAGTCGCAAGGCGGCAAGACGCGACCGACGGTGCTGATCGGCAAGGACACGCGCATTTCCGGCTACATGCTGGAAGCGGCGCTGGAAGCGGGCCTGTCGGCCGCCGGCGTGGATGTGATGCTGGCCGGCCCCATGCCGACCCCGGCAATTGCCTACCTGACGCGGGCGCTGCGCCTGTCGGCCGGCGTGGTCATTTCCGCTTCGCACAACCCGTACCACGACAATGGCATCAAGTTCTTTTCCGGCCAGGGCACCAAGCTGCCCGACAGCGTGGAACTGGAGATCGAAGCGGCGCTCGACGAGCCCATGGCTTGCGTGTCGTCGGACAAGCTGGGCCGCGCCAAGCGCCTGGACGATGCCCAGGGCCGCTACATCGAATTTTGCAAGGGCACCTTCCCGAACGAGCTGGACTTGCGCGGCCTGAAGATCGTCGTCGATTGCGCGCATGGCGCCGCCTACCATATCGCGCCGCACGTGTTCCATGAGCTGGGCGCGGAAGTCATCGCCATCGGCAACAAGCCCGACGGTTTCAACATCAATGCGGGCTTCGGCGCCACGGCAACCAAGGCCATGGCCGAAGCCGTCGTCGAGCACGGCGCCGACCTGGGCATCGCCCTCGATGGCGACGCCGACCGCCTGATCATGTGCGATGCCACTGGCCGCCTGTATAACGGCGACGAATTGTTGTACGTCATGGTCAAGGACCGCCTGGCGACAGGCCCCGTGGCCGGCGCCGTCGGTACCCTGATGACGAATATGGCGCTGGAAGTGCTGTTCAAGCAGCAGGGCATCGGCTTTGCGCGCGCCAAGGTGGGCGACCGCTACGTGCTGGAAGTCATGAAGGAAAAGGGCTGGATACTGGGCGGCGAAGGTTCCGGCCATCTGCTGTGCCTGGACAAGCACACGACGGGCGACGGCATCGTTTCCGCGCTGCAAGTATTGTCCGCCCTCAAGCGCAGCGGCCAGAGCCTGCAGCAATGCCTGGCCGAACTGGTGCTGTTCCCGCAAACCCTGATCAACCTGCGCGTGGCGCCCGGTTTCGACTGGCAAAAAAATGCCGCCATGGTGGCCGAGAAAGAACTGGTCGAGGCCGAGCTGGGCGACACGGGCCGCGTCCTGATCCGCGCTTCCGGCACCGAGCCGCTGATCCGCGTGATGGTCGAGGCGAAAGATAAGGAAAAGGCCGAGTCGATGGCGCGCCGCATTGCGGATAAAGTGGCTGTGTAAAGGCAGGCGCCGATAGTTATTTCCATCTAATTCGTCTATGGCAATTGACGAAATTGGGTGGGGGCGTTATTATCTTGTCTTCGGAGTGTGGCGCAGCCCGGTAGCGCACCTGGTTTGGGACCAGGGGGTCCAAGGTTCGAATCCTTGTACTCCGACCAAAGTCATAAGCGGGCTGTCAGAAATGACAGCCCGTTTTCTATTCCGCGCTGGCATTTCATTGCTGGCGCGCATGGATTAAAATACTGCACCTCTCCGCCCATCGTTCAACGGATAGGACAACGGTCTTCTAAACCGTGAATGGGGGTTCGATTCCCTCTGGGCGGACCAGTTTCATACTGGCCACGATCATGCGGCGCCAAGCTGCCGCAACGCACCCCATCTTTCCCCCACATCCGGTTTTCGCGCAGCTGTTCAGGGCTGCGCGCCCAGCACTAAGCTCAGCAAATACAGCAGCGGCGCCGCGCACAGCAGCGCGGAACACAGCGACAGCACTTTCTTGCTGGCCAGGCGTGCCAGGCGCAGCCGTTCGCGCACGGGCAAGTGCTGGCGCAGCGCATGGCGCGCGCGCGGCTGGAATGGGGATTCATGCATGTGGGCTCCCTCGCAACGGTGACTGAAGATGCCGGTCAGCATAGCGGGAGAGGCATAAAGGCGGTGTAAAGAGTGGGCGGCGCGGCGCAAGCGCGCTGTAAACATGGGTGCGCCGGCGCCGTGTTGCGGGTCTTGCCCGATGCTCTTATTTTGCCTGGCGGCGGCGCGCCAGGACGCCGAGCAGGCCCAGGCCGGCGAGCAGCATGGCATAGGTTTCCGGTTCAGGGACGGCGGAAACGTAGGCGCGGTAATTGCTCAGGTCCTTGGGCAAGCCTGCCACCGTGAAGGTCGTGCCGGCTGCGACGGGCGCTGCCCATTGGAAGACTAGTTCGCCCTGGCCGAAATGGATGGCCAGGTAATCATAGGCCGCCGCACTCGTGAAGGAATTCACCCCGCCGCTGGCGCCTGCCGTGGTGCCCGCGGTGCAGCCTGAGGTGGCATTGTCGCAAAACGAGACGGCCGCACCCAGGCTGGTGCCGAAAACGCCGTTGATATAGCCCTGGATGTCGGTGGGACTCTGCGGCACGAGATTGTCGTTATAGTATTTCACCATGAGGGCAGGTGACGGCGAGTAAGTGACGGTGCTGCCTTCGATGCTGAAACCGCTGGCCGGTCCCACATCGACCCATGTAGCAGCCTGTGCCACGCCCATGCAGGCCGTCAGGGCGGCCAGCATGGATGCCCGTATGGCAATGCTTGTTATGCTTTTCATGAAAATCCCCTTTTATTTTATTGCAGACATTTCACTGCTTCAGGGTGCGCGCCGTCCGGTCAGGGAGGTCGACTTGTCGCCCGGTCGCCTTTGCGTGAGTACGCATATGCAAGCTTAGTCTTGATGTAAATTAATACAATTTAAATAATGCTATTGGCATGCTTGACAACATCGCATACGGCTATGTATGGCTGTGCTGGCGAAAGCCTGTACGGCGAGCGGAAATGGCGTGACAAGGCGTGCCAGCTTGTGCTAGCAATGCCTTGATTGGGGAGAGGGGGGGGCGGGTTTCAGTCGCTGTTATTGCTGACGCCGAACAAGCGATCCTTGGCATTGAGCAGCTTTTGCACCTTGGCGCCCATTTTCATCAACTGCGCCATCGATTCGGGCGACAGGCGCTGCAAGTCGTCGAACCAGGTGTTGGCCAGGTCGACCAGTTCATACATTTCGCGCATGCGCTCCTGCGCATACTGGTCGACGGGTTCCGTGGCCGGCGCCAGCAGCGATTCGCGCAGCACCGTCAAGGTGGGCGCCACTTCGCGGCGGCGGCGCTCGGCGGCCACCACGCGGAAGATTTGCCACACATCGCCCAGCGAGGAAAAATACTCGCGCCGGTCGCCGGGGATGCGCGACTGGCGGATCAAGCCCCAGCCCTGCAATTCCTTCAAGCCGATGCTCACGTTCGAACGTGAAAAACTCAGGTGTTCCGCGATTTCATCCGCGTGTAAAGGATGCTCTGCGACAAACAACAAGGCGTACACTTGCCCCACTGTCCGGTTAAAGCCCCAGCGGCTGCCCATCTCGCCGAAATGGCTGACGAAGGTCAGGATCAGCGGCGTCATTTGGATATGTTGAGTTTTCATAATTATCTGAATTTTTTCACGCCACACTCGCAGGGTCAATTGATATATGTCATGTTTCGCAGTATTATACAAAATATCGAATTTACAGAAAATTCTGAAAACTCAAAAAGTATAGAGATGCCTACCACGCCACTGTCCTTGCCCCGCTTTATTCTTCCCCGCGCCGCCAGCCTGGCGCAGGGCGGCGCCGCCTTGCTGTGGCTGCCGCAAGCGGCCTTGCTGGCCTGGGCCGTGCAAGCCATGCTCGCCGGTGCACCGTGGCGCGCGGCCCTGTTGCCGGCCGCCGGCGTGCTGCTGCTGGGCATGCTGCGCGCCGGCTGCGAAGCGTGGGGCGCGCGGCGCATGTATGCGGCGGCGCGCGACCACCTGTCCACCTTGCGCGCGCAAGTGGCGCAAGCGCTGGCGCACCGTTCGCCGCTGGACCGCCAGCGCGCCCAGTCGGGGCAGGCGGCCAGCGTCATCGCCGAACAGGCCGAAGCCATCGTGCCCTACCTGGTGCGCTACAAGCCCGCGCGCTGGAAAGTCATGCTCGTGCCGCTCGTGATCCTCGCCGTGGTGACGCCCCTGTCGTGGATCGCCGCGCTGATCCTGCTCATCGCCGCGCCCCTGATTCCCGTCTTCATGGCCCTCGTGGGCATGGGTGCGCAAGCGGCCAGCCGCGCGCAGATGGTGGAAATGGGCAGCATGAACGCGTTTTTGCTGGACCGCCTGCGCGGCCTGGCCACCCTGCGCGCGCTGGATGCCGTCGACGCCACGGCGGAACGCCTGGATGCCTCGTCGCAATCCGTGCGCCGGCGCACGATGGTGGTGCTGCGCATCGCCTTCCTGTCGTCCGCCGTGCTGGAACTGTTTTCCGCGCTCGGTGTCGCCATGGTGGCCGCGTTTATCGGTTTTTCCTTGCTGGGCAGCATCAATTTCGGCACCTGGGGCCGCGAACTGAGCCTGGGGCAGGGCTTGTTCATCCTGCTGCTGGCGCCCGCGTTTTTCGAACCCTTGCGCGAACTGGCCGCCGTCTGGCACGACAAGGCGGCCGGCGAAGCGGGCCTGGCCGGCCTGCACGACTTGGCGGTCGAGGGCGTGCCCCTGCCCGGCGCCGGCGTGGCAGCCGCTGCCGTCTCCGCCGCCGCCATGGCCGTGGCGCCGCCGCCCGCTATCGATATCCATCAACTGCGCTTTGCCCATCCCGGCGAGGCGCCCGTCTTCGACGGCTTCGACCTGACCGTGCGCGCCGGCGAACATGTCGCCCTGCTGGGCGCCAGCGGCGCCGGCAAGACCACCTTGCTGTCCTTGCTGGCCGGCTTGCTGCCCGCCAGCGGCGGCGAGATCCGCATCGGCGGCGTGCGTCTGAACGACGGCACCGTGAATACCTTGCGCCAGCGCATGGCGTGGATGGGCCAGCGTCCCCATGTGTTTGCCGCCTCCGTCAGCCAGAACGTGACCCTGGGCCGCGTGGGCGCGCATGCCGCGCAAGTGACGCAGGCGCTGCACCTGGCCGACCTGGCTGCCGTGGCGCAGGCGCAGCCGGCCGTCATGCTCAGCGATGGCGGGCAGGGCTTGTCCGGCGGCGAAGCCGTGCGCCTGGCCCTGGCCCGCGTGGTCCTGCATCCGCACGCGGACTTGCTGCTGGTCGATGAACCGACGGCCCACCTGGACAGCGAAACGGCGGCGCGCGTGACGGACGCCTTGCTGGAATTGGCGAAAGGCAAGACGATGATCGTCGCCACGCACGACCCCGTGCTGGCCGGGCGCCTGCAGCGCACGGTGCAGGTCGATGCCCTGGCGCAGGCACAGGAGTTGCGCGCATGAACACCACATTGATCTCGCATCCCGTCCTGCGGCAATTACTGCTGGCCCAACCAGGCAAGCTGATCGGGGGCGCCTTGCTGGCGGCCCTGACGGCGGTGTCCGGCATGGCCTTATTGGGCTTGTCCGGCTGGTTCATCACGGCCACGTCGATTGCCGGCCTGCATGCCTCGACGGCCATCCTGTTCGACGTGTTCGGCCCGTCGGCCGGCATCCGCCTGCTGGCCATCGGCCGCACGGGTTCGCGCTATGCGGAACGCCTCGTCACGCACGACGCCACGTTCGCCGCGCTGGCCAGCATCCGCGTGCAACTGTTTCGCGGCTGGTCGCGCCCGGAAGCGGCCAGCCGCCTGCTGCGCCAGCCCGCCAAGCTGCTGTTCCGCCTGACGGCCGATATCGATGCGCTCGAATCGCTGTATCTGCGCCTGCTGGTCCCTGCCTTCACGGCACTATGCGCGGCCTTGCTGGCTGGCGTGGCGCTGGGCGTGATGCAGTGGCAGCTGGGCCTGGGACTGGCCGCGTGGCTGCTGGCCGCCGGCGGCGGCATCAGCTGGAGCGTGGCGCGCCGCGCCCGCCGCCCGGCCATCCTGCGCTCGCGCGCCATCGAAAAACTGCGTTCCGGCGCCATCGACCTGGTGGCCGGCCAGACGGACCTGGTGATGGCGGGCCGCATCGACGCCCAGTGCGCGGCGCTGGCGCGGATCGACCGCTCGCTGGCGCAAGCCGATTTCACCCTGCTGCGCCTGGAAACGGCGGCGGGCGCCGCGTATGGCGTGGCCGGCAGCGCGACCCTGGCCGGGGTGCTGCTGGCCGTCGCCGCGCTGGTGCAGCAGCAGGCGCTGAGCGTGCCGGCCGCGGCGCTGGCCCTGCTGATCGCCCTGACGGCCGTGGAACCGTTTGCGGGACTGCGCCGCGGCGCGCTGGAAGCGGGGCGCATGCTGCTGGCCATGCGCCGCCTGGCGCCGCGCCTGGAGCAGCAGGATGTCGCCACGCTGCCCCTGGATGCCGCGCCGGGCTTGCGCCTGGAACACGTCAGCGCCGCGCATGCGGGCAGCCATGTGGCCATCCTGCATGACGTATCGCTGCATATCGCCGCCGGCGAGCGCGTGGCCTTGATCGGCCCCAGCGGCGCGGGCAAGTCCACCTTGCTGGCCCTGGCCGCGCGCGAGTTGGCGCCATTGTCGGGCAAGGTGAGCGCGCCGCGCGCCTGCCTGTTCACGCAGAAGACGGAATTGTTCCAGGACAGCTTGCGCGACAACCTGCGCCTGGCCGACCCCGCCGCCAGCGATGCGCAGCTGTGGGCGGCGCTGCAGGCGGCCGGCCTGGCCGACGAGGTGCGCGCCCTGGCGGGCGGCCTCGACACCATGCTGGGCGAGGGCGGCCTGGGCTTGTCGGGCGGCCAGGCGCGCCGTTTGGCGCTGGCGCGGCTGTTCCTGCACGAATCGACCTTGTGGCTGCTCGACGAAGCGACGGAAGCGCTGAATGCGGGGACGGCAAGCGACGTCCTGCAGCGTTTGCGCGCGCGCTGCGAAGGACGCAGCTTGCTGATCGCAACCCACTTGCGGCGCGAAGCGGCGCTGGCGGACCGGCTGCTGCGCATCCGCGACGGTCGCATCGTCGAAGAGCTGCGGCGCGGCACGGATGGCTTCGAAGCGGCCCTGGCGGGCTTGCGGGGGGATTGACAAGAACGGAGACAGGCGGTGCCGCACGCCAGCCCGAAGGCGGCGGAACCAATCGAATCGCATCAGATAGATACCAAGTTTACAATTACAGTAGGGAAACACCAAGGAAATCATATGGACTTCGATATTGTCGCTTTATCCAGACTGCAGTTTGCGCTGACAGCCCTGTACCACTTTATATTCGTTCCGCTGACGATAGGCCTGTCAGTGATCCTCGCCATCATGGAGACGGTTTACGTGATGACGAACCGCCCCATCTGGCGCGACATGACCAAGTTCTGGGGTGTCTTGTTCGGCATCAACTTCGCCATGGGCGTGGCGACGGGCATCGTCATGGAATTCCAGTTCGGCATGAACTGGAGCTACTACAGCCATTACGTGGGCGACATTTTCGGCGCGCCGCTGGCCATCGAGGGCTTGATGGCCTTCTTCCTGGAAGCGACCTTCGTCGGCCTGTTCTTCTTCGGCTGGGACAAGCTGTCGAAGCGGGGCCACCTGGTCACGACCTGGCTGGTGGCCATCGGTTCGAACTTCTCGGCCCTGTGGATCCTGATCGCCAACGGCTGGATGCAAAATCCCGTCGGCGCGGCCTTCAATCCGCAAACCATGCGCATGGAAGTGACGGATTTCGGCGCCGTGCTGACGAATCCTGTTGCTCAGGCGAAATTCGTGCACACGGTGTCGGCCGGCTATACGGCCGCAGCCGTGTTCGTGCTGGGTATTTCCGCCTGGTATCTGCTGAAGGGCCGCCACGTGCAGCTGGCCAAGCGCTCGATGACGGTCGCCGCCTCGTTCGGCCTGGCCGCCTCGCTGTCGGTGGTGGTACTGGGCGATGAAAGCGGCTACCTGTCGTCGGAACACCAAAAGATGAAGCTGGCCGCGATCGAGGCCATGTGGACCACGGAGCCGGCCCCGGCCGCCTTCACGGCCTTCGGCTTCCCCGACGCGAAAGCGCGCGAGACGCATTACGCCGTGCACATCCCGATGGTGATGGGCTTGATCGGCACGCGTTCGCTGACGACGGAAATCCCCGGCATCGAGCAATTGGTCGACCGCGGCGAACTGCTGATCAAGGATGGCATCCAGGCGTATGACGCGCTGCAAACCATCCGCAGCGTGGCGCCGGGCAGCCCCGTGCCGCAGGACGCGAAGGACATGTTCGAGTCGAAAGGCCAGTCCATGGGCTATGCCTTGCTGCTGAAACGCTATGTCGACGACCCGCGCCAGGCCACGCCCGAGCAAATTCGCAAGGCCGCGCTCGATACCGTGCCGCCCGTGGCGCCCCTGTTCTGGTCCTTCCGCGTGATGGTGGGCCTGGGCATGTTCTTTATCTTGCTGACCGGCACCTTCTTCCTGCTGTCGACGCGCCGCACCCTGGACAAGCACCGCTGGCTGCTGAAGCTGGCCGTGTTCGCCATCCCGCTGCCGTGGGTGGCCATTGAAGCGGGCTGGATCGTGGCCGAAGTGGGCCGCCAGCCGTGGGTGATCGAAGGCGTGCTGCCGACGGCCGTGGCCGTCTCGAATCTGGGCGCTTCGACCCTCCTGATCACGATTGCCGGCTTTGCCGCCATCTACACCGTGCTGTTGATTATTGAAATGAAGCTCATGCTCAAGGCCATCCGCAAGGGGCCGGAAGAGAAGGCGCCGGCCCCCGTGCCAGCCCCCGCAGCCATTCATACTCAACGCGCCTAAGGAGGGCCAGACCATGATTTTGCATGAAATGATTTCTTACGAAACACTGCGCCTGATCTGGTGGCTGCTGATCGGCATCTTGCTGGTGGGCTTTGCCATCACGGACGGCTTCGACCTGGGCACGGGCATCCTGCTGCCCTTCGTCGGCAAGACGGACCTCGAGCGCAGGGTCGTCATCAACAGTATCGGTCCCGTGTGGGAAGGCAACCAGGTGTGGCTGATCCTCGGCGGCGGCGCCATCTTCGCCGCCTGGCCGCAGCTGTACGCCGTGTCGTTTTCGGGTTTTTACCTGGCCATGTTCGTCATCCTCGTGGCGCTGCTCGTGCGCCCCGTGGCCTTCAAGTTCCGCAGCAAGCGCGAAGACCCCCGCTGGCGCGCCCGCTGGGATGCGGCCCTGTTCGTGGGCGGCTTCGTGCCGGCCCTGATCTGCGGCGTGGCCATCGGCAACGTGCTGCAAGGCGTGCCGTTCCGTTTCTCGGCAGACATGCATATCTTCTATGACGGCAGTTTCTTTGCGCTGCTCAACCCGTTTGCGCTGCTGTGCGGCCTCGTCTCGGTGGCCATGCTGGTGATGCACGGCGCCACCTGGCTGCAGCTGAAAACGGACGGCCCGGTTGCCGAACGGGCGCGCCGCTACGGCAGCGTGGCGGCGCTTGCCACCGTCGTGCTGTATGCGCTGGCCGGCGTGGCCCTGTGGCTGTGGGTCGATGGCTACCGCATCAGCAGCACGGTGGTGGTCGACGGTCCGTCGAATCCGCTGCTGAAAACGGCGGAAGTGCACGTGGGCGCCTGGTTCCTCAACTTTGCCGCCCATCCCTGGACCTGGATCGCCCCTGCGCTGGGCCTGCTTTGCCCGCTGCTGGCTTTCGCCTGCCAGCGCGCGCGCCGCGAAGTGCCCGCCTTGCTGGCCAGCGCGGCTGGCATCGCCGGCATCATCCTCGGCGTGGGCGCGGCCATGTTCCCGTTCATCCTGCCATCGTCGATCGACCCGCGCGCCAGCCTGACGGTGTGGGATTCCTCGTCCAGCCACATGACCCTGTTCATCATGCTGGTCGTCACGGCCGTCTTCATTCCCCTCATCGTGGCGTACACGACGTGGGTGTATAAAGTGCTGTGGGGCAAGGTTGATGCAAAAGCAATCAAGGACGACAGCGGTCACGCCTACTAAGAATCAACGAAAGGATATAACTATGTGGTATTTCGCCTGGATACTGGGTCTTCCGCTGGCGGCGACCTTCGCCGTGCTCAATGCGATGTGGTATGAAGTCGCCGATGGCGACACGACGCCCGAGCAGTACCGCGACACGTCCGATTAGGAAACTATCGGTTTGACTGGCCCCGCCCCGTGCGCATGCACCGGGCGGGGCTTTTGTTTTGGATCAAAGCAGGATGAATTCGCCGCGGATGCGCAGCTTCATGCCGCGCGGCGCGTCGGCGCCCGCCGCCACGGCCCAGGCCGTGATCCATTGCGCGCAGCGTTCGCGCTCGGCCGCATCGTGCAAGCGTTGCAAGCGCGCATCGGCCCGGTCGATGCGCTGGGCCAGGTACAGGCGCTGGTCCAGGGGATCCGTCTTTTTGCTGTAATGCTGCATGGCGTTTCCTTTCCGCGTAGTAACTTCGTTCGGTCGTGGCATAGCCATCTACGCGGGGGCGGGGCGTCCGGATTCAGTTCAGGCAAAAAAAAGCCACCGCAACGGTGGCTGGCAAGGCGTGCCTTCAGGGCGGCGTCTTGCCGGCTGGTTTTGGCGTGGCAATGGCGATCGGGTCGCTGGCCGGGAAGCTTTCCTTCAGCGCTTCATCGAGCGCTTCCTCGGCATGGCTTTCGCTGGCCGGCGTGGGCGAATCGCGTTCCGGTGGCGGGGCAGGTGCGGTGGCGGCGTTGGTGCTCGAATGCATGGTGATCCCCTCGCGGTAGTGCGCCAGGCGGCCGGAATGGGCATGGCGCGTGCTGATGCTTCCAGCCTAGCACATCGCGCAGCGTCCCGCTGCGCCTGCCGAAGGGGATGAGGACGAGGTCTGCTACACTGCGCTCCACTTTTATCGATGGAACCGCCATGACTGCCATATCCCTGCCATACCGCGCCACCGCCCTTGACGCCTGTGCCTGGCTGGCTGAACAGACGGGCACGCCGTGGACCCTGGCGCGCTTGCTGGAGCAGGGCGGCTTGCCCTACGTCTGGCTCGATTACAGCGACGCATGGGCCGAGCTGTTCCACGACGGCGTGACGCGCTATGCGGCGCCCGTCGTGTTTATCGGGGACAAGCAGCACCTGGCCTCGGGCGCGGACGACGTGTGGCTGCGTTTTACGCGCGACTCGGGCAATATCGCCATCGAACTGAAGGCACCGGGATTGCGCGCGCCGCTGGACGGCTTGCACTTCCAGGAGCGCGATCTGTTGCGTTTGCTCAAGGAGTTGCAGCATCCGCAGCCGGATGTCGCAGAGGCGGACAAGGGCCCGGTGGTCTTGCCCAGCGCCTTGAAGGGCCTGGGGCGCGAGCAGATTCTGCTGGCCTTTGCCGGCGTGGGCAAGGTCGACCTGGACAAGGGGCTGGCCAGCGGCGTGGGCATCTTCGGCGACGATGGCGCGCGCGTGCGCAAGAATTCGCGCGGCGGCAAGAACAGCCATCTGTGGCATCCGGTGACGTTGGCGTTCGGCTTGCACGACGTGCACCGCGTGCCGATGGCGCACCTGAAGAAGGCGTTCGCCACGCAACCGTTGCTGCGCGAATGGAAGGCGGACTGGCTGGAATCGCTGCGCCTGCTGGGTGAGTAAGCAGATGCATCAAGCCTGCCGCGCGTCGTTCATCGCGCCTTGCGCTCGGCACAAGGCATCCTGTACGACGGCATCAGGCTGTCCGCGTTTATTCGCTTTCCTCGATCCTGCCGCCGCATTGCGTATAGCAGCTTCGGTAATCCGCCTCGCATTGCCACGTTGCAGAGTTGTTTGAGGAACAATATTGGCGTTTCTTCGAGCACAGTTCCCGGTCCGCATCTGTTTTCGCCACGGCCAGGCAGAGGGAAACGGTACTGACGTTGCGCATCTCGCAAGCTTGTGCCTGGGCCGCGGCAACTTGTTCCTTGCCGGCTATGCATATTTGCCGATTGGTCCCGCAACTCGTCACGCATTGACGCCCCGCATCGGAGTCCGGGGGAATAAAGCGATAGCTTGTGCAGCCCGCCAAGGTGATAGCGAAACAAATCGCGGCGGCAAGGCGGAACAGGAAGGAATTGTGGAATTGCAAGGTACGCATGGTCGAAAAGGGCTTTCCCGTGTAAATGAATTGGCTTGAATATCGTGAATATTGATATTCTGACAGGCGATCATTTCAAGAACAACGGGCTGCAATAATTGTTACATCTTGGCTTGCAGCGGTTTTACAGTTCGATGGGTGCCACCTCGGTGCCGATATCGGGCGCCGCGTAATGCATGCTGAAATACACGAAGGCGCCGATATTGAGGGCAACCGTGATCCAGAACAGGATGCGGAACGAGCGCTTGCTGGACTTGTGGCGCAGCCATTGCTGGGCCAGCACGGCGCCCGGCCAGCCGCACAGCAGCCCCAGCAGCAGCAGGGTGCGTTCCGAGGTGCGCCAGCGGCCCCCTTTGGCGGCCGATTTGTCGATCGCATAGGCAACGAAACAGCTCAGGCTCAGCACGCCATACACGAGGGCAACCAGGGCGGGGATGTGAAAAAAGAACGTGGCCAGCAAATACAGGACGACAAAGAACAGGATGACAAGGTAGGGCATAGGGTGTGTTTGCTTGAACGGAGGGCGTGAGTATCCCACAAGGGGAGCGATGCCGCGTCTAAAACAAGCAGCCTTGCGCCGTATCGACGGGCACGGCGCGGCGGCGGGCGTGACCCGTTTTCAGCGCTTCGCGGTCGCTGGACAGGGCGATGCCTTCCAGCGCCAGCAGGGTTTCCTTGGCATGCAGGCCGCCCGCAAAGCCCGTCAACTCGCCCGTGGCGCCGATGACCCTGTGGCAGGGGGCGATGATGGAAATGGGATTCTTGCCGTTGGCGGCGCCCACGGCGCGCACGGCGGCGGGACGGCCGATCTGGCGTGCGATCTCGCCATAGCTGCGCGTCTGGCCATACGGTATCGTCAGCAGTGCGCGCCACACTTCCTGCTGGAAAGGCGTGCCGGCGAAATCGAGCGGCACGTCAAAACGCTGGCGCGTGCCGGCGAAATATTCCGCCAGCTGGCGCGCCGTTTCCTGCAGCACGGCGCAACCGTCATCGACGCGCATCGCGCCCAGGCGCACGCGGTTGGGCTTGTCGTTTTCCCACAGGATGGCGGCCAGGGCCGTCCCGCGCGCCACCAGCGTCAGCTCGCCCACGGGCGAGGGCACCACGATGCAATCGTATTCCATGTTGGTTCCTTGATCAGAGAGCGCCAGTGTAGCAGGATGGCGGCAGGCCGCGTATCGCGTGTAGGATAGTGCTTTTCGGCAAGGAACACTGGCTGTGACAGACATTTCCACCTATGACGCTATCCGCGCGATCGCCGTGCGGCTGGTGCGTGAACGCTATCCCACGGCCGTGGCGGCCATCATCGGCGGCTCGTTCGCCACGGGCCGGCAGACGCCCACTTCCGACATCGACTTGCTGCTGCTGTTCGACCACGTCGATTGCGCCTGGCGCGACACCCTCGTGGCCGAAGGGCGCACGGTGGAACTGTTCGCGCACGACATGGCCACGTTCACGTATTTTTGCAAGGAAATCGATGCGCCGGGCGGCAAGGTGCCGCTGGTGATGATGGTGGTGGAAGGGGAAAACATCCTTGCGCCCGGAGCGCAGCACGCGCAGCTGCTGGCGCTGGCGCAAGCCATCGTCGCAGCCGGGCCGCCCTTGCTCGACGTGGAAAACCTGCAGCGGCGCCGCTACGCCATCACCACGGCGCTGGAAGACCTGGTCGACAGCGCGCACCCGGGCGAGGCGCTAGCCGTGGCTTGCCAGCTATACGAAGCGCTGGCCGACCTGCATTTGCGCGCGGCGGGCGTATGGAGCGGCGGCGGCAAGCATCTGTTCCGCCGCCTGCAGGCGTTCGACGCCGCCGTCGCCGGGCAGCTGGACGGCGCGCTGCGCCTGGTCGCCAGCGACTTGCCGGCCGGCCAGCATGCGTTCGGGCAGGTGGCCGCCGCCGTGCTGGCGCCCGTGGGCGGTCCTTTGCTCGAAGGCTTCACTTTGCCCGCGCCCGCGCACTGGCGCAGCGCGCCGGCAGCCTGATGCACTGCGTCCCGCTTAAAATGCCGTGCGCACGGCCAGGCTGATGTTGCGCGGTTCGCCCCAGAACACGCCGTCGAAGAAGCCCACGTTGCGGTAGTACTTTTTGTCGAGCAAGTTATTCACGTTCAGCTGCACGCTGGCATGGCGGTTGATGGCATAGCTGGCCATGGCGTTGACCAGCGCATAACCGGCTTGCGGGATGTTCGTCATCTCGCTTGACGGCGGACGGCCGTACCACGATTCGCTGTAGGTGGCGCTTTGCGCCGTCATGCTGGCGCCCGCTTTCAGCCCTGCCAGGCGGCCGTCGAAACGGTAGCTGGTGGCCAGGCGCAGCAAATGGCGCGGCTGCGTGGTGGCGGCGCGGCGGCCATCGGCCTCGGCCGCGTGCAGATAGGTATAGCCGCCGCTCGCTTCCCAGGCGGGCGTTAACTGGCCGGAAACGTCGAATTCGACGCCCTTGGCCGTCACGCCGGCGCCGTTGGCCACCATGGCCTGGCCGCCGTCGGGCAGCAAAAAGCCGGGCGGCACGGAACGGTCGAGTTCCGCCAGGTTCTTTTTCTTCGTGTGGAACAGGGCGGCCGACGCATTCAGCTTGCCTTCATAGAATTCCCCCTTGACGCCCAGCTCGGCATTGTCGCCCGTTTCCGGCGCCAGGAACTGGTTGTTGCGGTCCTTGCTCGTTTGCGGGTTGAACAGCTGCGTGAAGCTGGCGTAGGCCGAATATTGCTTGTTGATATCGAACACGGCGCCCACGTACGGCGTGACTTCATTGCGCGTTTCCACAAAGTCGCTGCTGCCCGTGTACACGCCTTGCGTGTTGTAGCTGCGCGTGTCCGTGCGATAGGTGCTGCTGCGCGCGCCGATGATCACGTGCAGCGGGTCGGCCAGGCTCAAACGCGTGGCCACATAGCCGCCCGCCAGGCGCGTCACGCTTTCCGTGTGCGAGCCATCCGGGGTGAACACGGGGCGGGGGATGTTGCCCGTCCAGCTGCGGTAATCGGGGACCAAAGGTTCATAGTCGATTTTCGCCTTGCCGCCGGGGGAGCGATCCTGGCCGTTATTGCCATTCCAGCCGATGATGGCCGTGTGCTTGCGTCCCAGCAAGGTAAATGGTCCGCTGGCGTAGACGTCGAAATTGTCGCTGTTCCTTTCTCCCGCACCCCGGGCGCCCGTCCACAGTTCCATGCCTTTACCCGTGGCGGGATCGGGATAACCTTTGCCCGCATACAGAACGGTGGTGCGGTTCGTGCTTTCCGTGCGCGCATAGCCGAGGTGCAGATTCCAGTTGCCCGGCAGGCGCTGGTCCACCGAGGTGAACACCGTGTGCTGCTTTTCGGCCCAGGTGCTCCATGGCGCCGTCCAGCTGGTGTTGCGCGGCAAATTCGCCAGGCTGCCGTCCGCGTTCCAGTAGGGCACGGCGCCCCAGGTGGCGCCCGTGGGCTGGTTGTCCTGGAAGTCGACGCCCGCCGTCAGCAGGGTGCCGGGACGCAGGTCCGCCTCGACGATGAGCATGCCGACCGTCTTGCGTTCGTGATACATGTCCAGGTAGGAGTCGCGTTTTTGCCACGCCAGGGCCGTGCGCGCGCGCACGCTGCCCTGCGCGTTCAGCGGCGTGGACAGGTCGGCCTCGACGCGCTGATCATCCCAGCGGCCCATGATGAGGCCGGCGCTGGCCTGGAATTCCTTCGTCGGCCGCTTGCGTATCATGTTGATGGTGGCCGACGGGTCGCCCTTGCCGCCCATCAGACCGGTGGCGCCGCGCACGACCTCGATGCGGTCGTACAAAATCGTGTCTTGCAGCGGCGCATTGCCGCCGCGCGCCATGCCGTCGATCTGGATATTGTTGATGCCGAAGCCGCGCGCATAAAAGGTCGTGCGCTCCGTGTCATTCTGGCCAACCTGGATGCCCGTCGTCTGCGCCAGCGCCTGGTCCAGGCGCACGGCGCCCAGGTCGTCGAGCAACTGGCGCGTGATGACGCTGACCGATTGCGGCGTTTCGCGCAGGGACAGGTCCATGCGCGTGGCGCTGCGCGCTTCGCCTGTCGTGTACGACTGCGTGCCTTCCGTGCCGGCCATCGACTGGCCCAGCACGGTGACGGCCGGCATGGTGACGTCGGCCGCGGCGGCGTCGGCGGCCTGGGCCGGCAAGACTGTGCCGGCGGCTAGGCTCAGCAGGGCGACGTGTAACAGGCGGGGGAGGGGGCGCAAGGCGGGCTGGCGCGAAGGAGGGAAGACTGTCGTTGATTGCATCATTTTCCTGGCATATTGTAGTTGTGTGTTTTCCTATCTCGTCTGGCGAGGTGCGCAGTAGCTGGGGGATGGCGTGACGCTGGCCCGTGGTCTGGCTTGGATAGCAGTTCCACCGCAAGGCCCGGCGCGTGCGGGCAGTGGAAAAGAAGGGCGCGCGATTCCCTTCACTTATGTGAATAAGAATCATTATCAATATAAGTGGTATTTGTTAAATAATCAAGCGTGCGCACCAAAAGAGTGCGGCCAGGCCAAGGGCGGCGCATGGGCTGGCCTTCTGCGATAATGCAGGCGCTGATAAAATATTTTCCTTATTGAAAGAAATGCATGCGTACATGGATCGCTTGTGCCGGATGGTTGTGTGTCGTGTCGCTGGGCCAGGCCCAGGAGCACGCGCCGCCGGCTATCCCCGCGCCGCTGCAGAGCGCCAGCGTGCCGCCCGCCGCCGTCGCGCCACCGCCGCTCGTGCCGCCACCCCCTGCGCCAGCCACGCCCGTGGCGCCAGCGGCGCCGGCGGGCGCGGAGGAAACCTTGCCATCGCAAACGGTGACGGTCACCGCCAGCAGCGACGCCAAGGCGCCGCGCGTGCGCTTCACGGCTTACCGCGACAGTTATCTGACGGCCCGGAAAGTGTGGCAAGTGTCGAGCGGCAGCGTGGTCATGGCCCTGCGCCTGATTCCGGCCAAGCTGAGCGCCACCATCGACGACGTGCGCGTGGCCTTGCAAGGCAATGGCGCGCCCATGCCGATCAAGGTGTCCGACGGCGGCGTGTTCGTCGTGCCGCTCAACGAAGACATCGCCGCGCAGGACGGTACTTTCCTGGTGAATAAGAACAGGGGCGAGTTGACGGCGAATATCGTGCTTCAGCCGTCCGTGGCGCGCGATGCCTGGAACGTCAAGCGCGTGGGGCAGGTCTTGCAGGACGCCCGGCGCGCCGTGCGGGCCATCACGCCGTGGTACAAGCGGCCGTTCGCCAGCGATGTGCAATCGCTGGCGTTTTGCGCTGCCGAGCGGGGCAGCGCGCTGCAACTGGTCGAAGGCGAGCAGCTGATCGCCACCCTGCCCATGAACGAGGCCGCCGTCAACGACATCAACCAGCCCGTGTTTTGCAAGATTTTCGATGGCGAAGACAAATACCCGGGCCACTACCGCGTCGTCTTGCCCGAGCAAGCCACGGTGCTGCTGCTGTAGAAGCTAGCTAGGCTGGCGCTGCACCAGCTCCAGCGCCGCCGCCAGGGCCAGGTCCATCGTGGCCTGGTGAAAGATCAGCCATTGCGGCAACAGCGACAGTGCATGGCGCCCCTGTTCCAGGTCGCCTTCATCGACGGCGGCCCAGGCATGGTGCAGGCCGCTGAGCACGCGCGCATGCTGTTCGCGGTGGTTGGCCAGCGAGGGAAAGGCGATCTGCTCCATCAAATCCTCTTCCTCGCGAAAATCGCGTTCGACGGCCGCGATCAGCTCGCGAAACGCCATGCTGAAATGCTGGTCGCCCAACTGCTGCAGCCGCGCCAGTTCCCGAAACAGCGCTTCATGCGCCTCGTCGATGACGGGAACGCCCAGCGCCATCTCATCCTTCCAATCCGATTTACCCATGCTGATGCTCCAGGTTAAGTCCGTCACGGTGCGAAGCGGACTGTTCCAGTTTGGGCGCAGCAAAGGTGGAAATCCATGATCTGGATCAAAAGTGTGATGAAGAGGGGGAGCAAATCAAGGCAAAAATAAATGGGAGGAGAGAACAAATCCCCATCCGCAAAACAAAGCGGTTTTAACGATGCAATCCACTACCGAGCGCCGCTGAAAAACGCCGCTGGCAAGGCGCCGCGCCGAAGGCAGTACGAATGTACGACGAGGCACGGCAACGCAGTCAGCGGTGTTTTCTCAGCCGCGCGTCTTATTGCTTAGGCCAGTGGGCCCACATGCCTTGCGCATCGACATTCGGCACCTGCAATTGCTGCCCGGCGGACGTCTGCATTGCGTCGCGCAGCACGAGGGGTACGAGCAGCAAGGCCGACAGGGCAAGGCAAGCCAGCACTTTGAGCGTCAACATGGTCGTCTCCCGGTGTCCCGGCGGCGGCGCGGGGATGCGGCGCCTGCCGGTCACTTCCTTATGTACTACCATGCTTGCAGTTTAGTTCATCTGATTGAAACTTCAATTTATTGCTGTGATGCACCGCACCAGTTCGCCCGTTGCCAGGAGCTTATTTCGCCTTGCGGCTGCGCCGCGGCTTGCCTGTTGGCGGCAGGAAGGAATCGAACCACACTTGGGTTAATTGCCGCGTATTTTTCGCCGCTTCGCGCTTGACGGCGGCCGTCGCATGGCCGCGCGCCGTGTTGGCGATGCGGTTGGCGGCGCTCAGGTACATGCTCATCCAAGGGTTTTTCATGGGAAGCCTCGCAGACAGTGGGTGGGGCGGCGCGGGTTTATCGCCCGGCCGCCATGCCCTCACTGTAATCCGATGGCTGGCGCCGACCGTGCGCCGGCCCACATAGCCGGGCGGCACCGGCGATGGCTTGAGCCAGGTCAATACACGTCGCGGCGGTAGCGTCCGGCCGCCAGCAGGGCGTCGAGTCCCTCCTGGCCCAGCAATTCTTGCAGCACAGCATCGATTCCTGCCGCCATGCCTTGCAGGCTGCCGCACACGTAGACGATGGCCCCTTGCGCCAGCCAGTCGCGCAGCGTCCCGGCGTTGGCGCGCAGGCGGTCTTGCACGTATTCACGCTTGCCGGCATCGGCGCCATCGCGCGAAAAGACGCGGTCCAGGCGCGCCAGGTGGCCAGCGTCCAGCCAGCCTTGCAACTCTGTGCCGCAGACGCTGTCAAAAGCTTGCTGGCGCTCGCCGAACAGCAGCCAGTTGCGGGCCAGTCCCGCCCGCTGGCGCGCGCGCAAGTGCGAGCGCAGGCCGGCCAGGCCGGAACCGTTGCCGATATAAATGCAGGGCACGTCGACCAGGGCGGGGGCGAAGGCCGGATTGGCTTGCAGGCGCAGGCGGATGGCGGCGTTCAGCGGGGCGAAGCGCGTCAGCCAGCCGGAGCTGAGGCCATGGCCTTGATTTTCCTCGCCCGCATGGCGTTCCTGGCGCACCAGCAACTGCAGTTCGCCATCGGACGGCAGCGAGGCGATCGAGTAGCTGCGCGGCGTGTGATGGGCATTGCTGGCATCGCCATCGCTGCCGTCCGCATTGCAGGGAATGATTTCCGCCAGCGCGCCCGCTTCCCAGCTGGCGCCGGCCGGGCCCGTCAAGGTGATTTCATGCAGTTCGCCGCCCTGGCTGCCCGGGTTGAGCAGCACGCGGCGCGCCAGGCGCCACTCGGCATACGACGCTTCTTCCTGCACGCCGATGGCGTCGATGGCGCTGCCGCTGCAGCGGGCCAGCGCTGTGGACCAGTCGGCCAGGGCGGCGGGGTCGTGCTTGTCCACTTCGATCAGGGGAAACAGGGGCGTGGCGCCCAGCGTTTGCAATTGTTGCGCCAGCGCATGGCCAAAGCCGCAGAAGGCGCTGTAATGGCGGTCGCCCAGGGCCAGCATGCCGAATTCCAGGCCCGCCAGCGGCGTGCCGGAGGTTTGCTGCAGCAGGCGCGCGAAGCGGCGCGTGCCGTCCGGCGCCTCGCCTTCGCCAAACGTGCTGGCGACGATCAGGGCCCGTTCGTACTGGCGCAATTGCGCGGGATCGAACTGGTCCAGCGACTGGACGTCGACGGCCACGCCCGCCTGCTGCAGGGCGCGCGCGCTTTCCAGGGCCAGGCGCTCGGCCTGGCCCGACTGGCTGGCGTAGGCCACCAGGGTGGGCAAGCCCGTGTTCGCCTGGCCCGGCGCGCCGGCGCCCAGCATGGCGCGCTGCGCCTGCACGGCGCGTTTCGCCTTGCGGCGGCCCAGGTACAGCATCCAGCCCGTGATGGCGAACAGGGGCAGGCCCAGGCTGGCCAGGGTGACGATGATGCGGCCCGGCAAGCCAAAATACGTGCCCATGTGCAGCGGATAAATGATGTTGACGAGGCGCGCACCCAGCGCTTGCTGGCTGTACGGTTCGTTTTCCGTCACCACGCCGTCGGCCGCTGCAATGCTCATGCGGCTGCGCGCCCGCTCGTGCTGCGCGTCGCTGGCCAGCCACGTGAATTGCACGGCTTCGCCGGCGCGTGTCGGCAGGCGTACGCTGGCCAGGGTCCAGCCGGTCGCGTGCTGCTGGAAGCTGCTCCAGGCCGGACCGAGGTCGACGGCCGGCGCTTCTTTCTTTTCCCTGGGCTGGCCTTGCTTGCCCGGCGCTTGCGCCACGCGGGGCGGCTTGCCGGCCCAGGCGTCGATATTGTCGCGCACCACGTCATAGCTCCAGTAAATGCCCGTCAGGGTTAGCGCCACGTAGACCACCAGGCACCACGTGCCGGCCACGGCGTGCAGGTTCCACAGGAAGGAGCGGCCTTTTAATGCAGGGTCGAAGGTCAGCCAGGTGCGCCAGTCCAGCGGACGGTGTGGCCAGCGCAGATACAGGCCGGACAGGGCGAGTCCCAGCAGGCACAGGGCCAGCGCGCCCGCCACTTGCCGGCCCGGATCGCGGGGCAGCAGCAGCCAGCGGTGCAGCGATTCCGTCCACTCGAAAAAGCCCGCGCCCGTCAGTGCCGGCTGGGTGGCGCCCGTGTACGGGTGGACATAAATGGACTCGCCGCGCCGCTGGCCATTCTTTGGCGCGAAGAAGACGCGTGGCGCCGCGCCCGCCTCGGCGTACATGGTGATGGAGGCGACGCGCTGGCCGTGTTCGGCAGCGGCAATGTTGCTCAACTGGCCAGGCGTCAGCGGCGCGCGCGTTTCCACGGCGACATGGCGCACGCCGGGATTCATGACATCGAGCAATTCATCCTTGAACGCCAGGGTAGCGCCGCTCAGGCCGATGATCACCAGCACCGTGCCGGCCGTGATGCCGATGAACCAGTGCAATTGAAACCACACCTGCTTCCAGCTCCAGTGCCAGCGCCGTTGCGGCGGGTTGGCGGCAGGCTGGTGTTGCTGTTGGCGGGTCTCCGGCGCCTCGTCGGCGCTGGCGCGCAACTGGGGTTGTGGAAGGGAGGAGGTCGTCATGGCGGCTTTCAATGGCGCCGCTATGCTGGGGAGTCAGGCATGGCGGGGAAGAAGGAAGGCTGACATTTTAACGCAAACGAGAATCATTCGCAAATGATGGAGCACTGGCACTGTTGCGCAAAATGCCCGCGCCAGGCTGGGATGATGCTTTTGATAATTTACATCGTCGTGAAATTGTGTGAAAATGAAAATCATTCTCATTCGTGATGCAGTGCTGACCCGCTTGACCGGCAAGTATGGCAGCCCCTTTGTTTGCGTGCCCGTGTCCACCATTTCTCCCTCCCTCGATACCTTTAGCGACCTGTACGCCAGCCACCATGGCTGGCTGTATAACTGGCTGTGGCGCAAGCTCGGTTGCCGCGACGGTGCGGCCGACTTGGCGCAGGACACCTTCGTGCGCATGCTGGCGACGCAATCGGCGGACAGCCTGCGCGAACCGCGCGCCTACCTGAGCACGGTGGCCAATGGCTTGCTGGTCAATCACTGGCGCCGCCTGACCCTGGAACGCACGTTCCTGGCGGCCCTGGCTAGCCATCCCGAAATGACGGCGCCGTCGCCGGAAGAGCGGGCCCTCGTGGTCGAAGCCCTGTGCCGCATCGACGCCATGCTCGATACCCTGTCGCCGCGCGCGCGTCAGGCCTTCCTGCTGGCGCAACTCGACGGCCTGACGTATGCGCAGATCGCCGGCCAGCTGGATGTATCCGAACGCATGGTGAAAAAATACATGGCGCAAGCCATGCTGCAATGCATGCTGTGCATGGATGATGCCGCCTAAGCCAGGCACCGCCATGCCGCCGGCCGACTACGCCATCCTGCAGGAAGCGGCCGAATGGTTCGCCGTGCTGCGCGGGGACGATGCCGGCCCTGCCGACCAGCAAGCCTGGGAGCGCTGGCATGCCAGCTCGCCTGCCCACCGCGCCGCCTGGCGCAGGGTGGGAGCTGTCAGCGCCGAATTTCGCCAGGTGCCGGCGGAACCGGCGCGCCAGGCGCTCGACGCCGCAGGCCCGCGCCAGAGCGACGCCGCGCGCCGCAGCCTGGTCAAGGGCTTGCTGGCGCTGTGCCTGACTGCCGGCACGGGCGGCGCCGCGCTGCTGCGGCGCGATACGCGCAGCTGGGTTGCCAGCCTGCATGCGGGCGAAAAAACGCCGGTCGGCACCATCCGCCAGCTGGCGCTGGCCGACGGTTCGCAACTGTGGCTGAACACGGCAACTGCCCTCGACATCGATTACAGCGACACGCTGCGCCGCATCGCCCTGCATGGCGGCGAAATCTATCTCGCCTCCGCGCGCGACAGCCGCCAGCCGGCGCGCCCGCTCGTGGTCGACACCGTGCACGGCCGCCTGCGCGCGCTGGGCACGCGTTTCAGCGTGCAGCCGCAGGGCGATGCCACCTTGCTGGCCGTCTACGAGGGCAGCGTCGAGGTGGCGCCCCGCGATGGCGGCGTGCCGCGCATCGTGCCGGCCGGCCAGCAGGTGCGCTTCGGCGACGGTTTCATCGGCGAGCCATACGCCGCCGACCCGAACGGGGCCGCGTGGATCGAGTACCGCCTGCAGCCGGAACAGATGCGGCTCGATGATTTCCTCGCGCAACTGTCGCGCTACCGGCGCGGCCACCTGGGCTGCGCGCCCGAAGTGGCCCACCTGCGCCTGGTGGGCAGCTACCCGCTGGCCGATACGGACCGCATCCTGGCGGCGCTGGAAGCGACCTTGCCTGTGAAAATACATCGCCTGCATGACTGGTGGGTGACGGTGGAAGCCCAGCTGCCGCAGTCAAAATAGTAAATGAGAATATTTCTCAAAAAGTAGTTCCCTTTTTGAAAAGTTGTTTGGCAAGGTAGAAGTAAGCTGCTCAACATCAATAAGGAATGCCGTGCCGCCGTACCCTGTCTCCCTGCCGTTTGCCCGCCGTCTGCTGCCGCTGTCCCTGGCCGCGGCGTTGCTGGCCGTGCCTGTCATGCATGCGATGGCAGCAGCGGCGGAAGAGACCGTGCACAGCTTCCGCATCGCCGCCGCGCCCCTGGGCCAGGCCCTGCGCCAGTTCGCGGGCCAGGCGGGCATCTTGCTGTCGGCCGAAGGCGGCTTGACGCAGGGCAAACGCAGCGCCGGCTTGAACGCCACCGTGGCCACGGGCCAGGGCTTGCAGCAATTGCTGGCAGGAACGGGCCTCGTGGCCGTGCAGTTGCCGGACGGAAGTTACATCGTGCGCCTGGCCCCGACGCCCCTGCGCGCCGACCTGGACGGGGAGGGCGCCGGCTTGCAAGTGCTGGCGCCCGTCACCGTGCAGGGCAGCGGCGACGATGGCTACCGCCGTACCAGTTCTTCCGCCGCCAGCCGCAACGACACGGCCCTGCATGACACGCCGCAGGCCGTCAGCGTGGTGAGCCGCGAATTGATACGCGACCAGGACATGCGCACCCTGGCCGACGCCATGCGCTACATGCCGGGCGTGGGCACGGCCGCAGGCGAGGGCAACCGCGATACGGCCGTGCTGCGCGGCAACAGCTCGACCTCGGATTTCTATCTGGACGGCATGCGCGACGACGTGCAGTACTACCGCGATTTCTACAATATCGAAGCGGTCGAGGCCATCAAGGGGCCGAACGCCCTGGTCTTCGGCCATGGCGGCGGCGGTGGCGTGATCAACCGGGCCACCAAGCAGCCGCAGTGGGTCAATGGCGGCGAAGCAACGCTGAGCCTGGGCGCCTGGCGCAACGGGCGCGCCGCCATCGATCTGCAACAGGTCGTGAAAGGCGACGTGGCCGTGCGCGTCAACGCCATGGCGGAAAACAGCGGCTCGTTTCGCCAGGGCGTCAAGGTGCGCCGCAGCGCCGTCAACCCCGTCGTGGCCTGGCGCCTGTCGCCGCGCACCACCGTGCAAGCCAGCTATGAACACTTCCGCGACGACCGCGTGACGGACCGGGGCGTGCCTTCGTACCGGGGCCGGCCGTTCGACACGGACCCGTCCACGTTTTTCGGCATCGCCGGCAGCAGCCCGTCGTGGGCCTACATCGACGCGCTGGGCGTGACCATCGAGCATGCGTTCGCCGGCGGTGCGGTCTTGCGCAACCGCACGCGCCTGGCCGATTACGACAAGCTGTACCAGAATGCCTTTCCCGGCCCCGTCAGCGCGGACGGCGCCAGCGTGACGGTGCTGGCGTACAACAGCGCCACCTTGCGGCGCAACCTGTTCAACCAGACTGACGTGGAGTGGACGGTAAGCAGCGGCGCCGTGCGGCACCGCCTGACGGCGGGCGGGGAACTGGGCCGCCAGACGACGGACAATCTGCGCAACACCGGCTATTTCACGACCCTGGGCGAGGGCGTCACGCACATCAGCCTGCCCACTTCGCACCCCGTGACGGACTTGCCCGTGACCTTCCGCCCCAGCGCCACGGATGCCGACAACCATGGCGTGGCCGACACGGCCGCCCTGTACCTGCAGGACCAGGTCCGTTTCAGCCCGCAATGGCAGGCGATTGCCGGCCTGCGCTACGAGCGCTTCGCCGTCGATTTCGTCAACCGCCGCAATGGCGCGCGCATCGCCCGCACGGATGCGCCGTGGTCGCCGCGCGCGGCCCTGATCTATCAGCCCGTGCCCGCGCTGTCGCTGTATGCCAGCGTCAGCCAATCGTTCTTGCCGCGCGCGGGCGAACAGCTGGCGTCATTGACGCCCAGCAATGCCGTGTTTGAACCTGAACGTTTTCGCAATGTGGAAGCGGGCGTGAAATGGGAAGCCACGCCGGACCTGTCGGCCAGCGCGGCCCTGTACCGTTTGACGCGCAGCAAGGTCGCCGTCACCGACCCGAATGACGCCACGCGGGCCATGCTGGTCGATGGCCAGCGCAGCGAGGGGCTGGAACTGGAAGTGAAAGGCAAGGTCCAACCCGGGTGGAGCATCGCGGGCGGCTATGCCTGGCAGCGGGCCGTGCTGACGGCCACGCAATCGGCCACGGCATTCGAGGGGGCCACGGTGGCCCATGTGCCTCGGCACAGCCTGTCGCTGTGGAACCGCTACGATTTTTCGCCGGCCTGGGGTGCGGCGCTGGGCATCATTGCCCGCAGCGCCGTGTATGCGTCCGTGTCGAATACGGTGGCGCTGCCGGGATTTGCCCGCGTCGATGGCGCCGTCTACTTCAAGCCGCAAGGGGCATTCCAACTGCAGCTGAATGTGGAAAACCTGTTCAACAGAAAATATTTTGCCTCCGCCCACAGCAACGACAACATCGCGCCCGGCTCGCCCCGGGCGTTGCGCATGACGGCGCTGTGGCGGTTCTAGTTTTGTCGTACCCAAGCAATCAACGAGCCAGCCAGGCGCCACGGCGCAGTAGCCAGCCATAATTTAATCCATCCGATAGAGTGAAAGATAGCGATGACATTGAAAGACCAAGCGGGCGCCGCCAAGCCGGCAGCCCTCATCCGCAGCCGCAAGCACCACACCACTTCCGCGCCACGCATGCATGGCACGGCCCTGGCCGCGTTTGCCACCCTGGCCATGCCGCTGGCGCTGCACGCGCAAACGGTGGACAAGCCGCAGCAGTTGCAGGAAGTCAAGGTCGTGGGCACGGCTGACCGCCTGATCCAGGCGCCCGTCAAATCGGCCAACGACAAGCTGACGGCGCCGCTGCTGGACACGCCGAAATCCGTCACCGTGATTCCTGCCGAAATCATTTCGCAAACGGGCGCCGTCTCGCTGACGGATGCGCTGCGCACCGTGCCGGGCATCACCATCGGCGCCGGCGAAGGCGGCAACCCTGTGGGCGACAACCTGTTTATCCGCGGCTACAACGCGCAAACGGATACGTATATCGACGGCATCCGCGACACGGGTTCCCAATCGCGTGAAATCTTTGCGCTGGAACAAATCGAAGTCGTCAAGGGCCCGAACTCGGCCTACGGTGGACGTTCGTCCGCGGGCGGCGGCGTCAACCTGATCAGCAAGACGCCGAAAGTCGACAATTTCACCAACGCCACCGTGGGCCTGGGCAGCGCCAAGTACCGCCGCGCCACGGCCGACGTGAACCGCGTCATCAGCGACGACGTGGCCGTGCGCCTGAACGTGATGGCGCATGACGCCCATGTGGCCGGCCGCGACTACATCAATGGCGACCGCTGGGGCATCGCGCCATCGATCACCTTCGGCCTGAAATCGGCCACGCAGGCGACCCTCAGCTACTACCACATGCAGTCGAGCGAATTGCCGGACACCGGCTTGCCGTTCAACAACCCGTTCTCGTCGGGCGCGAATGTATCGAAAAACGGCAACGGCACCCCCGTCAACGTGCCGCGCGACACCTTCTATGGCCTGGTCAACCGCGATTTCCGCGACACGCAAAGCGATATCGGCACCATCGACGTGCGCCACGACTTCGGCAACAAGTTGATTTTGCGCAACGTAACCCGTTACGGCAAGACCAGCAACGACTACGTGTGGACCCAGCCCGACGATTCCAAGGGCAACACCATGTTGTACGGCACCGTCTGGCGCCGCGCCAACACGCGCACGACCGATACGGACGCGCTGGCCAATGCGACCAGCCTGGGCGGCGAATTCCTGGCCGGCGGCGTGAAGCACACCTACACGGTGGGCCTGGAAATCGGCCGCGAGGAAACGGATCGCAGCTCCTATATGTTCAGCCCGGGGGCGAACAACCCGCTGGAAAAAGTCGGTTCCAACTGCCCGACCTATGGCGCGGCCACCCTGTACAACTGCGCACCGTTGCTCAACCCGAACGCCAACGACCCGTGGGTCTACACGCGCACGGTGTCGCCGGCACGCACGAATATCGTCACCAACACGCGTTCCGTGTACGGCTTCGACACCATCGAGTTCACGCCGCAATGGCTGCTCAACGTGGGTATCCGCTGGGATGACTACAAGAGTTCGCTGAACACGCCGCAATACACGCTCGACGGCAAGACCACCGCCGCCACCAGCGCCAAGGTGCACGCCACCTTCGCCAGCTACCAGGCGGGTCTGGTGTACAAGCCATCGACCAACAGCAGCGTGTATGTTTCCTACGGCACCTCGTCCACGCCACCGGGCAATGACGGCGGCGACGGCATCGACGGCTTGACGGTCGCCATCCAGAACCTGAAGCCGCAGGAAAGCAAGAGCTTCGAGCTGGGCACGAAATGGGAAGTGCTGCCGGGTGGCCGCCTGTCCGTGAGCGGCGCCTATTTCCAGAGCGACATGAGCAATGCGCGTGTGACGGCACCGGACGGCACCACGCAAAACGTGGGCGACAAGCAAGTCAAGGGTATCGAGCTGGGCGTGAGCGGCAATATCACCAAGGAATGGTCGGTGTTCGGCGGCTACACGCACCTGAACGCCATCGTGGAAAACAATGGCTACGTCAATACGGGCACGACGGCGGTACCCGTATATGCACCGTCGCCATACAACGGCAACCAGTTCCCGACGACGCCGAAAAACAGCGCCTCGCTGTGGACGTCCTACCTGGTCACGCCCGCCATCACGGTGGGCGGCGGCGTGAACTACGTCGACAAGGTCTATGCGAACGTGGCCAACAACAAGTTTGCCCCGGCCTACACGCGCTTCGACGCCATGGCCAGCTATGTGGTCAACCGCAACGTGACCCTGCAGCTGAACATCCAGAACCTGACGAACAAGCTGTACTTCGACAAGGTTTCCTCGCCGCATTACGCTGGCGTGGCACCGGGCCGCTCGGCAACCCTGACGGCCAACATGAAGTTCTGATGTTTGCCGGTTTGAGGTAGCGCAAGGCGCCGTTCCAGTAGTCGGGAACGGCGCTTTTTTTCATTTCCCGGTTCCCTTTTGCGCTTCTCGCTTGGCAATGTCAGTAGAGCAGAACGCACAAGCGGAGAATCCCATGCAAGACATTCAATACCAGGGCGATGGCCGCGTGTTCGAGCGCTTGCGCGCCGTGCGCCTGCGCCCGACCAGCGCGCGCATCTGCATCTTGCAAGTGCTGGCCGGCACGCAGCGGCAAGCGATGAATGCGGAAGGCATTTATCAGCAACTGCTGCACATCGGCATTGCCGTCAGCCTGGGCACGATTTACCGCGTGCTCAAGGAAATGGAACTGGCCGGCTTGCTGCTGCGCGAGCGCGAGGCTAGCGCCAGCGGCAACAAGGCGCGCTACTTGATCAAGCCCGACCAGGTGGAAACTGACAGCTGCTACCTCGTGTGCCGCGTGTGCGAACGCAGCGTGCTGGTGCAGGATGCGCCGCTGGTGGAGCAGCTGCGCCAGGCGGCGCTGGCGCACGGCATGGACATCGGCGCCAACGTGATTTCCGTACAGATGCGCTGCAGCCAGTGCGCCGGGGAAGCGCAAGCAGGGCGGGGCAAGCCCCTGCGGGCCGCCTGACGGCGCCGCCTTTTGATGCGGCGCAACATTGCTGTAAGGCCATCCGCCGCCTCGCCGCGCGCATTAGGCGCTACAATAGGGAATCTCTTTATTCTCCCTGACTCGTCTTCTGCTGCCATGACCACTTCCACACCGAATCTCGTCGTCACCCCATCCGCCCACCCCCTGTCCGACGCCGAACGCGCCGCGCGCATGGTCAATCCCGCCTTCGGCCGCATCTTCACCGACCACATGGTGGTGATTCCTTACCGCGACGGCAAATGGCAGCAGGGCGAACTGAAGGCTTACGGCCCGCTGATGCTGGACCCGTCCGCGTCGTCGCTGCACTACGGCCAGGCCATCTTCGAAGGCTATAAGGCGTTCGCGCAGCCCGATGGCAGCATCAAGACTTTCCGTCCGGAACAAAACGCGGAACGCTTCAACCGCAGCGCCGCGCGCCTGGCCATGCCGGCCATCCCTGTCGAGCTGTTCCTGGAAGCGGGCGACGCGCTGATTGCGCAAGACCGCAACTGGGTGCCGAAGAACACGGGCGAGAGCCTGTACATGCGTCCGCTGATGATCGCCACCGATCCTTACCTGGGCGTGCGTCCTTCGGAAGAATACCTGTTCGTGCTGTTCGCCTCGCCGGCCGGCGCCTATTTCCCGAAAGGCGTGAAACCCGTCACCGTGTGGATCAGCGAAGACTTCGTGCGCGCCGCGCCGGGCGGCACGGGTGAAGCCAAGTGCGCGGGCAACTACGCGGCCAGCCTGATGGCCCAGTCGCAAGCGCAAGAGAAGGGCTGCGACCAGGTCGTCTGGCTGGACGCCGTGCACCGCGAATTCATCGAAGAAATGGGCGGCATGAACTTGTTCTTTGTCTACCAGGATGGCGAGAAAGTCACCGTCGTGACGCCGGAATTGACGGGCACCTTGCTGCCAGGCATCACCCGCCGCAGCCTGCTGGAAATGGCGAAAGACCTTGGCTATGCGACGGAAGAGCGTAAATTGTCTGTCCAGCAATGGCGCGACGACATCGCCTCGGGCCGCATGACCGAAGTGTTCGCCTGCGGCACGGCCGCCGTCATCACCCCGGTGGGCGTGGCCAAGGCCAATGGCTTTGAAATGACCATCAACAACAATGAAAACGGCGCCGTCACGCTGGCCCTGCGCGAAGCGCTGCTGGGCTTGCAGCATGGCACGGCGGCTGATACGCATGGCTGGATGCACAAGGTTTGTTAATCAGTTTGTTTGATTGATACCGCGCCGGCACTCAGTTGCCGGCGTTTTATATTCTGAAAGGGAAACCCGATGCAATTGAGAACTGTCTTGCCCGCGCTGGCCGCCGTGTTCATCAGCCTGTCTGCCGGCGCCGTCCACGCGGCCGACGCCAGCTGCGCCATTCCCCGCAACGTCAGCTACTACGATTACGACGTCAAGCCGTCGGACGAGAAAAACACGTGCTACAAGCAAAGCACCAACGTGCCCACCGATTACTTCATGCTGGCGCTGTCGTGGTCGCCAGGATTTTGCGACAGCCAGCGCCGCCGTGGCGCCGTGTCGAAGAAGGCTGCCTTCCAGTGCGCCGATAGCAATCACTTCGGCTGGATCGTGCATGGCCTGTGGGCGCAGTCGAACAACCCGGCCAGCTGCGACGACATTTCCGTGACGCCGCCGCGCAAGACGGAACTGCACCCGCGTTACTGCAAGGGCAATTTGCCGAAGCTGGCGCCGTCCGAGATCCTGCCCTATATGTGCCTGCAGCCGGGCGAAGCCTTGCTGCAGGGCGAATGGGAAAAGCATGGCGCCTGCGATTTCGATACGGCCAAGCAGTATTTCGAGAAGGAACGCGAGCTGTTCCAGGCCTTGAAGTTGCCGGACTCCAGCATGCCCAAGAATGAGTTGTTCCAGTGGATGAAGCAGCATAA
The DNA here is from genome assembly GCF_030397705.1 of Janthinobacterium sp. SUN100. Classification (NCBI taxonomy): domain Bacteria; kingdom Pseudomonadati; phylum Pseudomonadota; class Betaproteobacteria; order Burkholderiales; family Oxalobacteraceae; genus Janthinobacterium; species Janthinobacterium sp. SUN100. The sequence continues at coordinate 64,198 of NZ_JAPUBU010000002.1, read as the reverse complement.
TCCGCAATTGAAGGGCCGCTGGCTCGGCTATGAAAAGCATTCGGGCGAGTTGCGCATCTGCTACTCGAAAGATTTCAAGGTCATCGATTGCCAGAAGTAAGCTGGCCTGTCCTGCAGGTTTCTTACATACATGTTAGTGTATTGGCCGGATCAGCAAGATGAACAGGTAGTGTATGCAGCAGTCTATGCGGCAGCAAACGCAAGCCGTGATGGTGGGCGAGGACGGCTTGCCGCCCGGCGCCCGTGTATGGGCCATGCTGGCGCTGGCCATCGGCGTGGGCATGGCTTCGCTCGATACGGCGATCGCCAACACGGCCTTGCCGGCCATCGCCGGCGAGCTGCACACGACGCCGGCCGCTTCCGTCTGGATCGTCAACGTGTATCAGCTGGCCATGGTGGCGACCCTGCTGCCGTTTTCCGCGCTGGGTGAAATCGCCGGCTACCGGCGCGTGTTTATCTCCGGCATGTTCCTGTTTACGTTGGCTTCGCTCGCGTGCGCGCTGGCCTGGTCCTTGCCGTCGCTGGTGGTGGCGCGTTTGTTCCAGGGCGTCGGCGCCAGCGCCATGATGAGCGTCAATACGGCGCTGCTGCGCGCCCTGTACCCTAAACACTTGCTGGGCCGCGCGTTCGGCAACAATGCGCTGGTGGTGGCCGTCGCGTTCGCCATCGGGCCCACGGCCGCCTCCTTGATCCTGGCGACGGCCTCGTGGCCGTGGCTGTTCGCCATCAACGTGCCGCTGGGCGTGGCCGGCTTCTTCCTCGCCAGCCGCATGCTGCCGGCCACCAAGTTGTCCGGGCATACCCTCGATGCGCGCACGGCGCTGTACAACGTGGGCGCCTTCGGCTTGCTGATCCTGTTGTTTGGCGACGCGGCCCATCACGCGGCGCTGTCGACCTTGCTGCCGGAACTGGTGGCGGTGGTGGTGTTCTTTGTTTTGCTGCTGCGCCGCCAGGCGGGGCATGCGGCGCCCATGCTGCCGATCGACCTGTTCCGCCGTCCCCTTTTTTTGCTGTCGTCGCTGACGGCCATCTGCACGTTTGCCGCGCAGGGGCTGGCCTTCGTCTCGCTGCCGTTTTACTTTGAAGTCACCCTGGGCCGTTCACCCGTCGAGACGGGCTTTTTGATGACGCCATGGGCCGTGCTGGTGGCCGTGATGGCGCCCGTCGCCGGACGCCTCAGCGACCGCTATTCGCCGGGCGTGCTGGGCGGCATCGGCCTGGCGGCGCTGGCGGGCGGCTTGCTGACCCTGGTGTGGATACCGGCCCACCCCAGCGTGTTCGACATCGGCTGGCGCATGGCCCTGTGCGGCATCGGTTTCGGTTTCTTCCAGGCGCCCAATCTGAAAGCCATCATGGGTAGCGCGCCGCCCGAGCGGGCCGGCGGCGCCAGCGGCGTGGTGGCCACGTCGCGCCTGATCGGGCAAGCGACGGGCGCGGCGCTGGTCGCGTATTGCTTCACGGTTTCCGCCAGCCGGGGCACGACGTATGCGTTGTGCCTGGCGGCAGGCTTCGCCGCCGTGGCCAGCATCGCCAGCTTCTCGCGCCTGGTGGTGGCGCAGCCGGCGTGGCTGACAGGCAAGGGCAGCTAAGCCTAGACGTCGATGGCCTTGTCCGACTGCATGCGCTTGCGCAATTCGAACTTCTGGATCTTGCCCGTCGACGTGCGGGGCAGGGGACCGAAATAAATGGCTTTCGGCACCTTGAAACCGGCCAGGTTGTTCTTGCAGAAGGCGATCAATTCCGCTTCCGTCACCGTGCCGCCTTCGCGCAGCTCGACGAAGGCGCACGGCGTCTCGCCCCATTTTTCGTCCGGCTGGGCGATGACGGCGGCGGCCAGCACTTGCGGATGGTGGTACAGGGCGTCTTCCACTTCCACGCTGGAAATATTCTCTCCGCCGGAAATGATGATGTCCTTGCTGCGGTCCTTCAGCTTGATGTAGCCGTCCGGATACATGACACCCAGGTCGCCCGTATGGAACCAGCCGCCCGCAAACGCTTCCTGCGTCGCCTTTTCATTCTTTAAATAGCCCTTCATGCAGATGTTGCCGCGGAACATGATCTCGCCGATCTGTTCGCCGTCGGCCGCCACGTGCTGCATGGTTTCCGGGTCGATCACGGCCACGGCGCTTTGCAAGTGGTAGCGCACGCCCTGGCGCGATTTGAGTACGGCGCGTTCTTCCTGCGACAGGGCCGCCCACTCGTCCTGCTCGGCGCAGATGGCGGCCGGGCCATACACTTCCGTCAAGCCATACGAGTGGATCAGGTCGAAACCCATGGCTTCGATCTTCGCCACCATGGCCGCCGGCGGCGGCGCGCCGGCCACCATGCCGCGCACGGTCCAGTCGATGCCGTCGCGCCAGTTGGCGGGCGCGTTGGCCAGCGCTGCGTGCACGATGGGCGCGGCGCAATAGTGGGTGATGCGCAATTCGCGCATCAGGTCGAACACGAGCTTCGGCTCGAACTTGCGCAGGCACACGTTGACGCCGGCGCGCGCGGCCACCGTCCACGGGAAGCACCAGCCGTTGCAGTGGAACATCGGTAATGTCCATAAATACACGGCATGCTTGGGCATGTCCCACTCTAATATGTTCGACAGGGCGTTCAGGGCCGCGCCGCGGTGGTGGTAGACGACGCCTTTCGGGTCGCCCGTGGTGCCGGACGTGTAGTTCAGGGCGATGGCGTCCCACTCGTCGGCGGGCGGCTGCCAGTCGTAATCGGGGTCGCCGCTGGCCAGCAAGCTTTCGTAGTCGAGGTCGGAAAAGGCGTCCACTTCCGGTCCCAGCACGTCGTTGACCTGGATCACGCGCAAGCCGGGAATCTGCGCCGCCATCTGGCGCGCCAGCTCGGCAAATTCCGTATCGGCCAGCAAGACCTTCGCCTGGCCGTGGCGCAGCATGAAGGTCAGCGAGGCCAGGTCGAGGCGGATATTCAGGGCGTTGAGGACGGCGCCGGCCATCGGGACGCCGAAGCTCGCTTCCACCATGGCGGGCGTGTTCGGCAACATCACGGCGACGGTATCGCCCGTGCCCACGCCCAGTTTGATGAGACCGGATGCCAGGCGGCGCGTGCGCGCATACGTTTCGCGCCACGTCTGGCGCACGGCGCCATGTGCAATTGCCAGGCGATTGCCATATACTGCCGCTGCCCTGGCGATATAGTCGAGCGGGGTGAGGGCGGCGTAGTTGGCGCTGTTTTTGCCGAGGCCGGTATTGAAATCAGGTGTCATGCTTGTCTCCTGGTAAATAAAATTCTATAGCTCCCTGTTTCGGGATTGATACCGGTTAGCATAGCACCGGCGCTGGAAAATCACTGTCATCTTAGTGACAACTGAAGGGTGGAATGGATAGCAACGATAGTGTAGGCCTTGCCGTGCCCGAACTCGACAGCCATGACTGGTTCACGGCCCTCGACGCGCGGCATCAGACCCTGTTGCGCGCCGACAGCGTGCTCCGGCATTACGAGGCGGGCGCCTTCATCACGCGGCGCGGCGAACCGTCGGCGCACTGGATCGGCGTGCACACGGGCTTGATCAAACTGGCCGTCTACAACGCCGATGGGCGCGGCGCCACGTTTTCCGGCGTGCCGGCCGGCGGCTGGTGCGGCGAGGGCAGCGTGCTCAAGCGCGAACTGCGCCGCTACGACGTGGTGGCCGTGCGCGCATCGAGCATCCTCCTCGTGCCGGTGGACTTATTTCACCTGCTGCTGGCCGAGAGCCTCTCCTTCAATGCCTTCGTCATCCGCCAGCTGAACGAGCGCATGGGCCAATTCATCGCCACCATCCAGAACCAGCGCCTGCTGGCTGTCGACGCGCAAGTGGCGCAAGCGATCGCGCAACTGTTCCACCCCATGTTATATCCGCGCACGTCCAGCGTGCTTGAGCTGTCGCAGGAAGAAATCGGCTTGCTGACGGGCATTTCGCGCCAGCGCGTGAACCAGGCGCTGGGCCATCTGGCCGAGCTGAACCTGATCAGCATTGCCTACCAATCCATCCGCGTCGTCGACCTCGACGGCTTGCGCCGCTACGGCGTGGCGTCGCTGTGATGACAGACCCGGCGCGCGATGTGTGGCATGCTGGCGGCTCGTTCACCACCTTGACCTGACGCATGGCCCTCGTTTCCGATCATCCCTTGCACTTGCTGGGCTTGCGTTTTCCGCTCCGCCTGCGCGTTACCGTGCGCCAGGGTTTTGTGACTTTGCACAATGAAATCGCCACCAAGAAACTGGCCAGCGGCGACAGTTTCGTCGTGCCCGCCTTCTTGCGCTTCGCCTGCGACGTGATGCCGGGGCGGGGCAAGCCGGCCGTGTTCACCCTGGCGCTGGAAGGCGACGAGGCGGAGGGCGGCCACGGCGGCGGCAAGCGCTGGAGCCAGGCGCTGGCGCAGCACATCTTTGATACGCCGCAAGGCAAGTGGACGGCGGCCCGCCTGGCGGCCCTGTGGCAAGTGACGCCGCACAAGGCCAGGGCGCGCCTGTTTGCCGAGGGCGAGGCACTGCTCAGTCTGGTGCGCGAACAGCGCCTGGCGCACGCGCTGCATACGGCGGCGCAGGCGGAGGCCGACGACGGGCACGGCGGGCGCGACCTGGCGCAAGTGGCGGCCGGTTCTGGCTTTGCCTCGATCCCCGCGTTTTGCGACGCCTGCGTGGACGTGGCGGGCGTGCGTCCCAGCCTGTTCCTGCGCGGCCAGGCGCCCGGATAGCCAGACTCCGTTATAATCGGGGCCATGGGATCATTATTGAAGCGCAAACAGTGGCATATGTGGTTCGCCTGCCTGGCGATACTGCTCAATGCGCTGTCGCCATCCCTGTCGTATGCGTTTGCCTCGCTGCACGCCAACGCGAACAATGCCGCCGTCGAGATCTGCTCGGCCAGCGGCGCCGTCTACACGCAAGCGGACCTGGCGCCGGCAGCCAAGTCCACCACCGATTCCGTGCTGCACCACATCGAACATTGCCCGTTCTGCATGAGCCATGCGGGCAGCGTGGGCTTGCCGCCATCGTCGTCATCGACGCTGCCCGTCATCACGGGCCACGACCTGTATCCGCCCCTGTTTTACCAGGCGCCGCGGGCTCCGTTCGCGTGGCTGGCCGCCAGCCCGCGCGGCCCCCCTGCGGCTGCCTGAACGCTGCCGTCACGCTTTCCACGTCTTAACTGTATCCACTACGCCCATCGGGCCAGAATGCCATGAAACGTCGTCTTTTCCTTCTCGCCGGCACGGCGGGATTGCTCACGCTTGCCGCTTGCGAACAAGCGCCCAAACCCCATTACAACGGTCTCGACTTGACGGGAGGCGATTACAAGCCCGACTTCAAATTGAGCGGCCCCGACGGCAAGGTCTACACCCTGGCCGACTTCAAGGGCAAGTATGTGATGGTCTTCTTTGGCTTCACGCAATGTCCGGACGTGTGCCCGACAGCGTTGTCGCGCGCGCTGGAAATCCGCCAGAAGCTGGGCGCCGATGCCGACAAGCTGCAAGTGATCTTCATCAGCATCGACCCCGAGCGCGATACGCCCGAGTTGCTGGGCGAATACATGCGCGCCTTCGACCCCAGCTTCCTCGGCTTGCGCACGGACCCGCAGGCGACGGCGCAGACGGCGTTCAATTACAAGGTCTTCTACCGCCGCGTGCCCAGCGGCAGCTCGTACACGATGGACCACACGGCCATCAGCTATGTGCTCGATAACGAGGGGCGCATGCGCCTGGGCTTGAAGCACCAGTTGACGGGCGACGAGTGCGTGCAAGACATCAAGACCTTGATGAAATCGAAATACACCTTGTAACTATCACGAAAGGAATAATCATGACCCATGTCAAAACCCTGCTGGCCGCGGCCCTGACCGTGCTGTCCTTCTCCGCCGTTGCCCAGACGTCCGTGCAAATCACCGACCCGTGGGTGCGCGCCACCGTGCCGCAGCAAAAAGCCACGGGCGCCTTCATGCAGATCACGGCGCCGAAAGCCATGCGCCTGCTGGAAGTGCGCTCGCCCGTGGCGGGCGTGGCGGAAATCCACGAAATGAGCATGACGGACAATATGATGCGCATGCGCCAGGTCAAGGAAATCGCCTTGCCAGCCGGCAAAGCCGTCGAATTGAAGCCGGGCGGCTACCACGTCATGCTGCTGGAACTCAAAGGACAGGTGAAGGCGGGCGACAAGATTCCGCTGACCCTCGTCGTCGAAGGCGAGGACAAGCGCCGCGAAACCATCGAAGTCAATGCCGTGGCCCGTCCGCTGGGCGCCGCCTCGGCCCCGATGCCGGCCATGAAGCATTAAGCTGCCGATACGCCCTTGAAAAGCCCGGTTCGCCGGGCTTTTTTGCGACCGCCTGAAAGTTAAACGGCTGTTTGATATAATTCCATCCAATATTAAACAACTGTTTAAACGATGGGAATGGCATGACGGAAGAAAAGAGAAGCGAGCAGGAAACGGAACCGGCCCGCGCGCGCATCCTGCAAGTGGCGGTCCAGCTGTTTGCCGACGAAGGTTACCGGCTCGCGTCCGTGCGCCGGATTTGCGAAGCGGCCCACGTCAACGTGGCGATGGTTAATTATTACTTTCATGGCAAGGAAGAGCTGTACCTGGCCGCTTTTGACTATGCACGCGAGCTGGCGCGCGCTTCGGCCGCCGACGTGGCGGCCGCCAGCGCGCGGGCGCAGTTGCCGTCCGAGGAACAGTTGCGCCTGGCCATCGAAGCGCTCGTCTCTGACATGCTGCGCTCGGGTCCGGCTTCCCTGTTCAGCCGCCTGGTGGCGCGCGAGTTGATCGAACCGACGGCCGCCATGCACAAGCTGGCCGAACGCAATGTGCGCCCGCAGCACGCCTTGTTCACGGGCTTGATCCGTGGCGTGGTGGGGACAGCCATGCCGGCGGACGTGGTGCAGAAATGCGTGTTCAGCGTGATCGGCCAGGCCGTGTTCTACGCCCGTTCGCGCATCGTGCATGAATTGGTGGCGCCGGAAATCACCTATGACGAGGCGGGCACCGCCAGCATCGCGCAGCATGTCGCCGCGTTCTCGCTGGCCGCCCTCGATGGCTTGCGCCGTCAGCATGCCGCGCAGGCGCTCGCATGAAGGCGCGCAACCTGACCCTGGTGCTGGCGGGGCTGGCCATGCTGGGCCCGTTCGCCACGGATACCTTCCTGCCGTCGTTTCCCGCGATCGGCACGCATTTCGACGTCAGCAGCGTGCTGGTGCAGCTGACCCTGAGCGTCTGCCTGGCCGCGTATGCCTTCATGACCTTGTTCTACGGCACCTTGTCCGACTCCTTCGGCCGCCGTCCTGTGATCCTCGCTTCGCTGCTGATCTTTGCCGTCGGTTCCATCGGCGCCGCCTTCGCGCCCAGCTTTGGCTGGCTGTTGTTCTTCCGCGGCATGCAGGGCGCCTCGGCGGGGGCGGGCCGGGTGATCGGGCAAGCCATCGTGCGCGACAGCTTGTCGGGCGTGGCCGCGCAAAAGATGCTGGCCAATATCATGATGGTGTTCGGCATCGCGCCCGCCATCGCGCCCATCATCGGCGGCTGGCTGCACGTGGCGTATGGCTGGCAATCGACGTTCGTCTTCACGTTTTCCGTCACGGTGCTGCTGGCGCTCGCCTGCCTGAAAGGCTTGCCGGAAAGTCTAGCCGTCGAGCAACGCCAATCCTTCCACCCAGGCAACATCGCGCGCAATTACTGGCTGGCCTTGCGCCACCGGGCTTTCCTGCTGCGTTCGCTGGCCGTGGCCTTCGCGTTTGGCGGCTTTGCCCTGTACATCGCGTCCGCGCCGCATTTCATCCTGGAATTGCTGCGCTTGCCGGAAACGGCGTTCGGCTGGATGTTCATCCCCATGGTGGCGGGCCTGGTCGGCGGCTCGGCGCTGTCGTGCAAACTGGCCCATGCGGTGAAAAGCACCGTGCTGGTGCGCTGGGGCTTGCTGGCCATGGCCGCCACGGGCGCGCTCAACATTGCATATAACTATTGGTTCGCGGCCAGCATCCCGTTCGCCGTCGTGCCCGTGATGCTGTACGCGTTCGGCATGTCGCTGGCCTTGCCGGGCATGACCATGTCGACGCTCGACATCTTCCCGCAGATGCGGGGCCTTGCCGCCTCGTTGCAAAACTTCGTGCAAATGCTGGTGTTTGCGCTGGTGTCCGGTTTTGTCGCACCGTTGCTGTTCGACAGCGCATTGAAATTGGCGCTGGGACAGGCTTCGGCCGTGGCGCTGGCCGCGTTTTTCTGGTGGCTGGGCACGCGCCAGGACGCGGCGCAGGGCGCGCTGGGAGTTGCTAAAACGGCATGAGCGGAGTTTGAAAAGGATGGCATGCTTTCTGCTTTGTTACACTGTGACAATCAGACCCGCGCGGGTCTAAGCAGTTTTGCAACTTTACCTTTGGCTATCATGCACTTGATTAACTCCAGTTTGAACCACGCCTTGCGCGTGCCGCTGGCCGCGGAAATCCACTCGCGGCCATTCTTGCAGCTCGACGCCCCCGAGCTGATCACCCATCTGGCCGTGTATAAAGATGACAGCGCGGCGCCCGGTGCGTCGAATATGGCGGCCCAGCACGCCACCCTGGCGGCCCTGTGCACGCATTTCGGCGTCACGCCGCCAAGCACCGAAGCCAAGTATTTTTACTACGACTTCGGCCGTTTCCGCCTGAAATGGGAATGCCATACGGAATTTGCCACGTTCACCTTCGCCGAGCATCCCGGTACCGCCTTGCCGCTGGAGCAAGCGTTCGAGCGCATGCCTTTGGCGCAATTGCCGCAGCAATGGCTGGCGGGCTTGAAGGGCAAGCTGATGGTGGCGGCGCACGTGGTGCTGGAGCAAGCGACCGAGCCGGCCGAGATCTTCATGCAGGGCTTGTCGCGCGTGTTTGAAGGCAATACCCTGGCCGGCAGCAAGGTGCTGCAGGGCGGCGAATTGTGGACGGATTTCACCATCCAGTCCGATGGCTTCAGCCGTTTCGTCATCCGCGACGCGGGCATGCGCTCGCAGCAGTCGGGCCGCTTGGTGCAGCGCGTGCTGGAAATCGAAACCTACCGCATGATGGCCTTGTTGGGCTTGCCTTACGCCATGCAGGCGGCGCCATCCTTGAATGCCATCGAGAATGAATTGGCGACCCTTGCCGCCGCCATGGTCGACACGGACGACGCACCGGGCCTGGTTAAGGCCGACGAAGGCGTAGCCGAACAAACCTTGCTCGACCGCATCACGCGTTTGGCGGCCCGCATTGAAAAGCTGTCGCTCGACAATAGCTACCGTTTTTCCGCCTCGAAAGCCTACATGGGCCTCGTCAAGGCGCGCATCGACGAGTTGCGCGAAGTGCGCATCGAAGGCATCCCCACGGTCGAGGAATTCATGGACCGCCGTTTGACGCCCGCCATGAATACGTGCGCAGCGATGGCCAGCCGCCAGGAAGCGATGGCGCAGCGCATCGCCAACACGAATGACTTGCTGCGCACGCGCGTGGGCATCGTGCAGGAATTGCAGAACCGGCAAATCCTGCAATCGATGAACGCCCGCGCGGCGCAGCAGCTGCGCCTGCAGCAAGCGGTGGAAGGCTTGTCGGTGGCCGCCATTTCGTATTACGTGATCGGCCTGTTCAGCTACACGGGCAAGGCGGCCAAGGTGCTGGGCCTGCCCGTGAACCCGGAAATCCTCGTCGGCGCCCTGGTGCCGTTCGTGGCGGCCGCCGTGTGGCTGGGATTGCGCCGCATGCACCACAAGCTGCACGCGGACTGAACAGGACGACACCGCGCTGTCATTTTTGCTATCTTTCAACATTCGACCGTCAGGTGTTTTGAAAAGGAAGTTGCGTGCTAGCGAATGTTGGAGATGTTTACAGTGTGTTTTCGCCCGAGCTGCAGCAGTATGTGGCTTGCCAGGTCACCCGCATCAAGGATGCATCCTCGTCCAGGCCGGTAGCTGCCGTGCTGGAGCTGGACTGGACCGGCGACGCCTTGCCCGATGCGGCGGCCGTGCAAGCCATGCGGCCGCTGCTGTGCGATTATTTCTTTTGGAACAATCGCCACGATCACTGCTATGCCACGGCGAACGTGCCGCCTGGCTATACGCTCGTTGGCAATATCGCGCCGCTGGTGGATGTGGAAGTGAACAGCTACCGCAGCGCCTGGTACGTGGGCGACAGCGTGCTGCGCCAGCGCAACTGGGAGCGCATCGATCCGCTGCGGCGCCAGCAGTTCAAGGCCGCGTCGGACAAGCGTGAAGTGACCTTGGGCGGCCAGGTCTTGCGGCAAGACGCGACGAAAATCAATGACAGCGTCTTGCAGGCGCTGGGCGACGTGTCCGAGCTGGAGAAACTGCCTTGCCTGATGTCGATCGAGACGGGCAACGGCACGCAAGCCTTGATGGAGTTTATCCAAGGCAATCCCTTCATCAATGAGCTGGACTGGCAATCATCGACGGTGCATGCGCTCGATTTCAGCGGCAGCGGCCTGGAACGCCTGATCCTGCAGCCCGATGGCGTCACCAGCCTCGTCTTGAACGAAGGCTTGAACCTTCTCGCGCTGGACAGCGCGCCATCGCCGGCGCTGCGCATCGAAGATGGCGCCGATGGCCGCCACCTGACACTGCAGTGCAAGCACGCGCTGCCGCCGTTTCACGGCCTCGGCCAGCTGGGCGGCCTGTCGCTGATCGGCATGAAAGAAGTTGATCTGGCGCAAGTGGCGCGGCGTTTTCCCCATCTGACCTCCTTGCGCATCTGGGGCAAACCCGGAATGGCGTCGCAGATGGCCAGCCTTGCGCAGCTGACCCGGCTGCGGACGTTCACCGCCTATGACCTGTTCGGCTTCACGGCGGAGGAGTTCCCATCGGCCGCGCAATTGCCGCAGCTGTCGGCCTTGTGGCTGACCAGCTTGCCAGCCGATGTCGCCAAGGCCATCAAGGCCGGCTACAAGAAAGCGGCGGCGCAGGGACTGGACCTATCGGTCACCAAGGCGCGCAAGCCGGAATGGCTGGCTGAAAACCTGCTCAACCCGTTCCGCGACTGGGATGGCCGCGAGCAAATTTCCCCTGCGTATGCGAAAAAGGCGGCGCTGGCCTACAAGAACATGCTGGCCGTGACGCGCAGCCTCGATGCGGCCATGGCGGCGACGGCCGCTGCCGCCGCGCTGGAAGCGATGGTCGCCGCCTATGTGGAGGCATTCAACAAGATCGAGCGGCGCGCCAGCATCATCGAGACGGTCGAGCGCGAGGAAATCTACACGGTGCTGGCGGAATTGCTGGCCCAGCTGCGGCAGCAATTGCAGCAAGCGGGCGGGCAGGGGGCTGCGCTCGTCGACGAGGCGGCCTTGCTGGACTTGTTCGACCGCTTGCGCGAATTCTAGGCTTGCCGGCAATCTAGAAAAAAAGTTCTAGACAGGGCGTTCTAGACTGGGTATTATAGCGTCATGCTAAAAAATACCTCCACTCCCCATCCCACGGCCGCCGAACTGGACCTGCTGCGCATCCTGTGGCAGCGCGGTCCGTCCGACGCCCGCGCCGTGTATGACGCCCTGGCCGCGGAGCGTGCCGACGCCAGTTACGCCACCGTGCTGCGCCAGTTGCAATTGATGCATGGCAAGGGCTTGCTGAGCCGCGATGAAAGCCAGCGGCCGCAGCTGTATGCCGCCGTCGAAGCGCAGGAAAAGCTGCAGACCAGCTTGCTCAAGGACTTGATCGGCAAGGTGTTTTCCGGTTCCGGCAAGGCGCTCGTGCTGACGGCGCTGCGCGAGCACGTGAGCGACGCGGAACGCCTGGAAATTGAAAAAATTCTGAGCAGCAAGGATGGCAAGGCGCCATGAACGTGGACATGCACCTCGGCATCGATGTGGGCAACCTTGTCCCCGCGCTGGGCTGGGTCTTGCTGTATTTCGTCTGGCAAGGCTTGATCGTCGGCGCCGTATCTGCCGTATTGCTCCGGCTGCTGCGCCACGCCAGCGCGCGCTGGCGCTATGCCGTCTGCGCGCTGGCCTTGCTGCTGTGCCTGTGTATTCCCTTTGTGCACCTGCTGTCTCTGCTGTCGGGCGTCTCGCCGGCCCGGATGCCGGTGGATGCGCCGCCCGCCTGGCGCGCCGCGCTGCAAGCGTGGATGCCGGCCCTGGTGCTGGCCTGGAGCGCGGGCGTTGGCCTGATGAGCTTGCGCCTGTGCCTGGGCCTGGCCTGGGTCGGCAAGCTGCGCCGCCAGGCGGTGGCGGCGCCGGCCATCTGGCAGGCGCGCGTCGATGCGCTGGCGCAGCGCATGGGCTTGCACCGCAGCCGCCAGGTGCCGCTCAAGCTGCATGCGGGCTTGTCCAGCCCCGTGACGGTGGGGTTCTGGCGCCCCGTCATCCTGCTGCCGGCCGCCTTGCTGAGCGGCATGCCCGTCGCCTTGCTGGAAGCGCTGCTGGCGCATGAACTGGCCCACGTGCGGCGCTGGGATTATCTGGTCAACCTGTTGCAAAGCGTGGCCGAGGCACTGCTGTTTTTTCACCCCGTCGTCTGGTGGCTGTCGGCGCGCATGCGAGCCGAACGGGAGCAGGTGGCCGACGCCCTGGCGGCGCAAGCGCTGCAAGACCCGCAGCAGCTGGCCACGGCGCTGCATGCGCTATCCCTGCACGCTGCCGTGCCGCAGCATTCCGGCTTGCTGATGTCGGCACGGGGCGGAGCTTTGCTGACGCGCATAGAACGCCTGATGGCGCCCGGCCCGGACACGGCCGGCTGGAAACTGGCCGTGCCCGCCTTGTTGCTGGCTTGCGCCACCTTGCTGCTGCAGGTGCAGGGCAAGCCCGCCGTCAACGGGGCGACCCTGGCCGAGGCCGCCTCCGGCATGCTGGCCTTGCCCGTCAGCGCGAAACACATGCTGGTGTTCGATGATGCCAGCGGCAAGGTGCTGATGGCGAAGGATGCGGACACCGTCGTGCCCATCGCCTCGATCACCAAGCTGATGACGGCCATGGTGGTGCTCGATGCGGGCCTCGACCCGGAGGAACAGTTGCGCATCGTGCGCGCCGATGGCGACGCTTCCATGCAGCGCCACAGCCTGCTGGCCGAGGGCGTGGCCGTGTCGCGCGGCGCGCTGTTGCAACTGGCGCTGCTGCCATCCGAAAACCGCGCCGCCGCCGCGCTGGCGCGCACCTATCCGGGCGGCAGCGCGGCGTTTCACCTCGCCTTGCAAGCGAAGATACGCCAGCTGGGTTTGCGCCGCACCACCTTGACGGACCCGGTCGGCAGTTCGCCCGCGAATACGTCCACGGCCAGCGAAGTGGCGAAGATCGTCGCGGCAGCCGCGCGCTATCCGGACATCGCGCGCATCACCAGCCACCCGCAGGCGAGCGTGGCCGTCAATGGCAGGACGCGCACCTTGCACAACACGAATCCCTTGGTGGGCGGCAAGGGCTGGGACATCTTGCTGTCCAAGACGGGCAGCAGCAACGCGGCGGGCAGCTGCCTGACGATGCGCATGCGCAGCGGCGGCAAGCACGTCACCGTGGTGCTGCTGGACGCCGCCGGCGCGCAGCGGCGCTCGCTCGACGCCGGACACATCCGCGACACCCTGGCCGACAGGACCGGCCGCATGCATTGATACCCCCCCCGGGCGCGCCAGTGCGGGCGCCCTTCTTTTTGACACTCTGGAGATGAAGATGACACTATTGGCGAAGTTGATGCTGGCTACGGTTGCGACCATGGCGGCTGGCGCGGTGCAGGCGAAGACGCCCGCACCGGTGCAGGATAAACCTGTTAATTGTGATAGTTGCAAGGAATGGAACGCGCCCGTCAAGCCGTTCAATGTCTTTGGCAATACCTGGTATGTGGGCACGGCTGGCCTGTCCGCCGTGCTGGTGACGAGTCCGCAGGGCCATATCCTGCTCGACGGCGCGCTGCCGCAATCGGCGCCCCTGATCATCGCGAATATCCAGGCGCTGGGCTTTCGCATCGAGGATGTGAAAGTCATCCTCAATTCGCACGCCCATTGGGACCATGCGGGCGGCATTGCCGCGTTGCAACGGGCCAGCGGCGCCACCGTGATGGCCAGCGCCTCGGGCGCCCTTGGCCTGCAAAGCGGCACGAATGGCAAGGACGATCCGCAGTACCAGGCCAATCCCGTCGTACACGTCGCCAAGGTGCGCAAGGTCAGCCTGGTGGGCGAGGGCGATACCGTCAAGGTCGGACCGTTGACCTTGACGGCCCACATGACGCCGGGCCACACGCCAGGCGGCACGACGTGGACGTGGACCTCGTGCGAAGGCGACCGCTGCCTGGACGTCGTGTATGCGGATAGCCTGAACCCGTATGCGAGCGGCGATTTCCGCTATACAGGCAAAGGCGCGGGCAAGGGTGGCACGCCTGACATCTCAGCCTCGTTCGAAGCGAGCATCGCCAAGGTGGCGGCCTTGCCATGCGACATCATCATCCCCGTGCATCCGGGCACGACGGACGTGCTGGGCAAGGCCTCCAGGCGCAGCGGCACGGACAATCCCCTGATCGACGCCAGCGCCTGCCGCGCCTATGCGGCCGAAGCGGGCGGCTTGCTGGCCAAGCGCCTGGCGAAGGAACGGGGTGAAACGCTGCCTGCGGAGGCCAAGGCCGCGGCGCACGCGCACTAAGCCGTTTTTACTGTGCCGCCTGCCGCTGTTTTTGCAGGCGTTTCAGGAACACCGTCATTTCCTTGACGGCCTGCAAGTCGCCTTGCTGCTGGGCCACCGTCATGCCGGTGGTCCAGGCGGCTTGCGCGTCATCCAGCCGGCCCAACTGGTGCAAGGCCTTGCCCAGCAGTTTCCAGGCGGCGGAATAGCCCGGTTGCTGCACGGTGGCTTGCGCCAGGTGCAGGGCCGCTTGCTGCGCGTCATGCTCTTTCAGGTAAGCATCTCCCAGGCCAAAGCGCAGCAGCGCGTTATCGCGCCCCTGCGCCAGCAGTTTTTCCAGTTTTTCACGCATGCCCGGCCTCATTAATATGCAAGTATATTCTTGTATATTAACGCTTCCGCGTGCCTGTAACAAGCCGGCGTTCGAGCGTGCAAGCGTTCGTGGATTTTCTGGCGCAGATCTTCCATGGCCGGCACGCATCCGAGACTTCGCTGTGTTACCATAAATGAGAATTATTCTCATATGGAGTAGGGCGTGGTATCGACTGTGTGGACGCGGCAACTGTCTTCCGAACTGACCTTGTCGGCCGGTTCCGTGCTGTCGCCCACTCCCATCACCGTCAATACGCCCGTGTTCGAGGGTTTGCAAGTCATCGTCTCGCTGAACGGCAAGTTGAGCGGCAGCGTGGATGGCCGCGCGCCGTTCGCCATTACCGATGCGGGCGTCTACCTGGTGCTGGCGCGGGGCCGCCACGAAGGCTGCGACCGCTTTGAAGCGAATACCTTGCAGCGCTACGTGAAAGTGGGACTCGACGCGGGCCATGCGCAGCGCAGCGGTTTCGACCTGGAACGCCTGGCCGTCACGGGCGGCCAGCAGCTGCACCGTGATGGCGTGCTGGTGATGCGCCAGGTGTTGACGCCGGCCCTGCGGGCCATCGCCACGCAGATCCTGATGTGCCCCTTCGACGGCGCCGTGCGCGACATGTATATGGCGGGCAAGGCGCTGGAGATGGCGGCCGTGGCCAGCGACCGGGTGTTGGGACGGTCGCGGGGCGGCGCTGGCGGCGCGGATTTGAGCGCCTTCGAGATTGAGCGCCTGCAGCAGGCGCGCGAGCTGGCCGAGCAGCATTTCCAGCAACCGCTGGGTTTGCCTGAAATAGCCAGATTGAGCGGCTTGAACGTGAAGAAGCTGACGGCCGGCTTTCGCCAGCTGTTTGGCGTCAGCGTGTTCGAGCATGTGCAGGATTACCGTCTGCAGGAAGCCTATCGCATGCTCAGCGCGGGCGGCTATACGGTGACCCAGGTGGCGTGCTTTGTCGGCTATGCCATTCCGCATTTTTCCACCTTGTTTCGCAAGCGTTTCGGCATGCCGCCCAGCCAGCTGGCGCGCGCATAGCCGGCTGCATCTTTTCCGTTTTTCGTAAGCCGAAGGCCCGATAACGAAAGCAGCCGGTGCTTCCAGATTTTATGATGAATGATATTCATTCTCATTTAAAGCCTGGAAGGACACACCGTATGTCACGCTCGCAGTCCCACCGTTTGCCGCGCCTTGTGCGCGCCGTTCCCATTCCTCTCGTGCTGGTCCTGGCTTGCCGCGCCGCCTATGCCGCCGCAGCGCCGGAGGCGCCGCAAGCCATGCAAGGCGTGACGATCGAAGCGCAGCGCTTGAAAATCGCCACGCAAAGCACGACATCGAGCAAGACGGATACGGCGCTGATCGAAACGCCCGCTTCCGTTTCCGTCATCACGCGCGACCAGATGGATGCCCAGGGCATCCAGTCTGTCGGCGAGGCGCTGCGTTATTCGGCCGGCGTGCTGGCCAGTCCGTCGATGGCTGCGTCGCAGCGCTATGATCGTTTTGATAACGTCAAGATCCGCGGCTTCGACGTGGGCAGCAACGGCATGCTGCGCGACGGCTTGCGTGGCACCACAGTGCAAGCCTGGCCCAAGGTCGAGCCGTATGGCCTGGAAGCGGTGGAAGTGTTGCGGGGACCCAGTTCCGTGCTGTATGGCCAGAATTCGCCGGGCGGCATCGTCAACCAGATCAGCAAACAGCCGCTGTTTCAGCCATACCGGGAGCTGCAATTGCAGACGGGCAACTTCCACCGCAAGCAGGTGCAGGGCGATGTGAGCGGCCCCGTGGGCGAGGGCGGCGACTGGGCTTACCGCATGACGGGCTTGCTGCGCGATAGCGATTCCCAATTCACAGGCGTGCCGGACGACAAGGTATATTTCGCGCCCGCCCTTGCCTGGCGCCCCAGCGCGGCCACCAGCCTGACCTTGCTGGCCGATTACACGCGCGACAAGTTCGGTCCGCCCGCCGTGGTGGCGCCCATCCAGGGCACCCTGTTGCCAAACCGCCATGGCCGCCTTCCCTATAACCAGATGCTCAACGAAAAGGGCCTGGACAATCACCGCGTGCAATATTCGCTGGCCTATCTGCTCGAGCACCGCATCGACGACGTGTGGAGCGTGCATTCCAAGGCCCGCTACGGGCGGGTCAACCTGATCACGGAAACCATCCAGGGCCGCCTGCTGGCCGACCAGCGCACCTTGCGCCGCACGCCATATTTCTTCGATATCGATGGCGAGAGCTGGTCGCTGGATAACAATGCCAAGGCCAGCTGGCGCAGCGGCGGTGCCGAATTCGAAACCCTGGTGGGCCTCGACTACCGCCACACGAAAGAGGATTATGTGCTCAATGGCGGCCCGGCCGGCGCCGAGATTGATATATATCAGCCTGTCTACCTGGGCCATATGCTGCCCACGCCGGAGCGCTATGCCAGCACCGTGCAAAGCTCGGACCAGTACGGCCTGTACACGCAGCAACAGATCAAGCTGGCGCGGCAATGGGTGCTCAGCGCTGGACTGCGCAAGGATTGGTCGGACACGTCCACGCGCGACCGCCTGGACGGCGTCACGCCGCCGTCGCAAAAGGATGACGCGCTGACGTGGAAGGCGGGCGCCGTCTATCTGGCCGAGAATGGCCTGGCACCTTACGTCAGCCTGATGACCTCGTTCAATCCCGTGTTGGGCAACGATTTCTATGGCAAATCCTACGACCCCACCAAGGGCAAGCAGGCGGAAGTGGGCGTGAAATACCAGCCGCCCGGTTTCGACGGATTTTTCACGGCATCCGTGTTTGACTTGCGTCAGGAAAACGTGCAGACCCTGGACCCGAACAATTCGCTGAACCGTTTGCAGACGGGCGAAATCAAATCGCATGGCGTGGAACTGGATGCGCTGGCCAATCTCACGCGCAATTTCAACGTGGCGGCCAACGTCACGTGGAACCGCCTGGAAGTGAGTAAAAGCAATAACGTCAATGAAGTGGGCAAGCGTCCCGTCGGCATGCCGGAGACCATGGCCAGCGTATGGGGCAAGTACAAACTGGTGCAAGGCCCGCTGGCGGGACTGGGCATAGGCCTGGGCCTGCGCTACACGGGCGCCACCAAGGCCGACTCCGCCAACCGTATCGACGTGCCGTCCTACCTGCTGACGGACCTGGCGCTGGACCTGGATCTGCTGCGGCTGTCGCCGTCCCTGCGGGGCACGCAGCTGGCGTTGAACGTGACGAATCTGAGCAACAAGCATTACTACGACAGTTGTTCATCGAGCAATTGCAGCACGGGCGATGCGCGCCGCTTGCTGCTGACCGTCAAGCATGCGTGGTGATGCCATGAGAAAAATCGTATCCATGCTGGCCGCCGCGTTGTTGTCCTGCATCAGTTTGTCGGTTGAAGCCGTCACCGTCACCGACCTGGCGGGACGCACGGTGAACGTACCCGACAAGGTGCAGCGCGTCGTGCTGGGTGAGGGCCGCCTGATCTACACCTTGTCCATCTTGGAAGGAAAAAATCCCTTTGCCCGCCTGGCGGGCTGGCAGGGCGATTTCCGCCACTTGGATGTGCAGGGCTACGCGGCCTACCGCAAGGTCTTTCCGCAAGCGGAGCAGGTGCCCCTGGTGGGCGCCACGTCGGCCGACAGTTTTAGCGTGGAAAAAGCGCTGTCCTTGCGGCCCGACCTGGCCATCCTGGCCCTGTCGGGCGGCCACGGCCCCGCGCCGGGCAGCGACGCCGTGCGCCAGCTGGAAGCGGCCGGCGTGCCCGTGATCTTTGTCGACTTCAGCAACCATCCGCTGGCAAATACCGTGCCCAGCATGCGCCTGATGGGCAAGGCGCTGGACCGCCAGGCGCAGGCCGCCGCCTTCATCGCCTTTTACGAAGAGCAGGTGGGTCAAGTGGCGCGCGCCGTGCAAGCGGCGCAGGCCCGGCCGGGCTTTCGCCGCCCTGGCATCTTTGTCGACATGCTGGCGGGCTTGCAGGGCTGTTGCGGCTCTCCCGGCACGGGCAATTTCGGCGAGATGATCGCCCTGGCCGGTGGCGAGAATATCGGCGCCGGCAAGATTCCCGGCCCCATCGGCACCCTGAACCCGGAATACATCCTGTCGCGCGATCCCGACGTGTATGTGGCGACGGGCGTGTTCGCCAGCGGGCAGGGCGGCGTGACCCTCGGTTACCAGGCCACCTTGCCGCAGGCGCGCAGCAGCCTGCGCGCCGTGGCCTCGCGCACGGAAACGGCCCAACTGCGCGCCGTGCGCGAAAAAAATGGCAGGCGCTCGCACGGCCTGTGGCATGTGTTCTACGACTCGCCCGAACACCTGGTGGCGGTGCAGGCGCTGGCCAAGTGGCTGCATCCTGAGCTGTTTGCGGACCTGGACCCGGCCCGCACGCGCCTTGAAATGTATCGCCGTTTCATGCCGATTCCCGCCACGGGCGTGCTGTTCGTGGACATGCAGCCGTGAGCGCCGTGCTGACACAAGCGCCGCCTGCCATGGCGGCGGGCATGGCGTACCGCCAGCGCCATGTGCGCCGCGTCATGCTGGTGGGCGCGCTGCTGTGCACGCTGGCCGTCTCGCTGGCGATGGACATCGCCACGGGACCGTCCGGCATGGGCATCACCCGCCTGTTCCAGGTGCTGCTGCAGCCCGATGGCGTGCCGCGCATGGAGCAGGTCATCGTGTGGGATGTGCGCCTGCCATATGCGCTGATGGCCGTGCTGGTGGGCGCCGCGCTGGCGCTGGCGGGCGCCGAGATGCAGACCATCCTCGTCAATCCGCTGGCCAGCCCGTTCACCCTGGGCGTGTCGGCCGCCGCCTCGTTCGGCGCCGCGCTGGCCATCGTCCTGAACTGGAGCTTGCCCGGGGTGCCGCCCCAGTACGTGGTGTCGGCGAACGCCTTCCTGTTCGCCTTTGCGTCGGTCGGTCTGCTGCACCTGCTGACGCGCTGGCGGGGCTTCGGCGTGGAAAGCCTGGTGCTGTTCGGCATTGCGCTGGTGTTTGCCTTTAATGCGCTGGTGGCCCTGCTGCAGTTTGTCGCCAGCCAGGACAGCTTGCAGCAACTGGTGTTCTGGACCATGGGCAGCCTGTCGCGCTCTTCCTGGGACAAGATCGCCATCCTGGCCGCGGCGCTTGCCGTGATCGCGCCCTGGGCCGTGCGCGACAGCTGGGCCATGACGGCCCTGACCATGGGCGAGGACCGTGCGCGCAGCTTCGGCGTCGATGTGCGCCGCTTGCGCATGCTGTCCCTGCTGCGTATCAGCCTGCTGTCGGCGCTGGCCGTGTCCTTTGTCGGCACCATCGGTTTCGTCGGCCTGGTGGCGCCGCATATCGCGCGCCTGCTGGTGGGCGAGGACCACCGCCTGCTGTTGCCCGCGTCCGCGCTGGCCGGCGCGCTGATCCTGTCGCTGGCCTCGATTTGCAGCAAGACGCTGATCGACGGCGTGCTGATCCCCGTCGGCATCGTCACGGCGCTGGTCGGCATCCCGTTTTTCATGGCCATCGTCATGCGCCAGCGGGGAGGTGCTGCATGAGCGGCTTGCTGGTGCGCAATGCCTGCGTGGCGTACGGACGGCGCGACGTGCAGCTCGGCGTCAGCCTGCCGCCCTTGTTGCCGGGCAGCGTGACTGCCCTGATCGGCCCGAACGGGGCCGGCAAATCGACCCTGTTGCGCGGCATTGCCGGCTTGCAGGCGATGCAGGGCGCCGTGCTGCTCGATGGCGTGGACCTGGCCTGCGGGCCGCAAGCCCGGCGCGCGCAAAGCATGGTGTACCTGCCGCAAAGCCTGCCCTCGCGTACGCGGCTGGGCGTGTTCGAGGCTGTGCTCAGCGCCGCGATGGCGGGGCGCAGCGAAGGCTGGCTGGGGGCGAAGGTCGATGCGGGCGCCGTGGCCAGGGTGGAGGCCGTGCTGGCGCGCCTCGACTTGCTGCCCCTGGCCAGCCGCCAGGTTGAGGCGCTGTCGGGCGGCCAGCGCCAACTGGTGGGCCTGGCCCAGGCATTGGTGCGCCAGCCCAAGGTGCTGCTGCTGGACGAGCCCACCAGCGCGCTGGACCTGTATCACCAGTTCCAGGTGATCGAGGCGATAGGGCGCGCCACGCGCGAACATGGTTTGATTACCGTCATCGTCCTGCACGACATCAACCTGGCGCTGGGCTGCGCCGATCAGGTGATGGTGCTGCACGATGGCGTGCTGGCGGCGTCCGGCGCGCCGCATGCCGTGATTGACGCCGCCCTGATCGCTCGCGTCTACCGGGTACGAGCCAGGGTACGCCAGCTCGACGCGGGTGCCGTCGTCTGCGTGGAGGGGACACTGTGAGCGACTGGCGCGAATTATCGGCCTTGCTGGCGCCCGTGCGGGGCCGCTTGCTGGGGGCTGGCGCACTGCAGGCGCTGGCCGCCCTGTGCGGCGTACTGCCATATGTTGCCATGGCGCAATTGGGCGCCTTGCTATTGGCATCGGATGTCGATGCCGGCCGCGCCTGGAATGTGCTGTGGCTGGCACTGGTTGCGCTGTGCCTGCGTCAGCTGACGACGGCGCTGGGCCTGCACTTGACGCACCTGGCCGATGCGGACTTGCAGTGCCAGTTGCGCCTGCGGCTGGCGCGGCAGTTGTCCAGGGTGCCGCTGGGCTGGTACGCGGGCAGCAATGCGGCCAGGGTCAACGAAATCGTGCACGCTGACGTGGCTGCGCTGCACCGCCTGGTGGCGCATGCGCCGTCCGACCTGGCCGCCGTGGTCGTCGCTCCCGTGGCATGCCTGGCCTGGCTGCTGCATGCGGACTGGCGCATGACGGCCATCACCCTGGTCGCGCCAGCCCTGGCCTGGTGGCGCTATCGGGGCATGGCCGCGCCAGCCTTCCGCGAGGGGCTGGCGCAGTTGCAGCGCACGGGCGGCGAACTGGCGGCGGCGATGGTGGAACTGGTGCAGGGCATGGCTGTCTTCAAGACGTATGCGCAGCAGACATTGCCGCAAGCACGCTTTGATGCTGTGGCGGGACGCCATGCGCGGCAGTTTCTGGCCTGGGTGCGGCGCTGGGGCGGCATGGGCGCGCTGGTCGATGTGCTGCTGTCGCCGCCCGTCGTGCTGGCTCTTGTCGTGAGCGGCGCCTGGCTGGGTGCGCAAACCTGGGCGATGGCGCCCGCGCAGATGCTGCCGTTTGCCTTGCTGGGCATGGCCTTGTGCGCGCCCGTGGCCGCGCTGGGACACGGCGCCGATGGCTTGAAGGGCGGCTTGGCGGCGGCGCGCAGGATAGGCGTCTTGCTGGCCGAGGCGCCCATGCCGCAGGCGCAGACGCCGTTGCTGCCCGCCGGCGACGATGTGTGTTTTGAACAGCTGCGTTTTGCCTATCCGGGCGGTACCGAGGTGTTGCACGGCATCGATTTATGCCTGCCTGCGGGCAGCGTGACAGCCCTGGTGGGGCCGTCGGGCGGCGGCAAGTCGACCCTGGCCATGCTGTTGCCGCGCCTGTGGGACGCGACGGCCGGCGCCGTGCGCGTCGGCGGCGTCGATGTGCGCCAGATCGATCCCGCCGTGTTGTATGCGCGTGTGGGGTTTGTCTTGCAGCACGCGCAAGTGCTGCGCCTGTCCGCGCGCGACAACATCCGCCTGGGCCGGCCGGAGGCGAGCGACGCCCAGGTGGAAGCGGCGGCGCGCGCCGCGCACATCCATGCCCGCATCACCGCCTTGCCGCAAGGGTATGACACCTTGCTGGGCGAAGGCCTGGCGCTGTCGGGTGGCGAGGCGCAACGCCTGGCGATCGCCCGCACCCTGCTGGCCGATCCCCGTATCGTCGTGCTGGACGAGGCGATGGCAGCCCTCGACCCCGAGTCGGAAGCGCAGGTGCAGGCTGGCCTGTCGGCCTTGCTGGCGGGACGCACGGTGCTGGTGGTGGCGCACCGGCTGCAGACCATCGTGCAGGCCGACCAGATCGCATTGCTCGACGGCGGCCGCCTGTGTGAGCTGGGCACACATGCGCAGCTGCTGGCCGCGCGGGGCGCGTATGCGGCCCTGTGGGCGGCGCAAAGCCGGGTTGACGAGGTGGCGGCATGATCGCCGCCGTGCGTTTGCTGTTGCGCCTGCTTGATGGCGCGGCCGCCGGCAAGTTGCGCCTTGCGCTGGCGCTGATGGGGGCCAACAGTATGCTGAGTGCGCTGGCCCTGTGCATGCTGCTGCCGCTGCTGCGCGCCTGGCTGGCGCCGCAGCCGGGGCAGGCGCAAGGTGCATGGCTGGTCCTCTTTCTGCTGTTGGCAACGGCCAGCGCCGCGCTGCGCCATGTCACGCGCTTGAAAGGCTATGCGGCCGGCGCCCACTGCGCGCATGCGCTGCACCGGCGCCTGGCCGATAAAATCGTGCGCCTGCCGCTGGCCTGGTGTACGCCGCGCCGCGCCGGCGATATGCGCCAGCTGGCCTCTGGCGGCGTGATGACCGTGATGGGCGCGCCCGCGCATTTGCTGCAGCCCCTGTTCGATGCCGTGCTGGCGCCGCTGGTGGTCGGCTTGCTCTGGCTGGCCGTCGACTGGCGCCTGGGTGCGGTGCTGCTGCTGGCCATGCCGCCCTTGTTGTTCGTGTATCGAGGGGCGCTGGCCTGCGGCAGCCGGGCCGAGACGGCGCTGGCGGCCAGCAGCGCCGAGGCGAATGGCCGCGTGCTGGAATATATCGCGGCGCAACCCGTGCTGCGCGCCACGGGCCGGTCCGGGCTGGGCAGCGCCATGCTGGAACAGTTGCTCATGGCGCAGCGCCAGGCGGAAAGGCGTTCCCAGCGTTTGCTGTTCCCCGCCGCCCTCGGGTTTACCGTGGCGGCGCAGCTGGCGTATGCGCTGTTGCTGGCCATCGGCTTGCGCCAGGTGTTGGCCGGCGCCCTCGATGTGCCGGCGCTGCTGGCGACATTGATCGTCGCCACCGTGCTGGCCGAGGCGATGGCCGCCGTCGTGCACACGGGCGCCGCCCTGCAACAGGTGGCCCACGCCCTGCGCCAGTTGGATGGCGTGCTGGCGGAGCGGGAATTGCCCGTGCTGGCGTTGCCCGGCGGCGCGCCGGAACAGGGCGCGCCAGCCGCCGAGGCGCGCCATGTCTGCGTGCGGCGCGATGGACGCCCCATCGTCGATGAAGTCTCGCTGGAGATTGCTCCGCGTTCCCTGACGGTGCTGGCGGGCGCCTCCGGCTCGGGCAAGACGACCTTGCTGCAATTGCTGTGCCGCCAGCTGGATCCCGATAGCGGCGTGCTGCTGGCCGGCGGCGTCGATATGCGGACCAAGGACGACGCCGCGCTGGCCAAACTGGCGACACCGATGTTCCAGCATGCCTGGCTGCTGCCGGCCAGCTTGCGCGACAATCTGAGCCTGGGCCGGCAGATCGCGGCGCAGGATCTGCTGGCGGCGCTGTCGGCGGCCGGCCTGGCATCGCTGGCGCAGTCCTTGCCTCAGGGCCTGGACACGGTGATAGGCGAGGGCGGCTGGACCTTGTCGGGCGGGGAGCGCCAGCGGCTGGCGTTCGCCCGCGCGTTGTTGAAACCCGCGCCGCTGATGCTGTTCGACGAACCGCTGTCGGCGCTTGACGCCATCAGCGAACGGTGCGCCATCGCCACCCTGGCCGGCTTGGCGCGTACCCATGCCGTGGTGGTCGCCACGCACCGGCTGGCGATTGCCGCGCAGGCGGACCAGATCCTGGTGATGCAGGCGGGGCGCATCGTCGAGCGGGGCACGCATGCGCAATTGCTGCGGCAGGGCGGCGTGTACAGCGGCATGCTTCGCCAGGCGGGCCAGGCACGGGGCTGGCATCTGGGAGTCTAGGTCTTTATTGAGAGTGAATTATCATTTATAATGCAATTCATTTGCATGTAATTTTCTTTCAGGAATCCCCATGTGCCTCTTTTTACAGCGTCCGATGGCGCTGCTGCTGGCCGCTGCCAGTCCGCTGGCCCTGGCGGATGGACCCGCTGGGCAGGATGTCGTCACCGTCAGCGCGGAGCGCCAGCATTACCGCAGCCTGTCGGCCACGGGCGCCACCAAGACGGACGCCTTGCTGATGGATTTGCCGCAAAGCGTGCGCGTGCTCACCGGCGACCTGCTGCGCGACGCGGGCGTGACAACCCTGGCTGGCGCGCTGGAGCTGGCCAGCGGCATTGCGAAGCAAAGCCCGCTGGGCGGCCTGTGGGACAGTTATGCCATGCGCGGCTTTACGGGCGACCCGAATTTCGGCTCCGACTACATGGTCAACGGTTTCAGTTCCAGCCGCGGCTACAACGGCATGCGCGACGGCGGCAATACGCAGGCCATCGAAGTGCTGAAAGGCCCCGCTTCGGCCCTGTACGGCCGGGGCGAGCCGGGCGGCACGGTGAACATCACGACGAAAAAACCGAAGTTCGCGCCCGAATATGGCGCGGATTTTTCACTCGGCAGTTTCCAGACGCGCCGCGCCGCCGTCGACTTGACGGGACCCGTAAGCGGCACCATCGCCTACCGCCTCAATGCGGCGCATGAAGAGGGGTACAGCTTCCGCGATACCGTGAAGGTCGAACGCAGCCTGTTTTCGCCTTCGTTTCTCTGGCTGGCGGGCGAGCACACGACCGTGTCGTATGAAATCGAAGCGGTGCGGCAGCGCGCGCCGTTCGACCGGGGCGTGGTGGCCGTCAATGGCCAGCTGGGTCTTGTCCCCGTCTCGCGCTTCCTGGGCGAACCGGGCGACGGACCCATGACGGTCAAGTCGCTGGGACAGCAGCTGTTCATCCACCACGCGCTGTCCGACGACTGGACGGTGCAGGCGGGCGTTTCTTACCGCGACAGCGAATTGACCGGCTATTCGACCGAGGCGAACAAGCTGCTGGCCGATGGCCGCACCTTGAACCGCCAGCGCCGCCATCGCGATTTCTCGGCCACCGACGCGTCGGCCCGCGTCGAATTGCTGGGCAAGTTCAGGACGGGCGCCCTGGCGCACGAAGTGCTGGCCGGTGTCGACGCCTATCATTTTGACGACCACCGGGTACAGCTGCGCCGCAATCCCTCCGCTGCCAACGCCTATGCCATCGATATCTTCCATCCCGCGTATGGCGGCCAGGCCGATCCGCTGGCCCTGTCCATCGATACGCAGGAAGGGCAACGGGCGCGCGGTCTGTATGCGCAGGATCAGGTCGACTTGGGCGCGCAGTGGAAGGCGCTGGTCGGCGTGCGCCACGATACGTACACGCAGGACGTGACGAACAGGCGCCTGAATGTCAGCAACCGCCAGTCGCTGTCGGCCACCAGTCCCCGCGCGGGCCTCGTGTACCAGCCATCGAAGGCATGGTCGCTGTACGCGAGCGCGGCGAAGGGCTTCCGGCCCAACAGCGGCATCAGCATCGCCAACCAGGCTTTCCCGGCCGAGCGCAGCCGCTCGTATGAGCTGGGCGCGAAGCTGGAAACGGGCAAACTGACGGGCACCGTGGCCGTGTACGACATCCGCAAGCGCAATGTGCTGACGACCAATCCCGCCAACACGGACTTCGCCATCGCGGCGGGTGAGGTGGGCAGCCGTGGTCTGGAGCTCGACGTGTCGGGCGAAGTGGCGCGCGGCTTGCGCGTTTCGGGCGCCTATGCTTATACGGACGCCAGCGTCACGCGCGGCGACAATACGATCGTGACGGGCAGCCGCTTCGCCAACGTGCCGCGTCACAGCGCCAATGTCCTCGCCACGCAGCAGTTCGCGCTGGGTACGGGCACGGCCAGCGTGGGCGGCGGCGTGCAGTACGTGGGCGAGCGCCTGGGTGACGTCGCCGTCAGCAGCAGTTTTACCCTGCCGGCCTACACGACGGCCAAATTGCTGGCCACGTATTCGCCCAACGCCAAACTGCGCCTGGCCTTGAACGTGGAAAACCTGTTCAACCGCAGCTACTATGCGAGTTCCTATAGCCAGCTGTGGGTGGCGCCGGGGGCCGAACGCACGCTGACCCTGAATGCGCATTACCGTTTTTAATAGATCACCATGACCTTGACTTCTACTACCACCCTGCGCGCCCGCATCGCCGTCATCGACGTATTGCGCGGCCTCGTCATGCTGATCATGCTGTTCGACCATGTGCGTGAAACGGTCTTCCTGCACCACCAGGTGAGCGACCCGATGGAGGCGGCCAGCGTCGATCCGGCCCTGTTCTTCACGCGCCTGGCGGCCCACGTGTGCGCACCCATGTTCGTCTTTTTGACGGGTTTGTCCGCCTGGCTGTACGCGCATCCGGCCGCCGGGCCCCGCAGCGCCAGCGGTTTTCTGTTCAAGCGGGGTTTGCTGCTGGTGCTGCTGGAACTGGTGTTCGTCAACTTCGCCTGGAGCGGGGCGTTTCCGCCGGCCGTGCTGTATTTGCAAGTGATCTGGGTCATCGGCCTGGCCATGATGGCGCTGGCCGTGCTGCACCAGCTGCCATTGAAAGTGCTGGCGCTGCTGGGCGTGGCGATCATCGCGGGGCAGCATCTGTTCACCGGCTTGCGCGCGGAAGAGGGCAGCTTTGCCTATTACGCGCTGACGGTGCTGCTGCAACGGGGTTACCTGGTGGCGGACGGCGCCATGAAGATCAAGGTCAGCTACCCGCTGCTGCCATGGATAGGCGTGATCGTGCTCGGCTATGCGGCCGGGCCCCTGTATGCGCGCGGCCGGTCCGCCGAAGGACGGCGCCGCCTGTTGCTGGCGCTGGGCGGCGGCAGTTTGCTGCTGCTGGCGGTGCTGCGCGGTTTCAATCTCTATGGTGAAACCTTGCCGTGGGGGGCGGGCGACACGGCCTTGCGCACGGCCATGAGCGTGCTGAACTTCACCAAGTATCCGCCGTCGCTGGATTTCCTGCTGTTCACCCTGGGCCTGGGCTTGCTGGGCCTGGCCTGGCTGGAAAGCGTCGACAACTGGTTCACGCGGGCGTGCGCCACCTTTGGCGGCGCGCCCATGTTTTACTATCTGCTGCATTTATACCTGCTGCTGGCCATCGGCCTCGCCTTGACGGCCGTGCTGGGCGCCAACCACGGTGCCCGGTACGGCGTCGAGCATGTCTGGCAAGTGTGGCTGATCGCGCTGGCCCTGATGCCCGTGCTGTACTTTCCCTGCCGCGCGTTCGCCAGCTACAAGCGCACCTCGCAACGGGCGTGGGTGCGCTATTTCTGAAGCATGCCTACTTGCAGTACAGCCTGTCGATGCTGTGGCTGGACGCCAGGTAATGCCGCGTCTGCCACGAAATCGCCACGCGGTAGGCGCACGGCGGATCGAGCGCCACGTTGACGGGGAAGCCGCCATTGTTGCCCGATAAATGCGGTCCGCCCGCACCGCCGCGGAACAGATAATTGCTCGGTGGCGGCGGTGGGGTAAAGCTGGCGGCCGGCAGCGGTGGCAGCGGATGCTGGATGCCGTTGTTGTTGGAAATCGTGATATTGAAAAAGCGCAAATGCGGATGGTCGATCGTGTACAGGATATGCACGAGGCCGCCCGCGATGGGGTTGCAGGCATTGCTGCGCAGCTCTTCCAGGTCCAGCGCCACGATGACGGGCGAGTTGTCGAAGACGATGGAGTCGAGCCCGTCCGTCGCCACCTGCGCCAGGCTGATGCCGTCGCGCACCTCGAAGCCCAGGCGGTAGCGGCGTATCGGTTCGCTCTCGGCCGCCGTCAGGCTGCGGCCCGCGTCGAGGATGGGCAAGCCGCCCGGCAGCTTGGCCGGATGCAGGCTGGTGATGGCCGGCGTATTCACCGTCAGTAAATCAAACGTGCGCAGGAAGATGTTGGGCGCCACGTTGACGACGGCCGTCGTGCCGTCGCGCATGTCCACCGTGACGGGCTTGCCGTCCACCCGTATCCAGCCGCCCGCTTGCAGATCGCCCGCATCGATGATGACGGGCGCCGAATCGGCGAGGCCCAGGCCATTCGTATAAAACACATAACCGACATGCGTGCCCAGGATTTGCGTCAACGGCGCCAGGCTGGCCGGCGCCACCGTGGGCAGCGCCGTGGGATCGTCCGTGCCGCCGGGCCAGGACCATTCGCCGATCAGGAAGCGGTATTCGAGCGGGTTGGCGGGGATGGCGCTGTTGCGCAGCGGGCAATTGCCTTTCAGGGTGACGCCGCCGGCGAAGACATACGAGGCGCCGGCGCCGCCCGCATAGCCTTGCGGGGAAAAGCCCGCCAGCGAGGGAAATGGGTGGATGTCGAAGATTTCCACCTGTTGCCAATGGGGCACGCCTTCCACGTCGGGCGGCAAGACTTCTTTCGAGCACAATTCCACGCAGAAACAGTGGCCCACGTTTTCCCGGCCCGGCTGGCGGCCGTTGGCCTGCGTTTCCGCCAGGATGGTCACGCTGCCCAGCTGCGCCGTGAAATACACGTCGGGGCCGCTGGCGAACTCCACATTGATGAAAGGCGAGAAGGGCGTCAAGGTGAAGTCGGACGTCAGGTAATCGATGCGGAAGCGTCCGCCGGCATCGGTGATCGCCTGGCCCAGCGCGTCGTCCTGCAGCCAGTCGGCATCGAACGCCCGCACGGTGGCGCCGGCGATCGGCGCATGCGGCGCATCGCAGGTGCGCAGGCGGCCGCAGATGGTCCAGGCGCCGAAGCGGGCGCGCACCAGGCACCAGAAGCGTTGCGGCAGGCAATAGTCCCAGACGGCGAGGAAATCATTGTCGGCCTGGCGCCAGCGGGGCTGGAGCGTGGTGATGGAAAACTGCAGCGGCACGGGGTCTTTCGGCCCCGGTTTCAGATGCGGCACGGTAGTGCACAGGATATCGACTTCGACAGCCTCGCCCTGATAATCGCCTGCCAGGGTAAAACTGTAGTTGCCATCGTCGTCCGTGCGCGTTTCGGCCAGCAGGAAGGGGGCTTTGGCTTGCACTTCTTCGTCGGTGAGGATGGCGAAGGTTTCCTTGGCGCTGGCCACGGCCAGGGCCGTGACGTTTTGCGACGCGCGCGGCCGGTACAGGCGCACGATGACGTGGGATAAGGCTTCAGGACACTCGGCGCAGATCAAGCCGCACAGCTTGCCTCGCAGGATATAGGCCATGATGGTTCCCTTGCTGAGATGGACGGCGCGCCGCTCGCAATGGCGGCGCTGTTACCAAGCTAGCAAATGGGCCGCCGAAGGGCTTGATCTGGCTTAAACCCCGCGTATTATTTAATTAACGCCAGCACTTCGCGGAAACGCGGATGCTTGCAGTCGCGCAACCATTCGAAGGCCAGCATCTCGACCGTCACCAGGTGGGCGCCCAGCTTGTCCAGGCGGGCCAGCGCCGCGTCGCGGCTGGCGGCCTGGCGCGAACCGACGGCGTCGATGGCGATGCTCACGTCATAGCCGCGTTCCAGCAAGCCGATGGCCGTCTGCAGCATGCACACATGGGCTTCGCAACCGGTGACGACGATTTGTCTGCGCCCGGCGGGTAGCATGTCCTGCAAGCCATCAGAACAGGCGCCGAAATGCGTCTTGTGCAAGGTCCGTTCGCACAGGGCGGCGATCTCTTCCACGTTCGGCCCCAGCCCCTGGCGGTTCTGTTCCGTGCCCAGTACGGGCACGTCGAGCAGGCGGGCGATCTTCGCCAGGCGCAAGTTTTGTGCCAGCACCAGGCCGGCGTCGTGGATGGCCGGCATCAAGCGGCCTTGCAGGTCGACAATGACCAAAACGGCCTGGTTTGCATCCATCAGCATCGCGTTCTCCTTTAATTAGTCTGTGGCGACAGTGTAGCGCGCAGTCAGCTTGGCCAGCTGGGCGTGGCCGTTTCGCCCATCAGGTAGGCGTGATTGAGGTCGATGGCGGTGCGCAGGTAGTTCCACAGGGCGCTGACCCGGGCGATGTTGCGCCGCTCGCTCGGCGAGATCATCCAGAAGGCGCGCAGCAGGTCGATCTCGCCGTCGAGCACGGGCACCAGTTCGTTCGATTGCTGCGCCACGAAGCAGGGCAGGATCGCCAGCGCCTGTCCCGCGCGCGCCGCGTGGTACTGGGCGATGACGCTGGTGCTGCGAAACGCGCGCAGGGAATCAGGCGCCACGTTGTCCATGTAGCGCAGTTCCGCGCTGAAGACCAGGTCGTCCACGTAGCCGATGATGGGGTGCTGCGCCAGTTGCGCCACGCTGGTGATTGGCGCGTGGCGCGCCAGGTAGCCTGGCGTGGCGTACAGTTTCAGGCGGTAGTCGGACAGCTTGGTCACGACATACGGGCCGGACAGGGGGCGCTCGATGGAGATGGCCACGTCCGCTTCGCGCTTGGACAGGCTGACGAAACGGGGCACGGCGATCAGGTCCACGCTGATGTGCGGGTATCTGCCGCAAAACTGCGCCAGGTGGGGCGCCAGCACGATGGCGCCGAAACCCTCGGTAGCGCCCAGGCGCACCTGGCCCGACAGCAGGCGATTGTGTTCGCCCAGTTCCTCGGTGGCGGCAAACACCGTGCTTTCCATGGTTTCCGCGTATTCCATCAGGCGGTGGCCCTCGGGCGTCAGTTGGTAACCCACGTAGTTGCGGTCGAACAGTTGCGTGCCCACTTGCTCCTCGAACTTGCGCATGCGCCGCGACACGGTGGAATGGTCAATGCCCAGCTTTTTCGCCGCATCGACGAGGCCGGCGCTGCGCGTCAGTTCCAGGAAGACCCGTACATTGTCCCAATCGAGCATGGCAAACCCTCTCTGTGCATTTTTGCAAAGGAATTATGCATTAATTTCACTTGAGCGCATATTTTTACACATGCAGAATGCAGATAAACATATAAGAAAACCCATCCACCTGGAGACACGCATGAAAAAAACCGTTCTGGCCATGGGCGCGCTGGCGCTCACCCTTTCCTTTGGCGGCGCGCACGCGCAAATTTCCGATGGCGTCGTCAAGGTGGGCATCTTGACCGACATGTCCGGGCCGTATTCGGCCATGGGCGGGCGCGGCTCCGTCGTCGCCAGCCAGATGGCCGTCGAGGATTGCCTGAAGGCCGAATGCAAGGGCATGAAGATCGAGATCCTCTCGGCCGACCACTTGAACAAGGCCGACATCGCCGCCTCCAAGGCGCGCGAATGGATAGACCGCGACAAGGTCGACGCCATCGCCGACCTGACCAATTCCTCGGTGGCCCTGTCCGTGCAAAAGCTGATGAAAGAGAAGGGCGGCATCGCCATGTTCAGCGGCCCGGCCACGGGGCGCCTGACCAATGAAGACTGCTCGCCGAACGGCTTCCACTGGATGTTCGACACGTATTCGCAGGCGGCCGGCACGGCAGCGGCGCTGACAAAACTGGGGCAGAAATCGTGGTACTTCGTCACCGTCGATTACGCGTTCGGCCATTCGCTGGAAAAGGATGCCAGCGAAGTCGTCAAGCGCAACGGCGGCACGGTGCTGGGCGCCGTGCGCCATCCGCTGAACGCGTCCGACTTTTCGTCCTTCCTGGTGCAGGCGCAAGGGTCAAAAGCGCAGGTGATCGGCCTGGCCAACGGCGGCGCCGACACGGTATCGGCCATCAAGCAGGCGCGCGAGTTCCGCATCGGCAGCGGCAAGGACCAGCGCCTGGCCGCCTTGCTGGTGTTTCTCTCGGACGTGCACGCGCTGGGGCTGGAAACGGCCCAGGGCCTCGTCTACGCGGACGGCTTTTACTGGGATTACGATGACCGCAGCCGCGCGTTTGCCAAGCGTTTCGAGGCGCTCAACAAGGGCGCCAAGCCGACCATGGTGCAGGCGGGCGTGTATTCCAGCGTCTACCACTACCTGAAATCGGTGGCGGCGGCGAAAAGCGACGATTCGAAGGTCGTCGCCCAGAAGATGCGCGAGCTGCCCATCAAGGATGCCGTCATGAACAACGCCTCCATCCGCCCCGACGGTCGCGTGATCCACGACATGTACCTGGTGCAGGTCAAAACCCCGGCCGAATCCAAAGGCGCGTGGGATTACCTGAAAGTGCTGTCGACCATCCCCGCCGACCAGGCATTCAAGCCGATGGATGCGGCGGCGTGCAACCTGGTCAAGAAATAACCATCGAATACCTTACGGAGCCTCACATGAACCAAGCCCTCACTCACGCAGTCACCCCGGTCCCCGCCGTCCCCCTGCACATCGGCGGCAAGCACCACGCCTCGAGCAGCAGCGAATGGCGCGACGTCGTCAACCCGGCCACGCAGGAAATCGTCGCCAGGGTGCCGTTTTCCACGCCCGACGAAGTCAATCTGGCCGTCGCCACGGCCAGGGAAGCCTTTAAAACCTGGCGCAATACCCCGCTGGCGGCGCGCATGCGCATCATGCTCAAGTACCAGCACCTGATCCGCGAAAACATAGTCGCCCTGGCCGAACTGATCACGCGCGAGCATGGCAAGACCTTGCCCGACGCGGAAGGGGAGGTGATGCGCGGCCTGGAAGTGGTGGAGCACGCGTGCTCGATCGCCACCCTGCAACTGGGCGAAATCGCGGAAAACGCGGCCACGGGTGTCGATGTCTACAATATCTACCAGCCGCTGGGCGTGGGCGCCGGCATCACGGCCTTCAACTTCCCCGTCATGCTGCCGTGCTTCATGTTCCCGATTGCCATCGCTTGCGGCAATACGTTTGTCCTGAAACCGTCCGAGCAAGACCCGTCCTCGTCGATGTACCTGGTCGAACTGATGTACCAGGCGGGCTTGCCGGCCGGTGTGCTGAACGTCGTGCATGGCGGCGCCGACGTCGTCAACATGCTGTGCGACCATCCCGACATCAAGGCCGTCTCCTTCATCGGTTCCACCCACGTGGGCACGCATGTGTACCGCCGCGCCAGCGAATCGGGCAAGCGCGCGCAATCGATGATGGGCGCGAAAAACCATTGCGTCGTGCTGGCCGACGCCAACAAGGAACAGGCGATCAATAACCTGATCGGCGCCGCCTTCGGCGCGGCCGGCCAGCGCTGCATGGCCAATTCCGTCGTCGTGCTGGTGGGCGAGGCGCGCTCCTGGCTGCCGGAAATCGTCGCCCGCTCGAAGGCCCTGAAAGTGGGGCCGGGCAGCGACCGCGATGCGGACCTGGGGCCGATGGTGTCGAAAGCGGCCATGCAGCGCGCGGAAAAGCTGATCCAGGTGGGCGTGGACGAAGGCGCGCAATTGCTGCTCGACGGCCGCGGCCACAAGGTGGCCGGCTACGAGGGCGGCAATTTCATGGGGCCGACGATCTTCTCGAAGGTGGCAGCGTCGAATTCCGTCTACACGCAGGAAATCTTCGGCCCCGCCATGTGCGTGGTCGAGACGGACACCCTGGACCAGGCCATCGCCTTCATCAACGCCAACCCGAACGGCAACGGCACTTCGATCTTCACTTCGTCCGGCTGGGCGGGGCGCAAGTTCCAGAACGAGATCGATGTGGGACAGGTGGGCATCAATGTGGCCATTCCCGTACCCGTCGCGTATTTCAGCTTTACGGGGTCGCGCGCGTCGAAACTGGGCGACCTGGGCCCGAACGGCAAGCAAGCCTTGTACTTCTGGACGCAGACCAAGACCGTCACGGCGCGCTGGTTCGCCCCGGACGACGGCGGCAGCGGCGTCAATACCACCATTTCGATGAAATAAGGGGAAGGCCATGGGCACCAATATCGTTTTCATCGGCCTGGGCAACATGGGGCTGCCCATGGCGCGAAATCTCGTGCGGGCCGGCCATGCGGTGACGGGTTTCGATTTGCTGCCGGCCAGCGTGCGGCAATTCGCCGATGGCGGCGGCCTGGTGTCCGATGACCAGGCGGCGGCGATAGGCCAGGCCGACATCGTCATCACGATGCTGCCGGCCAGCCGCCACGTGCTGGGTGCTTATTTGGGTAACCCTTTGGGGGACTCTGGAATCCTGGCGCAAGCGCGGCCCGGCACCCTGCTGATCGACTGCTCGACGATTTCCACCGAAGCGGCGCGCCAGGTGGGCCGCGCGGCGCAGGACAAGGGCATGCCGATGCTGGACGCGCCCGTGTCGGGCGGCACGGCGGGCGCCACCAACGGCACCTTGACCTTCATGGTGGGCGGCGAAGAATCCGCGCTGGCGGCGGCGCGGCCCTACCTGGACGTCATGGGCAAGGCCATCTTCCACGCGGGCGGCTCGGGCTGCGGCCAGACGGTCAAGATCTGTAACAACATGCTGCTGGGGATACTCATGATCGGCACCAGCGAAGCGATACGCCTGGGCGTGGCCAATGGCCTGGACCCGAAGGTGGTGTCGGACGTGATGGCGAAAAGCTCGGGCCGCAACTGGACCCTGGAGGTCTACAACCCGTGCCCCGGCGTGGCGGAGAACGTGCCTGCGTCGCGCGGTTACACGGGGGGCTTTGGCGTCGATTTGATGCTGAAAGACCTGGGGCTGGCCGTGGAAAGCGCGCTGGCCAGCGGAGCGAGCGTGCCGCTGGGCGCCTTGTCGCGCAACCTATATAGCTTGCACAGCAAGGCGGGGGCGGGCGCGCTGGACTTTTCCAGCATTTATCAACTGCTGGGCGAGAAGGCTTAAGGCTGTTGCGCCTGCAGGGCCGCCAACTCGGCCCTGGCTTTTTCCAGCTTGCCTTCCAGCTTGGCGATTTTCTTCGGCTCCTTGTTCGCTTCCTGGGCCAGGCGCAGCGAACGCTCCGTCTGGTTCACCTTGGCCTGCGCCTTGACGATTTTCTTGTTGTGGCGCTCGATCAGGGTACTGTCGCGGCAGTGGGCGTTGACTTCGTCGAGCGCGCGCGTCAGGCCCGCGACCTTGTCGGACAGGCCCTGTTCCTGCGCCTGGTGCAATTCGCTGCGGATGCTTTCGCGCTTGGCGGCGCAGCCGGCCAGCTGGGTGTCGGCGGCGCTGGCGCTCACGGAGGCTGCGGCCAGCAGCAGGGACAAGGCGGTTGTGGCGAGGCGGTTCATGGCATTCCTGTGTAAGTGGTGGGCTCGTGCAATGTAAGCCTGCCGGCTTGCCCTGTCAAACTTCTTGTGCAGTGCGCGCCTGTCTGGCATGGCATCGGCTACCATGCGTGTTTTCTTCTTCCCGACACCTTCGCATGCCCAAGAAACTCCTCTTGCTGATTCCTTTCCTGCTGCCGTTGCCGCTCCTGGCCCAGACCCCGCCCACCTTGCTCGACCTGCAGCTGCTCGCCATCAAGGTCAGGGCGGATGCGGCTAGTCATAGCCCGGAAAGCATCGCCGAATTTGAGCAGGCACGGCGCGTGGCGGAAACGGGCGACGTGGAGGCGCAGCTGGACCTGGCGCGCATGCTGCAGCTGGGCGTCGGCACGCCGCAAGATACGGCACAGTCGATGGCCTGGATACGCAAGTCGGCCGAAGGCGGCTATGCGCCGGCGCAGGCGGCCATGGGGGTGGCCTACACCTTGGGCGGCAAGGTGCCCATCGACCGCGTGCAGGGCGAATACTGGCTACGCCGGGGCGTGGCGCAGGGCGATGCAGAGGCGCAAACCATCCTGGCGATGGAATACATCGATGGCGACAGCAGTGCCGAAGAGCAGGCGCTGGCCATCACCTGGCTGAAGGCGGCGGCGAACGAACAGCACTTTGTGCCCGCCTACAATGCGCTGGGCGAGCACCTGATGCGCGCAGCCGTCGATGAACAAGATCGCGGCGAGGCTTTCCACTGGTATTACAGATCGGCGCGTGAAAAGGAGCCGGCTGGCATGCGCAACCTGGCCCGCGCACATGAACTGGGCCTGGGCGTGGCGCAGTCGGACAAGTGGGCCCTGGTCTGGTACGAGCGGGCCGGATGGAGCGGCGACTTGCCCGCCATGCGGCGCATGATCGAGGTATATGTCAAAGGCGAACTGGGAGAACAGGCGAATGCCGAAGACGCGGCCGAATGGCGCGCCAAGCTGGCAGAGAAGGAAAACAAATGAAGACCATCCTGTTGATATTGAGCGTGGCCCTGGCGCAGAGCGTGCTGGCGCAGCCAGCGTCCACGAACGCACCGCGCCAGCATCCGGCGCTGGCCGAATTCGATATGTCCGGCCTCGATGACATGCGCGCAAGGGTGCGGGCCGTGGTCGACCGTCCCGCCGACCTGTCGCCGGACAAGGTCGCCGCCTTCGGGAAGGCGCGCCTGGCCGCGGAAGGGGGAGATACGGCCGCCCAGCTGGAGTTGTCGCAGATGCTGCACGGCGGCGAAGGCACGCCGCGCGACCGCGACCTGGGCCTGGCGTGGCTGAAGAAGGCTGCCGAAGGCGGCAACGGTCCCGCGCAGGCTTTCCTGGGCGTCGCTTATACGCTGGGGCAGGGCATGGCCATCGACCGCAAGCTGGGCGAATACTGGTCGCGCAAGGGCGCCGCGCAAGGCGTGGAGCTGGCCAACTTCACGGTGGCCATGCACTTTGAAAATATCCGCAGCAGCCCGGAAGAACAGGCGCATGCGCTGCACTGGCTGAAATATTATGCGGAAAACGGCTTCATCCCCGCCTACAATGAAATCGGCTACCGCCTGATGATGACGGCGCAGGACGAGGCGCAGCGCAAGCAGGCATTCACCTGGTACATGCGGGCGGCCAAGGCGCTCGATCCCTCCGGCTTGAACAATGTGGCGTACTCGTATGAAGCGGGGCAGGGCGCGCCGCAGAGCGACGAGGCGGCCCTGGGCTGGTATGAAATGGCGGCCATCGCCAAAAGTCCGCCCGGCCAGACGGGTTTCGCGCGGCTGCTGGAGCAGGGCCGGGGCGGCCCGACCCGGCAAGGGCCGGCGCCCAAGCCCTTCGCGTTGTACCTGCTGGCGGCGAAGCAGGGCGACCTGGAAGCCATCGAACGGCTGGTCAAGGTGTACGATAAGGGCGAGCTGGAACAGGCGGCCGACCCCGCGCAGGCGGCACTGTGGCGCGAAAAGCTCAGGCTGGCCAAGACTCCCTGAGCGGGCATGACGGAGCCAAGACGGCATGCTATCATCATTGTTATCGATAACAATATCATGAGAGACCCATGAATCCCGATTTCCGCTCCAGGGACATGCTCGAAAAGCATATCCAGCACACGATGCACTTTTATCACCCGCGCGCGTTTGACCCGAGCGGCGGCTTTTATCACTTCTTCCTCGATGACGGCACGGTGTACGACGCCAGTACGCGTCACCTGGTCAGCAGCACGCGCTTCATCTTCAATTACGCCATGGCGTACCGCCACTTCGGCGATGACGCTTACCAGGCGGCCCTGCGCCACGGCGTGGCCTTCCTGCGCGACGTGCACCGCGACCCGGCCACGGGCGGCTACGCCTGGCAACTGTCCTGGAAAGACGGCGTCAAAACGGTGGAAGACGGCGCCAATCACTGCTACGGCCTGGCCTTCGTGCTGCTGGCCTATGCGCACGCCTTGCAAGCTGGCGTGACGGAAGCGCGCGCGTATCTGGACGAGACCTTCGAATTGATGGAGCAGCGCTTCTGGCTGCCCGAACACGGCCTGTATGCGGACGTGGCCAGCGCCGACTGGTCCACCCTGGACGGCTACCGGGGCCAGAACGCCAATATGCACGCTTGCGAAGCCATGCTGGCAGCGTTCGAGGCGACGGGCGAAGCGAGATATCTGCACCGCGCCGAGACCCTGGCGCACAACATCACGGTCCGTCAGGCGGGCCTGGCGAACGGCATGATCTGGGAGCACTACAAGCCCGACTGGTCGATCGACTGGGACTACAACCTGCACGACAAGAGCAATATCTTCCGTCCGTGGGGCTACCAGCCCGGCCATTTCACGGAATGGGCCAAGCTGCTGTTGATCATGGAGCGCCATAGCCGGTTCATGGCCGGCCCGTCGGACTGGCTGCTGCCGCGCGCGCGCGCCCTGTACGACACGGCGCTGGCCAAGGCCTGGGATGGCGCGCATGGGGGCATCCACTACGGTTTCGGTCCGCAGGACGAGATCTGCGACGGCGACAAATACTTCTGGGTGCAGGCGGAAAGCTTCGCGGCGGCCGCCGTGCTGGCCGTGCGCACGGGCGACGAGGCTTACTGGCATAGCTACGACAAGATCTGGGACTACAGCTGGACGCACTTCGTCGACCATGAACACGGCGCCTGGTACCGCATCCTGACGCCTGAAAATCAAAAAATCAGCGACGAGAAAAGCCCGGCCGGCAAGACCGATTACCACACCATGGGCGCCTGCTATGAAGTGCTGAACGTGATTGGCGGTGCCGCATGAGCGCCGCCGCTTTTCCCGCTTTCCCCGCTTTTGTGTCGGCCGGCGAAGCGCTGACGGACATGCTGCGTACGGGCGCGGACTCCTGGAACAGCCAGGTGGGCGGTTCGACCTGGAACGTGGCGCGCGTGATGGCGCGCCTGGGCGTGCCCAGCGCCTTTGCGGGCGGCGTCAGCCTGGACGTCTTCGGCGACGCGCTGGCCGCTGCCACCGGGGCGGCGGGCCTGGACATGCGCTTCCTGCAGCGCCATGCGAAGTCGCCGCTGCTGGCCATCGTGCATGAACTGCATCCGCCTACCTATTACTTCATCGGCGACGACAGCGCCGACCTGCATTTCGACGCGTCGCTCCTGCCGGCCGGCTGGATGCAGGGGGCGCAGTGGGTGCATTTCGGCGGTATCAGTCTGGCGCGCGAACCGCTGGCGGGCAAGCTGGTGGCGCTGGCGCAGGAACTGAAGGAGGCTGGCGTGAAAATCAGCTACGACCCGAATTTCCGCATCATGATGGATGAACGCTACGACGCCACCTTGCGCCGCATGACGCAGCTGACCGACGTGATCAAAGTGTCGGACGAAGACCTGGCGGGCCTGTTCCGCCATGACGACATCGATGGCGCGTTTGCCACCCTGCGCAGCTGGAATCCGCAAGCCACGTATTTGTATACGCGCGGCGCGCAAGGCGCGGCGCTGTACCGGGGCGAGCAGACATGGCAGGCGGCGCCGCCCGTCATCGAGGTGGTCGATTCGGTGGGGGCGGGCGACGCCAGCATCGGCGGCTTGCTGTACAGCCTGATGTACCGGCCCGAGGCCGATGGCGGCCAGCATTTGCGCTTTGCCGTCGCGGCGGGCGCGGGCGCCTGCCTGGCGGCCGGTGGCGCTCCCCCTTCGGTGGAACTGGTGGAGTCGCTGGTGCAGCGCACGGTGGTGCGCTAAGTGGCGCTCGACGGGTTGGTGGGGGCAGTCACTTCGCGCCCGGAATGTGCCCCACTGGAGCACATTCCCCCGTCGACGCCCGCGCCATCAAGGTAAACGCCATCAAATGATGCGTGGCGGGCACCGTTTCTCCGGCACGGCGCTGGCGGATTTCGTCGATGACGAGATTGACGGCGGCGCGCGCCATGTCGGCGATGGGCTGGTGGATGGTGGTCAGCTCGGGCCAGACCGTGGTGGCGACGGGCGTGTCGTCGAAACCGCACACGCTCAATTGCGTCGGTACCTGCAAGCCCATGCCGTGCGCCACGGCCAGGGTGGCGGCGGCCATGTCGTCGTTGCTGGCGAAGATGGCGCTGGGATGCGGTGCTTGCGCCAGCAGCTGGCGCGCCGCGTCGAGACCCGAACGATACGTAAAATAGCCTTGCGCCACCCTGTGCGGCGCTACCCGCAAACCCGCTTCCCGCATGGCGTCCTCGAAAGCCTGGCGGCGCAGCAGGGCGGGCGTGTGCGCCGGATCACCCTCGATGAAGCCGATGTCGCGGTGGCCCAGCGCGAGCAAATGGCGTGTCATGGCCAGCGCGCCCTCGTAATCGTCGATGCGTACGGCCGAAACGCCGGGCGAGGGGCGCGCCGTGGCCACGGCGATGGCGGGGATGCCCATCCGGTTCAACTGCGCCAGCACTTCCGGCGAATCGCACAGGGGCGGCGGCACGAGGATGCCGTCCACGCCGGCCGCCACCAGGCAATCGATGCCGGCGCGCTGGCTGTCCAGGTCTTCGCAGCGCTCCAGCAGCAACTGGCCGCCGCCCTGGCGGCATTGATCCATGGCGCCAACTAAAAATTCGCTGAGGAAGGCCGCGCTCGGATTGCTGTACAACAGGCCGATGCGCAGGGTGCCCGTGCGCGCCGCCCTGGCCGCAAGGTTGGGCTGGTAGTGCAGGCTGGCGATCGCCGCCTCGACCTTGTCGCGCGTGGCCGCGCTGACGCTGGCGCGCCCGTTGATCACGCGCGACACCGTCATGGCCGACACGCCGGCCACGCGCGCCACGTCGTGCACGGTGGCGCCGCTGGCGGCGTCGGAGGAGGTGGGGGCGGCGTGCGCCGCCTTATTCGAGGTGGCCACCGAATTTCAGCTTGCCGCTGATGCGCATGCCGTGCAATTGGCCTTCTTCCAGTTCGGCGGCGCTGGTGCGCTGCGCCGTGTCGCGCCGCGCCAGTCCCACCGACAGGATATCGAGCATCATCAGCTGCAGCAGGCGCACGATCATGGGTACGAAATTGAGGTTGCCTTCCGGGTGGTTCAAGGTCAGCAGCACGTCGGCCAGCTTGGCCAGCGGCGAACCGCTGGCCGTGATCGCCAGCACGCGCGCGCCGCAGCCCTGCGCCACCTTGACGGTGCGCAGCAGGTCGGGCAAGGCGCCGGAACGGGAAATGACCAGCGCCACGTCGCCTGGTTTCAGCATGGCGGCGCTCATTTCCTGCGCCTGCGGGTCGGCAAAGAAGCTGCTGACGATGCCCAGGTTGAGCAATTTGTGCTGCATGTCGTCGGCCACCACGCGGGCGCTGCCCACGGCCAGCAATTCCACGCGCTGCGCGCCGCGCAGCAGTTCGATGGCGGCCGTCAGCGCTTTGACGTCGAGCATGTCGCGCAGGGCCAGCGCGGCCGAGGCGTTATTGCCCAGTACCTTGCGCGCCAGCTCGGCGTCGGAATCCGATATCTCCACGTGGCAGTGGGCCACCGTGATGGCGCCGCCCGTCAGGCCGGACGCCAGCTTCAATTTGAAGTCGGCCAGGCCCTGCACGCCGATCGAGCGGCAAAAGCGCATCACGGTCGGCTGGCTCACGCCGACGCGCTGGGCGATTTCGGCGATCGGCAGGGTCAGCATGGCGTTCGGCTCCTTCAAGACCCAGTCGGCCACCTTGCATTCCGAGGGACTCATCCTGCCGCGCGCCTGGCGCACGGATTCGAGTACGGGCGCGCCGGAATGGGCGCGCTTGAGCTTTTGCGCGAGGATGGCGGCGATGCCGAGGAAAGTCGGCAGTTCGGCCGTGATCAGAAAGGTGGGAATCTGCGCCAGGTACTCGTTCAGGCGGCCCTTTTGCTCGAAGCGGGCGCGGAACTGCGACTGTTCGAACAGGGGCCCCAGGCGCGGCACGATGCCCCCGCCTATATAGATGCCGCCCAGCGCGCCCAGGGTCATGGCCACGTTGCCGGCGATGGAGCCGAGGATGGCGCAGAAGCAGTCCACCGCTTCGAGGCACACGTCGCATTCATTGTTCAGGGCGCGGCTGGTGATTTCGGCGGCCAGCAGCGGCAGCGCATCGGGCTTGCCGGCGCGCTCGGACAGGGCGCGGTAGATCAGTTCCAGGCCGCGCCCGGAAGCGAGGCGTTCGGCCGAGACGTGCGACAGCTCGCGCCAGGCGAAGGACAGCACGTCCATCTCGCGCTGGTCGCACGGGGCGAAGCTGACGTGGCCGCCTTCGCTGCCCAGCGCGATCCAGCGGTCTTCGGCGGGGATCATGCCCGACACGCCCAGGCCTGTGCCCGAACCGAGCAGGCCGATGACGCTGTCGGCGCGCGCCATGCCGCCGCCGATCTGCAGGCGCTGGTCGGGCCGCAGATAGGGCAGGGCCATGGCCAGCGCCGTGAAGTCATTCACCACCAGCAGGGTGTCGAGGCCCAGCGTGGCGCGCATGGCCTCGATCGAGAAGAACCAGTGATGGTTCATCATGCGGATATTGTCGTCGTCGATGGGATTGGCGATGGCGATGGCCGCATGGCGCACGCGCGCCGAACCGGCGGCGCGCGCTTCGCTGCTATCCATATAGGCGGTGATGGCGTCGAGCAGCGACGCGTAGTCGTCGCAGGGCAGCACGGCGACCGCTTCCAGGTGGCCCTGGCGCGTTTCGAGCACGAAGCGCGCGTTGGTGCCGCCGATGTCGGCCAGCAAGCGCGGCCCTTCACTGAAACGCTCCGCCGGATCGCTGCCTGCTACTTCCATTTTTTCATCTATTTTCATGGCGGTGCCTAGTCTCGTCTGCGTGCGCTGTCTTGGCGGCGCACTGTCGTTATGGCAAAAACCAAGGATTTTAATTCGTATACGTGCCGCGTGCCGAAAAATGCGGGACGCCTGCATAAATGCTTGCCCGCAGTGCCGGAAACGGGCGGCGCCGGCGGAAAAAACAGGGCAGTCAACGCGCCTGTCGGTACGCAAATAAAGTGTCGCAGAGTAGTCGTAGGATTACAACATAATATGTTGATATTTGTTCGTAGTATAGTTACTATGTCCCTGCTGGAAAGAATTCTGGCCAGTACATTCGGCCACGAATGACTAGATAAAAAATAAATTACTGAGGAGACTTACCATGCTGCATCGCACCATGTTGAAGGCCGTGTTGAAAACGCTGCCAGCTGCCATCGTCTTAGCCATCGCCAGCGGTTCCGCTGCCGCCGACCCGATGTACCCATCCGACTCCGAAGGCTTCCACGGCTACCTGCGCGCCGGCGCCGGCAGCAATACGTCGGGCGGCGGCGGTTCGCAAGGCTGCTTCGGCCTGGGTGGCAATACCATGAAATACCGTCTGGGCAATGAGTGCGACGCCTACACGGAATTCGGCTACACAAAATCCGTCGCCAAGTCCGGCGGCGTGAACTACCTGGCCACCATCTGGGTCAACGCCT
Source organism: Janthinobacterium sp. SUN100 (assembly GCF_030397705.1). Classification (NCBI taxonomy): domain Bacteria; kingdom Pseudomonadati; phylum Pseudomonadota; class Betaproteobacteria; order Burkholderiales; family Oxalobacteraceae; genus Janthinobacterium; species Janthinobacterium sp. SUN100. The sequence continues at coordinate 20,668 of NZ_JAPUBU010000002.1, read as the reverse complement.
ACGCGCCAAACTCGGATTTCGGCGACAACAAGCTGGGCATCGTCAAGGCCTACGTCGAAGCGCAGGGACTCGATTTCCTGAACGGCGGCACGGCCTGGATCGGCAAACGCTTCTACTACCGTCCTGACATCCACATGCTGGACTTGCAATACATCAATATGAATGGCACGGGCGCCGGCCTGGACCGCATTCCCGCTGGCCCGGGTAAATTCTCGTACGCCTTCTTCAAGGACAACGACGTCAAGGTCGCGTTGCCGAACGGCGGCGTCAACACCAAATCGGCCGTGCGTCAGAACTTCATCTACGGCGAGATTCCCGTCAATGAAAACGGTACCCTGGACCTGGCCGCGACCTACATCATCGGCGAAGGCAAGGATGACGTCGCCACTGGCAAGCGCAATAACGGCTGGCAGCTGTCGGCCTTCCACCGTCAAGGTAAAGTGTTTGGCGGCGGCAACACCTTCGGCGTGCAGTACGGCGTCGGTCCCGGCACGGGCAAGGGCGCGCAGTTCGGCGCTTCGGGCGACACCAATTTCGGTTCGGACGTCAAGCGCACGCGTATCTTCAATGACATGGCGATCCAGCCGATGGCCAACTTCGGCATGGAATTCGTCGCCCTGTGGCAAAAAGACGAGTCGAACGCCAACGGTTCCTCGACCTGGACCTCGGTTGGCGTGCGCCCTGTGTACGCATTCACCGACAACTTCAAGCTGGTGGGCGAACTGGGCACGGACCGCGTGACGCAAGCGGGCGGCCTGCCGGCCAAGCGCCTGACCAAGCTGACCATCGCCCCGACGATCTCGGCTGGTCCTGGCCTGTGGTCGCGTCCTGAACTGCGCGCTTTCGTGACCTACGGCAAATGGAACGATGCGGCCACCGCGTCGGTCAACGCGTCGAACAACGGCGGCCCGATCTACAACAACAATACCAGCGGCACGTCCTACGGTTTCCAGGTAGAAACTTGGTTCTAAGTTAGCAGGCGTTGTAAGTCTAGATCAACCTGGCGCATCCTTCGCGGATGCGTTTTTGGCGCCGTCCCGTGATATAAATGCAATGTAGTCGTTTCATGGATCACGGCGCCGTCTTTTCACTGAAGATGATGCCCGTTTGCAAGCGGGTCTGAGCACAAGAGCGCCGGTACAGGCGCAGATTTCACCTTTTTCGGCCCCCGTATGCCGAAGCCCCCTAAAAGCTTGATCAAAAAAGGAATGTGGAGATGAAACTGAAATTCAAGATTACCCAACTGGCCGCGTTGACCACCCTGGCATTTGCCGGCAGCGCCTTTGCGACCGACGTGGAAGTGTTGCACTACTGGACCTCCGGCGGCGAAGCGAAATCCGTGGGCCAGTTGCAGCAAATCGTGAAGGAAAGCGGCTTCGGCTGGAAAGACTTCGCCGTGGCCGGTGGCGCTGGCGAAAACGCCGCGACCGCGCTGAAAACCCGCGTCATTTCCGGCAACCCGCCAACGGCCGCCCAGATCAAGGGCCCGTCGATCCAGGAGTGGGGCGCGGAAGGCGTACTGGCCAATATCGATGATGCCGCCATTCCAGGCAAATGGGATGCCGTGCTGCCGAAAGTCGTCGCCGACATCATGAAATACAAGGGCCACTACGTTGCCGCCCCTGTCAACGTCCACCGCGTCAACTGGATGTGGGTCAACCCGGAAGTGCTGAAAAAAGCCGGCGTGGCCACCACCCCGACCACCTGGGATGCGTTCTTCGACGCGGCCGAGAAAATCAAGAAATCGGGCGGCATCGCGATCGCCCACGGCGGCCAGCCATGGCAGGATGCCACCGTGTTTGAATCCGTCGCGCTGGGCGTGGGCGGCACGGAATTCTACAAGAAGGCCATCCTCAAGCTGGATCAGAAGGAATTGACCGGCCCGACCATGCTCAAGGTGTTCGACACCCTGGGCAAGGTGAAGACCTACATCGACAAGGATGCGGCAGGCCGCGACTGGAACCTGGCGACCGCCATGGTCATCAACAACAAGGCCGGCTTCCAGTTCATGGGTGACTGGGCCAAGGGCGAGTTCACGGCCGCAGGCAAGGTGCCGGGCAAGGACTATCTGTGCGTGGCCGCTCCTGGCACGGACAAGGCCTACACCTTCAACATCGATTCGTTTGCCATGTTCACGCAAAAGGATGCGAATGCGAAGAAAGGGCAGATCGCCCTGGCCAACGCCATCATGAATCCGAAGTTCCAGTCGATCTTCAACCTGAACAAGGGTTCCATCCCCGTGCGTTCCGGCGTATCGAAGGACAAGTTTGACGCTTGCGCCCTGAAATCGATGGAAGACATGGACGCCACCAACAAGAACGGCGGCCTGGTGCCATCGTTCGCCCACGGCATGGCGCTGGCATCGGCCACGCAAGGCGCCGTGACCGACGTCATCGCCAAGTTCATGAACACCAACATGAGCTCGAAAGACGCGGTTGCTGCATTGGCCAAAGCGGCAAAAGTGAAGTAATCACGATGGCGCCGGCACTCCCGCCGGCGCCCTCTGCATCGCATGCATCGCATGCATCGCAGGCGTCCGCCCTGGCATTCGTCCAGGCCGGCGCCACACGCAGTTCTACTTCTACGGCTGTCCTATGTCCATACGCAAGCAATTCGACCGATGGATACCGCAGATGGTGCTGGGCCCCACGCTCATCGCCAGCTTGGTATTCGTCTATGGTTTTATCTTTTTGACCGGTTGGCTGTCGCTGACCGAATCGCGGCTGATGCCGAACTACGAGTTCGCCGGCCTGGTGCAATACGTCGAGCTGTTCGACAACGAGCGCTGGTGGACCTCGCTCAAGAACCTCGGCATCTTCGGTGTCCTGTTCATCGGTTGCAGCATCGCCATCGGCCTGTTCCTGGCCATCCTGCTGGACCAGAAAATCCGCGCCGAAGGCGCGCTGCGCGCCATCTACCTGTATCCGATGGCGTTGTCCTTCATCGTCACCGGCACGGCGTGGAAATGGATGCTCAATCCCAGCCTGGGCCTGGAAAAGGTCATGCACGACTGGGGCTGGACCTCGTTTACCTTCGACTGGCTGGTCAATTCCGACATGGCCATCTACACGGTGGTGATCGCCGGCGTGTGGCAATCGTCGGGCTTCGTCATGGCCCTGTTCCTGGCGGGCCTGCGCGGCATCGATGATGAAATCATCAAGGCGGCGCAAGTCGATGGCGCATCCCTGCCGACGATTTACTGGCGCATCGTGATTCCCGCCATGCGACCCGTGTTCTTCAGCGTGCTGCTGATCCTCGCGCATATCGCCATCAAGAGCTTCGACCTGGTCATCGCATTGACGGCTGGCGGACCTGGCAATTCGTCGTCCGTGCCGGCCATCTTCATGTACCAGTTTTCCTTCACCCGCGGCCAGCTGGGCCTGGGCTCGGCATCGGCAATGATGATGCTGGCCACCATCGTGGCCGTGCTCGTGCCGCTGATGTACCTGGAAACGCGCAGCGCAAAGGCGATGAGATGACACCTACACGCAATAATCGCCTCACCCTCGGACGGGTGGTTGTATATCTGCTGCTGATCCTGTTTGCGGTGTACTACATCGTGCCCCTGTACGTGACCCTGTCGACGTCGTTCAAGTCGCTCGACGAGATCCGCAGCGGCAACCTGCTGGCACTGCCGCACGTGTGGCAGTTCGATTCCTGGTCCAAGGCCTGGTCCTCGGCCTGCACGGGTGTCACCTGCGACGGCATGCAGCCGTTCTTCTGGAACTCGATCAAGATGGTGATTCCCGCCGTGCTGATCTCGACCTTCCTGGGCGCCTTCAACGGCTACGTGTTCGCGCACTGGCGCTTCCGCGGTTCGGAAATCCTGTTTGCCGCCTTGCTGGTGGGCTGCTTCATTCCTTTCCAGGTGGTGATTCTGCCGATGGCGCGTTTGCTGGGCGAATTCGGCCTGGCCAACACCACTACCGGCCTGGTCTTCGTCCACGTGGTGTATGGCACGGCGTTCACGACCCTGTTCTTCCGTAACTACTACATCGGCGTGCCGGAAGAATTGATCAAGGCGGCCCGCATCGACGGCGCCGGCTTCTTCTTGATCTTCCGCAAGATCGTGCTGCCGATTTCGGGTCCGATTTTCGTCGTCTGCATCATCTGGCAATTCACGCAGATCTGGAACGACTTCCTGTTCGGCATCGTCTTCGCCAGCGGCGATTCGCAACCGATCACGGTGGGCTTGAACAACCTGGTCAACACGTCCACGGGCGTGAAGGAATACAACGTCAACATGGCGGCCGCGGTGATTGCCGCGCTGCCGACCCTGCTGGTCTATCTGGTCGCAGGCCGTTATTTTGTGCGCGGTCTGACCGCAGGCGCAGTCAAAGGTTAAGGAAAGAATATGTCCAGTTTATCGATACGCAGCATCCGCAAGGTGTACACGAATGGCGTCGAAGTCCTCAAGGGTATCGACATCGAGATCAAGGATGGCCAGTTCCTGATCCTCGTCGGCGGTTCCGGCTCCGGCAAGTCGACCTTGCTCAATATGGTGGCCGGCCTGGAAAGCGTCACCTCGGGCGAAATCCTCATCGACGGCAAGGTGGTCAACGACCTGCCGCCGAAGGACCGCGACATCGCCATGGTGTTCCAGTCGTATGCGCTGTACCCGTCGATGACGGTGCGCGAAAACATCGCGTTTGGCTTGAACGTGAAAAAAGTGCCGAAGGCGGAGCAGGAAGAAATCGTCGCCCGCGTCGCCGAAACCCTGCAGATCACGCATTTGCTGGACCGCCGCCCGGCGCAGCTGTCCGGTGGCCAGCGCCAACGGGTCGCCATGGGTCGCGCCATTTCGCGCAAGCCGTCGCTGTTCCTGTTCGACGAACCGCTGTCGAACCTGGACGCCAAGCTGCGCGTGGAAATGCGCGCCGAGATCAAGCTGCTGCACCAGCGTCTGAAGGCCACCATCGTCTACGTCACGCATGACCAGATCGAGGCGATGACCATGGGCGATTTGATCGCCGTCATGAAGGATGGGGTGGTGCAGCAACTGGGCACGCCGCAGGAAATCTACGACAATCCGGCGAATCTGTTCGTGGCCGGCTTCATCGGTTCGCCATCGATGAACTTCATCACCGTCAAGCCTGTCATCGAAGGCAATGAGGTGTTTGTCGCCATCGAGAACGCAGGCAAGAGCATGCGCCTGGCCCTGCCGTTCGCCACCGACAAGCTGCGCAGCTATGCGGGCCGCGACGTGATCCTGGGCGTGCGCCCGGAGCAGATCACGGACATGAGCAGCGCGCACGGCGACGTGGGCCAGGAACTCGGTTGCCTGATCGACCTGGTCGAGCCGACCGGCCCGGATACCTTGCTGACGACGCGCCTGAACGGCGCCGCAGTGACTTGCCGCACGCACCCGCGCGAAGCCGTGCTGCCGGGGCAGACGATGCAGCTGTCGTTCAACCTGTCGAAAGCGGCCCTGTTCGATCCGGAGAATGGTGAACGCATCGCGTAAGCGTCGTTACCCATGAAAACGGCCCGCCTGTCAGCTGACAGGCGGGCCGTTGTTGTTTATGCCGGTGCGCTTACTTTGCCAGCGATTTCTTGTAGGCGATGGAGTAGGTCAGCTTGCCCGTTGGCGTGACCAGGTCGTCCAGCGCCGCCTGGCTGAAGACGCCCGTCCAGCCCAGGGTTTGCGCCGTCACGCCGCGGCTGACGATATCGTTCGCCTTCAGGCCCGCCATCGCCGTCGATGCGCTCTTGATGGTGGCCATGTAGCTGGCAACGTCGCGCGTGTCCGTCTTGGCCAGGTCGATGCCGGGTTGCGTGCGCAGCCAGTCGGCCCAGTAGAACTCGAGGAATTCCGTGGCCGTCGACGGCACCACGTAGCCGGCGTCGCGCGTGAAGTAGACGAGCGAGCGGTACGGGTCGTTACCCAGCGACTTCAAACCGATGGACGCGGGCAGCTGGCTGGTGGCGATGGCCTTGTTGCCGCCATCCTTCAGCCAGACCTTGTTGGCCTTCTTCATCTGCGTCCAGAAGTCGTATTCACTGAGCTTGCTGAAATTGTCCGTCACCTTGACCCACACTTTCAACTGCAGGTTCTGGCCATTGTCGGCATCCCGGAAGGCGCTGAACGTGTGGTGGCCGTCCGTCAGGTACAGCGTGCCGTTCGGGCCGATGACGACCGTCTTCATGTCGCCCGGCTTGGTGCCCACGGCGGACTTGCACTGGAACGTGGCCGGTGGATTGCTCAGGGTGGCGCCGGCCACGTTGGCCGTCTTGCTCACCACGTCGTCCTGGCCGTTGGCTTCGCACAGTTCGGCGAATTTCTTCGGCTTGTTGGTCTTGGCCATGACCAGGTCTTCCGCGCCGTAGCGGCCCAGCTTGTAGTAGATCTGGTCGTAGCCGACGGCTGGCTGCGTGGGATGCAGTTCGTCGAGCGACACTTGCAGGAAGACGGGCGCCGCATCGGTGCCGGCAGCCGTGGCGGCCAGGACTTGCTGGCGCGCGCTGAGCACGGGCGGCGTTTCCAGCACACTCTTGCCGGTGGCGAGCGGCGCGCCGCCATCGATGATCTGCGCGACGATGCTGCCGCTGGCATTGACGATGTCGATATCCGTGCCGCTCTGTTTCACCTGCAGATTGTCGAGCAGGACGTCGGCCGGGTCCTTGCTGTTCGGCGTCAGGGCGCCATTGACGAAGTCGTAGTTGGCCGCCATGCCCAGGGTTTGCAGGGGCGCCGCCAGGGCCGTGCCCAGCTGCGTCTGCGCCGTTTGCAGCCTGGCCGCATCGATGGCGGCCAGGCTGGCGGGAGACGCGCTCGAGGGGATGCTGCCCAGCAGCTGCATGGCGATGACGGAGGTGAGCGGCGTCAGGTTGACGGCGCTTTCCTTCAGCGACAGCGCGTACAGGGTGGTGCCGCCTGCCGGCGTGACGGAGACGAGGAAGGGCGCCTTCGCCGTGGCAGCCAGGGTGATGGCCACTTTGCCTGTCGTGTCCGTGGTGCCGCTGCCGACGACATTCTTGCCGGCGTCGAGCACGGAGACGGAAGCATTCGCCACGGCCTTGCCGGTGGCCGCAACCACGTTCAGGATGCGTGCCGGGGTGACGGGGTCCACCGGGGCGACGGGCGCCGTGGTGTCGCGATAGTCTGTGCCGCCACAGGCGGCCAGGCTGGCGCCCAGTGCGAGGGCGATGGCAATCGATAAGGTGCTGCGGCGGATGCTGTGCTTGTACATGGTGTCCCGTGATGTCGGCCTGAAAAGTGCCGACATGCTAGCGGGCGCAGATGTCAGGATGATGACACGCCTGGATATTACTGACGCAGCAGCGACTTACGGTAGTCGATGGCGTAGCCCAGCTTGCCCTTGTCTTCGGTCAGTTCGTCGAACGCTGCATGGTTGATTTCGCGCAGCGCGCCAAGGTCCGCCGCGCGCTTGCCGCCGCTGACGAGCTCCGCCGGTTGCAGCGCCACCATCGCCTGCGCCGCCAGCAGGATGGTGCTGGCATACGCGACGGGATCAAGCAAGTCGACACGCGCCAGGTCCAGCGCCGGTTTGCGGCGCAGCCAGTCGGCCCAGTAGAATTCGAGAAATTCCGTAGCCTGGCCGGGCGGCTTGTAGCCGATCTCGCGCGTAAAGACACGAGCGAGCGGTACGGATCGTCGCCCAGGGATGCGAGGCCGATGGCGGACGGCAACTGCTGCGGCGTGATGGCCTGGTTCCGGCCGTTTTTCAGCCATACCTTGTTTTCCGCGCGCATGCGGGCCCAGAAGGCCGTTTCGCCCAGCGCGCTGAAATTGTCGCTGACCTTGACCCACACCTTGAGTTGGTGGTTGCGCCCGCCATCGGCATCCCAGAAAGTGGAAAACGTGTGGTGGCCATCGGTGAGGTATACCGTGCCGCGCGGCCCGATGACGACAGTCTTCATGTCGTCGGGGCGGCTGCCCACGGCCGCCTTGCAGCGGTAGCCGGGCGGTGGCGTGGCCAGCGTGGCGCCGGCGACATTGGCCGTGCCGGGCAAGACGTCACCCTGGCCATTGGCTTCGCACAGGTCGGCGAATTTCTTTGGCTTGGCGATGTCGGCGATATGTTTTTCTTCGGTCGCATAGCGTCCCAGCTTGTAGTACACCTGGTCGTAGCCGATGGCCGGCTGGGTCGGATGCAGTTCATCGAGGCGCACCTGCAGGATGCGTGGATGGGCGGCGCTGCCCGTGACGGTCGCCATCAGCGCCTGCTGGCGCGCGCTGAGGGCGGGCGCGACGGCGGCATCGCGGGCCAGTGCCGGCGGCAGGAAGGCTGCAATGCAGGCCAGGGCCAGCAGCAGGGCGGGGATGCGGGAAAGAATCCGGTTCATTGCCTGTGTCTCCAATCGATACAGTATGGATGACGCCAGGCGCCGTGGTTTGATGCCGCGCAGGAGTGGTTCACATCGCTGGGCGCCGTCAGCGGCCCAGCATGCGCAGGCAGGCGTCGGCCACGTCGGCGGCGAAGGCGCTGCTGTCCTGTAACTGTGCGGCGATGGCGTCGTCCGTCACGCCATGCACGGCCGAGTAAATCATCAGGGCCGCCAGGCGCGGCTGCGGCAAAGGCCATGTGCCGGCCGCCGCGCCGCCCGTCAGGATGGCGCCCAGCTGGGCCAGGATGGCGTTCTTGTCGGGATTGTCCGCGGGGTCTATGCCGATGCTGCGCCGGTGGCTCGTGTAGACGATGTCGTGCAATTGCCAGGTGCGCAGGTAAGTGGCCACATTCGCCTGTACCCACGCGCGCAGTCGGCCTTCCCAGTCGCCGGGCATGCACAGGTCGACGGCCGTTTCCAGGCTGGCCAGGAAGTGCTGTGTATAGCGTCCGGCCAGCGCCGCCAGCATCTCGTGCTTGGACGGAAAATAATGATAGAACGTGCCTTTCGCCACGCCTGCCAGGGTGGTGATGTCGCTGACGGTGGTCGCTTCCACGCCCTTGTCGAGAAACAGGCGCTCGGCAGCGGCCATCAATTCATCGAGGCGCACTTCGGCAGGCTTGGTGCGCGGGCGAACGGGGGCCGGCGCGGCGGCGGCATCGGGCAGGGCGGGGTTGGCGTGTCGTGTCGTGGTCATGCGCCCAGTATAAGTGAAGCGCGGGCGTCGCCCAAGCACCCGCCATGCAAGGCTGTAGTTTTTAATTGACTGACGGTCAGTCGATAATTATGATGAAGGCGAACTCATGAATTGGAGACACGCCATGCAGCGCTATCGCCGCGCGGCCCTGGTGGCCGCTGCCTACCTGGGCACCTTTCTCGCCTCGCTCGACATCAGCATCGTCAACGTGGCTTTGCCCACCTTGCAAACGGCGCTGGCGACGGATATGGCGGGTTTGCAGTGGGTGATCAACGCGTATGCGCTGTGCCTGTCGGCCTGCATGCTGTCGGCCGGACCGCTGGGCGACCGGCATGGGCACAAGCGCATCTGGCTGCTGGGCGTGGCGTTATTTACAGTGGGCTCGCTGCTGTGTGCGCTGGCGGCCAGCCTGCCGCTATTGCTGACGGGGCGGGCCGTGCAGGGCGTCGCAGGCGCCTTGCTGATTCCGGGCGCCATGCCGATACTGAGCCACGCGTTTCCCGACCCGCACGAGCGGGCGCACGTGATCGGCGGCTGGTCGGCCTTCAGTGCGCTGGCGCTGATCCTGGGACCCCTGCTGGGCGGCATGCTGCTGGAGGCCACGGGCTGGCAAAGCATCTTCCTGATCAACCTGCCGCTGGGAGTGCTGGCCGTGCTGCTGGGCGCCTGGGGCATGACGGAACGTCATTACCGGGAACAGGCGGCGCTGGACCGGACGGGACAGGTGCTCAGCATCGTCTGGCTCGGTGCGCTCACCTACGGCTTGATCGCGCTGGGCGAGGTGAACGGACCGGGCGGCATGGCTGCCCGGTCATCGCTGGGTGTGGCGCTGCTGGCCTTCGTCGCCTTCCTGGCTGTCGAAGCGCGCACGCCACGTCCTCTGTTGCCGTTGCGGCTGTTTTGCGACCGGACCTTTGCGTTGATCAACCTGGCGTCGCTGGTGCTGGGGTTTGCCTGCTACAGCAGCCTGTTCTTTTTCTCGCTGTACCTGCAGCAAATCCAGGGCTGGCCGGCGGGCGCCAGCGGCTGGCGCATGTTGCCGCAGTTCGCGGCCATGGGCGTCGTTTCCCTGTGTTTCGGCCGCCTCAGCCGCCACTTGTCGCTGCGGCGAATGATGCTGGGCGGCTATGTGCTGGCGGGCCTGGTGCTGCTGGCGACGGCGACCTTGGCGCCGCGGACGCCCTACGCCATCGTCGGCAGCCTGTTCGGCCTGCTGGGCCTGGCGATGGGCCTGGCCGTGCCGGCCACCGGTTTGCTGGTGATGGCATCCGTGCGCGGCGAGCAAGCCGCCATGGCCTCGGCCATCATGAATGCCTTGCGCCAGGCGGGCATGACCCTGGGCGTGGCCGTGCTGGGCAGCGTGATGAGCTTGCGCGCCGCCGCTCTGCTGGAGCGGGCGGGGCAGGTTGCCGCCCTGGCCGCCGGTTTTCAGCTGGCCATGCTGCTGGCGGGGCTGGCATGCCTGGCCGTGGCCTTGCCGCTGTACTGGCTGCCGCCGAAGTAAGGCTTATGCCTGCAAATGGCTGGGCACGCGCGGCGACGACATCAGGTTGCGGAACGCGGCCCAGTGCTCGGCGCGCGTCGCACCCTGGCGCTCGACATAGGCTTTCGCCATGTCCTGGCCCAGGTTGTAATTGATGACGTACGCGCCCATGGCGTCGTAGAACTGCAGGCGCTGCGCGGATTTTTCGGCCGGGTACAGGCGCACGTTGACCAGCCATTCCAGCGCTTCTTCGCGGGTCAGGCTGCCTTCGAGATACTGGCGCGCGATGTCGTTGTCGGCGTAGCCGAGCTTGGCCAGCAACTGGTTCAGCTGTGCGTAGCGGGGCGCCAGCGCCGGATCGAGGCCGGCCAGCGGGTACAGCACCTGCTGTTCGAATGCCAGCCGTTCTGCATCCGTAAAGCTCAGTTCGATGCCATAGTTGGCCGTGCCTTCGGCGATCAACGATTGCGGCGAGTACAGCGGATAGATGCAGTATTCCATCCAGCCCTTGCCGCGCACCAGGTCGCGCTCGAGCAGCACGTTGTACACGTGGTGACCGGGATACGCTTCGTGGCAGCCGAGGTCGACCGCGCGGTCTATATACACGGGCAAGTCGGTATTGATCTGGATCACGCTCTGGTAGTTGCCCTTGTACCAGTTGTAACCGCTCCACGGTTTGTCGGTGACGAATTCCAGCACGAAATCCTCGCCTTCGGGCAGGCCGATGTACTGCAAGGTGCGTTCGCGGCCGGCGCGGATGGCCGCATCCATGACGGCGCGCAGCTTGTCGGCGGGAATGATAAGTTGCGCGCGCAAGGCGTTGACGCGGTCGCTGACCGTGCCGTCGCCAGGCAGCAGGGCATCGATCTGCGCCACCAGTTCTGCGTAATATGCGCGGCTGTGGTGGGGCGAAATGGCGTCGTACAGGCGCGCGCTTTCCGTGTCGAAATCCAGGCGTGTCCCTTGCAGCATGTCCGCCTTGGCCAGCACGGCTTGTAACTGCTTGCGCAGGTTGAGGGCACGCAGGCAAGAGGCGTCGGCCAGCAGGGCCAGCGCCGCGTTTGCGCCATCTTTGATATCGCTCAAACTCTGTGGCTGTTTGACCGCTGCTGCCTGCCACGCGGGCGGGCCGTAATACGCGTCGACATACGAGGCGTCGTGCTGGCCCATGGCCAGGACCAGCTTGACGTAGCGTTCGGCCACGTCGGCGAGGGAAGGGGAGTTGCTGTCGTTGTTGGTCATGGAGGCAGGGTTCTTCACGGTTGGACAGCGCTTATTGTATAGCGCAATCAGCCAGACGTGAGGCACGGTCGGGCGACATCATTTCCCTATAACAATGAGAGAAATGCATCTTGATGTAGCTCAGTGAACCTGGCATTCGTGGTCTGTGTGAGCGGGTTTGGTAGCAAGATGGCGTGGTCTTCTTTTTTACATGTACACGTGATTTTCTCCTTGATCTTTCTTCGTTTATAGACGAATATGATGTATGAGATCCGGCACTACCTGACGTCATCGGGCAGGGATTTATATACGGAATGGCTGAAGCGCCAGCGCGACAACACGGCCAGGGTGGCCATCGTGCGCCGCGTGTTGCGTATGATTCCTGGCAATTTTGGCGACCACAAGTTTTGCCACGACGGCGTGTGGGAGTTGCGCATCGATGTGGGGGCCGGCTACCGCGTGTATTACGCCATCGCCGACGGGCAGATCATTTTATTGCTGTGCGGTGGCGACAAGCGCACGCAACCGAAAGACATCGAATACGCCTGTGCCTGCTGGCACGACTGGAAGGAGAGGGGACATGAGAGAGAACATGAGCGAGGACATCCGCAAACCACCAAGAGACCGCTCGCATGACGAAGCGATGGCTGAACTGTACCGCAACGATCCCGCCTTCGCCCTGGAATTGATCAACAATATCCTCGTCGATGGCGACCATGGCGAACTGCTGGCCGTGCTGCGCCAGCTGACGCGCGCCTTTGGCGGCGTGCCGGCCGTGGCGCAGGCGGCCAAGCTCAATCCTACCCAGCTGTACCGCACCCTGTCGCCCGAAGGCAATCCCTCGCTGAGCACCTTGACGGCTATCCTCGATGCCATGGGCTTGCGGCTGGCTGTGGAACCCAAGCAACCGTTTCCTGCGCCGGCTGCCTGAGTCCACTGGCAGCTTAAAACTCGACGAGCCGCGCTTCGCGCATCGCTTGCGTCATGGCCAGGCCGATGCGCGTCGCTTCCGTCGCGTCGTGCAAGGTCAAGGACAAGGTGCGCCGGCCCAGCGCCGCATCCGTAAACTCCTGTGCCTCGATCAAAAAGGCGTCGGCGAAGCGGGCATAGAAGTCCGGTGTGCATTCATTGCGCACGCCATGCGCATCCGAAATTTCCACCCTGTTCAGGCGCGGATTGCTGCCCACGGCCAGGCGGCCGCCCGTGCCGAACACTTCCGTCAGGGTTTCATGGCCATGCGCCATGGTGCGCGACGCCATGAAGCTGGCCATGCTGCCATCGGAAAACTCGACCGTTGCCAGGCCATTGTCGACGTCGCCAAACGCTTGCAAGCCCGTGTGGATGGCGTTGGTGCCACTGGCGTACACGCGTTTGGGCACGGGATTGCCCAGCAGCCAGCGTGCCAGGTCGATATCGTGCACGCTGCAATCGAGGAAGATGCCGCCGCTGGTGGGGGCGAAGCGCATGAAGGCGCCGCTGGGGTCGTTCTGGTCGCAGGTTTGCGAACGCACCAGATACGGCTTGCCGATGAGGCCTTGCGCGATTTTTTGCTGCGCGTCATGGTAGCTGGCGTCGAAGCGGCGCACGAAGCCGATCATGATGGTCAGCTGCGGGTGGCGCGCCGCTTCCGCTTCCACCTTCAGGCAATCGGCCAGGTCCAGCGACAGCGGTTTTTCGCAAAACACGTGCTTGCCGGCGCGCAGGGCGGCGATGATCTGGTCCGCATGCAGCGAGGTGGGCGTGACGAGGAAGATGGCGTCCAGGCCCGGGTGGGCTAGTAGGGCGTCGTAATCCGCATAAGCGTTGGTGATGCCGAGCGTGCTGGCGGCCCAGTCCAGTTCAGCTTGCACGGGACTGCAGGCGGCCACGACTTCGGCATTCGGCACGCGCTGCGTCAGGTTGATGGCGTGGCGCTGGCCCAGCCGGCCCAGGCCGACGATGCCGACTTTTAATGTTGGGGATGACATGGTATCTCCAGATATTTTTATTATTGGTTTATAAAGTGACCACGCGCTGTTCGCGCCATGACAAGGTGGCCGCCTCGGCCAGTTCCAGTGCCTTCAGACCATCGTGCACGGTGGTGCGCAGCGGCGTGCCGTGGGTGAGGGCGTCAAAGAAGTGCGCCATTTCCTGCGCGTAGGCAACGCGATAACGTTCCAGGAAAAAATCTTCCGGCTTGTCCACGCTGACGTTCACGGAACCATAGGCCGTCACTTCCGTCGGCTTGTGGTTGCCCGCCTGCAGCATGCCGGCGCTGCCCAGCACCTCGAAACGCTGGTCGTAGCCGTAGGCGGCGCGGCGCGAGGCATTGATCTGGCACAAACGTCCCTTGGCAGTGCGGATGGTGACGACGGCCGTGTCCAGGTCGCCCGCCGCGCCGATGGCGGGGTCGACGAGGCAGCTGCCCGTGGCGTGCACGCTGACGGCTTCATCGTCGAGTATCCAGCGGAAAATGTCGAAATCGTGGATCAGCATATCCTTGAAAATACCGCCCGAGACCTTGATGTAGCTCACGGGCGGCGGGCCGGGATCGCGGCTGGTGACCACCAGCAATTCCGGCGTGCCGATCTCGCCCGCTTCGATGCGTGTCTTGACGGCATTGAAAGTGGGGTCGTAACGGCGCTGGAAACCCAGCATGCATAGTACCTTCGCTTCCTTGACGGCGGCGGCGCAGGCGCGTGCGCGGTCGATGGTCAGGTCGACGGGTTTTTCGCAAAAGATGGCCTTGCCGGCGGCGGCCGAGCGCAGGATCAGGTCCGCGTGCGTGTCCGTGCTGGAAGCGATGACGACGGCCTTGATGGCCGGGTCGGCCAGCGCCGCTTCGACAGTCGCGCTGCTGCCGCCGTGCAAGCCGGCAAGGGCGGCGGCCGCTTCCTGGTTGACGTCGACCACGTACTTGAACTGCACGCCGGGTTGGGCAGCCAGGTTGGCCGCGTGGATTTTGCCGATGCGTCCGGCGCCGAACAACGCTACTTCAATCATCATGTTCTCCTGGGGTGTGGATTTCTTCGATGTCGAGCTCTAATTTGTATGCCAGCGCGATGAACAGCGCCTGGCACAGGCAGATGGTGCTGGTCAGCGAACGGAAGGCGAAGGCGCTGCCCTCGGTGACGGTGAGCAGCGCGTCGGCGGCCCGCGCGAGCGGGGCCAGCTTGCTGTCGGTAATCACGAGGACCTTGGCGCCCTTGTCTTGCGCCGCCTTGATGCACTGCTGGGTTTCCTTGCCGTAAGGCGAGAAACTGATGGCGATCGCCACATCGCGTTCGCGCACGCTGCGCATCTGTTCGCGGTGCATGCCGCCCAGTCCGCTAATCAGGTGCACACGCTTGTCCGTGTGTTCCAGCGCATAGGCGATGTAGGAGGCGATCGGAAAGGACCGGCGCACGCCGATCACATAGATGTTTTCCGCTTTCAACAGCAGGTTGACGGCCGCTTCCAGCTGCGCGTCGTCGAGGCCGGCCGCCAGGTCGTCGAGGCCGGCGCGGCTGGCGCCGACGAATTCGCGCGTCAGGTCGCCTGCGCTGAGGGCGGCGTCGCGCGTGGAAATGAGCTTGCGGATGCGCTGCTGGTAGTCGGGCGTGGCGCCGGCCTGGTCCGTGTACGCCTGGCGGAACACGTCCTGCATTTCCGAAAAGCCCGTATAGCCGAAGCGCTGCGCGAAGCGCACGATGGCGGACGGCTGCACATCGCAGGCGGCCGCGATGTCGCTGATGCGCTCGAGCATCAGGCTGGCACGGTGCTTTTCAATGTATTGCGCGATGACTTTCAGCTGGCGCGACAGATTGTCGTACTCGGCGGCAATGTGCTGCATCAGCTGTTCGATGGGGGCGGTGGCTGCCATGGTGTTTTCCTCGGTTGCTTGCTGGGCCGCGCAACATGACTGCGACGGCTGGTTCTGGCGAGAATTATAGGAGTGAATCCAGAAAATAGAAATGATTTTCTATTTAAATCTATTTTGAAAATTTTATTGCATTTGTCTTTTTTGTGGCCTAAGCTGTGCGCAGTGCATCGGGTCTTGCCGGTTTTCCGGCTCCCCGCTGACACGCGACAAAAGCTGGCAACTATAAAAATTAATCCTTCAAGGAGACATTCATGCAAAGCAATAAGCGTAAGGGATTTCTGAAGCACCTGGCCGTGCTGGGCCTCGGTCTGGGACTGGGTCTGGGCATGAGCGCCAGCCACGCGGCAGGCGAGAAATTCGTGCTGATCAGCCATGCGCCCGATTCCGATTCCTGGTGGAATACGATTAAAAATTCCGTCAAGCAAGCAGGCGAAGACTTCAATGTCACCGTCGACTACCGCAATCCACCGAACGGCGACCTGGCCGACATGGCGCGCCTGGTCGAGCAATCGGCTGCCCGCAACTACGACGGCGTGATCGTCAGCATCGCCGACTTCAGCGTGCTGCAAAAACCGCTGGGCCTTGTTGCTGCCAAGAAGATTCCGTTTGTCACGATCAATTCGGGCACCCTGACGCAAAGCGAGCAGCTGGGCGCCGTGATGCACGTGGGCCAGCCTGAATACGAGGCAGGCAAGGGCGCCGGCGAAAAAGCCAAGGCGGCCGGCATCAAGTCCTTCGTTTGCGTCAACCACTACGCGACGAATCCGTCGTCATTCGAGCGCTGCCGCGGCTTTGCCGAAGCCATCGGCGTCGATTTCAAGGCCGCCACCCTGGATGCGGGCGAAGATCCGACCACCATCGAAAGCAAGTTGAGCGCCTACCTGCGCAACAACCCGAAAACCCAGGCCGTGCTGGCGCTGGGCCCCACCTCGGCCCACGCTTCGCTGAAGGCCCTGGAAAAAATGGGTTTGAAGGGCAAGATGTGGTTCGCCACGTTCGACCTGTCCGATGACATCTCGAAGGGCATCAAGGATGGCAGCATCCAGTTCGCCATCGACCAGCAACCTTACCTGCAAGGCTATATCCCCGTTGCCGTGCTGGCCATCATGAAGCAGGACAAGACCACGGACCTGGCCAAGGTACGCGAAAAGCTGATCAATAACGCCAAATTCAAGGCGCGCCTGGCCGAGTACGGCCTGGCACCATCGTATGGCCCGCGCCATATCGGTTCCGGTCCTGGTTATGTCACCAAGGACAATATCGGCAAGGTAGAGAAATACGCCGGCCAGTTCCGTTAAGCACCCGCTTTTCAGTTCAATCAAGACCTTAGTCGTTGTCCCCGCGCGCAGGCCATGCTTGCCGGCGCGCGGGTCCTGCCGCCCTGGAATTGCTGTCGAGGCTGGTAGGTTGCTATAAAACAAGGGAGACATAGCATGAGTACCGTGAAATTAAGCGTGGAGCAGGGTGGCATGGCCGCCTCGGGCACGCCGCCGCAAAAGCAGGGCGTTGATGAGCGCGTGGGGCAGGTCAGCTGGCTCAAGCGGCTGTTCAGCCGCCCGGAATTCGCCTCGATCTCGGGCGCCATCCTGGTGTTCGCCTTCTTTATCCTGACGGCCGGCGACTCCGGCATGTTCAACCTCGACGGCGTGATCAACTGGGCGCAAGTGGCCGCCTACCTGGGCATCATCGCCATCGGCGCCTGCGTATTGATGATCGCCGGCGAATTCGACCTGTCGATCGGCTCCATGATCGGCTTTGCCGGCATGATGATCGCCATCCCTTCCGTCTACTTCCACTGGCCCGTGTGGGCCGCCATCCTGTTCGCCTTTGCCGGTTCGATGGCGCTGGGCTGGCTCAACGGCTACCTGGTCATCAAGACGCGCTTGCCTTCGTTTATCGTCACCCTGGCCTTCCTGTTCATCCTGCGCGGCCTGACCCTGGCCCTGTCCATCATGTTTGCCAACCGCACCATCGTCAGCGGCATCGGCGCGCTGGCCGCCGACGACTGGCTGGCCATGACCCTGTTCCATGGCGAAGTGGGCACGTCGCTGTTCGCCTGGATGGCCAAGGCGGGCTGGATCACGGCCCTCGACAATGGCGCGCCGCTGGTCAAGGGCATCCCCAAGGTCATCGTCTGGTGGGCCGGCCTGGCGCTGGTATCCGGCTTCGTCCTGGCCCGCACCCGCATCGGCAACTGGATCTTCGCCGTCGGCGGCGACGCCAACGCGGCCAAGAACGTGGGCGTGCCCGTGAAGACCATCAAGGTATCGCTGTTTGTCTTCACGGCGTTCTGCGCCTGCCTGTTTGCCACGCTGCAAGTATTTGACGTGGGTTCGGCTGCCGCCGACCGCGGCATGCAAAAGGAATTCGAAGCCATTATCGCGGCCGTCATCGGCGGCGCCTTGCTGACGGGCGGCTACGGTTCCGTCGTCGGCGCCTGCTTCGGTGCGTTGATCTTCGGCGTGGTGCAGATTGGCATTACTTATACCAATATCAATTCGGACTGGTTCCGCGTCTTCCTCGGCGTCATGCTGTTGATCGCGGTACTGTTCAACAACTTTGTCCGTGCCCGTGTCACGGAAGCGAGATAAGCCATGAGCGAATACATCCTTGCGCTGGAAAACATCAGCAAACGTTTCGGCTCCGTCATCGCCCTGCAAAACGTCACCCTGCGCCTGAAACCGGGCGAAGTGCATTGCCTGCTCGGTGATAACGGCGCCGGCAAGTCGACCCTGATCAAGACCTTGGCCGGCGTGCACCGGCCCACCAGCGGCGAGTATCTGGTTGACGGCAAGCCCGTCAGCTTCAATTCGCCGAAGGAAGCGCTCGACCTGGGCGTGGCTACCGTCTACCAGGACCTGGCGCTGGTGCCATTGCTGTCCGTGGCGCGCAATTTCTTCATGGGCCGCGAACCGATCCGGAAAATGTTCGGCGTGCTGCCCGTGATGGATATGGAATATGCAGCCACCACGGCGCGCGACAAGCTGGCCGAAATGGGCATCATGGTGCGCGACCCGCACCAGGCCGTGGGCACCATGTCGGGCGGCGAGCGGCAATGCCTGGCCATTGCCCGCGCCATCCACTTCGGCGCGCGCGTGCTGATCCTCGACGAGCCGACGGCGGCCTTGGGCGTGAAACAGTCGTTCAATGTGTTGAAATTGATCTACAAGGCGCGCGAACGGGGCTTGTCCGTGATCTTTATTACCCACAATGTGCACCATGCCTACCCCGTGGGCGACTCGTTCACCCTCTTGAACCGGGGCAAATCGCTGGGCACTTACACCAAGGAAACTGTTTCCAAGGATGAAGTACTCGACATGATGGCGGGCGGTGCGGAAATGCAAACGCTGATGAGTGAACTCGACGGTGTCACGATTTAAGGATAACCATGAATAACCCGACACAATTTGCCCAGAGCCGCGCGCTGGACGTCATCTGCCTGGGCCGCCTGGCGGTGGACCTGTACGCGCAGCAGATCGGCAGCACCCTGGAAGACGCGACCAGTTTCGCCAAGTACCTGGGCGGCTCGTCGGCGAATATCGCCTTCGGCACGGCCCGCCTGGGCTTGAAGTCCGCCATGCTGTCGAAAGTGGGCGACGACCACATGGGCCGTTTCTTGACGGACACCTTGGCGAAAGAGGGTTGCGACGTCAGCCATGTAGGCATCGACCACGACCGTTTGACGGCGCTGGTGATGCTGGGCATCAAGGATAAAAACACGTTCCCCCTGATTTTTTACCGTGAAAACTGCGCCGACATGGCCATCGAGCCATCCGCCGTCGACGCCGCCTTCATCGCCTCGAGCAAGGCCCTCTTGATCACCGGCACGCATTTTTCGACGGCTGCCATGCACGCCGTCAGCACGCAGGCCCTGAACTTGGCGCGCGCTAATAACGTGCGCACCGTGCTCGACATCGATTACCGGCCCGTGCTGTGGGGTTTGTCAGGCAAGGCGGATGGCGAAACGCGTTTCGTCTCGAACGACGGCGTGACGCGCCACCTGCAGGCGATCTTGCCGCAATTTGATTTGATCGTCGGCACGGAGGAGGAATTCATGATCGCCGGCGGCGGTGCCGACATCATGGCCTCCTTGCGCGCCGTGCGGGCCGCCACCCTGGCCACCTTGGTCGTCAAGCGGGGCCCGCTGGGCAGCGCCGTCATCGACAGCGTGGTGCCGCACAGCCTGGACGATGCGTATAACTACCGCGGCGTGCGCGTGGAAGTGCTGAACGTGCTGGGCGCGGGCGACGCGTTTCTCTCGGGATTCCTGAAAGGCTGGCTGCGCGGCGAGGATTACGAGGCGTGCTGCCGCTATGCAAATGGCTGCGGCGCCCTGGTCGTGTCGCGCCACGGTTGCGCGCCGGCCATGCCGTCGCCCATCGAGCTCGACTATTTCCTCGCCAATGCGGCGAAACTGACGCAACCGGACCAGGACGCCACCTTGTCCCGCCTGCACCGCACGACGGTGGCGCGCCCGCAGTGGGATGAACTGTGCGTGTTTGCCTTCGATCACCGCACGCAATTCTTTGAGCTGGCGCAACAGACAGGCGCGCCCGAATCGGCTATTTGCGCCCTGAAGCAATTGATGGTGCAAGCCGTGGCGCAGACGGAAACGGCCTTGCAACTGGCTGGCAAGACGGGCGTGCTGATCGATGGACGCTATGGCGTCGACGCGCTCAACGACGCGACGGGGCGCGGTTGGTGGATCGGCCGTCCCGTGGAATTGCCGGGATCGAACCCGCTGCAATTCGACTGGGGCCGCTCCATCGGTTCGCACCTGCTCAGCTGGCCGAAGGAACACGTGATCAAGTGCCTGGTGCAGTTGCACCCGGACGATACCGTGGAAAACCGATTGGAACAGGAAGCGCAGATCAAGGCCCTGTATGACGCGGCGCAAGTGAGCGGTCACGAACTGTTGTTGGAAGTCATACCGTCGGACTCCTTGCCGCACGGCGACGACACGGTCTTGCGCGCCGTCAAGCGCCTGTACAACCTGGGCATTTACCCGGAATGGTGGAAGCTGGAAAGCATGTCAGCCCAGCAATGGCAAGCCATCGATGCCCTCGTGCACGAGCGC
>NZ_JAPUBU010000015.1:0-1077 GCF_030397705.1 Janthinobacterium sp. SUN100 | reverse complement strand
TCGCCTTTCCCTCACGGTACTGGTTCACTATCGGTCGATTACGAGTATTTAGCCTTGGAGGATGGTCCCCCCATATTCAGACAGGATGTCACGTGTCCCGCCCTACTTGTCGTACGCTTAGTATCACCGGTCTGATTTCGAATACGGGACTATCACCCGCTACGGTTCCTATTTCCAGAGGATTCTTCTATCAGTCCGACTATCACGTACAGGCTCTTCCCATTTCGCTCGCCGCTACTTTGGGAATCTCGGTTGATTTCTTTTCCTGCAGCTACTTAGATGTTTCAGTTCGCCGCGTTCGCCTTGCATACCTATGTATTCAGTATGCAATACCCTAAAAGGGTGGGTTGCCCCATTCGGAAATCTGCGGATCAAAGTGTGTTTGCTCACTCCCCGCAGCTTATCGCAAGCTACTACGTCCTTCATCGCCTGTAATCGCCAAGGCATCCACCATGTGCACTTATTCGCTTGTCCCTATAACGTTAGCCTCTTCATTCTTTCAAACGAAAAGAGCGCTACAAGGATAAGAAAGTACAACGTTGTTGCTTGTTTGTTGATACATACAATCATTACCCATCGATTTACCTTTTACGGCAAACCGATCAATAAATAATCTTTACTTCTTCCAGATTGTTAAAGAACATACAGCACTTGATCTCGAAAAGACCAAACCTAAATCCCGGTGTTGAATTCAACACTGATTTACGTTTGAACTTTTGGTGGAGGATGACGGGATCGAACCGACGACCCCCTGCTTGCAAAGCAGGTGCTCTCCCAGCTGAGCTAATCCCCCAATGGGTAATACAGACTACAGAAACTGGTAGGGCTGGTTGGACTCGAACCAACGACCCCCGCGTTATCAACACGGTGCTCTAACCAGCTGAGCTACAGCCCCAAATGCTGTTCTTTATATTAACAGCCGATAAGTGTGAACATTTGATGTGTGAATCATTACTGATTCGTGCAAACTCTAGAAAGGAGGTGATCCAGCCGCACCTTCCGATACGGCTACCTTGTTACGACTTCACCCCAGTCACGAATCCTACCGTGGTAAGCGCCCTCCTTGCGGTTAAGCTA
>NZ_JAPUBU010000013.1:0-1194 GCF_030397705.1 Janthinobacterium sp. SUN100 | reverse complement strand
GCGTTTCGGGCCGGCCATCACGTTCAGGTAATAGCCATCGTAGCCATACGGCACGGTGACGGGGTGGTAACCCCTGGGCACCATCACCACGTCGTGGTTTTCCACGGCCATGGCTTCGTCGATACTGCGGTCGTCCGTGTAGACGCGTTGGTACGCAAAGCCCTGCTCGGGGTTCAAGCGGTGGTAGTACGTTTCTTCCAGCGAACTTTCCAGCGGGATATTGTCATCGTCGTGCTTGTGCGGCGGATAGCTGGACGAATGGCCGGACGGCGTGACCACCTCGACCACCAGCAAGCCATCGGCCTCGGCCGTCTGCGGCAGGATGTCGCACACATAGCGGGTGTTCGCGCCCTTGCCGCGCACGGAACGCGTCATCGACTGCGGGTCGATCAAGCGCGCCGGACGATGGGTTGTGGCCGGTGCGCTGCACAGCGCCACTTCCGCGTTGCCCACGGCCGTGATACCGACCGTGGTTTCCAGCGGCACATACACGGCGTAGGGCGAAACATCTTCAAACACGCTCTGGCGATTGCCGATGGCTTCCCAGGTCTGCCCGCCCGCCTGCACCGTCACCGTGCCCGTCAGCACGACGAGGCACAGTTCGCGGCGGCCCGTCTCCAACGTCAGCTGTTCGCCTGCCGCCAGCCGGTGCGCGGCAAAGCCCACGTGCGTCCAGCCGGCCGATTCCGGCGTCACTTCGACGATGGCCGAACCGGCCCTCGCCTTGACCAGCAGCGGGCTCATGCCGCCTCCCGCCCCAGGCGGGGAATCGCGTCGACCAGGCGTGCCAGGTAATCGTGGCCCATCTTGGCATACTGATAGCTGGGGGCCACGGCCGGATCTTGCTCCGCCTCCACCACCAGCCAGCCTTCGTAGCCGTGCAAATACAGGCGCGTGAGGATGGCAGGAAAGTCGATGCTGCCGTCGCCCGGCACGCTGAAGGCGCCATTGATGACGGCCTGCAAAAAACTCCAGTGGCCATTTCTCGCCAGTTTCACCACGTTGGGGCGCACATCCTTGCAATGCACGTGGCAAATGCGTTCAATATGTTTATTCAGCACCGCCAGCGCATCGCCGCCGGCAAAGGTGATGTGGCCCGTGTCGAACAGCAAGCCGACTTGCGGCCCCGTCAAGGCCATCAACTGGTCCACGTCGGCCGGCGTTTCCACGTAGGCGCCCATGTGGTGGTGGTAG
>NZ_JAPUBU010000012.1:0-1408 GCF_030397705.1 Janthinobacterium sp. SUN100 | reverse complement strand
CTTATCCTCTGTACCTGCTAAGGTTATAGGGACAAGCCGTACGGGCAATTAGTACTGGTTAGCTTAATGCATTACTGCACTTCCACACCCAGCCTATCAACGTCCTGGTCTCGAACGACCCTTCAAAGAGCTCAAGGCTCTGGGAAATCTCATCTCAAGGCAAGTTTCCCGCTTAGATGCTTTCAGCGGTTATCTCTTCCGAACTTAGCTACCCGGCAATGCCACTGGCGTGACAACCGGTACACCAGAGGTTCGTCCACTCCGGTCCTCTCGTACTAGGAGCAGCCCCCTTCAAATTTCCAACGCCCACGGCAGATAGGGACCAAACTGTCTCACGACGTTTTAAACCCAGCTCACGTACCACTTTAAATGGCGAACAGCCATACCCTTGGGACCGGCTACAGCCCCAGGATGTGATGAGCCGACATCGAGGTGCCAAACTCCCCCGTCGATATGAACTCTTGGGAGGAATCAGCCTGTTATCCCCAGAGTACCTTTTATCCGTTGAGCGATGGCCCTTCCATACAGAACCACCGGATCACTATGTCCTACTTTCGTACCTGCTCGACTTGTCAGTCTCGCAGTTAAGCACGCTTATGCCATTGCACTATCAACACGATGTCCGACCGTATCTAGCGTACCTTCGAACTCCTCCGTTACACTTTAGGAGGAGACCGCCCCAGTCAAACTGCCTACCATGCACTGTCCCCGATCCGGATAACGGACCAAGGTTAGAACCTCAAACAAACCAGGGTGGTATTTCAAGGTTGGCTCCACGAGAACTAGCGTCCCCGCTTCAAAGCCTCCCACCTATCCTACACAGATTGGTTCAAAGTCCAATGCAAAGCTACAGTAAAGGTTCATGGGGTCTTTCCGTCTAGCCGCGGGTAGATTGCATCATCACAAACATTTCAACTTCGCTGAGTCTCGGGAGGAGACAGTGTGGCCATCGTTACGCCATTCGTGCAGGTCGGAACTTACCCGACAAGGAATTTCGCTACCTTAGGACCGTTATAGTTACGGCCGCCGTTTACTGGGACTTCAATCAAGAGCTTGCACCCCATCATTTAATCTTCCAGCACCGGGCAGGCGTCACACCCTATACGTCCACTTTCGTGTTTGCAGAGTGCTGTGTTTTTATTAAACAGTCGCAGCCACCAGTTTATTGCAACCCTTTCACCCTCATGGAGTAAACCAATCAAGCTACCGGGGCGTACCTTTTCCCGAAGTTACGGTACCAATTTGCCGAGTTCCTTCTCCCGAGTTCTCTCAAGCGCCTTAGAATACTCATCTCGCCCACCTGTGTCGGTTTGCGGTACGGTCTCGTATGACTGAAGCTTAGAGGCTTTTCTTGGAACCACTTCCGATTGCTTCGTGAATAAATTCACTCGTCTCAACCCCTTGAATT
>NZ_JAPUBU010000011.1:0-1660 GCF_030397705.1 Janthinobacterium sp. SUN100 | reverse complement strand
GACGACACGGTCTTGCGCGCCGTCAAGCGCCTGTACAACCTGGGCATTTACCCGGAATGGTGGAAGCTGGAAAGCATGTCAGCCCAGCAATGGCAAGCCATCGATGCCCTCGTGCACGAGCGCGATCCGTATTGCCGTGGCGTCGTCCTGCTGGGCTTGAACGCGCCAATTGCCGCCCTGGCCGCCAGTTTTGAACAAGCCAGTGCCAGCACGACGTGCCGCGGCTTCATGGTGGGCCGCACCATCTTCCAGGAGCCGAGCCGCCGCTGGCTGGCCGGAGAGCTGGACGATGCGGGCCTGATCGCCGCCGTGCGCGCCAACTTCGAGCAGCTCATTGCCCTGTGGCAGCGCACGCGCAACCACCTCGAGCGTGCAGCATGAGCGCCACAATCAGATTGACCATGGCCCAGGCTTTAGTCCGCTACCTGGCCGCCTT
Source organism: Janthinobacterium sp. SUN100 (assembly GCF_030397705.1). Classification (NCBI taxonomy): domain Bacteria; kingdom Pseudomonadati; phylum Pseudomonadota; class Betaproteobacteria; order Burkholderiales; family Oxalobacteraceae; genus Janthinobacterium; species Janthinobacterium sp. SUN100. Next base: position 1,224 of record NZ_JAPUBU010000011.1, on the reverse strand, counting down.
GCGCACGGAAGAGGGCGATGGTTCCTTAATCCCCCTGTTCGGCGGCGCCTTCGCCATCTTTGGCCACGGCAATGTGGCGGGCCTGGGCGAAGCGCTGTACCAATATCGGGACAGTTTCCCCACGTACCGCGCCCACAACGAGCAGGCGATGGCGCACTCGGCCATTGCCTATGCGAAAGCCCACATGCGCCGGCGCATGCTGGCCGTCACCAGTTCCATCGGCCCAGGCGCCACCAATTTGCTGACGGCCGCCGCGCTGGCCCACGTGAATCGCTTGCCGGTCTTGCTGTTGCCCGGCGACGTGTTCGTCTCGCGCGCGCCGGACCCCGTGCTGCAGCAGCTGGAAGACGCCACGGATGGCAGCGTGTCGGTGAATGATGCCTTTAAACCTTTATCGCGCTATTTCGACCGCATCGTGTATCCGGAGCAATTGCTGACGGCCTTGCCGCGCGCCATCGCCGCCTTGACGGACCCGGCCGCCTGCGGTCCCGTCACGTTATCTTTGCCGCAAGACGTGCAAACGATGGCGTATGACTATCCGGAAGAATTCTTTACGCCGCGCACCGTGCGTTTCCGCGCCGTGCCGCCCGTGGAGCAGGAACTGGAAGAGGCGGCCGCCTTGCTGAAACACGCGAAACAGCCGCTGATCGTGGCCGGCGGCGGCGTGCTGTACGGCAAGGCTGGCGCCGCCTTGCAGGCGTTTGCCGAACGCCACGGCATTCCCGTGGCGGAAACCCAGGCCGGCAAGAGCGCCTTGCCGTGGGACCATGCGCTGCAGCTGGGCGCCATCGGCGTCACCGGTTCGCCCGCCGCGAATGCCCTCGCGGCGCAGGCGGACGTGGTGCTGGCTGTCGGCACGCGCTTGCAGGATTTTACGACGGGCTCGAATTCCCTGTTTGCGCAAGCGCAACTGGTCAGCCTGAACGTCAACGCTTTCGATGCGCTGAAACGCCGTGGCCTGGGCGTGCAGGCGGACGCGACACTTGGTTTGCAGGGCTTGTCGCGGTACTTGCCTAACTGGAACAGCGCGGGCCACTGGCTGGAGCGCGCGCAGCAGGCTGGGAACGCATGGCGCGATACCGTGCTGGCCATTACTGGCCAGCGCGAGGTGGCCGGCTTGCCGTATGACGGCGAAGTCATCGGCGCCGTGCAGCGTTCCGCTCCTGATTCCACCAGCCGCGACATCGTCGTTTGCGCGGCGGGCACCTTGCCGGCCGAACTGCA
>NZ_JAPUBU010000010.1:0-6551 GCF_030397705.1 Janthinobacterium sp. SUN100 | reverse complement strand
TTTCATTATTTCTTGTGAACATTTGATATATTTTAAGTATTACGCCAATCCGAAGATTGACGCTGCACTGACATCAAATGCCCACACTTATCGACTGTTAATTGTTAAAGAACTGTATTCGGTACTGCTTTCGCGCTATTGACAAAGCGTTGTGTTTGTCAGCTGCGAAGAAGGAAGAGTATGAAGCATTTCAGCACAATCGTCAACACCTTCTTTTCTACTACCCAGCCCCGGAAGGCTGTCCCTTTTGTGCCGCAAACTAGTGCGCCTCATTGGGGAGGCGAACTATAGCAAAGCCACTCACAGGCAGCAAGCTTTATTTCAGCAATTCGGCAACCGCCATGCCGACATCCGTCGTACTGGCGCTGCCACCCATATCTGGCGTACGCGGACCATGCTCGAGCACTTGCTCGATGGCCCGCACAATCGCATCATGCGCCGCCGTGTAATTGGCATCGCCATTGCCGAGGAAATCCAGCATCATGGCGCCCGACCAGATCATGCCGATCGGGTTGGCGATATTCTGGCCATAGATATCGGGCGCGGAACCGTGCACCGGCTCGAAAACGGAAGGAAAAGTCCGCTCCGGATTGATATTGGCCGACGGTGCGATGGCAATCGTCCCCGTGCAGGCGGGTCCCAGGTCGGACAGGATGTCGCCAAACAGATTCGAAGCGACCACCACGTCGAAACGTTCGGGGCTCAATACAAAGCGGGCCGCCAGGATGTCGATATGGTATTTATCCCAGCGGACATCGGGAAAGCTCGGGCCCATGGCTTCCACCCGCTCATCCCAATACGGCATGCTGATGGCGATGCCATTCGATTTCGTGGCCGATGTCAGGTGTTTTTTAGGCCGGCTTTGCGCCAGCTCAAACGCATACTTCAGGATACGGTCGACACCCTTGCGCGTAAAAACAGATTCCTGCAGCACCGTTTCGCGCTCCGTCCCCTCGAACATGCGCCCGCCCACGGATGAATACTCTCCTTCCGTATTTTCACGCACCACATAAAAATCGATATCACCTGGCGTCTTATTCGCCAGCGGGCACGGCACACCAGGCATCAAGCGCACGGGACGCAGGTTGACGTATTCGTCGAATTCGCGCCGGAATTTCAACAGCGAACCCCATAAGGAGATGTGGTCGGGCACCTTGTCCGGCCAACCCACGGCACCAAAATAGATGGCGTCGAAATCCTTGAGTTGGGCAAACCAGTCCGAGGGCATCATTTGCCCGTGTTCCAGGTAATAGTCGCAATTGGCCCATGCCATCGTCGTGAACTGCAGGTCGATATTGAAACGGCGCGCGGCGGCCTCGACAACACGCAGCCCTTCCGGCATGACTTCATTGCCGATGCCGTCGCCGGCGATGACTGCGATTCGGTGTGTGGGCATGGGATTCTCCTGGTTATGGATGCTAAATGGGTGCATTGATGATACTGGCACCGCATGAGAATACAATCAGGAGATTCATAACCCAAGTATTCACATTTCGTGGTCAATCAATGAAACATACACCGCTGCTGGAAGACTTACGCCTGTTTTGCCAGGTCGCCCATAAAACCAGCTTCGCCGGCACAGCCTTGGAACTGGGCATTTCCAAGGCCGTCGTCAGCAAGCGCATCGGCATGCTGGAAGCGGCGCTGCAAGTACGTTTGCTGCACCGGACCACACGCCGGGTCAGCGTCACCGATCACGGCGAGATCGTGCGGCAATGGGCACAGCGCATCCTGGAAGATGTCGAGCAAATGGGTGAGGCGGTAGCGCAGTCGAAACTGCAGCCGCAAGGCGTGCTGCGCATCTGCTCCAGTTCCGGTTTCGGACGCAACCGGCTCGGTCCAGCCCTATCCCAGCTGGCACGGCAGTATCCAGACCTGAAAATACAGCTGGAATTGCTCGACCGGCCCGTCGACCTGCTGGGCGAAGGTTTCGATCTCGACATTCGCATCGGCGTGGTCCATGAACCGGACCTGATCGCCCACCGTATTGCCAGCAACCAACGCGTACTGTGCGCCGCGCCCGCCTACCTGGCACGACGCGGAACGCCGGACACCCTGGCGCAGTTGCGCGAGCATGACTGCATCGTCATTCGCGAGCGCGACCAGGATGGGCGGCGCTGGAAACTGCAGGGACCGCAAGGAGTGGAAACGGTGAAGGTCGACGGACCGCTCTCGGCCAACAATGGCGAGATCGTCCATCAATGGGCGCTGGATGGCCACGGCATCATCTTGCGTTCGGCATGGGATGTGGAAAGCAGCCTGGCGCAAGGCAAGCTGGTGCGCATTTTGCCTGCGTATCAACAGGCGGCCGACGTGTGGGCGGTGACCACCTCGCGGCTGTCGAACTCGGCCAAGGTCAGGGCCTGCGTGCAGTTTCTGGAGCAGTGGCTGCAGGCCCGCGCCTGATGATCTACACCAGGTATCTACACCAGGCGCGCCACATCCGGATACAGACGCGCCAGGGTATCGGAAGTGATGGACGACAGGAGGGGCAGGACGCGCTCGGCGGCTTGCTCCGGCGACTTTTCCCGGCGCACGTCTTTCCACAGCTCGGCCAGAGCAGCGTCATGGCGCGCTACCGCCTGCTCGACCTCATCCTGCCAGAAGGCCGGCGCCTCGCTTTCGACAAAGTTACCGCGGCCACGGCCAAAGTGCGCCACCGCCAAGTAACGCAGCACGCCCGCCACCACCAAGGTACGCAAAAAGGCATCGGTAAATTGCATCGTGGGCTCATTGCGGTCCGTACCGGAATTAAAACCCCAGGCTGCGCCGGCAAACGTCAGCGCACCGACCACGCCGCCAAGCAAGGCGCCTGTACCCAGTGTCAAACCGCCGGAAATCAGGTCGGCCGATAGCCCCGTCGCGGCACCGGAAATCATGGCACCCAAGAGCCCCGCTTGCGCCCTGTCGATCGGCGCGCGCACGGCGAAATTTTCCCGTATCCGGCTATTGATCTTATGCGCATCGGTCGGATCGAGTTTGTGCAAGATCAACAGTTCACGCGTGGTCACGCTGCTGTGCGTATTGAGGCGCGCCACCAGGCTGGCCATGGCCTTTTCCTGGCGTTGCTGCTCTGCATTCTTACCGATACCCACTACCTGCAAGGCCGATTTCAGCAAGCCTCTGGACGCCGGATCAATGGCTTCGCGATCCTGCCCAGCCACCGCCAGCTGCGTGGCCAGCAAATGCATGGCCTGTTGGAAACGCGCCGTATTTTGCGTTTGCCAGGCAGCAAACAACCGCGCGTAGCCAGCTTGCTGCGACTGCGGTAACAATTTACCCACGGCTTCGTAAAACACGCGCTCATGTACCCAGCAGCGGGCAAAGGCATCGAGCGCCAGGACGTCGCGCACGATCGGATACTGCTGCAAATGCTCGCGCCAGCGCGCCTGCTCGCCGTGCTCCTCATTACCCGGACGCGGCGGTCCCATCTGATTGAGCAAGACCACCACCGGCTTATCCAGCCAGGCGAGGATTTTCATTTCCGCCGGCAAGTAACCCGCGTCTCGGGGATTTTCAGAGGAGTTGACCAGGTACAGCACCACGTCGGCCGCATCCTTGGCCGTGCGCAGCGCTTGCTGGCTGAGCCAGAACGGGCGGTCGCGATAACGGTCCAGCACTTCGCGCAGGAACCAGCCGATGGGATTGCCGGACTGCCCCAGGCGCTTGAGCAGGCGCACGGAGTCGCCGAAGCCTGGCGTATCCCATAATTGCAGGGCATCACCCTGCGGTGTCGCCAGCAAGGTATGCGATTCCGCAAACACGGTCACGTGGGCGGCGTCGCGCACTTCGCCGATATCTACGCCCACCAGGGTACGCGCCAGTGTCGTCTTGCCATTATTCGTGTGCGAAATCAGCGCGAACTGAATCTGCACCGCATCATCCTGCACTTCTTTATTCACATTCACACTCATGCTGCTGCCGATACTTTCAGCCCGACACCAGCATCGAGCGGGTGCAAGGCAGGATTGAGCAAATTGACCAGGGTGGCCGTAGTTTTGTGGAACTGGCAGAATTGTTGCCACAAGGCGACTCGTTCCGCCAGGCGCGCGCCATTATCCACCTGCTCGCCCGCGCGCTCCAGGTAGCTGGACTCGTCGATCAGGACGGCGATGCCGCGTGTCGACGATTGCGCCAGGTAATCGAGGAAGGCGCCATGATTTTCCTTTTCCGGCGTCGCCGTCAGGTTGAACAGCACGGCCGTGATATTGACTTGCGGATCATTCAGGTCCGTACCGCGCAAGACCTCCTGCGGCTCTTCGCCATACGACGTCGACGGACGCAACATCATGCGCCCTTGCTCGCCGAACAGCATGATGGATAGCTGGCCCAGGCCCTTGTGGCGCGCCTCATCGACAGTAAAGCTGTATGGCAAGACGCGCAGCATGCCGCCCGTGGCCACGCCGATGCTTTCATTGAGCTTGCGGAAATACGGTTGATCGAGATCCAGCGGAAAATGTTTCGCCAGGCGCGCGGCGCGCCAATTGTTGACCAATGCCAGGATCAGGCGGGGAACGACCACCAGCAGAAAGATGGTTGCCGCATACAAATGCACCCAGCGCGCTCCGCCTTCCACGGTCGTCGTTTGCGGGAAACGCAGCGCTTCGATTTCCGCCAGCGAAAAGCCTTGCAAATGAAACAGGGCAATAGCCGGCGCAAACAGGGTTGAAAGCAGGCTGTGCACCTGGCTTGCACTCAAAAAGGTGCTTTCCCAGCCGGCCGCGTATTGCGAAAGGAAACCGCGTGCATATAACGAGGCGACGGCGCCGATGGCAAACATGGCGGCGCTCAAGTGGATGGTACGGCTCAGGCGCGCGGCCGTCAGCTTCGCGCTCAGGTGCGCCCATTCCCCCATGAAGCTGAGCAAACCCGAGGACAAGGCGTGCGGCAACTTGCGCGGCAAGGCCAGGCGGCCCACGCTCAGGTGGCGCACCAACCCCGCCTTCGGCCAGCCGAGGGAATGCGAGGGGATGCATAGCCAGATCAGCAAGCCCAGGTAGACCAGTACGTTCCACGCAATGATCAGCAGCAAGGGCGCCGACAGCAGATCCACGCGATGGGGATCCGTGATGCGGTCGAGCCCGGCGCCCAGCAGCAGGGCCAGCAAGGGCAAGGCCAGCGCCAGGGCTTTCATGCCGTTACGGCGTTTCGCGAAAGCGGCGAAGGCAGGCGTGCGTTCGGTGATGCGCTTGAGGATCAGTTCGGAGCGCTGCTGCAGGAAATCGTCACCCGTCACTTCGGCCTGCTTGCCCGAAGCTTGCCACTGCGCAAGCTCACGCGCGCTGCGGCTGGCATACATGCGGTCATCCTCGCTGAGGACTTCTTTTTTCTGGTCGGCCGTCTCGATAGCACGGACCAATACCACTTCTCTCGCAATCTGCTCGTTCATGGTGCTCCTGTTTTTGTATGAAACGACAACTAGACAGGCAGATTGTGACGTACTTTTATGTTTCAGGCCAACGCGTCCTCGGCCTGGAGCAGATTATGCAGCAGATATATCAGGAAAGAGGCGATCCAGGCAGACCACAAGGTGTGCGTGAAAAATTGCGTACCTTGCAACTGTTGCTGCCAGCCTGCCGCCAAACCGCACAGCAGCATGACGCCAGCGAGCAGAAGCGCCGTGCGTGGCCGTCCGGGCAGGCAAAACAATGGCAAGGCCAGCATCCACCAGGCAGTGTTCGCCTGCGTTGCAGGCAGGCAAACCATGGCAGATGCATTGGCGGGCAATGTTTCCAGCAGGCGCGTGTAGGGCGCCAGTCCGCCATAGCGCAGCAAATCCGTAGGGCAAGGCACATCGCTGAAGGAAGAGAGAAAATAAATGCTTAACGGCACCAAGACGACCGACAGGGCCACGACGCGCAAGGCGCTGCGGCGTGAGGCCAGCCGAGCCAGCGGATGCAAGGTGTCCCAGATAGCCAGGCAGATCAAGGCGGAGCCCAGCGAGATCATGCCGAGCTGGAAATTGCCCGCCCACGCGCTGCCCGTGCCGGCAAATTGCCCACGCGTCCCGTCGAACATGCTGTCGGCGATCATGAGATCGAGGTTGCTGTAATTGCCGATCCAGAGTATCAGCATGGCCGACAGCATCAAGACGCTATCGATGCCTTTGGGAGTTTTGACGAGTTTAAGCTTGGCCAACATGGATGCACACATTTACTTGATGGGATGAAAGGGACTGGCCGCCCAAGGGCAGCAGCCATGCAAGCCATCGTACAGTGTGAATATGAAGAGAACATGACGGTGCCCGCAGTTAGCAACATGGACCGGGAAAGATAGGTATTTTGCAGCACACTTACCGCCGCAAAAAGCGCTCACGAGCGATAACTTCGCGCAACTTCGCCGTACGCACGACAAAAAGCCCACGCCAGACAAAACCGCCAGACGTAAAAAAACCCCGCCATTGCTGACGGGGTTTTTCTCTTACTGCGTATAACAAGCCTGACGATAACCTACTTTCACACTGGTTGCAGCACTATCATCGGCGCAAAGTTGTTTCACGGTCCTGTTCGGGATGGGAAGGGGTGGGACCAACTTGCTATGGTCATCAGGCA